>JAGOSL010000020.1 GCA_018062345.1 Pseudomonadota bacterium | reverse complement strand
GTAATACCGGCTTGCGTTACATCCATAAAATCATGAGTGCCTTTGTACACGCCGTAACTAGCTTCTCCTACGCCTGCTATTGCCCCAGGAATACCTGGAATATAACTCCCTGCTCGCAGCACATTCGATGGATTTGTCATAATACCAAGCGCTTCGCAAGAGGAGTGATAACGACCAAATACCTTACTTGCGCTATCAATTACCCGCTCTCGTGAACGATCACTCAATTCTCTGCCTCGATGACGACGAGCCTGTTCTAAGCTTTCTTTCAGATAACGCTGACGACCCCGTTCATATGCCTGCTGCGCTGCTGTAGGCTTATTTTGCTCCCCTTCTTGTAACCCTGCCAGGAAACTTTGCTTAACCTCCTCATCTTCCTTTTCATCACCCTTGGCCTCAGGAGTTGCTTTTGATTGATGGGCCTCATAGTTATAGGTGGTGGCATTATTTGAGGCCATGTAGGCAATGCCCACATCTTGATCGGTCATCATTGCAACAGCTACTGCCACCAGATCACCCAGCGCTTTAGAGCCAGAGATTTTTGCGGTACTGTGGCCCACCACGGCACCAATAGCACCCGAACTTGCCCCCTTGCCAACATCTTGCCCCATAATCGCGGCGGTTCCAGCACCAATACCTGCACCTAAAAACCCGTGGAAGATTTCTTGGGTAATATCGCCAATCTGTTCTGTTCCCATTTTAGAATCAGCCAGATCCCCAATTTTGTTGGCAATGCAGGCACCCACCGTCTGCACCGCAGCGTTCAGGGCACCCTGGCGAATCGCATCCCCAGGTTTTACCCCATCAAACGCAATGGCCATGGTGGTGCTCACGGCAGAGCGTGCTAAAAATTCCTTGGCAAAACTTTCCACCGAAGTAGGAGCTGTTCCTACACCAAGTGCTCCGGTAAGCCCCGCTGCAGCCACTGAGCGCGCCACCGTTTTGACAATGTTCTTCTCACGCATCGCCTGTAAGGCTCGACCCGGGTTACCATCGTTTTCAATCATGTTGATGGCGGTTTCACTGCATAGGGTATCAAACCCCGCACCCGCCATGGTTGAGCTAAGACCTCCGCCAGCGAAAGGATTAGCAACAAGCAAAGCTACGCCCAACCGCACAATCATCGCCGCGCCCGCACTCAGGCTCTTTTGCGATTTAGAGGTGTAGTGGTGTTGATCTATCATATCTACATAATCAATCGGTACATCGCTAGTAATGTTCGCAATTGGGCCGGAGCCTGCACGTTGCTGCACCCTTGCCTTAGGGGTGTAAAAATACACATCTCCATCAATTCTTGGGTTTACATGGGTGGTACGACTTTCTTGGGTCATGCGCCTTTTGTTCCAGATTGTACCTTGAGAGGAAGTTTGCGTTACCGATTGGCTGCTATTAACTCCCGCTTGAATCTGGATGCTCTCTTTTGCCGTAATGTCACTGCGTTTTGCTTTCATTGTTGGGTTAACGGCCTCATATAAACCGGTCCTCACCAAAAAGGCCATTCCATCTGAATGGCAGCCTTTTGAAGAAGATGATCTAGTAACCGCATTAGAAATTTTATTTCTGCTGCCGCCAAACCAGCTTTTCTTCTTTTTAACTGTTGTTACATCTACATAACTTTCATCCACCACATCAAATTGCTTGATTTCCCCCTTATCTTCATTAGTGCTCAACTTAGCATTGTGGAGTTTGGTGCCAAATTGATAAATATTATCACCGCTAATATTGACAGAGTCTTTTACTGACTTGTCACTTTCATGGGTGGAAACGTTATGGTGATGATATGTTCTTTTAATAGTAGTATCTTCCTTTTTGTTGCTGTGGTGTTCTTCTGTATAAGTAGTCGTAACCATTGATCTATCAACAACCGGTCCCGTTACGGCATTAATTTTTGTTCTCTTTCCAGATTTTGTATGCACGGCCGCAAGATTTACGCCGGTTTGACCTTGAATTAGTAACTTCTTTTTCGCATTTGCTGTACTTTGGTCAAATTCATCTGTAAAACCATTCGCATGATAATGACGCCTAATGTTTGATCCGAACGTTACGGTATCTTCCTCAGAAACCATACCAATATTATTGCCGCTGACGTTTGTAAACACACTTAATGGACCTTGGGTTACAAGGGTTGCATCTTCTTCTGTGGCTTCTACTCCACGTAAGTGCCGCTGCTCAGGTATTCCCATGACAATATCTGCATTAGGCATTACTGGTTGATGCATTGTTGCTTCTGCCTGGTCACTCAAAGTTTGGCTCTTGGCTTTCGCTGCTTTCTCTTGCGCTTGTCGACGAGCTTCATCTTCAGCCCGAATGATTCCTTTACCAAATTCCATCATTAAAAGCGGTAGAGGGGAGACCTTTAAGGCTTCTATCGACATCACATCTGGGTGGGTTACCACATCTACCGGGTAACTTTCTTCGCGATCCTTTATGATGTATCGTCGCACTTGTGAGCCTTCACGGTTTCGCAGTTCTCCAGCATGAAATTCACACAATTGCGCAAAGGTCAGACCTAGAGCTTCAATCCCCAAATAAACATAAGCCATGTTTTTACCAAAAGCATGATTCATTGCGCTGAAATAGGCAGGAAAATTGATTTCCTCAGGAAGCGCGCCAATACCAACAATGGCTTTTGGAACCGTATGGTTCAGTGGAAAGCGCGTATCGTAGATATCGCTGTCGTCAATTCTTTTATAAAGGCTTGAATTGCTTGATTGAATGAATTGCCCAAGGCGAATGAGCATCTCTTGTTGTTTACGATCTGCCTGTGTATTTTCAAACAGCATTTGAACCGCACGAAATGCAACCTCACCACCTCGCACACCCCCACTCAATTTAGCATTACCAAGATTTCCTTGCACACTGTACTTACCGCGCATGAAAGAAAATTGTTGGTTACGATCCCAGGTTAGGGTCATGCCTTGGTGAGGATTTCTTGTTTTAGGAAGTTCATTTTCTTCAAGAATCACAACATTTCCTTCGCCACCCACTTCAAGAGATTGATCCGCACGTCTAGCATCCAGGGTTAAGGTTTTGGCACTGGAAAGATGCGAGACTTCCATCTCAAGATTACGATAAATCAGCAGTAAATCACCCGCGTGCTCGATGACTGATTGTGGTGAGGTTTCGTAATTTGTGGTGCCAGGGCGGCAACCTAATCCGCTACAATAATTTGTACCTGTAGAATCACCATGAAATGTGTGTGTTCTTCTCCAAGGATGCCCTGGACATCCTCTTGTAGAAAAACTACTCGGAACCTCCCTGATATTCCGAAGCGTCTCGACAATAATTTGGCTTTGCTGTGTGGCATCTAAACCTTGAATAAGGCCTGCAATGTTATGAAAAAGTTTTCCTTTAATAATGTAAAAAGGTGCATGGATTGTACCAAAATGGTTCGTGAATTCTTCGGTAATTTCAAGCACAATCGGACCATCTTTGCCATAGATACCATTATCATTAACTTTGTATAAAACATTAGGCGCTGCTGCTCCGGGAATCCTTTGTTGGCCTTCTAAATGCAAGATTTTTGATCTTATCCTCACCCCTTGCTTGCCCCATAAAGAGCTATTTAGACCAATCGCACCTTTATTACGTATAGTAACATCTAAAAACCCATCTGGATCATCTTGTTCAACAACAGTACCTTCACGCAAGGCTGCAGTCACATCAGCATGTGCCTTAAAGTTTTCACAAAAAAGCTGTAACCCATAGGTGCGAATACCACCTACATTTTCAAAATCTTGGGCTAAATGCAGCTCCAGTACCCATGGCAAGATTTTATCCTCAGGCGTTACATCTCTTAAACTTGGGGCATGCATGACCAAACGTTGAGTTTTAACCTTGGCAAGGCCTTTGAACGCCTCCATCGCATCATCAGGTGTAGTTATCCCAAGCGTGCCATCCACCTCAAGAACCCCAAGGTTTTCCGAGCGATAATTATCAAGCTGCAAAGAGCCTTTGACTCTCCACGTGCCTGCATTAAAGTCTTCCGAAGCTTTTGCTAGCCAATGCACCGTTGCTTGCTCTTGCACCAACGTGCCTTCATTCACAAACGCGCCTTCACCAGTAAAATCAAAGCGACCAGATTTTAGAGTAAGCTGACCGGTTGAGTGATTAACCGCTTGCAGGTTCACTTTAAATATTTCAGCGGCTAGGTTTTTATAGGCAGCAATCTGTTGCCCAAGTCTTTTCAAGTACTGAACAGCAGTTCGCGTCGCTTCGCGGGCTTGCATAATGATTTCCGGGTGGTCAGCTATATACTTAGGTTTAATCTGATTTTGAAGTTCGATAAGCTTATCATGCATATCATAAACGTTCATTCCCCGGAGAAGTTTAATTTCTTCTTCAGCTTTCCCCAACAGCTTACTAGATTCTATGGCAAGATCCCGGGTATCATGAATTGATAACCTTCTAATATAGTTTCTTTGAAACTTTTGAGGTAAAAGCTTCTCTATTTCTTGTTGCATCAGCTGCTCATCTGCCACAATCAATGCATTATCACGCGCCTGTTGCAGAAGGTAAGGGTTATCTTGTAAGGCTTTCTCTCTATAGGCATTTGCTGCTTTCATAACAGCTAAATGTAGTGGACCACCACTTTTCTTAAGCAATTCTATGTGCATTTCGGTCGTGTATGTGCCAGTCTTCTCGGCATATTGAACAGCCATCTTTTTTAATTGCTTACAATCTTTCCCATTAAGACTGTGAATATCAAGAATTCTATCTAACTCAGCATCAACAAGCGCTTGTTGAATAGACTCCGATGTTTGGGCCCATGCTTGCTGCACAAGTTCTGGATGCTCTGTAAGGTATTTTTTTCTGTATGCACTTCTTGCTTTCTGCAAAGCAAGAAGCAATTGTGCAGGACCATCTGGCATTTTCCATATAGAATCTTTAATTAATGGGGTTAATATTCCTGACCTTTTATAAAGGTTAATTATATAATGTTTTTTAGCTACGTTGTCTTTCTTGCGAAACTCTTCATAACTGATTATTGGGCAGATGTTCGTATGGTCTAGAATAACAATCGCATTTTTCTGATGCCTTGCAAGATTTTCTAAATACGTATACGATCTTTTTTCAATATCAGTTGGTAGCGGCAACGCATAATCTAACGCATTCTTTTTAAGCTGACCCAGCAACTGAGAAAAAGGCAATGTCTCAAACGTTGAAAAGTTTATAGGTGTAATCGAGCCGAACTTTTGTGAAGCTGTATCTCCGTCACTATCTGCATGCGTTGCTGCATACAGTCTTTTATGCAGTGCTTGGTAATCTGCCTCTAATTCTTCAAGGCTTGTGCCTCTTGCTAAGTCCAGAAACTGCTGTTTGTACTGACTTCCTTTTTGTTTAGCAGCTGCGTGTGTAGCAGTTGTAAATTCAGAATCCACATCACCACCTGTTGTTGGCATCAATAGTTTTTTATAAAATGTCGCTCTTTGTTTAGCACTTGCATGAGTTAGAGTTTTAAACTCTGGATTTACTAGCTTGTGATCAGAAAGACTTGAAACAGTATTTTGAGGCATTATTCCATTTGCTTTTGAAGACAGTTGCAAGGCATCAACATGGGTAATACCGCTGTTGACAAGATTTAATTGACTGCCTGGGCGTACACCAATAATGGTAAGATCCCCGTGATTTTCAAGTTTACTATGACTACTTAGATAATGCAGTTCTGCGCTTGCTTCTGCAGGTATCAAGAGATCAGCAAAAAGATTTGTTCGTACACGACTCACCAATTTGCCTTTGGCCGCTAATGTTAAAGGCTTGGTGGCGCTAAGGTAATCAACATCCACAACGCCTGCGATCTCTCCGCCCTCTTGTAGTGTTAAGGTAAGAGGTTTCGTCTTTTTTCCCTTCAACATGCCGTTTTCTCTTACATACAATCGGCCACCAATCGTTGCCTGATCACGCACCGTAACTATTCCTTGAACGATCACATCTCCGCTACCATCTAGGTGTTGAAGCGTTGCCCTACCTAAAATAGTCGTTGCATCGGTAAAACGAGATTCCTGCGCTTTAAGCCTACCTCTCTCATTAATGATTCCATGGCCTTCAAATTGCTCAGTAATAAGCTCTCCCAACAACTCTAACCGTCCAAGGTGACTAAAAGTAGAGGTGATAACGGTGCCTTCAAGCGTCCATGGCGATTGAGAATGACTTTCTATCGCTTCAGTAAGTTCTAATTTTTGGGTAGCGCTGGTAATAATCTGTGTATCTTGGCAAATTTGCAAACGTCTAGCGGTAATTGTGCCTGTTTGTTCAAAGCTGGGGCCATCTGCTTCAATAGTTCTGCTTCTTAATATCCCTAGATTCGTTAAAGCTTCTGACGTTTTTAAAAAATCTCCTTCTAAAAACCCTTGATTAAAAATCGTACCCTGTGATTGAATACTTCCTTTCATGGCACCTTCATTAACAGTAGCAGTGCTGGGCGGAAGATAGACTGGTTGCATAAATTCCAGTTCTGCATTCTCAGCATTTTCTAACCTTCTGACGCTATCTAAAACATGCAATGTAGAAATCGCTGCTGTGCCTCTATTGGTAAAACGCTCCGCGTTTAAAGTCATTTGTTCTTTAACCCTTAAGTTTCCAAGGTTCTCAAAAACCCCTTCAGGGATTTCGATGGTATCGGTGGTTAAACGACCGTTGTTAGCATTGTTGAGGTTTTTTAAAAAGATCGCTTTAGCTGACAAAGACCCCTGGTTAAGAAATTGCGGCATAATAGTGCCATCATCAGCACTTCCTTCCAGAGATAAAAAGTCTATTTTAGACTCGCCCACACTAATAATAGAGCCAGAAGTCAGTTTAAGGGCAAACGCCTCTACCTCATGCAAGATAATACTGCGGTCACTACTTAAGAGAATAGGATGTGAAAAGTCTTCTTGCTTTCCTTGAACCAGCAGCTCGCCACTGTTGCTTAAAAAGACCTTTAACCCTTGAATGTTAAAGTGTGCCCCTTCTGGTGTACGTAAAATTCCTTCTTCGCTTTCAAAGGCTGAATTTTCCTCATCACTCATATCTTCTTGATCTGTTAATGCTGCAAGCACAGAGTCTTGATCAGAAAATATTTCTGTTGGTTGTTGAGCGTCTGGAAGGGGACTAAAAGAAGAGGGGGGAGTTTGGGAAGGGAAAGAATCAGCAATCGATGGGGGAGATAAATTAGAGGTCGGAAGCTGTAATGCAGGAGAAGGAGAAGAGGCTCGGCTATTGGTTCGACTCCGTGCCTTGACCTCCTCATAGGTCGGAATTTCTATCTCCTTAAGCAGTTCTGTTTTCTGACTGGTCAAGGTAGATGTCCAAAGCGAGAGCCGCAGGCCGCCATCTTTGGCATACCCCCCGTGCAGATAGATCTCATCTTGGATGGGGAGGTTTTCTAATAACCCATATCCCCCATAAGCGATACTCTGAAATAGGGAGCTATAAATTTGGAAAAAAATTAAAACGCGAGCAACGAATCTTTTAAACATCTTGTTCTCCTATAATCTCAAACCTGAGCAATAAAATTGCAGCACAGAAAAAATAAAAAGAAAATACCAAAAATTGAGAAAAAATATTACTTTTTAAACTTTTTAGAAGGATTCCAGAAAATATAAGTGGTTCAAGACGGTCATAAAAACTAAATAAGAAGTTTTTTATAAAGATCGAGAAGATGCCAAATGTTGGCAAAACCTCTCTAACTTTTGAGAGGGCGCTGCTGAAAGCAAGATTTTTAAACGCGGCTATACACATGTGAAGCAACAGTTTTGTCAGCTACTTTTTTTACTACACCCACATCTGAAAAAAAGATACCTGGTAGATTATACAGGTATCAATAAAATTTCTCTAAAATTTTGAACATCACGACATCTCCTCCGGCTTTTCAATTACTGAAATAAAACGTTTGGTTTTGTTTTCAAAAGGGCTGTAGGGGGTAAAAATTTCAATCTTCACTTGGTAGCGCCGTTCAAAAGTGCGAATACAAGAACGCAAGCGATCAGAGACGCGTTGAATTTGTTCTTCAATCGTATACATATCGGTATAGCCTTCATCTTCGCGTAAAAGCTTTGCCACATCTTCCATACGACCCATCGAGCTCATCACCCGTTCTAAGCTAATGCCAATGCGTGGCCATGTTTCCAAGCGAGCTTTTTCTTCCTGAGGAGATGCTTTGTATTTTCTAGTCATCATTTACCACGAACAATTTTCTAGAGATAGATCATCTTATTATTTGACTACTGTCAAGTATTTATTTTGATGTTCTTGATTCATAATTCCTTTTGCTATGAAAGACCTTACTGAACCTCAAATTGTTGACTTTGTACTGGATGCAATTACTGCCAGACGTAAGGAGCTTGGTTTGTCTATTGTAAAGCTTGCAGATCGATCACGAATTCATTATTCGACCATCAGCCTTCTTGAGCACAAGAAACGCAATCCAAGCTTTTTAGTGATCTTAAAGCTGTGCAAAGCACTCGATCTTTCTTTGCTTGATCTTCTTAAAAAGGGTGAGAAGTAAAAGAAAAAATTAGTTAACTTCATGCCACTGTAGATTTTGAAATAATAATTCGTTCAGGGTTATACCTGCTTTTAACAAGGAAATTTTTAATTTCATTTTCAAAATTCTCGTCAACGTTAAACCCTATTACAATTTCTCTTAACTCTTCTAATATAAAATTATGTAAAAAATGATAGCTCTTGTGTTCTTTGTAATCTACAAGGTACTCACTTGATATTTCATTAGGGTACCTTTTCCCATCCTTTCCTATAATGCCAGGCATTACTATTCTATGTTCCCTTTCAAAATCAAATTTATCCCTTTTTAGAGCAGGAAGATATACAATTAAATGACTTGCAAGGCTTATTGCAAGATCATGATGCATTGTAGATGGGATTTTTTTTAAGTACTGTTCTGCTAAATCTAAAAACTGATTAATAAATTTATCAAATGCTTCTACTTCTTTCTCATAAAATACTTTAATAGAGTATTTAGGATTTTTTATTTTTGTTCCGTTTTCAAATATAACCATTTCATGAAAGCTAAACCCAAAAGCCACACCTTTACCATTATCAGCGTACTCATCCCAAAGCATTTTATCGTCCTTTTCACTTGAAAGAGATAAAATATAGACAGACATTGAGCTCAATATTTTTTCAAATTCCTTGCTCAAAAAATACCAGAAATATTGGGCATTTTTTTCTAATTTTTCTTTAATGCAAAATAAAATTCTTTCATGTCCGAGTACTAGTTCCTTTTTATCTGCCTCTATTAACAAACCTTTAAAAGAAGCAAACCTTAGCTCATTTTTTCTCAATATATCTTTAACATGACGTTGTTTTCTATAATGAAAAAGCATCTGTGGGTTTTCTCCACACAGTAAATGAATTTTTTCAGCTTTTTCTTCAAATTCAGTTATGGTCATTGATGCTTATTTAGCTTTCACAAGTATTAGTTTTCTATAAAACAATTCCTTCCCTATCTCAAATCTCATTTCTCTTAACCCACTTTTATCAAGCAAAATACCCCTTTACACAATCAAGAGTCATTTAGAAATGTGCTAAATGCGCACTTATGCGATGTGTAAAAATGGGTTACATTTTTACACATCGGTTGATTACCTACGGCGTTATTGATGACCGCAAGAATGCAAAAATTCCGTGAGAAGAAAAGACAAGAAGGGTTCGTGCAAGTACGCGTTTGGGTACCGCAGGATCATGAATCATTGATCAAAACTATTGCTAAAGAATGTCGTCCGGGCAAACCTCTTAAACTACGAGAGAGATACGGAAGACCCGCATCGCCATCACAAATCCGCTTAGCGAAATCATTTGCAGCAGCAAACGGCAAAGAACCACCCGAGCACCTATATGATCATCACATCAGTTTATCCGCGTGGATGTGGGCGCATGGGGGTAGGCCATTTGATTCAGGTTAAAGAAGTATTTTAACGAAAAAATTTATAATTCTGCCCTTCATCAACTGCTTTTTCTGGCTAACGGTTTAGGCAGTGCCTTCTCGTTTGCGAAACATAGCATCTCTACCTGAATAATCTGTAAGATATAATAGCTTTGTAAGTTTTTGCGGATTCGGAAGGAGCATTCGACGATATTCTCAGTATTCTCTTGAAAAATCAGCTAAAGATCCGTCTGATTTAAAGATGTATCTTATATCTCCAGAACTTGCTGTATTATAAACAGATTTTTGCGTTGCAAATATTGACCATTTTTCATTTGCATCTACACCAATAAACTGAAAATCAGGAAGAAGCTGTTCTGCTGCATATTCATAATCTTCGGGATTAGTCACACCAATTGCTATTTGGTGCAAATCCTTTGTATCTACTAAACTATCAATTAAAAAAAGCTCTTGAAAAAGTCCAAGATCTGGATGACCATTATATCTATAACCTGCACTAATCGCCACATGACTTGGTCGTTTTTGATTCAACCAAAATCCGTCATTAGAACCATCTTCATCTTTTGCACCATGATGGCTAACGATAGATAGTTGAACATCTTGAGGAGGACGTTGATACGGTTCTGTTGGAATTCTTTTTTTGCGGTCTACCAGATATCGTCTTGTAGCAATTGCGGATGCATCTCCCATGATCAAAATATTTTGATCGTTTAGAGAAAGTCTTACAACAGCACTATTTGTATTTTCATTACTTGCGAATGAGGTGCCAATGCCTGCATTAACAAATAAAATTGATAAAAATGTATTAGATTCTATAAGGCTTTCAGCATCTAAAAATCCACAGTCTAATAACCAATCTAGCCTATACTGCCCAATAAAAGACACAGCCGTTGGTATTTGTTGCAAGACTCCTTCATGTAATTCTTCACCGTCTTCTTTTGAAAGATAGCTTTGCTCATTGTCCCCTAATATAAATCGAGCCGTACGTAGAAATAGTATCGTATTAAGGTTGAATAATTTAGAAAAAATATTGATATGATCTTTATCACTGTGAGAAGTAATAGCAGTGATTCTGCCTGCATAACCTGGCAAGTCCATATGTACGTCACTCATTCCAAGCGCACAAGCAATACGGTTAAGAAGTTCTACGGGAGCATTTGAAGATGTACCAGCATCAACGACTACATAGCATGCATTTTTGTGATTTTTTAAAATTGTGCAGCTACCTTGCCCAACATTTTTAACAATTACTTCAAAATTAGGGCCATGTTCTTGGGAAAGTTGGAAATCAGTAGCATCAAAATCTGATATAGCATAAAGAACTTGGTAAAAAACAAGAATAACACCTAGAAGGATGGACATTTGCTTCCCTCCCTTAATACAGCTTTCAGGTAATTCGCATAATTACCTACGCATTGCTCTAAGTTAAGAAACTCAATTCTTCCGTCAATACTAAGGCCCGAAGCTTTAAGAAGATTTTTGGCATGCACAAAACTTCGCTGTGCTGCATGGCTGGCTATACTTGCAATTCTTCCTTGTAGATCATCGACATTCTCTAAATCACTTATTTTCTTCAAAATTTCTATTTGTTTGCTGTACCCTTCATCAATTCCTCCTTCTGCTGCCTTACTGTAATGATCTAAAGCTTGTTTAAGAGCACGTAATCTTTTATCTGGATTAGTCTGAGAATACGCAAAATATTCTGCAAAATCACCGGCGTCATAGTAAATTTCAGGAAATTTGTTTAATTCATTCCTTAACAAAGAAGCAAGATAGTATTCATTAGCTCTCACAAGGTCACGAGGTGTGGAAATGCCATATCGATGATACTGCGCAAGTTTCCATAAGGCATAAGCTTCTATTCCCAAAGGCTTCGACCTGCCAATAAATTCATCTTCTTTTGTGAGATCTCGCTCAAGTATCATGAATCCATACTCTATAGTGCCTCGATTAGATTCGTGCTCGCTTGCTCTCCTAAATAAATTTATTGATAACTCAGGTCTTCCAAGAAACTTATAAATGTAGCCAGCATTCAACAAAATTGTGCATTGTTCTGTTGTAAGAGTACTTGTTGTAGTAAATTCTCTCTCAATATTTGCATAGAAATCATTTTGCTTAGTGTCATTATTTAAAATTTCTTTAGCTTTTCGAATGACCATACCGTTTTCTGCTGCAAAGGGAATGGAAAGCAATCGCAATAAATCCTGGTTAGTAGAAAATGTGCTGAGATTTACTTTTTCATTATTTGCTAAGATGATAATATTTTTTGCAAATTTAAATCCGAAGTCAGCGGATATTAGAATAAGAGATCTCTCAAAAAATGATAATTGGTTAAAGTTTGTTTTAAGAGTATTTGCAAAACAAGGATGAGGAAAAAATAATGCTCCAATAAATTCACCAATGCTTGGCATAGCTCCGAGCTTTGACTTTGATTGTAACACCTCATAATGCTGAGCCCTTATATGCCGACAAATACCGTCTTCTATTGCTCGCGTTAAGGAATCTTTCTTTTTAAATTTGCCGACAAGTTTCGTTTTTTGTTCAAAGAGAACTACTAGATTCCTAGTCTTGCTAACCTCTGCAACGAAGCTATCTGCAGTCGCAGCACTGCAAATCCTAAATGTAAAGAGAAGGAAAAAACAAGATAGTGCTAATCTATTTCTTTGCCTCTTGTTCAACATAATCAAATCCTGTCGCTTTATAAGAAGGTGCATCAAGAACCCAGCCATTTATATAGATTCGTGCACAACCGTAATTCTTGAAATAATTTTCAAAAAGTGAATGAAGATCTGAAAAATATTGGTCAAGAAGGGCAACGGTTAGTTCATTAGGAAGTTGCGATGAGTCAACAACAGAAACATCTCTCTCTGTAGTATCATCTTCGTCTGGAGACGCTATTACTATATGAAAAATAACTGGCTTGCTTAATTCTTTACTTTTAGATTTAAGGTAATTCATACTTGCAGGGCCAATTAACCGATGATTGGATTCCAGGGGAAAACCTGATTCCTGTTCCATTGCAGATGCAGTGCATGTAAAATTAAGCAAGAAGACAACAAGAAGTAACTGTTCTAATTTTTTCATTTTTTCCTCCTTTGAGCAATATTAATACAGTAACTATTAATTTTTTATTTACGTCACACTTACATTAGTATAAGTATCCGAAATAACACAAAATGAAAAGAATTATTTTTAATGTAGCACTTGCATAAAAGGCATTTACTTAATGATAAAACAAGGTTTTTATCTCCCAAATCTACGAGACATAATCTTTATAATCTCTTTCTGAGCTTCTTTTGAAATTTTTAGCAATTTTTAGCAATTTTTAGCAATTCTTTCTACTTTTAAAAGCCTTTAAGAAAGTTGGATTATTCTTATAAAGCAACTAACCCTTTTAGAAATTTCTCAATAGCTTAGCCTAAATAACATTTCAAGTGTTACCTTGTTACCTTGCTAATTTACCAAGTGTTCAAATCCGCTTCCTCAAGTCATTTTCTGCAATTCACCGCAAAAAACCGCCAGAGCATCTGGAATGTGGGCGCATGGGGGCAGGCCACTTGAATAGTTGGTTTTCTGCTCTCATCCCACAGCATTGAATCTGTTTACTGGCTGACATCATTTTACCTTAACGCTAAATATTGGTCAGGTTATGAGAGCATTTCGCGCGGATTACCTAGCAACAGTAAATTTTGGATGCTTCTTTTCCAATTCAACAAGAGCTCGCCGATATTCCTCTTCAGTACTAAATGATCTTTTTAGCATGGCTTCAGTTTTATTATCCAGCTTAGCGTATGGGTTAAAAATTGGTACCAGGTCCTCGTAACTTCTTTCTGCCATGGCACTACCATCAAATGCATTGTCTATAATTTTATCCGCTTCCTCAATATATTGCTCAATCGTCATTCTCCAAGATTGAGCTGCATCATGCCAACTCGAGGGAATATTTCTAAAATTTTCTAGTTCTTGATGCTCGTGATGTGCAACCACTGAGGCGCTCGCTAAAGGAGTTATAGTAAGTAATGCTGTACTTAACACGCTTAACGCTTTGGTTTTCATTTTATAACTCCCATGTGTTCTTTTCATTTTCCGTTTGATTTCAAATAGGTAACGGATATTTTTTCTCTGATCAATGTTCTCGCCTAAAATCTATTAATTGGCCATCTTTAGAAATCACATAAGTTAAATCTCCAGATGTACCAGTGCCATAAATAGGTTTAGATGTAGAATATAAAAACCATCCTTCATGGTCTACGTCCAATGACTAATATGATATTTGTACGAAGTAGTCATTATTTCATAAGGATAGAAAATAGCGGCAGCAAACTCTTTATGATTTATTCTTTTATAATGCAAAAATTTTTGCTTAAACCATTTAACAAACTCTAAATCGAGTCCTGCTTCATCAATCTTTCTAAAAAGAGTCTCTCTGGGATGATCAAGTTCTTCAGATACTTCATCTACCTGAGAACCTATGCGAAAAACCCTCCTGATATCATTGGAACTAATAATTGAAGGGGCTGTCCTAGATAACACCAAGAAGTGTTATAAAGGAAAGCATGAGAAAGAGTCGATTAAGCAAAAAAACTCAAGATAAGTTAATGGAACACTTTGTTGCTGGCACAACGGCAAGATGTGCATC
>JAGOSL010000019.1 GCA_018062345.1 Pseudomonadota bacterium | reverse complement strand
GCCTGAGCTTTAGCCTCACTACGACTTATATGCTCTAGACCACCTGTAAACACTACTATTTTTCCACTTAAAGGCAGATCACTGCCAATTTCATAAGGCAACACATTTATATGTGTTAATAGGCTCTCAACCATTTGTAAATTATGCTTTTGTTGAAAAAAGTCCACAACATCACGAGCAATTCCATGGCCAATCCCTTCAATATGCATAAGCTCTTGGTAGGCGGCCGAATTATTTTGGTGGGCTTGCAAAAGCGTTTCAAGAAATTTCTCAAAAACCACAAAATGTTTAGCCAATAGCTTCGCCGTTGTTTGACCAATTTGCGGTATTCCAAGGGCAAAAATAAGCTTATCAAGCGGCAGCGTTCGAACTTTATGAATCGCATCCCACAAATTTTGTGCAGACTGTTTGCCCCAACCTTCCCAAGTTTCCAATGGTTCGCTATGGACTTTGCTTCTCTCTTCAAGAGTAAAAATATCAACCGGAGTCGTAATAAGATTTAGCGCATAAAACCTAGCAACATGTTTTTCACCCAACCCATCAATATTTAAAGCATCACGACTAACAAAATGAATAAGGCGCTGAATAGCCTGGTCTTCACATTCAAAACCATTAAGGCATCTTTTTGCAACCTGTCCCGGAGTTTGGTGTAAAAGCGAACCACAGCAAGGGCATTTTTCTGTAAAATGATAAACTTTTGAATTACTTGACCTTTTGCTGGTAACCACCCGTACAACTTGCGGAATAACATCTCCAGCTCGTTGAATAATAACACTATCTTGAATGCGAACATCTTTGCGCCGAATTTCTTCTTCGTTATGCAGTGTCGCACGACTTACCGTCACGCCACCCACAATGACAGGCTTCAAAACAGCAACGGGGGTTATAACGCCTGTGCGGCCCACTTGCAAGATAATATCCTCAACCTCTGTTTCTACTTGTTCTGCTGCAAACTTAAAGGCAATAGAATGACGCGGTGATCTGCCTACAGATCCTAACCTTTCTTGTAAGCGCAAATCATTAACTTTAAATACTAACCCATCAATCTCGTAATCCAAGGTTTCTCTGGTTTCTTGCATGGTTTGATAGTATTGCATCATCTCATCTGGTGTTTTACACAATTTATGATATGGGTTAACAACAAACCCCCATGTCTGCAGATTTTGCAAAAGTTCTTCCTGTGTCTCAGCGGCATTACCCTCAAGTGTCTGAGCGTAGTACGCAAAAAAATGGACAGGCCTCGCTGCCGTAATTGTTGAATCTAGCTGACGTAGTGAGCCCGCTGCTGCATTGCGTGGATTTGCAAATATTTGTTCATTTTGTTGTGTTCTTTGCGCGTTTAATGCTTGAAAATCAGCAATTTTCATATAAACCTCACCGCGCACTTCAAGGTTTTTCGGCACATTATCTCCAAGAAGCCTCAAAGGTAAATCACGCACAGTGCGCAAATTTGCTGTAATATTTTCACCTTCTTGGCCATCACCACGCGTAGCGCCCAGTACAAATTGGCCATCTTGATAATGCAAGCTTGCTGACAAACCATCAATTTTAGGTTCAGCTAACATTGCTATTTCAACATCTTCAGGCATCTTTAAAAAACGCCTGAATTTTTTGCCAAAATCACGGAATTCTTTTTCATTAAAAACATTATCAAGTGAAAGCAATGGCTTGCGATGCTTAACCTTATCAAACTGTGGCGACACTGGTGAGCCAATGCGATGACTTGGGCTATCAAGTCGTCTTAAGTCGGGAAATTGCGCTTCCAATTCTAGATTTTGGCGCCTCAGAGCATCATACTGTTCATCAGTAATTTCAGGGTTAGCAAGGCTGAAATACTGATAATCATGATAAGCAATAATTTTTGCTAAACGTTCTAATTCTTTTGCTGCTTGGGCGCGATCCACAGAGCTCAATCTCTATTTTATAACTTCAGGCATGATACGATGACCACAATGAAGGGGCAAGTCTTAACCATAAATTGCGCGCGTTCACTTTCATAAAACAGGCAATAATAAAAAAGCGCCACCTACTATTTTGAGTATTTATCAAAACAATAGATGGCTTGCTAAATGTTGCCCCACAATTACAAACTTCCCCCGTGTAACTTTGGGTCACAACTTCTCAAAAATTACTGAGCAGTAACAGGAACCTTCCAATCATGTCCACCTATGTTAATTTTTTTAGCTTTTACTGTTCCAACAAAATAAGAAGCTTTAACTTCAGCTGTAGTTGAACCACCGAAATTAGTAGCTACATTAATAGTTTGCGCGCTTAGAATTCGACCAGTACTATCATAGGTATTAACACCACCAGGCGCAGAAAGAAGATTTACATCCCCCACAAATGAATTGTTTGCATTCGGAAGCCTTGATGCACTAACAAAATTTATAGCCTGAAGAGGTTCAGCACTAGAAACACCACCTGTATTATTGCGCATGCTACCACCAATTTGAACATCACCAGCACCAGCAAGAGTTAACGGGCCAGTTCCATGAACTATGTTGATCATCATTGTTGAAGATGAATCATCACTACCCGCTAAACTTGTTAACGTTCCAGGTGCATTTACATGCAATGTTGGAAGAGTGAAATCTACAACAGCTTCCAAATGACCACCCGTCATATATATAGCGCCCCCAAAAGAACTTGCATCTGATGCCCTTACAGTACCTGCATTCAATTCAACATCACTTGATGCGCTACCACTGAACTCACATTTTCCAGTACCTGCGAATTTAACTTTTCCGTTCACATTACCGGCCATTTCTGCACCGTCTGTAAAATTAACTTCTAGTGTTGAAGCATAACTTGAATTAAATGTTGAAACTGCTGCTACTGCAAGCAATGACAAGGTAATTTTTTGGATACACTGCATGATAAATTTCCTTTTTAAAAAATAACACAATAATCATTAACAGTTATCATTTTACTTTAATACTGTTTAACAAATAGTTAATTTTAAATAATATAATAATTTAAAAAGGATGTTTTGTTTATTCATTGAGTAATTAATAATTTTTGTAATCGATATTTCTTGCCCCAAGAAAATGCCACACTTGAAGAAAAACACAACAACAATTAAAAAAATTTCAGATATACTGGAAGAAGATTCTCCTGAAGACTCATTTGATGAATCTAGCTAGAATACGATTTGAGTTTCCCAAGGGTATTAGAATGGCCTTTTACAAAATCGCTGATAGCGCATGTGTCTAGCAAAAACATTAAAATAAGTCTTGATCAAGATTTGAGGAAAGCTCCTCGCGCAAAGACTCAAAGCAAAGTATTGCGGGTCTTCCCCTTTTCTTGCGCAAGAGAAGAGAGTTTTGCGCTAAGAACATCGTTAACATAGACAGTAAAACGCATAAGCCTGTACTTCTTATAAAAGCATAATACAACACATTTTATTTTAAAAAGAAAGTTTCTTAAACCATATTCAAAGCGTAAGCTCTTAGCTAGTTACACGACTAAGCTGGTAATAATAGCATTCAGTACCATCCAAATTTTTTGTTAAGTGAAGAATTTCATCAATCTGATTTTTGCTGTTCACTTTGTATTTTTCTATTTTCCCATTTTCAGGATATTTAACCGTAATTAACGAGCCACAAACAAGTGAGGAAAAGCTAAATATATACAAACATTCTCCATATTTTTCCACAAACCCAAGATATTCTGAATCTTGGTTGGATGTCTTTTTAAAAATAACCGTTTCTACTTTGCGTGAATTTTTGTACTGTCTGTGAAATAAACGCTTCAAAAATAATGACAAGGTAGAAAAAGGTGTTTCGTCAAAGTACAAATAGCGATGCCATGCAACTGAGTATAACGCATCAACAAGATTAGATATTGTATCTTTATCTACAATATTAAAAATATACTCACTTCCAATAATACCAGCATATCTTGTTTTTATATCTGAATCCCCCTTCGGAAGAAGAATTTTTAAAAAATAAGTTTTCCCAATACTAAGATTCTTCAT
This sequence comes from Pseudomonadota bacterium, assembly GCA_018062345.1. Taxonomy (GTDB): domain Bacteria; phylum Pseudomonadota; class Alphaproteobacteria; order Paracaedibacterales; family CAITNM01; genus CAITNM01. The sequence goes on along the minus strand of JAGOSL010000019.1, from coordinate 10,947 downwards.
CCCATTTTTCATAGTTGATATGGCAATAGCATCTTCGGATATCCTATTAGTAAGCACTTCAGAACTTGTTACAAAGTCACTACAATAAACCGGAAAATGTATTTTAAATCGAAAATTCTCAGAGCTATTTTTTACTTTCTTAACTAAAAGCCTCAGATAATAGCTAATTCTAAAAATACTAAAAAACGACCAAAATCCACACATGATTAGAAGCTCCAGTGAATAACCATCATCAAGTGGTGTGTTAAGAAAATCATTAAACATAAAAGCCTGATTATCTGATGACATAAAATAAGCTTGTAAAGAGCATATAATCGGTCCAGCTTTAAAATCAGGGTATAGCTTTATAAATCCATATAAAATTGATACTGCACAAAAAAATAAAATAAATATTTGAGGAACCAGCAAATTCCAATCAATTTTTCCCTTTATATTTTTATTTGATGAATGCCAAGGTATATTTATTTTAAACAAACCAAATACTGCTTTAATATGCGTAGGAAAACGCATTATTGAAAGAATTTCATTATTCCAAAATTGCGTATAACCATTTGTAATTTCTTTTAATAAAAAATGAAAAATAAATGGGCACCCAAGTAAAAGAAAAATGTTTAAGGGTTTCACAATAAATGATTGCCATCCAAAAAAAAGAGAAAAAATCGGCAGAAAAATCAATATCAATAATTGGAATTCATTAATGGATTGTATTAGAAAATTTAGGTAAAAAATCTTCCCTAAAAGACTAAGCTTTTTAGTTGTAAAAATTTTTTCTTTTTGTATCATTTGAAAATTTCCTTGTGCCCATCGATGTCGTGTTTTGAAATATTCACTGTTATCAGAAGGTGACACGCCATATGCAATTGGTTTAGGTATATAAACGCTTTTCCAATTATTCATATGCAATTTTAATGATGTGTGGGTATCCTCTGTTAATGTTTCACAAGGAATACCCCCTATGTCATTAATCGCTTTTCTTCTGTAAATAACTCCTGTTCCTACACAAGAAGCAATATGAAATGCGTTTGCTGCTGGAAGATTTAAATCATAAAATACTGACTGGTCATGCCAGATTTTTGTACCTGGTTTTGTGTTTAAAAACTGCAAAGCATCAGTATTAAAATGATCCTGAGGAGACTGCACAAATGCAATATCACTGCTTGTGAAATATTGCATAAGCAAAGTAATTGCCTGTTTTTGCGGAATATGGTCAGCATCAAAAACAGCTACATATTCAGATTTGCAATGACGCAATCCAAAGTTCAGATTTCCTGCTTTTGCATGGACATTATGACCTCTGCACAGATACTTTAGCCCTAGCTCTTTAGTAAGATTTTTAACATCCTCTCTACCTGCATCATCAAGAACCATTACACAACAAGGGTAATCTAGCTTTGAAGCAGCCTTGAGTGTTTTTTCAATAATACTAATTGGCTCTTTATACGTAGGAATAAGCACATCAATTTTTTTAGAATAGGAAAAAGATCCTAAAGGGAGCGTTGTGTTATTCCATGTCGTAACAATAATAAAAATTGAACTAATAACAGTAATAATGGCCGTTAAAAAAAATAAATAAGATACAAAAAGATATTTTTCATTGATGATTGTAAACCGCCACGCGGCATACATTAACAAAATCAGCAACAAGGTAATGGCACAAGCATGTCTGAATGTTTGGTTTTTTGAAAATTTTTCCATCAAAAATTCTAAAACTTATTTGAAAAATCAGTTCTGAATATTTGTCTATGCATTAAAAACGATAAGAATAATTCAGTCCCGCATATGCGCCTTTTTTCCTAGGAGAAGAAAGGGTGTTTGATTTGAATTTATAACTTGCGTGCCCTGCATTAAAACAAACTTCTGCATTTCTAAAATGCCCTAAGGCCAAGAAGCCTCCCAATCTTAATTCCTTAAAATTACGCTGCTTTTCAAAAGAACATTCTGGCCCAATTTTCACACGTGAAGAATCAAACGTGTACCCAGGCCTAGCACGAGTCCAAATCTCATCGACAATTGATCCATAAGAAAGATTAAACTCGAATGTGTATTCTCTAGATATCCAAAAATTGGTATCAGAAGCAATATAATAACCAATCTTTGAACCTGTTGAATTGTTAACAGAATCAGCTGGTGAAACTTTATTACTTCTATAATAAGGCCCCACGCTTAAAAAAAATCTATTGTTCTCAATTACTGCTTCATATCCTATCCCAAGATTAACACTTGATATTATGCCGTTATGATTAGTGGCTCTAGAGTCATTATATTTATACTTTCCATAGCCCAAGAAAATATCGTACCGAAACCCTGAACGATCTAATATTCCATCTATTGCCCCTACAGATGCTAAATACGCATACCATGCTTTATCTCGACCACCTACACCAGTATAAATTTGACGGGTATCATTGTCAGGGCCATTAGGCTGTGAATTAGCCGTTAAGCTAGCTATTAATAAAGCTAGAATAAGAAAATTATTTTTTTTTGACATGTCCCTACTGTGCTCTAACTTTTAATAAACTCCGTCTTAAAATGATGCCGAGCGAAATTGGCATAGTCAATAGTTACAATTTTACAAAAAGTAAAGCTTAGATGTTTGGTAGTTACACCATATTCAAAGCGTGACGAACTTCCTTTATGTTCGCTCCCGCAATACTATTTGCAGCTTCAGCTCCTTTTTGAAGATAATCCAAAAGCGCTGCTTCATCAGCCAACAATTCAATCATTGCACTCCTAATTGGCGCTAAGTGATTAATCGTAGCTTCTGTTAATTTCGGTTTAAATTCAGAAAATGGCTTACCTTCGAATTCTTGCACAACTTTTGTTAAGGAACTATTTGTAAACAAGGCATATAGGTTTAGCAAATTTTTGGCTTCTGGTCTTTGCTCTAAGCCCTCAACAGATCCAGGAATAACATCTGCATCGGTTTTTGATTTGCGAATTTTCAAATCAATGGTTTCATTATCATCCAGCAAATGAATACGTGAATAATCTGAGGGGTCAGATTTACTCATCTTTTTTGTGCCATCGCGTAAACTCATAATACGCGCTGTTTCACTTTTGATAATCGGCTCAGGCAACGGGAAAAAACCATTTCCAACATAATTATTAAAAGCTTGGGCAATATCTCGTGTTAATTCAACATGCTGTTTTTGATCTTCACCAACAGGCACATGTGTTGCCTTATAAATTAAAATGTCAGCAGCCATAAGTGCTGGGTAAACAAACAAACCTGTCATCGCCTGATCTTTATTTTTTCCAGCTTTATCTTTGAATTGGGTCATGCGTGAAAGCCAACCCATCGGCGTAATACAATTAAAATACCATGCAAGTTCAGTATGGGCAGACACATGACTTTGCACAAAAATATGGTTTTTTACAGGGTCAATACCACTGGCAATATATGCAGCCGCAATAGTAAGTGTATTTTTGCGCAAATCTTTGGCATCTTCAGCAGTTGTTAAGGCATGCTGGTCAACAATACAAAATAAGCGTTCGTCCACCTGGTCAAGCATGCTTACCCAGCTGCGAATTGCCCCTAAGTAGTTTCCCAAATGAATATGCCCAGTCGGCCTAATGCCAGAGAGAATACGTGTTGTCATCATTTAACTCTCAATAACTTTCAAAAAAATTTTATAGTGATTACACAATTTAATCACATGATCGAACTCTAAAACCTGTGTTGTATTTGCAGAAATAGCTATCCCATTTAAAGCACACTTATGCGCAGCCTCAACTGTATCAGGACCAATCGTTGGCAAATCAACAAGTGTAGACTGCCCATGCTTAGAAAGCTTAATCAAGACCCCACCTTTTGCATGGTGCTTAAGATCCTTACAACGCTCAATTAATTTTTGCGTACCCTCAATTGCTTCAATACCAAGTATTAACCCTTCTTGCACTACACATGCCTGCCCTACATCAGCACTCGATAACGCACCCAACACTTCTTGCCCGCGCGCAATATCTGTTTCATCATCTTTTGTTGGAAAAATTTCAGTATAAACACCTGGCTTCAGCACCAAGTTTGGCAGAAAATCCCTAGGGCTAATAATTTGAAATCCCTCTTGTTCTAAAAGTTCTGTAATGCCTTTTAGCAACGCATCATCACCACCAAATGTTTTTATGCCTAGCTTTTGCATCCATTTAAGCCCCACCGCATCAAAACTTAATGAAGTAAATGAAGGGCGCTGTATGCGTCCAGCAAAAATCAAATGCTTAACATCGTGACTTTTAAAGAAATTTAATATTTCACCAATTTTCCCAAGCGCTGTTTGTAAATGGGGAATTTTTTTATCACTTAACAATGGTAATTGGTCATTAAACGAAACAACAACAGGTTGCTGTTTTTTATTTAAAGCCTCTTCCCAAACCATAGGAAATAGCGTTCCAGCACCCGCAATAATTCCAAGTTTTTGACCAGGCATTATACGGCTTTGGGCTGACATAAAGAATTTGATCTACCTTCAAGGAAATTTAGCAAAATTTGCGCATCTGCATCATTGGCATGTTTTTGATGTAACTCTGCAAGTCGCTCACTTAGTGGAATATCATTTTGAGGCACAAACAAGTCTGCGTAAATTTCTTGTAGTTTTGTGATAACTTCTTTGTTAAAGCCGCGACGCTTCATACCAACAAGATTAAGACCATTCAACCAGCCTCTCTCTCCCACTACCATACCAAAGGGAATAACATCGTGCTCAACACCTGCCATACCGCCTATCATTGCATGATCGCCTATACGAACACGTTGCTTAACTGCTGCAAGCCCACCAATAATTGTGTAATTACCAATTTTTACATGGCCGCCTAACGTTGCGTTGTTTGCCATAATTACATGATTTCCTACAATGCAATCATGCGCAACATGACTACCTACCATGAACAAGCAATGATCTCCCACTACCGTCTGCATTGCATCATCAGCGGTTCCTGGTTGAATGGTCACATATTCACGAATAGTGTTGTTAGCACCAATAATTGTTGTCGAAGGCTCACCCGCATATTTTAAGTCTTGAGGGCGATGCCCAATTGAAGCAAATGGAAAAATTTTAGTTTTTTCACCAATTTTTGTAATACCACTAATCGAAACATGTGAAACCAGTTCAACATAATCTCCTAATTCAACATCTGGCCCAATACAACAAAATGGACCAATTGATGCCCCAACTCCAATTTTAGCGCCTGGCTCAATAATACTACTTGGATGTATTTTCATTTTTGTGTGATCATCGCTGTAAATATCGCTTCAGCTGCTAACTGATCATCTCCAATGCGTGCCTCACCCTTGAACTTCCATATGTGCCCACGCGAACGGTCTTTAGTAACCTTCAAACGTATTACATCACCAGGCACAACAGGCTTGCGGAATTTTGCTTCGTCAATGGACATAAAATAAACCAAATTTCCTGGTTTTTCGCCACCATTTTGAACAGTCAAAGTTTTCATAACAAGCGCTGCAGCTGTTTGTGCCAATGCTTCAACAATCAGCACACCAGGCATAATAGGGTGATCAGGGAAATGCCCCTGAAAATACCACTCATTCAATGTTACATTTTTAATGCCAACAGCAGACTCGCCCAAATGAATATTTTCAATGCGGTCAATCAATAAAAATGGATAGCGATGCGGGATAAGGGCTTGAATTTCAGCTAGATCAATCGTCACGCCAGAAGATTCAAAATCAACAATATTTTCTGCCAAGTTCATAAACATCTTAATTTTTATTGTACTATACTGTCTTGGAAACAACTTGGCAATTTTTACGAAAAAATGTCAATAATCCGGAATTGAATTACGGAAAATCCTAATTTATCCGTATTAGTAATCCGGAAAACTTTACCGCTCAAACAGCTTTTCTAAAGCTTGTTAGAAACGAATCAAATAAAATCATTTGCCCATAACCGCTCTAAAAAGTCCTGCACTGTAAAAATTTTTATTTGGTGTCCTTTGTGCATAATTAGTCGTGATGTGTGTTCACAGCACACAACAATCAATTCTTTTGCTGGGTTCTCTTCAGCAAACGCAACAAGTCCTTTTAAATGAGTCTCATGAATATTTTGGCTTAATTTAACTTCTACAGCAATTTGTTGATTTAAAATAAAATCTACTTCCAGACCAGACGTTGTCCTCCAAAAATTTAAAGGCATTTCATGATCTCTTAACTGTCTATAGGCATTTAGTTCTTGGAAAATATAAGATTCAAGAATTTGCCCTTTGTCTTCTTGCATACGTAAAGATAAATTATTGCTTTTTAATGCCTTAATAAGTCCTACGTCGAAAAAATAAAATTTATTTGCCTTGAAAATCAAATCTCGCTTTTGAACTTTTTTGTAAGGAGGCAATCTAACCCCCACCAAGCTATCTTCTAAAATATCAAAATACGCTTTAATCGTTTTTTCATTAACACCCGCTTCACGCGCAATATTGGCATAATTTACTAGTTCGCCGCTAGAAAATGCAGCAACTTCTAAAAAATGCCGAAAAGCTGGCAAATTACGAATACGGCTTTCTTGCTGAATCTCAATGGTTAAATAATCTTGAACATAGGCTTGCAAATGTTTTTTATAACTCGCAGATCCATAATGATTAGGTATGGTACCACGCTCAAGTGCATGTTCTATAGAAAATGGTTTGAGTTCCGGATAAACAAACGGAAAAAAATAATAAGTCCAAGCCCTTCCACCCAATAAATTTACGCCAGAAGTTCTCAATTTACGTGTGCTTGATCCGCATAAAATAAAATACAAACCTGCATTTTCAATAAGCCAGTGAATTTCATGAAGAAGCTTGGGAACAAGCTGAACTTCATCAATGATAATAGGCAATTCTTGTTGCTCTTTTTTTAAAAGCATTAATTCTTGGCGCAATCGCTCGGGATAGCTTGAATATTTACGAATTAACTCAGAATTCAACAAGTCAATAAAAAGGCTATTCGGGAAAGTCTGTTTCAAAAAAGTTGTCTTTCCCGTTTTACGAGGGCCTAAAAGAATAATCGTTTGCCCTTTGGGAAAGCTATGGGGATAAAATCGTTTTTCATATCGCATAAAGAAATTTTCTAAAAATGTATAAAAATACAGATAATTTCTATATTCTTTTATATTCCTATTCCGGAAAAATGTCAATAATCCGGAATTGAATTACGGAAAATCCTAATTTATCCGTATTAGTAATCCGGAAAACCTTACCGCTCAAACAACTTTTCTAATGCTTTTTTATCAAGCTTAATAAATGTCGGGCGCCCATGATTACACTGCGCTGATTTCGGTGTGAATTCCATTTGGCGCAGCATCGCATTCATTTCAGCCAAACTTAAAGTTTTTCCAGCACGAATGCTATTGTTACAGGCTTTACTGCTTAATTTTTCCCATAAAACTTCTTCTGCACTTACGCCCTCTCCTAATGTTTTAATATCTGCCAAAACATCCAAAATAAATTCTTTTGAGCCTTCAAGATGGCACGCAATAGGCGTTGAATGAATAACCAGTGTTTTTGCTGCAAACACATCAATAGCAAAACCAATTTTTTGAAAAAGATGCTGATTTTGCTCAAATAAAGCACAATCTTCTTCGCTAAGCTCAATATATTCAGGTTGCATTAAGGGCTGCGAAGGAAGCATACCCCTTGCACTCCATCGTTCCTTAAGTTCTTCATAAACAATGCGCTCATGAGCAGCATGTTGATCCACAATCAGCAAAGCATCGCTTGTTTGCGCCACAATAAACGTTTCAAAAAGTTGTGCCTTTGCAATCCCCATAGGATAATCAGGTGCTATTTCTTCCGATTCTGAAACAGTTGCAAATGCTGCAATAGGCTCAGGCCTTGCAGAAGGATAACTATCTCGCAAAATTGGCTTGTAGCTTGCTTTATAATCAAACGATGTAACTGTTGATGATCTCGAAATTGAAGGATTAAAAGCTTGCACCACAAGATTTCCCATTGCCGGAGATGCCGTATGTTGGCTTGCTGTCAAAGACTGTTTCACTCCTTGAATCAAAAAACTACGCACAAACTGTGAATCACGGAATCGGACTTCAGTTTTTGCAGGATGCACATTCACATCCACCTCATGACTATCAAGATTAAAAAACAGCACAGCCATAGGATGACGCCCTGTCATCAGCACATCCTGATAGGCTACCCGCAAAATCCCTGCAACATTTCTATCGCGCACCCAGCGATTATTCACATAAATATACTGATCATTTGCTTGTGAACGAGAGTATGTAGGAAGACTAACCAATCCCTCTAACTTATATCCATTACGCTCTAAAAGTACAGGCACTGTATTTAGCGAAAATTCCTTACCCATCACTTGGGTGATGCGCTCAATCAATGTGCCCGCCGGCCAATCATAAACGGTCTTCTCATCTGATTTGAACGTAAAATGCACTGTTGGATTCGCCATCGCAATTCGACTAATCATATCTTTACAGTGACCCAATTCAGTACCAGTGTTTTTTAAAAATTTTAACCGGGCCGGTGTTGCATAAAATACATCTCGCACTTCAAGCGTTGTGCCTACTGACGCTGCGTGCGGTGTTAATGCAGATGCATTACCACCTTCAATAATTATTTTCCACCCATGCTCATCAATACTTGTTCGAGTAATCATTTGTGTACGGCTAATCGAAGCAATACTCGGCAGTGCCTCACCTCTAAATCCAAAAGTATTAATAGCAAATAAATCTTGGTGCACAAGTTTAGATGTAGCATGACGTTCAAATGCAAGTGAAATATCATCAAATGCAATACCGTGCCCATTATCACGAATAGAAATCAGCGCGCGGCCCCCATCTTCAACAGCAACATCTATTTTTGAAGCACCCGCATCCAAAGCATTTTCAACCAGCTCCTTTAAAATAGCTGCTGGCCTCTCAATAACTTCTCCTGCCGCAATCTGATTAATCAAATGCGGATTCAGTTTTTCAATTTTTTGTGGTTGTTTTTGGCTCATCATGTGGTCACTATATAATGAAATTACTAAAATAAAAATGAGGAATCATGAAAATTGCTATTAATGGATTTGGCCGTATAGGGCGAATGGTTTTACGAAGCTTTATTGAGCAAAAAGTAGAAGGCATTCAAATCGTTGCTATCAATGATCTAGGGTCCTTAGAAGATAATGCACATTTATTTAAATACGATTCCATTCATGGGCGTTTTAAAGGGCAAGTAATAACAGCAGATAATTCATTAGACGTAGGCTTAGGCCCTATCACAGTCTTAGCAGAACCAAATCCAGAAAATTTACCGTGGAGGAAAATGGGCGTTGATATCGTACTAGAATGCTCAGGACATTTCACTAAGCGTAATGCTGCAATGAAACATATCACTGCAGGCGCAAAACGCGTCCTAGTTTCTGCTCCTTGTGATGGTGCGGATATTACTGTTGTCTATGGTATTAATCATGAGAAAATTAATAACTCTCATCTTATTATTTCCAATGCCTCATGTACCACTAATTGTCTGGCACCAATTGCTTCCGTATTAAATAAATCACTTGGAATTGAATGCGGATTCATGACAACAATTCATGCTTACACAGGTGACCAGCGTTTAGTAGATACGCTTCACAATGATCAGCGACGCGCGCGTGCCGCTGCAATGTCCATGATTCCAAGCACAACAGGCGCTGCCAAAGCTGTAGGACTAGTCCTTCCAGAACTCAAAGGAAAGCTTGATGGTACGTCAATACGTGTACCAGTTGCTAATGTTTCTGTGGTTGACCTAAAGGTAATGGTAGCCCGAGATACAACCATTGATGAAGTAAATCATTTCATGCAAGAGGCTTCAAAAAATGAACTACATAATATTTTAGATTATGTAACAGAAAAATTAGTTTCTGTTGATTTTAACCATAGCCCATTTAGCTCTAGTTTTGATGCAACCCAAACCCAAGTAGTAAGCAATCGTCTAGTTCGTGTAGTTTCTTGGTACGATAACGAATGGGGGTTTTCTAATCGTATGGTTGATGTCACAAGATGCTTAGCTAAGTAATTTTTGCTGCATTACCTGATATTGGTTTCTTATAGATTCAAGCGAAACAAAACTTAAAGAACCGCTTTCTTTAGACTTTTTCATATAAATTCCATCTATAATGCTTGTTGCATCACAAGGATAGAATAATTCTGCAATAAAAAACTCTCCACAAATTTCTTCCAAAGGAAGATCACTTGTAAAGTGATTTACAAACTCACAAATACTACAAGGTTCAGCTGTATCAATTTCAACGCTTTCTTGATCTTCTTGCCACCCGGGTATGCACGCAACGCAAGATCCTTTCTTAAGCGCGCCGCTAATACAATCAGTACTTTTACTTGTTAAGTTCAATAAAATCACCTCTGGTACATTTATCAAGTCACCATTCTCTTGCAACAAATTTTCTAAAGTTCGGCATCGAATGCAGCTTATTTCTTTTTGTTCTGCTTCATGTTCATCAGCGGCAAAAACTACAAAGGTTGCCAATATCATAAATAGCCATTTTTTAAAAAGATTCATCGCAATTTCCTAGATTAGAAAAAATTATTCTGTAACATGAAAAATAATTCTACCCCTAAAAAGTTTATACTTCATAAATAAAATTCCCCCACCCAAATAAAATTTATTTTTGCCCGCAACGCAAGTCTGTATAAGGTGTCAAGGTATGGGCTATTTTATTTTTTGCCAAAATACCTATTTCATGAGATCGTAAAATAGGATTTTAAATCCAAGGGAAAGAGCTCTCCTGAAGATCAAAAATCCAAAGTCGACTTTTAAGAAACAACGCTAAATCGTCCCGGCGAAGGCCGGGAACCAGGAACAAGAAAGGAAAGAAAAAAGACATAAAAAACCACATTCGCTTTAGTGGTACCGTATTTGATACTTTGCGAGGGCAGAGAGACAAGGTAAGGGAAGCAACTGACAAAGTCTACAATGCCGTTAGATGTTGCGGATCCGAAGTTTGTTGAA
>JAGOSL010000009.1 GCA_018062345.1 Pseudomonadota bacterium | reverse complement strand
TGGTGGGTATTGCGAGCGTGACACACACGAACCCATCCCGAACTCGACCGTGAAACCGCTCCGCGCCCATGATACTATCGCTTAAGCGCCGGGAAAGTAGGTCCTCACCAAATCTCTTCGCATAGCTGTACTTTTCTTCAACTTTCTTCACCGCTACAAATATGACAGTTAGATTCCCGCCTGCCCAAAAATCGCAAAGTTGGAATCCTCTTTGCAAGGCCTTGTAAGCGGAGCTGTGGCAATCCACCCAAGCGCATCACTATTTTAAGTTCCTTTTCCTCTTAAGATGAATTGTCGCAATTTTGCCACACTGCGTTCACTGCTATTCCGGGCGGCCTCTAACTATTTGACCTTCCTCCCCATTTCAGCTACCTTTTTCACAAAGAATGTATTTTTTATTTAAGGAATCCCGATGAAAACTAAAGTTTTGTTATCACTAAGCGCAGCGGCTCTTGTTAATGCTGCTCAACTATCTGCTGCTCCGCAAATTTCTTCTGGTGCATACGCAGGTGTTGCTGCTGGAATTTCAGTGCTTGGCGGGAAGAACAAGCTCACCACATCAAACGATGCCGGTGGTGGGGCACAAATTCTGCAAGACCAGGGGAATTTCAGCCTTTCAAAAGCATCTGCTGCTGCAATTCTTTTTGGTGGTTATGGCGCTAAAATAAATGAATTTTGGTTGGGAGGCGAAGTTTTTTATCAGTTTGATAGCTTGAAAGACAAACAAAATCCTGCTTTTGCAGGTGCTCAACCTGTTACATTAAAAAGTGCCTCTACAGATGCATATGGTGCCTCATTACACTTAGGTTTTTTGCCAGCTGAAAATTGTGTAGCATATGCTATTCTAGGAGTCGAGATGAGAAAATTTAAGGTACAGTTTTCTGACCCAACTCCAGCAGGGTATATGTCTACATCAATTAATAAGAAATATAACAGCCTGGCGTTTGTGCCTGGCGTTGGTATGCGTTTTGCCTTAGTAAAAAACTTGAGTTTCAGAACGGAATATAAGTTTGCAATGCATCGTGGTAAAAAGGTTGGCGCTTCGGGAGAAAACGCCAGAAATCCTGGTCAGCTGGATGTGGTAACTATTAAACATCAGCCAAAAGTTCATAGCTTTAATATTGGTGTAGTATATAATTTTTAGAGATAACTAAAAAATTGTTATTAAAGACCGCTATTTTTCGGAGAGCGGTCTTTTTATTTTAAAATAATTCTTGCTATTTTTCGCAAAATAATATATAGGTATTTTACTGATAGATGCATCGTTTTTTATAAGATGTTTCGACCTTGAAATGGGTGTGAAAATGCTCGTTTTATTTTAGCCTTTTAACAAAATTGGAGACAATATTATGAAACTAAAATACTTATTAAGTGCAGCAGCCATTGCTTTTACTTTTTCTGATAGTTTGGAAGCTGTGACAAATTTGGAAAGAACTGAGATTAGGAGATTATCTGTGCACGATGCTCGTGATAAAGCAATTGAGCATTTAGCTGCATCTAAGCAACACGGGGCAGACCTAGCCGTTCGGACAACTGAGAGAGATAATGCTTTGGCAGACTTACTCATTCGCACGAATGAAAGAGATGCGGCTTTATTAAATGCTTTGCCAGTAGGTGCTCAAAATACAGACTTAACAGCTTTGCTAGCAAGTATTGGGAATCCAGATTGTACTCCTTACATTCAGTTTAAGGCTAATCAATTGAAGGCGAGCGTTGCTGCTATGTTTAATGCGCTAGAAAACGGTGCGGGTGGAGATTTTATGGAAAGAAACCCGGTAGGAGTAGGACATGCACCAGCAGGTGCTACAGGAGGATTAGCTTTGAATGATCCAGCAAATCGCGAGTTGGCCGAAGTATTGGCTTCTTTTGATGCTTTGGTTGATTCTCTTGATTTTGCCGAGATAAATGCTATTGCAACAGCGGGTGCAGGCCCTGTACCGGCTGTAGACGCAAGAGCACAGAATATTGTGGAATCATTAGCAGTTACTAAGGCATCAGTTGGTACTGCACTAGAAGATGCTATTGCCCCATGGATTGATACTTTCGGCGCTGACGCAGATTGGGCATTTGTTATACCTAAAGCTGGAAATTTAGCAGCTGCTCAGCTAGCTGTTGGCCAAAAAGCTGATGGTACTCAAATTTTGGCTGGTACAACGGTTGGTCATTTAAGAGCTGCAATTATAGAGCTAATTCGTCAATAATTTAGCATAAGAAAAAATAAAAAGCCTTTCCTCTGTTGGGGAAAGGCTTTTTTGTTACCATTGTATGTATTAAACTCAGGACTACATAGTTAATAAAAAATTAACCTAAATCCTCTAACATGAATCTAATCATAAACGTAATCTTGCGGCATTAGTATGGTTTGGTTTTATAAATTTATTGAGTTTTCTGCTTTAATATGCTGCTTAATAGGAGCAGCAGATTCTTCCTCTAATAATGGAGTAGTCAGTTATAAAAGTGAATTTGCTAAAATTTCTTCTTTGCGGGATCTTCAGGATAAAGCTTGCGAGATGAAGGCGCGCATTGCAGAATTAGAGCAGCAACTTGGAAGAGGCGATTCTAATTCCTCTAAAAACCCAAAGGATTACCGAAAAGATTTTCAAGGTTATAGAGTCGGTGACTTAAGAGATGCATGCTACATTCTTAAGACTCATATAATGACATTAGAAGAAGAATTAGTTTCTTCTGTTAGCAATAAAAAGTCTTCTTCGAATACACCTAGTGCCAGCATGTTAAATTTTCCGCTAAGCTCATCAATGGACTCTTCAGCGGTAGGTGCAAAAAAATCTATACCTTCAATCGCTAATCCATACTAAATTTCTGTTAACGATTTATTTACTAAAAAATTTTATATTTAGTTATAAATCTATATTTTTATTTAGTGAGGTTGAATATGAATTTTCGTCCAGTAGCACTTTTGATGCCGATCATTATGTCTACTAGCTTGTTATGTGCTGCAGATACACCTGTTAAAACAAATGGAAGGTCTATACCTCATACACCAGTAAGTTGTAAAAGTGAATTTGCTAAAATTTCTTCTTTACGCGATCTTCAGGATAAGGCCTGCGAGATGAAGGCACGTATTGCAGAATTGGAACAGCAACTTGGAAGAGGTGATTCTAGTTCCTCTAAAAACCCAAAGGATTACCGAAAAGATTTTCAAGGTTATAGAGTGGGTGATTTAAGAGATGCATGCTGCATTCTTAAAGGTCAAATAACGGAACTAGAGGCAGAGTTAGGAACTCCTTCTGTGTCGAGAAGCCCTTCTTCTAATAATTTTTCTGGCATGAGTAGTCCAAGTGTACCATTTAAGTTGTTTCCGTCTACCCCGTCTAAAGTTGAGTTACAAACAATGGAAATAGAGCGACTTAGAGATGCTGCTATAATTATGCAACAACAGCTTGAAGAATTGCAGAAGGCATCTTCAGATTCTACCTCTACCTCAGGGCATGACACCACAACGGCAATTAGTGTGCCATCAACGCAAGATCGCGAATTAAACCGCGTTTTTAATGGAAATAGAACGATGGTTGAAGCCTATAAAGCAGCAGCGGAAAATGGAAATCTGGATGGCTTTTGGTCTGTTGTTAAGGCTGAAATCATACAAAAACTTACTGAGTGCATAAACAAAATTCAACCAGGCGATGCTAATGCGGACCTTTTGATTCAGCCTACTTGGGTATTTGTCGAGCATGCTGCAAAAAAAGGAGAGTTTTTATCAAAAGTGGCAGGAGCAATAAATAATCTAGATTTGTCTGCTATTCCTATGCCATCGAACAGCTCTGGACCAATGGCGTTACACAATAATTATATGCAAAAAATTAATGCGGCGCTTTGGGCACTTATAGACACCATTGTGCCTGGTAAAGACGATAGTATTGTTTTGCATGGAAGTATTGATCCTAGTAGGATGGAGACAAATCAATCACCTAGAACAAAATTGGCGTTCCGAAATGTGCTTCTCAGTGCGATTCGGTAAGCTCAATATCTCTGCCAATAATTTTATCAAAGGATTGCCTCCCGGCAATCCTTTCTTGTTTTCGCCTCAAGCAAAGCCCACCCCAAAAACCCCCTCAAAAATCCCTTTGCATCCAAAGTAACCCTGTGGCATAATCCTGTCAGTTATAACTTCTAGCCGGCTCAATTTTTTATATTTCACGAGCCACACTTCAGGACATTTTTATTATGCAAGCCCAAAAAGAGAATTTTTCAGATCTTTTAAATGAATTCATGCAAGACAGCCGCACCTTCGAAGGTAAGGTCGTTAAAGGCACCATTATTAGTATCTATAACGACATGGCAACTATTGATATTGGCATGAAATCGGAAGGTCGTGTTCCTTTAAAAGAAATTACTGGCCGCGCCGGTATGCACGAAGCAAAGGTCGGTGACCGCATTGAAGTGTATGTTGAGCGTTTGGAAGATCGCCACGGCGAAGCAATGCTAAGCGTTGAAAAAGCGCGCCGTGAAGCTTCTTGGAACTTGCTAGAAGACGCGCTAGTTACCGGCGCGCATATCGATGGTATAATATTCGGCCGCGTAAAGGGCGGTTTTGCTGTTGATTTAGATGGCGTGATTGCCTTCTTACCTGGTAGCCAGGTTGATATTCGGCCAATTCGTGATTTGGCGCCTCTAATGAATATCGTGCAGCCATTTAAAATTTTAAAAATGGATAAGAGCCGCAGCAATATCGTGGTATCTCGTCGTTCTGTATTAGAAGAATCAAGGGCAGAAGCGCGCACCGAATTGGTAGCAAACCTTTCTGAAGGTCAAGTAGTGGCCGGCGTTGTCAAAAACATTACAGACTACGGTGCCTTTATTGACCTTGGTGGGGTTGATGGACTTCTGCATGTGACCGATATTTCATGGCGCCGCATTAACCATCCAAATGAAGTTCTAAAAGTTGGTGAAACTATTGATGTTCAAGTGATTCGCTACAATAAAGATACGCAGCGTATTTCACTAGGCATGAAGCAACTTGATTCTGACCCATGGAAAAATATTGACCTGCAATATAAGCCTGGTCAAAAGGTTGTTGGTAAAGTGACAAACATCACAGACTACGGTGCATTTGTTGAGTTGCAACCAGCGATTGAAGGCTTGATTTATGTAACTGAAATGAGCTGGACTAAGAAGAATCTACACCCAGGAAAAATATTGACCGTTGGTCAAGAAGTTGAAGTTGTGGTTTTGGTTGTTGATCTGTCAAAGCGTCGCATTAGCCTTGGCTTAAAACAGTGCATGGAAAACCCATGGCAAAAGCTTGTTGAAGATCATCCATTGGGAAGCATCTTCGAAGGCGTAATTAAGAATGTAACAGAATTTGGTTTGTTCGTAGGCATTAATGAGCAGCTTGATGGAATGGTACACATCAATGATATTTCTTGGGAGGAAACAACTGAAGAAACATTGAAGCAGTTTACAAAAGGCCAAATGGTTAAAGTTAAGGTGCTTGATATTGATCCTGAGAAAGAACGTGTAAGCCTTGGCGTAAAACAAGTAAGCGGAGATCCTTTAGCTGATGCATTATCTTCAATTAAAAAGGGCGATATTGTAACTTGTTCTGTTTCAGCAATTGATGACAGAGGCATGGAAGTAACTTTGGCTAATGGTTTGTCAGGCTACATTAAGAAGGTAGATATTGCACGTGATCGTGGTGAACAACGCGTTGATCGCTTCGCAGTAGGCGAAAAAATTGACGCTAAAGTTTTGGCTGTTGAGAAATCATCCAGAAAAGTAAGCTTGTCAATTAAAGCGCGCGAAATGGATGAGGAAAAAGAAGCTTTATCAACTTATGGTTCATCTGATAGCGGCGCAACCCTTGGTGATATTTTAGGAACAGCTTTAAGCAAGGCTAAATCTAAAAAATCAGAAACTGCAGCTAAGGAAGAAGCTGAAATAGCTTCTGATGAAAAACCAAAAAAGAAAGCAGCAGCACCAAAGAAAAAAGCTGCCGCAGATACTGCTGAATAGTGGCCTAATCTGCATTTAGGTGCATGGGGAAAAGAAAAATCTTTTCCCCTCTTTTTTCATTAGGGAATTTTTATGAATTGGTTAACAAACTTCGTAAAGCCGAAAATTCAGGCTCTGATCAACAAAAAAATAGATGTTGCCGATAACCTTTGGACAAAATGTTCTGGTTGTGAGCACATGCTCTTTCACCGTGACCTGAAGGCAAATCTAAGCGTATGTCACCATTGTGGGCATCACATGCGCATTTCTGCCAAGGAACGTTTACATAATCTATTTGATAATGGAATGTACACCTTGCAAGAGGTTCCTTCGGTTATTCATGATCCTCTGAAGTTTAAAGATTCAAAGCGTTATTCTGATAGATTGAAGGAATACCGTCAAAAAACTGGTCATGAAGATTCAGTATTGGTGGCGTTTGGGCAGGTTAAGGGACACAACTTAGTCGTGTGCATTTTTGATTTTGATTTTATGGGCGGGTCAATGGGGCTTTATGCGGGGCAAGCCATGGTCAGTGCTGCTGAGCTCGCGGTAAAAAGTCGTAGTCCGATGCTAGCAATTACAGCTTCTGGTGGAGCACGCATGCAGGAAGGGATCTTGTCCTTAATGCAGATGCCGCGTACAACCATTGCCGTACAAATGGTAAAAGAAGCTGGCCTTCCTTACCTTACTCTACTTGCAGACCCCACTACAGGGGGCGTTAGTGCGTCATTTGCTATGCTTGGTGATATAAGCATCGCAGAACCAGGTGCAATTATTGGGTTCACGGGCGCCAGAGTTATCGAAGAAACTATTCGTCAAACCTTACCAGAAGGTTTTCAACGCGCAGAATATTTGCGTGACCATGGCATGATTGATATTGTAGCGCCAAGGGCGGAAATTCCAGAAACTTTGGGGAAAATCTTGCGCCATTTACGCTAAGCAGATGCCTTAGCCGCAATAGCTGGCTACCCCTCGAAGACTTTCTTCAAGTCTTCCAAAACACCAGCAGGCAAAGGTTGTAGGGTATTAATTGCTAAAGAACAGCCATATCCTACTTTAAGCAGTAGCAGCTCAAGTATAGATAGTATATTGATGGTTACGCTATTATAGCTGAAACTTACTGGCTCATAAGGTTTTAAAATCTCAATAAGTTTTGCGCAGGGCCTTGCATGCAATCCCTCGGGAATTAAAACTTGAAAGGAATAGGTTATCATGATTGCATTATTTGCGCAGGTGACAAAAGCGTAGAGGCAATTTGGATATATTTTCGGCCAGCTTCAAAAGCCCTTTGTGCCGCTTCTGGCAAAACCGTGTGGCGCCTGTTTTCAACGAACTTTATCAACATTGGCAGATTTACGCCCGCTATAACTTCTATGGGCTTTACGCCCAAAACAGACATAGCCAGATTTGACGGGGTTCCTCCAAACATGTCGGTTAGAATAATAACCCCTTTTCCAGTATTAAGCTTATCTATTGCTTTGTAAATTGCTTCTTTCTTAACCTCGGGATCATCGCCCGGATTACAGGTAATGCACATTATATCTTCTTGCTTTCCCATAATAGTTTCAAGCGTCTCTAAAAGAGCGTTTCCCAAAGGTCCATGAGTAAGAAGCAGGATGCCAATCATAAAGTATTTGTCCTTAAGTCTCGGTGTTCGACCGTACAATCATAGTGCAATTTTTTAAGAATGTTATGAAAATATTCAGTTATAAAAACGCTACGGTGTTGTCCGCCTGTACAACCAAAGGCAATTGTTAGGTAAAACCTACCTTGTTCCTTGTATCCATCAATAGCATTGATCAAAAATTCTTTGAAATGGTGCTCTACAATCATCCACCTGGTATCTTGCTTAATATATTGCTGCACATCTTTGTCTTTGCCGTTAAGGGGGCGCAGGCGCGTGTCATAGTAAGGATTGCTTAAGAATCTAACATCGATAATCATGTCCGCTATTTTAGGAAGGGCTTGCTTGTAGGAAAAGGAAAGCAATTGAATTTTAAGCGTTTGCTCACCTTTTCTGTTGTCATCGAAATAGTGCTGTAAAAGCTTTCTTAAATGACGAATATCTAGGTCTGATGTATCAAGCTGCATCTCTGCAATTGCGCGCAGGGGCGCAAGCTGTTGCTTTTCCAAAGAAACTGCCGCTTTTAAATTTTTGGCTGCAATAGGGTGGGGACGCCGTGATTCATTGTAACGGCGCAAAATTGTTTCTTCGTCACACTCTAAATAAATAATGCGTAAATTAATTTTTGGGTTAGAAAGTAAATTTTCTAAAAGGGTTGAGGCTTGTTTTGATGTAAAATCAATACGTTCAAGCCCAACAGCTACCAAATTATTAGTTGGTGGCTGTTTATCAAAATGCTCCACAAGCGCTGGTATCATTAGCAATGGCAAATTATCAATAACTTGGTAATACTGATCTTCAAGCGCTTTTAATGCGGTTGTTCTTCCAGCCCCTGAAAGCCCTGTAATAATGACCAGCTGCAATACCATTGCGCTTACCAACTAAAACTCATAATCTCAGTATAGTGAATTTTAATCGATTATGGCTATGCGTTGGATATTTTTTTTAATAATTATACCTACACTTTTTGCTGCTGACAAAATTCAAATTAAGCATCTAGAATTGAAAATTTTAAACGGTGTAAAGAACGGTGCTGCCTATGTTGGCATCTATAATGGCAACTCATATGCTGTGAATCTATACAAAGTTAAAGTTGATCCAGAAGTTTTTGATCGCATTGAATTGCATGATCATGTGCCCCGTACTGATGAAAACAACACACATTATTTTGAAATGATTGAAATTCCTGAGATTGAAATTGCACCAGGAGGCACGATTTTTTTGCAAAAGGGCGGAAAACACCTAATGTTAATGGGTATTCAACCAGCGTTTTGTTCCTACAAAAAACTTAGCTTTAATTTCTTCTTTAGAAGTGAAAAGGGTGATTTTATCAAGCAAGTTTACGCAGATATTTCCAATAAAAAGCGTTGCTCTCAGTAAATTTTCAGAATAAGTATTTTTAGTAAAATTTTACTAAATATGCCTATTTTGCATATAAGACATGCTAAAAAAATATGTTTTTTTCTGAAATTTATTTATCCAGACTTTATAAAGCAATTATTTGCTATGTGTAATATTTCATTTACTTAGGAGTCTAAAATATGAAATTAATAAAGAGTTTAGCTTGTTTACTGTTAGTATCTGCAGTAAAGATTTCTGCCGCTGCTTTTGAAGAAACTAACGAAGAAACTAACTTCGATAATTTAGCTAATGCCAGCTTAGCAGCACAAAATTTTTTCGAAACTAGTATAGTTGAAGTAAATACATTGGGTATGACCAGCACTATAGATTATCCACTAACTTCAGCTGAAGCTGCTGCTCTTAGTCTTACAAGTTTATTTTCAATCATAACTGATGACGCAACTATTACTCAGCTAAGAAGTGCTTTTGGAGTGTTTAGCCAAGATAGCACGGCTGGTATTGAAGCTTTGAGTGCTATCGAGTTTACTTCCGAAAATGTAACTGACCTAGACCGAGCGAACTTGGTCAAGCAATCAATAGCTGCTCTATTTTTCTCTGAAGGCAGCGCTTTAAGAGATTCAACAGTAACTTCTCCTTGGGGTATTTCTTCAGACGGAATTGTTGTGCCAGAAAGTGATGCAGATGCAGACACTGCGACGATTTTAAGCTTGAATTATTTTCAAACGGCAATTATTCAGTTGGCCCGTGAAGAAAGTACTATAGGTCTTTCAGAGGATAGTTTCCTAAGTACACTTACGCTCTTAACCTACGGCGCAGATGAAGCTCTTTCTGTTTTGCAAAGTCAGATAGGTATAGGTACAGGTACAGCAAATTTTGAAAGTCCAGCCAGCGCAGTAAAGCTAGAGCTTATGAACGCTCTTCGCCAGGAAGTTCAAAGGCTAGAAACAGCAAATGTATCAGCAAGCATGATGAGTTCTAGTTTTATTGATCATGCTACGTCTAGTTATCAACCAGTAGGTTTAATATCAGTAACTACAGATTCAGAAGAAGCTGAAGAATCTTATTCTTCAGAAGAAGAAAATATTGGTAGAGATAGACTAGCATCAGTCGATCGTACTCTCGCTAATATAGAATACGAAGAAGATCTATAAAAACTTCTAAGCTTTACTTCTTATTGCCGACGTATGTAAAAGTGCGTCGGCTTTCCTTATACATTTCAATAGCAGAACGAACTCTAGTATTATCTATTATATCTCGTTCTTTTATTTACGCGTCTTTGGGCCGAATTTACGGCCATACTTTCCGCATTTTGTGCTTGATTCATTGCCATGCTATTTGCCGCACCCACTGGGTTGCTCGCAATATTTTGTGCTTTTTGCATTTCGCTTTCAAGAAATTTTAACTCCATATTATATTTATTTACTTGATTGCACCCCATGCAAATTTCACCGCCTATATCAGGCACTGCCCCAAGAGCAAGCATATCGGGTTTGTCGCAATCGCTAGACATTTTTTTTACGTCGTTCATACATTTTTCAATGCTATTGAAGGCTTGTCTATCATTAGGGTGCTGCATTAAATGGGGAATTGTTTTTGTGAATTTGGGTATGCACTTAATAACTTTTTTTATTTCTTTTAAAAAATTTACAGCTCCGCTCTTTCCTATTTTGCCAAACCCCTTTTTCATGGTCTTGCCCACTTTTTTGAAATCTTTTTCTATTTTGCTGCCTTTTGAAAACCCGTCAGAACTTGAAATAAATATAAAAGCCAATAAAACAAGGAAGCTTTTAAATATTGATGATGTTTTTTCTTTCATTATTTTTTCATTTATTGAAAAATTACTATCTTATAATAATTGAAAAAAGTTAATATTTTTATAATGCTAATTAACCCACTATAGAAAGGTTAGTCAGCTTTTGTAATCTTTGTGGCTCCTCTTTTTCGTCATTAACCTAAACCTTTATAAAAGTTCATGATTTTTCATCATGCAAGAATTGCAAAAAAAACATATTTTTTATTAAAATTTTTTCGTCCACACTTTTATTTGCAATTATATCGTCAAGAAATGATTTATATTTTAAAGGGGAATAAACTATGAATTGCTATAAAATTTTAGGGGCAGTAATAATGATTTTAAAATTTACTGCCTTATCAGCTGGAAATTCTTTGATAGCTCTAAATCAAAATGATGAAGACAGTATTTTTTCGGCTAAAGTAACAAGTTTTTCTGTATGCTCGTATGTGTTTGAATTTGGCGCTAGCTTTGTAAAGTCTACTGAAATATTGAAAGCTTTTCGAAACACTTTTTCTAGTAATAGTAAGCTAGAGGATTCGTCTAGCGTAGCTCTTCACCCTCCCATACTGGTTGAAAAAGATGATGAAGTATCGATTGAAGAAACAAGTGCTGCTGAAACAAGTCTAAAGCGTAGTCCTGCTGCTTCCAAACTTTGTATGCTTGGAAATACCGAAACTTCAGAACAAGATGATAATTTTTTACCTAGCATTATTCTACCACCTGCATTTACTGATGAAGAACAAGATCTCAGCATATTGTCTCAGCTTCCAAACAGACGCCGTTCAATTTCAGGTGATAGCGGATGGGGATTTTATGGAAATATTTCACCAGGTGGCAGATTTTATAAAGACTGCCAAATAACTGTTCACTGAATTTCAAAAATAAAAACATTGCATTGAGCTTTTTGGGGATTTTCTATAGACTAAATCAGTTTTAAAACACGTCTTATAGTGAGTTTATGTCTAACAATTCAGTGGCCTCCAACCCATTACTCGAAGCAAAATCATGGCCGTTTGAAGAGGCAAAACGCATTTTAGCGCGATTGCAGGGAAAAACGCCTGAAAAAGGATATGTGCTTTTTGAAACTGGCTATGGGCCTTCCGGGTTGCCGCATATTGGAACTTTTGGTGAAGTCTTGCGCACAACTATGGTGCGCAAAGCCTTTCAACAACTCAGCGATATTCCAACGCGTTTATTTTGTTTTTCTGATGATATGGATGGCTTCCGCAAAGTCCCTGAGAATGTTCCCAACAAAGAAATGCTGACTAAATATCTAAACATGCCATTGACTAAGGTGCCTGACCCATATGAAAAGTTTGAAAGTTTTGGTCATCACAATAACGCCATGCTGTGTGCATTTCTAGATAGTTACGGATTCGATTATGAATTTCAAAGCTCAACCGATTGGTATACATCGGGCCGATTTGACCCAATCTTAAAGTTGGTTTTGCAGCACTATGATGAAATTATGGGAATTATGTTACCAACGCTTCGTGAAGAACGTCGCGCAACCTACAGTCCATTTCTGCCTATTTGCCCAAAAACCGGGCATGTTTTGCAAGTGCCAATGGTTGAAGTCAATCTTCAGAGCGATTCTGTTGTGTATCGTGATCCTCAAACAAATGAACTAACCGAAGTACAAGTACTTGGCGGCAAATGTAAGCTTCAATGGAAAGTTGATTGGGGAATGCGCTGGAGGGCGCTTGGTGTTGACTATGAAATGTCAGGAAAAGATCTAATTGATTCGGTGAAATTATCGTCACAAATTTGTCGAGCTATTGGCGGGCGTGCACCCGAGAATTTAACTTATGAGTTATTCCTAGACCAGGAAGGTCAAAAAATCAGTAAATCTAAGGGTAATGGTCTTAGTATGGATGAATGGCTAACTTATGCACCCCAAGAAAGCTTAGCCTATTTCATGTATCAAGCGCCAAAGAAAGCTAAAAGATTGCATTTTGATGTTATTCCCAAGGCGGTTGATGAATACTTGCAGCATGTTAGTAAATTTCAACCAGCGCAGTATGATAATCCTGCTTGGCATGTACATGGCGGTAACCCTCCATCTCCGGAAAGTGGCCTAAGTTTTAATATATTGTTGAACTTAGCATCAGTTGTGAATGCCGAAGAAGGTAGTATTTTATGGGGGTTTGTAAAGCGTTATGTGCCGGGGGCAGATGAGGCTTCTATGCCGTTTTTAGCAAAGATGATTACCTATGCCGTTCAGTATTATCAAGATTTTGTGAAGCCCAAAAAACAATACCGATCGCCAAATCAAATGGAAAAAGAAGCGTTGCAGCGATTACACGATGAATTGTCAGATATCTCTATGGAAAGTACTGCAGAAGATTTGCAAACCATCGTGTTTGAGGTTGGAAAACAGTTTGCATTTACCGACTTGCGTCAGTGGTTTGGAACGTTGTATGAAGTCTTATTAGGCCAAGAAGAAGGACCGCGCATGGGGTCTTTTATTGCGTTATTTGGCATTGCCGAAACACGAGCACTTATTCAGGAGAAAATAGCATGAAAAAATTTCTTATAGTTTTAACATTTGTAAGTACAATTTTTAGCTGTGAAGCTGTTTGGAATAATGGTCCAACTCAACTTTTAAAAGATATTTTTAAAATTATGAATGTAAGCGGAGTAGAAAAACTAGAAACAGCTGTTCAGCAAAGTAATTTTAGGTGGATTCGTCCAAAAGGGCTAGAATTGTGGGATCGTCAGTACAGCTTACTAGATGATACTCAACGATTAGCTTTAACCAAAATAGTAAGCAGATCAGATTTAGCAAAAGAAAAATTGCCATGTAAAAAACACTATGATGCAATCGTGATTCTCGGCGCGACAGCGACTCGTGTGAAATCTCGAATTGAGTTTTTTAGCCGCATTCATAAATTGGGAATCACCTGTGATAAAGTGTATTTACTAGGTTCAACGCGCGACCTGAAAATTGGCACAGAAGCAGACAAAGAAATGGCGCAGGCTTTGGAAGAAAAAGGTGCTGAAGCCACAGAAATGGCCATGATGCAAGAATTGTGGCACCAATCAACTTTATCCCAACCATCAAATAGCATAATTATTGCCATTCAGTCGGGTCAACGTGAAGATGGCGCAAGAGCGAACACAGAAGATACATTACGCGATATGGTAAAAGATTTTGGAGATGCTAAGGGCAAAAATTTTCTCTTTATTTCAAATAACCCTTATATTCCCTATCAAGATGCTGTGGCCAAAAAGGTATTAAGCTTTTCTGGTGCAAACATAGAAACTGTTGGTCAAGCAATGCCTGCTAACACAACAATGGAAAATGTGCTTGATACAGTGGCTCGGTGTTTAACAAATATTCAAGGTTTAAATGGCTTATCTAAAGCAAATCAATAGCCAGCTAATACAATGGGAGGGGAAGGATCTTGCCTGTACTGTTGGGCGTAATGGTTTCTCAAATAATAAAAAAGAAGGCGATGGCTGCACGCCCACAGGTACGTGGAAATTATTGAACGTGTACTACCGCCCAGCCAAAATGCTTAAGCCCAATACAGCCCTTCCCGTAATTGAAATCACCCCTGACATGGGTTGGTCCGATGACCCAACAGACCCAGCTTACAACACCTGTGTAAATCTTCCCTACGCCTTTTCTCATGAAAAATTGTGGCGTGATGATGATCTATATGATCTATTCATCACAATTGATCACAACACATATCCCGTTATTGCCAATAACGGTAGTGCAATTTTTATTCATAAAATGCGCACACAGGCAACGCCAACCGATGGTTGCCTTGCTTTATCTTTTCAAGATCTCATGTATTTGGTTCAAACGGCCACTTGTGACACCTGCTGGGTTATAGGTCAAAATCTTGCCTGAACTGCCTGAAGTTGAAACCGTGTGCCGTGGGCTTCGGCCGTATATGGAAGGAAAAATTCTAAAAGGCGTCCAAGTTTACCGCTCAAATTTACGTAATCCTTTTCCTCCCATGTTTGCCGAACGCTTGAACGGTCAAAAGGTCGAAAAAATTAATCGTCGCGGTAAATATATTTTGATTGAATTGTCTGACTATACATGGATGATGCACCTGGGCATGAGTGGCAAAGTACAGCGCAGTCTTACTGCTCACTACGTGCACCAAAAACATGACCATGTGGTTTGGCAAGTTGACGATGTCACATTTGCTTTTAATGACCCACGGCGGTTTGGCGATATGGATTTGATGCCAAGCGGTCAAATTTGTAAATCCGTAAAATCAATGGCACCAGAACCATTTGACATGAAGCTGAATGATTTTTATAAACGTTTGCAAAAGACGAATCGTCCTTTAAAAACATCACTTCTTGATCAAACTATCATAGCAGGCCTTGGAAACATTTATGTGTGCGAGGCCCTTTGGCAAAGTGGTTTATCACCATTTAGACAGTCAAATGCAATCACAACGCAACAGGCCAAAATCTTGCTAAAAAATATTTGCGAAGTTCTAGAACGCGCAATCGAAGCAGGTGGTTCATCATTGCGTGATCACCGAACCATCGATGGAACATTAGGATATTTTCAACATCATTTTAAAGTTTACAATCAAGCAGGAAAACCTTGCCTAACTGAAGAATGTTCAGGCACAATCAAGCGTGAAGTTCAATCTGGTCGATCAACCTATTATTGTCCTGTATGCCAAAAAAAGTAATTGCTTCTTATCCTCATCTTCGTCTTCGAAGGCTTCGTCAATCAGAGTCAGTGCGTACGCTTTTTCAGGAAAATCACCTTCTTTCGCATGATCTGATTTATCCTATTTTTATTCGCGAACCAGAAGAAGAGCCTTATATATCAGCAATGCCTGGAATTCAGCGATACGTTGTTAACGCGTTGCCAAAAGAAATTGAAGCAGCTTATAGCTTAGGCATCCGTGCTGTGCTGCTTTTCCCTAAAACGCCTGATCATTTAAAAACCGAGAACGCGAAGGAAGCATTTAATCCAAAAAATCTTATCTGCCAAGCTATTCGTAAAATCAAAGCAAGCGTTCCTGAAATGACCGTGCTAACCGATGTAGCATTGGATCCTTACACCTCACATGGTCACGATGGATTTTTAAAAGATGGAAAAATAGATAACGATCTCACTATTGATGCTTTGGTCAAGCAAGCTTTGAATCAAGTAGAAGCAGGAGCCGATGGAATTTGCCCCTCCGATATGATGGATGGACGAATCCAAGCCATTCGGCAAACTCTAGAAGCTAAGAATTTACCTGATGTCTTGCTTATAAGCTATGCTATCAAATATGCTTCTGCTCTTTATGGGCCATTTCGAAGTGGGGTAGGGGCGAATTTAAAAGGTGATAAAAAAACTTATCAGCTCAACCCTGCTAATGCTGATGAGGCTCTTCGCGAAATTCGACAAGATATTATGGAAGGGGCTGATGCAGTAATTATCAAGCCTGGTCTTCCATCTCTTGATATTATTTCTCAGGCAAAGAGTTTTGGTGCGCCAATTTGGGTGTACCAAGTAAGTGGCGAATACGCCATGATAAAATATGCCGCTATGAATGGCGCAATAAATGAAGAGAATGCCTTTTATGAGCTGGGACTTAGTTTCAAAAGAGCAGGGGCAAACAAAATTATTACATACGCTGCAAAAGAGATGGCTCGATGGTTAAAAAAGATTTCGGATTAACAAAATTTCAATACACAACGCTGCTACCGTCGCTGCTAATGATTACCGGCGTGTTGATGGTTGCAAGCATTGATATTTATCTACCTGCAGCACCCTTTTTAAAGCATTATTTTCAAACATCTGAATGGATGATCCAATTTAGTATGATGCAAACACCAATTGTCGGTGCGATCATTGGCATGCTATATGGCCATTGGAGTGATATTAATGGACGAAGACCTGCCATGTTATCCTCACTCGGGATTTTCTCAGTGTTTTCTTTTTTGTGCTGCTTCGCGTGGAATATTGAATCATTCTTAGTGCTACGTTTTCTGCAAGCAATAGGCGCAGGTGGTATTTCTATTATTAGTATTTCTATTTTGGCTGACATGTTCAAGGGGGCTACGTACGCAAGATACATGGCAACATATAGCATGAGCTTTCCAATTATGTTCGCCTTAGCACCCGTGCTCGGAGCGCATTTATTTGAATGGTTTGGTTGGCAAGCCAATTTCTGGTTTTTAAGCTTAATCGCTACAAGTCTGTGGTTATACTTTATAAAAAATCTTCCAGAAACCCATGAAAATCATGCAGATACTATGGGGTGGGGGCACATATTTTCAAACCTTAAGAGCTTAATAACCAACAAGCATTTTATGATGCTTTCCGCTTGTCATGGTTTACCTGTAGCCATAGCCGCGGTTTATTCTGTAAATAGTTCATTTGTATTTATTGATCACTTTAAATTTTTACCAACTGCTTATGCATACATTCAATTATTTCCAGTTTTCTTAAATTTGATTGGGTCATTTGCTTACCGCCAATATGTTGTGAAATGGGGAATGGAAAGGTGCATTCGGTATGGATTGTACCTCAATCTAGCTTTTTTGGTATTAACTGTTTTTGGGGCGTTCGTTGGCTTATTGCAACTTCCCTTTTCCATTATTGCTATCATGGGTGTGTTGAATTTAAGTCTTTCTGCAGTTCTTTCAAGTTGCGGTACAAAAGCAGTTGAATGTGCACCGCAACAGAAAGGTTTGGCGGTAGCTTTTCTTGGATTGTTTAGAAATGGTGTGGTAGCCTTGCTTGTGCTGGTAGTTGGAGCATTTTTCGATGGAACAATTGTTCCTGTCTACATTGGTATGGCAATTTTAACAGCAATACTGGTTGGTTTACTTCTACCAATTTCTAAAAAAACTTATTAATAATTTTTTAATGAAATTTTTCTAGCCTTAAATAGGGAATTCGGAGGCGGTTGATGGCTAAATTATTATTGGGTTGCATATTTTCTATCCTTGCATGCTTAGCAGCTAGTGCACCATGGGGAGTGCATACTCAAGCGATGAATGCAGAATTGATTAAAGCGCTTGATCTTGTGGGCGAAAACGGGGTTATTGTTTTATCTGTAGATAATGAGTCGGCAGCAAAGGGTGTTTTAGAGCAGGGCGATGTTATCCTTGGGGTTAACGGTAGAAAAATTCATAGCCCTCAAGAATTTGATGCGTTGGCAAAAATAACGAAATTCGGAGAAATTGTTCATTTGCTAATTAAGCCCAAAAATGCACCAATAACGACCGTAAATTTTATTCCAGCAAAAATTCCTGAGCTTTCACTAGAGTCAATTGATGATAAAATCCTGGGAAACGTAGAGCTTGAACAAACAGCAGATGGTGTGATTGTAAGGCGTGCAAATGGTGAAGGTTTGCTGCAAACAGCAGATAAAATCATTGAAATCAACAATCACAGAATTAGAAAAATTAGTGATTTGAAAAATGCCTTGAAGACAAACGATAAAAGCCTAAGCATAGTTCTAGATAGACGAGGAGCCCAGATCGTCCAGTCTTTCGCTGTTAATGATATGGGAAACAGCTTTTTTAGCCAGACAATCGTTACTGAGCCATAAAAATCACTGGATTTTTTTTCTAGCTGTTGGTATGTTCTTTGTACATGTCAGATTAAGCCTTAGGCTTAGCTTGACATAGATCACAGTCAGGTTCAGGGCAGCCTTGCCCACCGATGCAGTATCGGCCTGATGAGGTTAAATCGGAAACAAAGGAGACTATATCTATGGCTATGCCAACATTTACAATGCGTCAATTATTAGAATCTGGCGTACACTACGGACACAACACACGTCGCTGGAACCCTAAAATGGAGCCATATATTTTTGGCGAGCGCAGCGAAGTTCACATTCTCGACTTACAGCAAACAGTACCAATGCTACAGCGTGCATTAGAAGCTGCTCGTGATATTGTGAAATCCGGTGGGCGCGTACTCTTTGTGGGAACAAAAGTCCAAGGCTCAGCTATTGTGAAAGAGGCCGCAAAGCGTTGTGGGCAATATTACATTAATCACCGTTGGTTGGGTGGATTGCTTACAAACTGGAAAACGGTGAACCAATCAATTAAACGCCTAAAAGAAATGCAAGAAGAACTGGCAAATCCAGGGCGCATGACAAAAAAAGAAATTTTAAAACTTCAACGTGAACACGATAAATTAGAACTAGCAATTGGTGGTATCGCTGATATGGGTGGACTGCCTGATATGCTGTTTGTGCTTGATACAAATAAAGAAGCTATTGCCGTTCTTGAAGCACAGCGCTTGAATCTTCCAATCATTGCAATTATCGATAGTAACTCAACACCAGATTTTATCACATATCCAATTCCGGGCAACGACGACGCAACGCGTGCAATCCGTTTGTATTGTGATTTAATGGCAGATGCAATTCTTGATGGTTTGCAACAAAGTATGGTTGCTGCTGGTATTGATATCGGTGCTTCAGCTGATTTAGTTGTAGAAGAAGTTGCTGAAGAACCTTCAACAGTTGCATAAATTAGGAGAGTATAAATGACTGAAATTTCCCCAAATCTAGTAAGAGAATTACGCGAAAAATCAGGCGCTGGCATGATGGATTGCAAAAAAGCTCTTGTTGAAAACAATGGTAATTTAGAAGCTGCTGTTGATTGGTTGCGTAAAAAAGGTTTAGCGGCGGCTGCGAAAAAAGCAGGCCGAGTTGCCGCAGAAGGTTTAGTTGGCGTTGCAGCATCTGGAAACGCTGCAGCGGTTGTTGAAATTAATGCAGAAACCGATTTTATTTCTCGTAATGAACAATTCCAAAAGATGGTATTACAAGCAGCTGAAGCTGCTGCAAGCAAAGAGTACACTATTGAATCTCTGGCACAAGCACCATTTAAAGGTGAAACGGCAACGGTTGCAGAAGAAATGACTCGTCTTATCGCTGTAATTGGCGAAAATATGAATTTGCGTCGTGTACAACGCCTTAGCGTTCAAAACGGTATTGTTGCAACCTATGTTCATAACGCAACGGCTCCTGGATTAGGTCGTATTGGTGTACTAGTAGCACTTGAATCAACCGGCGATGCAGCTAAACTACAAGAACTCGGTAAGAAAATCGCAATGCACGTTGCTGCAGCGTCCCCTCAATCATTAGATATTTCATCACTTGATGCGGCATCGCTAGAGCGTGAGCGTGCAGTTCTTATTGATCAAGCACGTGCATCTGGCCGTCCTGAAGAAGTTATTGAAAAAATGGTTGAAGGTCGTGTTCGCAAATTCTATGAAGAAGTTGTCCTGTTAGAGCAAGTTTTCGTTATGGATGGAAAAACTAAAATCGCTGATGTTGTTGCTCAGTTTTCAAAAGAAATCGGAGCTCCCATCACTTTGACAGGATTTGTACGATATGGTCTTGGCGAAGGAATCGAAAAAGAAGAAACTGACTTTGCCGCTGAAGTGCAAGCACAAGCAAAGATAGCAGGTTAGTTCGTGCCCGGGTACAAACGGGTTTTACTAAAATTATCTGGGGAGGCGCTTGCTTCCCCAAATCCATATCAAGATAATGCATATGGCATTTCTCATGACATGTTGAAAAAACTAGCCGCCGACATAGCCTCTGTTCATGCTATAGGCATTCAAATATGCTTGGTCATTGGTGGCGGGAATATCTACCGTGGTATCCAGGGCCTGGAAAAACATGGTATTGATCGCAGTGCTGCTGACTCTATGGGGATGCTAGCAACAGTTATTAACGGCGTTGCTTTAAAAAATGCTTTAGAACGTGCAGATATTCCTGTGCGACTTATGTCTTCTATTCCAATGCATACGGTGTGTGAACCCTACGCAAGTCATCTCGCAGAGCATCATTTAAAAAAGGGTAGAGTGGTTATTTTTACCGCGGGAACGGGCAATCCTTTTTTCACAACTGATACGGCAGCAGCGCTCCGTGCAGTCGAGATGAAATGTGACTTAATCCTAAAAGCTACCATGGTGAAAGGCGTTTTTTGCAGTGACCCTAAGAAAAATGCAGACGCTGTCTTTTTAGATCGCCTTACTTTTACTGAAGTACAGGAAAAACAGCTCAAAGTTATGGATACAGCAGCCATTGCCCTTGCTCAAGAAAATAACACTCCAATCGCTGTTTTTTCTATTTACGAACCCGATGGGTTTCGAAAGGTCTTGCAAGGTCAAATAGACTTTACGCTAATTCACTAAAGTTTCTTTACCATGAAACATTCTCAACTCCCATAAGACGCTCGTCACCAAGCATTTGTATGGCAGCATATAGATAAGGGATTGTTCTTTTTGTATACGTCATCCCTTTGTTATGCGCAAAAATGCCGGTGACTTTTTTTCCAGTACTGTCATGTAAAACCTTGTGCGAGCTACCCGATGATTCTTCAATGCTTCCCTCTCCGTTAATAGCTTTCCATAGTGAAGAAAAATCAGCGTATGATACGCTCTCCGCTTTTCCTTCCATTACGTCATCAAGTGTTGACTGGTGCTTACTGCTCAATTTTTTAAAATTTGTATGAAATTTTTGTTTGTATGGATGAAAAATTCTTAATCCTCTTGGCAATGGTTTTTCATAAGGGGTTGCTTTTAATTGCGTTGAAATTTTCGGCGCCAATACAGATTCCACAATACCAAGGTTTAAGTTCTCTTGTGGCTTAGGTTCTTCAGGCAAAGCCTCATAAATAGAAAGGGTATCCTCTTTACCAGCAGTAGTTGCAACATCACTATCATCACTAACTTTTAATTTTCCAAAAGCTATATCAGTAGCAATACTATCAGCGCAGCTTTTTTCTAAAATCTCCACCACAACTTCTTGCTTAGCTACAATAGCTGCCGATGAATTTAGGTTCATTAA
Source organism: Pseudomonadota bacterium (assembly GCA_018062345.1). Classification (GTDB taxonomy): domain Bacteria; phylum Pseudomonadota; class Alphaproteobacteria; order Paracaedibacterales; family CAITNM01; genus CAITNM01. The sequence goes on along the minus strand of JAGOSL010000009.1, from coordinate 36,169 downwards.
TTTTTCATCTTCGTAATGCTGCTCTTTTGCGGTTTCTTCTTCCAGGGAAATGCCTTGTTGTGTGGTTAACCATTCGGGAATTTCTATCTCTTTTATTTTTCCATATAGCAGATATCCGTTATCAAATAGGCTTCTCTCATATTGTGTCATTTGTATTACTGTATTCATTCTCTGGTCCTTTGGAACGCCTAAACCGTAAGTGGGTAAGAAAACATTCTCACTTAACTTTTCATAAATAAGAAAAAATTCAAGGTCACTGCTAGGCCTTATGCTCCTTCTTGTTAAATCTGTATATATCGCTTGATCAGGATCAGGTATTTCCCTAGTTTCTCTTTTTAGCAAAGGCCACAAATTTGGGCACAAGCTTATCAGTCTTAGAGTATCAGCATATGGATTGGGTAACGTTATATAAACATCATAAATTTCAGCAACCAATTCGTCATAAAATTGACAAATTGTTGTATTGCAGGCTATTTTCTCTGACATTCGCTCTGATCCATCATCTATTAATTCTCTTCTTCTAAACAGATCAAGCCGATAATCCAACATATCAAATCTGGTCTTTAGAAAACTACGAAGAATTCTGTCTGTAAAGCTTTTGCTATTTATATTCAAGCTACTAATAAAATTTCTTGTTTTCTCTAATTTTCTTAGATGAAATTTTATTTCTGTTTCATTGTATTTGTAGTCTTCATGGCCTTTTGCTAATTGTTTCCTAGTAAAATCAAGATAATCTTGCATAAAAGCTTCGTACTTATGGATAATATTTAAAGATTTTTCTCGTGCGATCTCGTTTGTAGTGGCGGAATAACCACTTGCTTTTATAGTTGATATCAATAAAAAAGTGCTAATAAAAATTGAAAAAGTATTTTTCATGTATTTAAATTAATAAAGTATATCCATTATATATAATGGTGAATTCTTGAATTTTCAAGTTTCTGAAATGGTGCCTCTTTTAAGATTTTTTTCCCATTTCTATTCTGTTGTATTGCTTTTGCCAACTATGGAATTTAATATGCAACTTAACACGATAGTTATATTAAAAAATACGAGGAATTATGTCGGTGCACCTAGAAGTCTTTTCCAAACGAATGCAAGCAGCAATTGATGCTTTAATAAAAGAACTTTCAGGCCTGCGTGCAGGACGGGCTTCAATTAATTTGCTTGATCCTATAAAAGTTGATGCTTATGGAAATTTTGTGCCTATCTCTCAGGTGGGAACAGTCACAGCGCCAGAGCCGCGATTACTTGTAGTGCAGGTATGGGATAAAGGGTTAGTAAAGGCTGTTGAAAAATCTATTCGTGAGTCTTCTCTCGGGGTGAGTCCTGCTGCCGATGGTCAATTGGTGCGTGTGGTGCTTCCAGATCTTAATGAAGAACGTCGCCAAGAACTTGCAAAGCTTTCCTCTAAATATGCGGAAGAAGCTAAAATAAACGTGCGTAACGTGCGCCGTGAAGGTAACGACATGATTAAGAAGCTTGAAAAAGACAAAGAGATTTCAGAAGATGAATCTCACCGTCTTATCGATGAAATGCAAAAAATCACTGATGACCATATCAAAAAAATTGATGTTTTAGCTGCTACTAAGCAAAAAGATATTATGCAGGTTTAGGTTTCTGCTGCCAACAGCGACGTTTCTAACTGACGAAATGTTTTTAAGTGTATTTCTTGTAAGAAATTAATATGCTGTATAGTGCTTTCAGCTAGGGATCCAAACTTCAATAATTTAGGGAATCTCTGAAAAGATCTGCAGAAAGACGGCCTGATTTCCCTGAATCTTCCCAAGCAATAAAAGCAATGCATTCGTCAAAATAGCTATCTGTTTCTCTTAATAAAGTTTGCATTTCATCATCACTAACAGTCAGGTTTTCTGTCTGCAAAGAAACAAGCGTCGGTATTTCTTTAGTAGATTTTAATTCTTCATTGTTATTTCTGCGAATTTTTAGGCCTCTGGCTTTTGCTTCCTGACTTATCGCTTCTGAAAAAGCTGGAATATTTGGGGCATTAACTGAAATTATGCAAGATTGGTTGGTTTCTTGAAAACTATCAAAATTTCGTTTTTTTGTTGCTGGGGCCTCCCGCATTCTTCCTTTTTTCGCTCTCATCTTTTTTACTGAATTCCAAAAATTTTTCAGTCTTAAATCAGTTCTGCGTTCAATAATAATGCCTGCAGAATTCCTTGTTGTAAAAAAGTCTTCAGCAATCATTGCCCAAGGTATTGTTCCTTGCTGGTATTCAGCAATTTTTGCGCTAAGTAGTGCCTCTTCTTCCTCAGTGAAAGCATCCTTTTTCACCGTTGGGTCTAAGTGATTTTTATAGCGTTCACTACATTGTTTGCCTGACCTGCCAGCAATGTGCTGCGCTATTTTTCTCCAATTTTTAGCTCCACATTCTTCGATTGTGCTTAAAAGTAATTTATCCTCAGCTGCTGTCCATGCTTTTTTTCTTTGCTCTTTTTGATTTAACTCTTCATTTATAAGCATGGTTTCGCTTGCAGAAAAAAGAAATGTCCCCACATTTAAAAACGCTAAAAATATGAATATATTCATTATTTAATTTCAAAAAAAATTACCACTCAATAATATCATTTGATCTGTGAACAATATATTAATTAACGCACTTTGCAGATTTTCATCCAGCCTCAGCAAAACTTTGATGTTTTTTGATCTCGTCGAAAAATATAAATAATAAATTAATAATTTGTTATATTTTTTGTTGTAATACTTATGTAATCTGCATTTTTAAATGTATTATGAATATTATTTTTTTATACGTTGCGCTTGTCTTCTTTAACTCTGCTGCAAATGCAGCAACTAAGGAAGTAAGTCAGGTAAAACCACGCTTCACTACTAGTCTTAAAAATATTTATCAGTCTAGTCCTACTAAGCATAAAAAAAAGTACAACCTACCTCCACTGAAAAATATTAAGGTAAGAACAAGTCGTTCTGCAGCAGATTTGGCTACACCACTAGATTCACCGGCATCTTCTGAAACTTCAACAGCTACAACTGCATCAATGATGACTCAAGATAGCTTAAATACAAGTAAGCTAGCACCAGCAGAGGAATTACACACAGAAGCTAGTCTGTCTTCTGACTCTCCTCATGCAATCATCACAATTCCAAGTGATGACTCCATAGGCGCTAAATTTTCGCAAGGTAAGGAATCAAAATCAGTAAGTTCTGCAGAAATAATAGTGCCCTCAAATAGTTATCAGGAAAGACTTGATCCAAAAACCTTAGCAAGAAGACGGACGCAGCTACACGAATCTTTAAAAGCTTGGTATCAAGAATTAGCAGAACAAACAGCTAGAGCAGCGCGTATAGAAAAGTTATTGAAAATAATAAAAACTCCAAAATATGAAGATGAGCTATTGGACTGCGAAGCTGATATTGAATCGGCACAAAAGGGTATAGAAAGGTGTAAAACTCAACTGGATCAACTAATCCCAATAGATCAAGGTATCGACGAAGAAGAAGTTCCAAGCCGGCTCACATCACGGCGAAACGCTGTATTTGGACATAATGAATAATTATCCCAATTATTAACCATTTGTGATATATTCAAGGCACTTTCATAAATAGTTTGGCAAATGTCGTCATCAAATCAGGTTATTACCCTTGGTTGTCGCTTGAATACTTATGAATCTGAAGTGATTCAAGATTTAGCAACACAAGCTGGGGTCGCTAATACTGTGTTTATTAATACCTGCGCTGTAACCGCTGAAGCTGAACGTCAAGCTCGCCAAACAATTAGAAAAATTCACCGCAATAATCCTAATGCGCAAATTATTGTAACTGGTTGCAGTGCACAAATTAATCCATCCCAGTATCAGAAAATGCCCGAGGTTGCAAAAGTCATTGGCAATGAAGAAAAAATGCAGCCCAGCACTTATAAAAATCTGCAAAGTGCCGATAAAGTTGTGGTTAGCGATATTATGGAAGTGCGTGAAACCGCAGCGCATCTGGTTTCTGGCTTCGATGGCAAAGCCCGAGCATTTGTACAAGTGCAAAATGGGTGTGATCACCGTTGTACCTTTTGCACCATACCTTTCGGCCGAGGAAACTCAAGAAGTGTTGCCATCGGTGAAATTGTGGCCCAAATTCGCAAACTTTTGGAAAATGGCTATCAAGAAATTGTCTTTACAGGGGTTGATATCACAGCCTATGGTGCTGACCTTCCAGGTCAACCAACCCTTGGTCAAATGATTCGTCGTGTCTTAAGCTTAGTGCCTGAGCTAAAGCGTTTGCGCTTATCTTCTCTTGATCCTGTCGAAATTGATGAAGACTTATGGCAGATAATCGGTTCTGAAGAAAAGCTTATGCCGCACTTACACCTTAGCTTACAAGCAGGGGATAACCTAATTTTAAAACGTATGAAGCGCCGCCACTTACGTGAAGATGCTATTCGTTTTAGCCAGCGCGCAAAAACACTACGTCCAGATGTTGTATTCGGCGCTGATCTCATCGCTGGTTTTCCTACTGAAACCGATGAAATGTTTGAAAATTCTCTTCGGATTGTTGATGAGTGTTCTCTTACCTATTTGCACGTCTTTCCTTACTCACCACGCCCAGGTACACCAGCAGCTCGTATGCCTCAGCTCGACGGCAATATTATTAAAGAACGCGCACGTCAGCTGCGTCTACAAGGCGAAGCTGCAATAACACGTACTTTTGGCCAGTTTGTTGGTAAATCAGTGAATGTTCTAGTCGAAGAATTAAGTGAAGGCTTGGTTAAAGGAAAAACAGATCATTTTGCTCCTATCCAAATTGTAGGATCAGCCAGCATTGCATCAGTTATTCCCGTTAAAGTTACAGATATTACAAATCAACATCTTATCGGGCAGCAGTTGTGAGTTTTTGGAAAAAGCTAAAATCAAGTCTTTCAAAGACTTCTCAGGCACTGACCGAAGGTGTTGCTTCAGTTTTTACCCATAAAAAGCTTGATGAGGAAACCCTTGATGCATTTGAGGAACTCCTTATTTCCGCTGACATGGGCTTAAAAGCTGCAAGTGACCTTCGTGAGCTATTGAAAAAACAGCGTATGCACCAAGAAATTTCAGAGCCAGAAATCAAAGAGTGGTTGGCTACTGAGATTGCTAAAATTTTGGAACCAGTAGCTGTACCCCTTGCGATTACTAACAAGCCACATGTGATTTTGGTGGTTGGTGTTAATGGTGCAGGAAAGACGACTACTATTGCAAAGCTTAGCCAGCAGTGGCTTGAGCAAAAATACAAAGTACTTTGGGCTGCCGGAGATACCTTTCGCTCAGCAGCAGTTGAGCAATTACAAGTATGGGGTAACCGACTGGATATTGATGTTTGCACAACCAAACCTGGCGGAGATGCTGCAGGACTAGCATTTGATGCATTGAAAAAAGCAACCCAAGACCAAGCAAATATTTTATGTATTGATACAGCAGGTAGACTCCAAAATAAAAAACATTTGATGGAAGAGTTAGAAAAAATCGTGCGAGTTTTGAAAAAAGCTGATCCATCAGCTCCTCACACAGTTTTACTAGTCCTTGATGCAACAACAGGTCAGAATGCAGCAGATCAGGTGAAAGTTTTTCAAGAAATTATCGGTATCAATGCGCTAATTGTCACCAAGTTAGATGGAACCGCTAAAGGCGGCGTTATTGTTGCTCTATCGAAACAATTCGGTATTCCCATTGTTGCCCTTGGCGTAGGAGAGACAGCCGATGACCTTAAACCCTTTAATGCAATTGATTTTGCCAAAGGGCTTTTGGACATTTGAAGATTAATCAGTTGAAGTAATCATCAGTAATAATTCTCAGCAAACTGTAATGAATCTGATCATGTATACGCTCTTCCATCATGGCTAGCGCCGCCAATTTTAAAGAGTTAGAGATATTAAAACTGGGTATTTTTTGTTCAATTGCAAAATTTTCCCTGTTTAGTTTGCCAATTTCTTTAAGCAATAAACTAGCTTTGCATCCTATTTCCAGTCTCTGGGCTTGCTCGTAGCCCATTCTTCTAAAGCAATACCGTTTAATATAATTTTGCGAATTTCTCTGAGCGTCCAGGTTAGATCTGTAGGCTGCTGAAATAAAATCTATGCTCATGATATACCTCACCATTTATTGCAGAGTGAATAAATATTTCTGATCAAGATAGTTATAGTTTTTAAAATGATTAATTCAATAGAGTGCGCAGAAAAAAAATTCCTACCTAAACGGACACTCGTCAAAACCTCTTAATTTTCTTGAGTGCAAGCGCTGTCGGTCCATTTTTTGCAAAATATACATGGCTTCAAGGCCCACGTGTAAATGATGATTTACCCTATTTTTGTAAAATTCATTAGCCATGGCTTGCAGCTTAATAACGCCATGAATAGGTTTATCTGAAACACACAACAAAGTGCCATACGGAACACGAAATCTAAAACCATTAGCAGCAATAGTGGCTGATTCCATATCAACTGCAATAGCGCGGCTTTGCCGGAAACGCTCATATAAAGCGGCACTTTGCAGCTCCCAGTTACGATTGTCTGTTGTATGCACAGTTCCTGTTCTAATTGCTGATTTTAATTCGCCTTCACCTTTGCCAAAAATATGTAAAACAGACTGTTGCAGTGCTTGCTGAATCTCAGCAATAGGAGGTACAGGCACCCATTTTGGTAAATCATCGTCCAGTACATGATCTTCGCGCACATAGCAATCAGCAAGAACATAATCTCCAAGGGTTTGACTAGCTCTAAGGCCAGCGCAATGCCCTAGCATAATCCAGCAATGAGGACGAAGCACCGCTAGGTGGTCAGTAATCGTTTTGGCATTGCTTGGCCCTACGCCAATGTTGATAATGGTAACCCCATTTTTCCCATCCTTCTTAAAATGGTATGCAGGCATCTGGGGAAGAAGTTTCGGTAGCTCTGTTGTGCCCTGTTTATGCGACGCCAAAACTGTTGAGCCGGGCCCTATAAGCTCCCAATCTTCGCTTTCGTTATGCTCAATATCGCTAGTGACTTGATTTATAAATTCCTCGATATAGCGCTGGTAGTTTGTCAGCAATACAAAATCTTGAAAATGGTGCGGCGGTGTTCCAGTGTAATGGTGTAATCGTTGCAGCGAAAAGTCGACTCTCTCTCCAGTAAATAGTGCAAGAGGCCTATATCCATTAGAAGAGAACGTTGCATTGGCATATGAATCATCTATGCGTTTTAGGTCCGGTAACATAAATTTACTTTGAAGACGCACCAGTTCATCCACATCAAATTGCGCGTGCGAGTGCTCAATAACAAAAGGTAGAGGAATCCTAGAATTACTATACCCTACCACCACTGATACCCCATGGCGCTCCAGAAGCAGGCCGATCTGCTCACGGTAATAGGAATCATAAAGCCCAGGCGCTGTAACTGTAGTGCCATAGTGCCCGGGTTCGTTCAGTACACCATATGCAAAACATGGATTCATAAATAAGTCATCATGGCTGATGCTTATACCTATATAAGGGTAACACCCTTGCTCTGCCTGACTTTCATTAAATTTTCCATTTTTTTCATACTGGCTGAAATTTTCGCAAATATAGGTAACAGCCTTATTATAAAGCTCATGAATGTAATCGACCGCATCATCTGCGTTATCAAACCATTTTGCTCTTCTTAGTTGTGACCAAGGCATTAGATGCCACCTTTCATGCGTACAAAAGCAACTGCATATAATAATAGGCTTAGTCCTACTAAAAGCCACAAAAGGGCACGATTGCGTTGCTTGAAATGTTTATCCATAGGTTTTTCTATCAACTATTAGTGCTGCAAACAACAAAAAAAGATACAAAATTGAAAATGCAAACACCCTTAAACCTTCTTGTAAATCCTCATTTTTATAAAGTTGTATAGTCAAAAATATAAATCCTACTCCCAAAAGCAAGGCACAACCTAAGTATAACCAACCTGCAATCTGAAGTATGTAGGGTATGATAGCACTTACAACTGTTAGTGTAGCGTAAATTATGATGTATTGTTTCGTTTTTTCTATGCCCGCAACATTCGGCATCATTGGTAGTCCAGCTTCTTGGTATTCTTTTGCGTGATTCAGTGCTAGTGACCAAAAATGCGCAGGGGTCCATAGAAAAATAATCAAGAATAGGCTCCAAGGGCGCAAATCAAGTGGGGCTACAGCTGCCCATCCAATAACAGGCGGTAGAGCACCTGCTATTCCTCCAATAACAATATTTTGGGGAGTGTTGGGCTTTAACAGCATTGTGTATATACCAACATAAAAACAAATAGTGATGGCTAGCAAAATAGCTGCTGTTGTGTTGATGGCAACCTGGCAGACTGTCACAGATAAAAGTCCCAGAATTACTCCAAATGCTAGGGCAGAATCTGGGTGTACTAGACCCGAAGCAACAGGCCGAGTCATGGTGCGAACCATTAATTTATCAAGATCTCTTTCAAACCACATGTTTAAGCACCCAGCCGCTCCTGCTCCTGCTGCAATACACAAGATTGCTGTGCAAGCAAGAAGGGGGTGTATATGTCCAGGAGCAACCCACAATCCACAAAATCCTGTAAAAACCACAAGGCTCATGACGCGGGGTTTTAAAAGCTCCCAGTAATTGTGGACAGAAGGTGCAGTCAACGGCTCAATCATTACTTAATCACCGGTAGTGTCTCGAAACTGTGAAATGCAGGGGGTGAGGGCAAGGTCCATTCTAACGTGTCCGCTCCATCTCCCCAAGGATTTTCAGGGCAGGGCGTCTTATCTTTAAATACCCGATAAATCACATAAAAAAAGAACAAAGCTGAACAAAATGAGATAATAGCACCAACTGATGAAACTTGGTTCCACCCAGAATATGCATCAGGATAATCAGGAATACGCCTTGGCATCCCGGAAAGCCCCAGGAAATGCATAGGAAAAAATAAAATGTTAACCCCTGTAAAAGTCAGCCAAAAATGAATTTTTCCAAGCATTTCATTATATTGGTAGCCGCTCATTTTTCCTATCCAATAGTAAATACCGGCAAAAAGCCCAAACACAGCTCCCATCGATAATACATAATGAAAGTGGGCAACCACATAATACGTATCGTGCAATGCCACATCTACCGATCCATTTGAAAGAACTACGCCGGTTAACCCTCCAATAGTAAATAAAAGAATAAATCCACTAGCAAAAAGCATAGGCGTTTTAAACTTAATTGATCCACCCCAAAGGGTTGCCATCCAGCTAAAGACCTTTATTCCTGTTGGTACTGCAATAATCATGGTAGCGATTGTAAAATATGTTTTTGTAGATAAATCTAAGCCGACGGTAAACATATGATGTGCCCAAACAACAAACCCCAAAAAGCCAATTGAAACCATCGCGTATGCCATTCCAAGGTAACCAAACACAGGCTTGCGTGCAAACGTTGAAATAACATGGCTCACTATACCAAAGGCAGGCATAATCATTACATAGACTTCAGGGTGCCCAAAAAACCAAAAAAGGTGCTGGAATAATACTGGGTCGCCCCCGCCAGCGGGGTCAAAAAATGTGGTGCCAAAGTTTCTATCGGTCAGCAACATTGTCAAACCGCCGGCAAGTACCGGAATTGATAGCAGCAACAAAAATGATGTTACCAAAATTGCCCATACAAATAGGGGCATCTTATGAAACCCCATACCGGGTGCCCGCATATTAAAAATAGTCGTAATGAAATTAATCGCTCCTAGAATTGAGGAAATCCCAGCAGTATGCAAACTCAAAATAGCAAAATCAACGGCCATGCCATTATGCCCAATAAGTGAGCTTAAGGGCGGATACATCGTCCAACCAGTTCCAGTTCCTGAATCAACAACCATCGAAAGGGTCAATAAAATCATCGCAGGAACCATCAACCAAAAGCTTACGTTGTTAAGCCGCGGAAATGCCATGTCTGGCGCGCCAATTAAAAGCGGCACAAACCAATTGCCAAACCCACCAATAAGTGCTGGCATCACCATAAAAAATACCATTAAAAATCCATGGCCGGTCAAAATCACATTGTAGACTTGCCCTTCAATAAACGTACTGCCGGGGTGTGCAAGCTGCACCCTCATCAACATGGAAAGCACGCTGCCATATAGGCCGCCAAACGCTGCAAAAAATAAGTAAAGTGTTCCAATATCTTTATGATTGGTCGAGAGCAGCCAACGACGCCAACCAGTGGGGTGAGAATCTACATGCTGAGAAGTTGTTGTCATTTTTTTTCCTTAAGTGATTTTTCCGGCTTAATTTTTGAATTTAACCACTCCATATATTCTGCTTTCGGTACAGCCTTAACCGCAATAGGCATAAACCCATGCTTTGCTCCGCATAGTTCAGAACACTGCCCATAATACATACCAGGTTTTTTTATGCTAAACCATGTCTCATTAATTCTTCCAGGTGCAGCGTCTCGCTTAATTCCAAGTGATGGAACAGCAAAACTATGTAATACATCTGCTGCTGTAATCAACACTCGAATGACTGTATCAACAGGCACAACCATGGGGTTATCTACTTCAAGTAATCGTAGTTGTCCGGGTTTTAAATCTTTTTCTTCGATCATATAGCTATCAAATTCAAAATGCTGACCTGTGTTTTTCTCATCTGGGTATTCATAACTCCAGTACCACTGGTGTCCAATGGCTTTAATTGTAACTTCAGCATTTACAGGCGCTTCCATTTTATGAAGCAACCGAATAGATGGAATGCCAATAATCACTAAAATAATAATCGGTACAATTGTCCAAATCACTTCAAGTGTTGAATTGTGGGTGAATGCATCCGGATTAGGATGTCTTTTGTGGTGAAATTTATAAAAGATATAACTCAACAGCAAAACCACAGTCGAAGCAATGCCTAGTGCTACACACAATAGCAAATTATGCATATCATGCAGTCCTTCCATAACTGGAGATGCTGCTTCTTGAAAATTCAGCTGCCAAGGAAGCGGTTGACCTGCGGGTGCTGCCATAACGTTATTTTAAACTTACGTGTTACCCAAATCATTACATAAAAGTGCACGTTGGAAAAGCTTGGTCTTATAAGCTATGATTCACCTTAAAAAGTCACTTAAATCCATAAGGCCAGCAACAACAAGATACGTGCACGCTAAGGAAAAATTTCCCTGAGTACCAGTACATGTTTCCTGAGTGAGAATCTTACTTGCTTGCATATAACAGACAGTGCGCACCGTTTGCATAAATAATATTGCTGTATTTTTTTCTATAGCATCTGGATTTTTTTTAGAGAGAAAACTATGTTTTACAAGCCAATCTTCAATATCGCTTGGCAAGTAATTTTGGAATGACGTTATAAGGGCATTTGTTGTTAAAAGACCAGCACGTACCATTGAGTAGTAGCATATTGGGGTGTTTAGCCTGTGGTCATGTAAAAGAACGGCTCCTGATATATTTGCAGCAAAACTCCCAAGTGAAACATAACGAGATGAGTGGTTGCTACTTTTATCAAAAATATTATCATCTCCAGACGCATGCACTATACTGAGGCAGAAAACAAGCAGGAAACTTTGTGAAATTTTTAGTAGCATATACATAAGTTTGATTATTTTTAGTATAATCATATAAATTTAAAAATTATAAAATTTCAAGATCTTTTTAGTCACTAACACCAAGACGGCGGCAAGGCGTTGACACCCCCCACCCTGTGGGCTAGCATTTCACACTATCTCAAGTTTCTCAGGTAATATGACCTTTCTCAAAAAATTCTTTTGGTTGCTGCTGATTGTTTTTGTTGTGCACAAAATTGACGCAAGCGCTCTACCTTCCAGAGAAGGTGAAGCATCTGAGGTGCAAGTTCAAGTAATTCTTCCAGAACTTCTGATGGCAAAATTGGAAGGATTTGAGTTTTTCATAGATTCATATAAAAATATTGTTGTTACCTTAAGTTCTTTATCAAGCAAAGAAACTGATCAACTTAAGGAAGTTATTAGCGAAATGGCTAATTCCTATAAGAATTATGGGCTCTATGTCCATATTCCGGTTGCCTGCGGAGAATCTGCCGTTAAGCTAGAAAAATTAGGGTTTAGACTGCACGATTTGGACACTAATACAAAAAATTTGTCCTATCTCTATGGTAACGGTCGAAATATTCCCGAGCTTAACTACGCTTATACCGCAGCTGCAGTTTACTTAATGAGAACAAACCCAGAAACTTCAGAAAAAGAAGTTTTGCTTATTAATGAACCACAAAAAATTATAGCTAACATTATAGGGGGAATTTCATCCAAAGGTGAGTCGCCGGAAGATACTGTAGCCAGAGAAGTGCGTGAGGAAGTAAACGTAGAGCTTAATAAGAAAAAATTAAAACTAGTTGCTGTTTTTCATACGGTACGACCTGATAAAAAAAGTTGTGTTGAATTTATTTATACATGCGATGAATTCAAAGGGACCCCCAGAGTTGATGGAGTTGAAGTAACTGAATGCCTTTGGGTACCGCTTTCAACTCTGCTGCAAGAAGAAGAAACAAAAATTTTTGATAAACCATTTCATACACTGTGGAAAAAAGTTTTAAAAGGTGTTTTTAAGGACCAAAAGTATGGATTTAATGTTGCAAAAACCAAAAAAGTTTATCAAACATTCAATCCCATTGATCAGCAGTAATTTTTTTCTTGTTTCTAAAAAATATGACTTGAGTGTTTTTATTAATTTCTCCTAGACTTAATAATATTGCCATATTGTATTTGAATTTATTAAATGAATTTAGGAATTTTTCTTGCTAGTTTATCCGGTGCTCTTTATGGAACCCTGGGCTTATTTGGCGTTTATCTGCTCCGTGAAGGCCTTGGGCTAAATGAATTTCTATTTTGGCGATTCTTTTTAGCTATACTTCTTCTGCTGCCGTTTCTTAATTCTAGAAAACATTGGCGTGATGCTTTTTCAAAAAAAGGTTTGACTATTATCGGAGTTTCCTCAGTTTTTTACGCAGGTTCTACCAGTTTTTATTTCTTTGCTATCGAATATATTGGCAGTGGTTTAGCGATGGTACTATTTTATTGCTACCCAGTTTTTGTGGTACTACTAGACTGGCTGCATGGAAAAAACCCTCCGAGTGCAATTACTCTAAGTGGTTTAGGGATTGTATTATTGGGGACTCTTTTTTTAAGTGATCCAAGCAATTGGCATTTAAGCATTGAAGGAATTGGCTGGGGGCTTTCCTGTGCCTTCGGTTTTGGTGTGTATTTTTATACATCTCAGCGGGCTATTAAAGGATTATCTGTTATTAGCGGTACTTTTGGTATTTGCTTTGGAAATTTTTTGATATTTTCCTTATTAGTCATATGCAAAGGTTCCTTGTATATACCAACAACAGCTTGGGTTATTGGTAACATCAGCGGCCTTGCCATTCTTTCTACTGTGCTTCCTATCTACCTTGTGTATGTAGCAATCAGAACTATTGATAGCACTAAAGCTTCTGTTCTCTCAGTATTTGAGCCAATCGTTACTATTATTTTAGGGATCATCTTTTTGCATGAAAAGATAGCGTTTATACAGTATGTAGGTGTTCTTATTATTTTAGTTGGTGTATACGTTGTGCAAAGTTGTAAAAAGCCAAAAAAACAGCCCATACTTATGGAAATATAAAATTATTTCTCTGCATCTTTTGGTAACTACAAATCTAGCAAAAATCTACCAGGGTTTTCCAAACACTCTTTGATAGTTACCAAAAACGTTACAGCATCCCTACCATCAACTAGTCTATGGTCGTATGAAAGCGCCAAATACATCATTGGCCTTACAACCACCTGTCCATTTATAGCCATAGGGCGCTCTTGAATTTTATGCATACCCAAAATTGCCGATTGTGGTGGGTTAATAATAGGCGTACTTAAAAGTGATCCAAATACGCCCCCATTAGTAATAGTAAAGGTTCCACCTGTCATTTCTTCAATGGTAAGTTTTCCATCACGTGCCCGCTTTCCCATATTAGCTATAGATTTCTCTACCTCGGCCAAGGTTAAACTATCTGCATCTCGAATAACAGGAACAACTAAACCATTTTCCGTTGAAACGGCAACGCCAATGTCAAAATATGTTTTATTAATAATATCTTGCCCGTCAATGCAGCTGTTGATGATTGGCTGTTCTTTTAGCGCCTGCACGCAAGCTTTTACAAAAAACGACATAAATCCTAGTTTAATGCCATGTTTCTTCTCAAAGCTATCTTTGTAAAGCCTGCGTAGCTCAATGATCGCGCTCATATCAATTTCATTAAATGTTGTTAGCATTGCTGCTGTATTCTGGGCGCTTTTTAGTCTTTCAGCGATCTTCTGGCGCAATTTACTCATAGGGGCGCGTAGTTCTTGGCGTACTGTTTTTGAACCATTCGCATTTACCTTCCGGGCTGAATCAATAAATTGCGTAACATTACTTTGCCCATGGCGAGATTCAGTAATTTCCTCAACAGGAATAGGCTTTATTTTTTCAGCTTTCATTTGGACCTCATTCTCTATTTTTTTAATTTTTCCAGGAATAAATTTTGCCAGCACAGTCCCCACCTTAACGTTTTCCCCAGATTTAATTAATATTTCTGAAATCGAGCCATCTGCAGGCGCGTATACTTCTAAAGTTACCTTATCAGTTTCAAGTTCTACTAAAGGGCTATCAACGGCTATGCTATCACCTGGCTTTTGTAACCATTTTCCAACAGTTGCTTCTTGGATTGATTCACCAAGAGCCGGGACCTTTATGTCGACATTGCTCATAACTTATTGCTCCTGTATGGCGCCAAATAATGCATTTTGAATAACTTCTTCTTGTTCTTTTTCATGCCGACCAGTAATGCCAGTGGCGGGCGAAGCTGCTTCTTTTCTGCCAACATAATGTGGGCGAGTATGCTTCTTGTTAATGCTTTTTAAAACTGATTCTATGCGTCTATCAAGAAAATTCCATGCCCCCATATTACGAGGTTCTTCTTGGCACCACACAAGTGGTACATCGCCATATGGTTTTAATATTTCAATTAGATGTGATTCTGGAAATGGGTAATACTGCTCTAATCTTATAATAGCAACATCATTGATTTCTTTTTCATAGTATTTTTCAATAAGGTCATAATAAATTTTTCCGCTGCATAACACTACACGTGATGCCTTTAATACGGTTTCATCGCCAATAATGGGCAAGAAATGCGTGCCTTTGCTCATGTCTTTAAGGGCCGATACAGCCATTTTATGACGCAATAACGATTTTGGGGTCATCACAATAAGTGGTTTTCGCCAACTATTGTGCAGCTGGCGTCTTATTGCGTGGAAGAAATTCGCTGGGGTTGTGCAGTTTACAACTTGCATATTATCTTCTGCGCATAATTGCAAATACCGCTCCAACCTTGCTGAAGAATGCTCTGGTCCTTGTCCTTCCATGCCATGCGGCAATAACATAACAAGGCCCGATAGGCGTAACCATTTTTTCTCAGCAGAACTAATAAATTGGTCAATCATAACCTGTGCGCTGTTTGCAAAATCACCAAATTGAGCTTCCCAAACCACTAGTGCTTCGGGATTTGCAACACTATATCCGTAATCAAATCCAAGCACAGATGCTTCGGCTAAGGGGCTATCAATAGGTTCAAATTTTGCTTGTTTAACACCAAGATTATTTAAGGGAATATAACGATTTTCGTTTTGCTGATCCACAATCACAGCATGGCGATGCGAAAATGTTCCTCTGCATGAATCTTGCCCAGAAAGACGCACAATCCTTCCTTCGCTTAGCAGCGTTGCATATGCCAAGGCTTCGCTCGCAGCCCAATCGAGTGGTTCATTTTTTTGCAACGCTTGCGCGCGTTGGTCAAGCTGCCGTTTAAGTTTTGAGTGAATTGAAAAACCATCAGGAACAGAGCATAAAGCTAGCCCCAATCTTTTTAGCTGTTCACTATCAACACCTGTTTCAGTATCATTTTCCCTGTTTTGAACATTGCCCCACGCTCCTTGAAGCCAATCAGGTTTTTGATCTTTTTTGTCTAAAACTAGGGCTAACTCAAACTCTTTATTCAAAAGGTTTTGGGTATGCTCCTCAATACTTTTAATCTCTGTATTGCTTAAAATACCTTTGTTTTCTACATGCTTTATGTATAAAGAACGAGTTGTTGGATGGTTAGAAATCGTTTTATACATTATGGGTTGCGTGAAAGAGGGCTCGTCAGCTTCATTGTGCCCATAGCGACGATAACAAACCAAATCGATGATAGCGTCTATTTTGAACGTGCGCACAAACTCTGCTGCTAAACTGCTAACTCTTGCAACATCTTCTGGATAATCTGCATTTACATGAAAGATTGGGGCTTGCGTGGCTTTTGCAACATCGGTTGCATAAACACCAGAATGAGCATTGATAGGTGATGTGGTAAAGCCAATTTGGTTATTGATAATAATATGCAAGGAACCACCAGTTTTGTAGCCTTCAAGATTTACTAATCCTAATGATTCTGCAATTAATCCTTGTCCTGAAAAAGCTGCATCACCGTGCAATAAAATACTAGCAACACTTTTGCGCTCGCTATCATGTTTCATATCTTGTTTTGAGCGAACTTTGCCTAGAACAACTGGGTTTACAGCTTCTAAGTGCGAAGGGTTCGGTGTTAATGATAGGTGTAGCGTTTTTCCCATAATCTCACGATCGCAAGAATATCCTAGATGATATTTTACGTCTCCTGATCCCTCAAATTTATCAGGATTCAAATCTTGCCCTTTAAATAAAGCTAAAATATGGCGCAGTGGTTGATGCAAAATATTTACAAGTACACTTAATCGGCCTCGATGAGCCATCCCAAAACAAACTTCACTCACGCCATCAAGGGCGTATATTTCTAAAACATGTTCAAGGGCAGGAATAAGACTTTCACCACCTTCTAAGCTGAATCGCTTGGCGCCAGGAAATTTTACACTCAGAAATTTTTCAAAAAGTTCAGCATGGGTAAGCTGTGTAAGAATTTTTTTTGAATCAAGTTTTGAAAAGGTTAGGTCCTCAATTCGTTTTTGGATCCACTCACGTTGAGCGGAATTTTGAATATGCATGTACTCAAACCCAATAGTACCACAATATGTTTTTTTTAATTTAAGCAAAAGGTCGCTTATCGTTGTTTGTTTCCCATCTACGTAAATCTGATCATCATTAATCCCATAATATGCTGGGTCTAATTCTTTCGGAAAAGGGCGCTCTTCAAGTTCCAAAGGGTCAAGCTTTGCTATCAAATGACCAAATGTTTTGTAAGCCTCCACAAGTCGAAAAGTGTTGGTTGAATTAACGTTTACGCTTTCATTAGTTTTCCCATCTGAAGATCTAGGGTCTATGTCCCTAAAAACACGCTGCCATTTAGCATCTATTGTTTCAGGATTGCGAGTGTATTGCTGGTAAAGGTTGCTTAAGTACGCTGCATTATCTCCAGAAAGTGCATCGCTCATAATGCTTTCTCCATGGCTTTCTTCATCACTTCACCCATGTGTGCGGGGGTTGGTGCAGTGGCAATTCCGCAAGATTGCAAAAAAGTAATTTTCTCTTGGGCATTATCCCCTTTGCCAGAAGCTATTGCTCCAGCGTGTCCCATACGTCTGCCAGCAGGTGCTGTAACCCCAGCTATAAATGCAGCAACAGGTTTTTTTATACCTTTTTTTGCTTGTGATGCCACAAATTCCGCAGCTACTTGTTCATCTTGACCGCCAATTTCACCAATAAGAAAAATTCCATGGGTATCATCATCTCTATAAAACATTTCTAGAATATCAATGAAATTCAACCCCTTTACCGGATCGCCGCCAATACCCACACATGTACTCTGACCTAGTCCAATTTGTGTTGTTTGATGCACTGCCTCGTAAGTAAGAGTTCCTGATCTTGAAACAATGCCAATCTTGCCACTTTTATGAATAAAGCCTGGCATAATACCAATTTTGCAGGCATCTGGTGTAATAATCCCAGGGCAATTTGGCCCAATTAAATGACACTTTTTAAGAGCAAGGGTTTGCTTTACTTGAACCATGTCATTTATGGGAATACCTTCAGTAATACACACAATAATTTCAACACCTGCATCAGCTGCCTCTAAAATTGCATCAGCAGCAAATGGGGCAGGCACATAAATCATTGTTGCGTTTGCCCCTGTTTTTTTAACAGCTTGATAAACAGTATCGAAAACGGGCCTATCCAAATGCGTTGTTCCGCCTTTTCCAGGCGTGACTCCACCCACAAGTTGCGTGCCATAAGCAATTGCTTGCTCACTGTGAAAAGTTCCCTGTTTTCCAGTAAAACCCTGACAGATAACTTTTGTGTTTTTATTCACCAAAATTGCCATAGCTTAACTCTTTACCGCTGAAACTGCTTGTTGTGCTGCATCATCTAAACCATCTGCTGTAACAATATTAAGGCCAGAATCATTTAGTATTTGCATCCCAAGTTCTTTATTGGTGCCTTGCAATCTTACCACAAGAGGTACAGCCAGTTTCATTTCAGATGCTGCTGCGATAACACCCTGAGCAATAATATCACAGCGCATAATACCGCCGAAAATATTGACCAAAATGGCTTTCACGCTTTTATCTTTTAAAATAATTTGAAAAGCTTTACTAACTCTTTCCTTGTCGGCGTTACCACCAACATCAAGAAAATTCGCAGGCTCACCCCCATAATGCTTAATAATATCCATAGTGGCCATAGCAAGGCCAGCACCATTTACCAAGCACCCAATAGATCCATCAAGTTTTACATAGCTAAGATCATAAGATTTTGCCTCAGTTTCAGAAGGATCTTCCTCAAATGGATCATTAAGCTCTTGAAGCGACAAATGACGATAAAGTGCATTATCGTCGAAGCTAACTTTTGCGTCTAGAGCCAGAATACTGCCTTCAACCGTTAAAACTAAAGGGTTAATTTCAATAAGGCTGCAGTCACAATCGTTATAAAATGCATAAAGATTCTGCAATAATTCTAGTAGTTCTTTTGCTTTATCCAATATACCAAAAGCGCAAGCAATACGGCGTGCATGATGTGGTTGAATACCAGAAGCAGCTGAAATACTAAGGTTCAGAATTTTTTCTGGGTGTGCTTCGGCTACTTCCTCAATTTCAACACCACCTTCTGCAGAAGCAATAATGCAATTCTGCCCAGTGTTTCGATTCAAAACCAAACTCAAATAGAAAGCTTTATCTATATTTGCAGCACTTTCTACGTAAAGTTTCCTAACTTCTTGACCTTGGGGGCCGGTTTGGTGTGTAACAAGAACTGAGCCTAAAAGCGTACTTGCGTAATTTCTAACTTCTTCAAGACTTTTGCAAACTTTAACACCACCAGCTTTACCACGCCCTCCAGCATGAATCTGCGCCTTAACAACCCAAATACCTCCACCAAGCTTCTTTGCTTTTTCTACAGCCTCTTCTGGTGTTTGGGCAACTTCACCGGCCCCTACTGGTATATCGAAGGCACTGAAAAGTTTCTTTGCTTGATACTCGTGGATATTCATTTATAGCCTCAAATCAATGCATTCCTGTTTTAAGGATTTAACCGAAGCAACAGAAGCTTGTAATTGCGTTTTTTCTTGTTCATCTAATGGTAATTCTATTACTTTTTCAACGCCATTTTTGCCAATGACTACGGGTACTCCTACATACAAATCATGAATGTCATATTCTCCCTTAAGGTAAGTTGCACATGGCAAAATACGCTTTTGATCAAATAAATAGCTTTCTACCATTTGCAGTGTACTAGTAGCAGGAGAATAAAATGCAGACCCCGTTTTTAACAAATTCACAATTTCTGCACCTGCATTTTTGGTTCGCTCAATAACTTTCTCAACTTTTTCTTTGCTAATCCACCCATTGTCTACAAAGTAAGAAAGAGGAATTCCAGAAATAGTTGTGTATCTGGGCATAGGTACCATGCTATCTCCATGCCCACCTAATACAAAAGTTTGAATGTCATGAACTGAAACCTTTAGCTCCTCACTTAAAAAATATTTAAATCTCCCGGAATCTAAAACTCCAGCCATGCCAACAACCTTTTGGGCAGGGAATTCTGTGGCTTTATGCATCAGCCAAACCATAGCATCCAAAGGATTTGTAATCACAATAACGAAAGCATTGGGTGCATAATTTTTTATGTTTTTGGCAACATCATTTATAATGTTAGCGTTGATACTTAAAAGATCATTGCGCGACATTCCAGGTTTTCTTGCAATTCCTGCGGTCACAATAACAACATCAGCCCCTGTTATCAGGCTGTAGTCTTGTCCACCTGACACAACGCAATCCATATTTTCAGCCCCAAATGCCTGGGTCAAGTCAAGCGCTTTTCCTTGTGGCACTCCTTCTGCAATATCTATTAAAATCGCCTCACCAAGCTTGCGCTGAGCTATTAAGTGAGCAAGAGTTCCGCCAATATTACCACTACCAATTAGCGCTATTTTTGGTCGATTCATCACGGTTATCCTTTTATAGAGCTAGGGGTTGTTGTTCCTGCTGCTGGTGCCGTATAAAATCCAGCCCCGCCATTAGTCCAGATTCATCTATGCTGTGACCAAGTCCAGTGCATGTTTTTGTCATAACATTTACACCTAGCTGACGCAATTGGGTTTGTGCAGCTTGCATTGCTGTGTATGGCACTACTGTATCTGCAGTGCCATGCACAAGAAGAACAGGGGTTGTAGATGGTGAAGATATATTAGAAGGCATATAAAAGGCTCCTGAATAGCCAATAATTCCACCAAGCTTTGAAAGACTAAAAATCATATCAAGCGCAACCATCGTTCCTTGGGAAAACCCCACTAAAATAAGATCCGAAGGTAGTAATCTATACTCAGCAAGCATTGCTATAATAAATCTTTTTAGGTAAGGGCGGGCTTTATCAAGTCCTGCACGAATATTGACAGGGTTTAAATCATTTAATCCAAACCATTGATAACTTTCTCCGAATGGATTTATATCATTTGATTCAATCCCATTCGGTGAAAAAAAAGCTGTATTCTCAAGGTTCTTTTGCCACACACGCCCTATTTCAAGTAAGTCTTCTCCGTTTGAGCCATATCCATGTAAAAATAAAATGGCCTTTTTTGCAGCTCCCTTAGGAAGTAAACACGGGCAATTCTCAAACAATTTAACGATCACTTAAAAATCTATCACCCCTTTATTAGAACAAAATAAAGAGGTGATATCAATGGTGTTTGAATAGTTGTTTTGTAAGAGAATTAGTTTCTCACATACTGTCTTAAGATAATTTCCTCACCATTAGGCATGCGAAAACTAGCGTCACTTTCAACCAAAGTTGCTCCGCGAGCAATAAGCAAAGCTTTAGCTGCTGCTAGTTTTTCGTAAGAATCATCAATTAATGCAAACCTATTAATTCCTCCAAAATGCCCCTGTATTTTTAGATACTCCAAAAGACCGCCGAAAAGGACATTACCTTTGCTAGGAACCTCAAACATAAAATGAGCAAACATTTCATACCATTTTTTGATATCAAGTTCTTCTGTAATTCCATGTGCTGCTAGTGATGCCGAAAACGATGGCGCTAATTCATCAATTTGTTCTTTTGTTGGGGTTGATCCTCGGATATTGCCCCTATGGAAAGCATCAGACGGTACTGATATAACTCCAATTTCTGTAAAAATAGAAACCCCGTCGTATATAGGGCTAAGCTTTTCAGGGCTAAAATTTTCGTATTGGCTAACACGTGGGTCAAAAAACCGTATAATGGAGGTTTCTCCTAAGTGACTGAACTTATCTACTTGAGAAGCCAAAATTCTATACTGCGAAACTTC
Organism: Pseudomonadota bacterium; assembly: GCA_018062345.1. Taxonomy (GTDB): domain Bacteria; phylum Pseudomonadota; class Alphaproteobacteria; order Paracaedibacterales; family CAITNM01; genus CAITNM01. Next base: position 14,432 of record JAGOSL010000009.1, on the reverse strand, counting down.
GTGCCCATCAATTCGCACCGCAGATTCATCTTCTGCAGAAGGAAAACTTAGCCTTGTTGGAATCAATTTACCCTCAGTAACCAAATTGCGGCGTTTACCAATTTTTGCTGCGCCATCGCCATTGGAAATAATATTAAATCCATTGCTGTTAAGTGTCTCTATATTTGCCTCTGAAAAATATTCAGAGCAATCATTGTAGTCAATAAACAAATGTACTTTTGACTCACCCGTTCCTGTTTCTATGAGCGAGATAACCCCGGCTTCATTTATCGCAGGAATAAAAAGATCACCTTCTCCTCTTATTTTTAATGCTATGTCTTGCACATAGCTAAGGCCAAATCCATGATCCCTGCACTCTTTAACTATTTCAGGATGTTGAGTTAAGAAATCAGCGATATCTAGAACATCACTCGGGAATTTTTCTATTGAAGGTTTGTGGGTTCTTCCATCAAAAGCCTCAGCTGAAACAACTGGATTGAACGAATTTTCACTATGTACAACGCTTGCATATATTCCGCTACTAATTAAAGCTCCACATAATAAAAATCGATATAAAATGCGATTAAAAAATTTTTTCATAATTAAGTCCTCACTTGCTGTTGATTAAATACTTTTAATCCTTCTGTGTGTTTGTCTTTTTAAAATGTAGTGAATAAGTTTTCATTATAAAATTCCTTCTTATATTGCTTAGTCACTTTTAAAGTCTTCCGCATATTTATTTTTTATGCAATCCACACCCAACAAAATTATTCGATTTTCAAAAAGCTTAGATTTTTGTACACTGCCCTCTGTTGTAAATAATATAAAAATATACATGCTTGGTTTTTGGCAGCTTGTTGCCTTGGTAGTGGGAAATTTAGTAGGCAGCGGTGTATTAATGTTGCCGGCCATTTTAGCACCCTATGGGTCTATATCATTTGCGGGCTGGGTGGCGGCATCATTTGGGGCCATTCTTCTTTCCCTGGTTTTTTGCCAGCTTTGCAGTAAACACCCAAGAACTGGCGGCCCCCATGTTTATGTAGAAGAAGCATTTGGAAAAAATGCAGGGTTTTATATTGCCTGGGTATATTGGATTTTAGCTTGGATCGGTTACGCAGCTTTGGTTTCTGCTGCGATGGGCTGCTTAACGACTGTGTGTGGGCCTCTTTCAAAACCGGCTCTAATGGGAATTGAAGTCCTTATTATAGTTGTTTTTACAGCTGTTAATCTTTGCCAAATTTCCTTTGCAGGGCGCGTTGAGCTGGTGCTGACTTTTGTTAAAGTGCTGCCTCTTATTATTTTACCCCTTATTGCGCTTTTTTCTGTGAAATCTGAATGCTTATTCGCAACGCCGTGCATTGATAAACCTTATGTTTCATCCATGGCAAGCGCTGTTCTTCTAATGATTTTTGCCTTCATGGGGTTTGAAACGGCAACCGTTCCTAGTGAGGAAGTGGAAAATCCGCGTAAAACTATTCCAAAAGCAACTATAGTTGGAACTCTTATTGCGGCTGGTATTTATATTTTAGGAACCGTCAGTATGCTTGGTCACATTCCATGCGATGTACTAGCTAACTCAAAGGCTCCATATGCAGATTTAGCAGCTTCTATATTTGGCGGTAATTGGCAAAACTTTATAGCAGGTGCAGGAATACTTTGTGCGCTAGGTGCTTTGAACGGATGGATGCTCATTGGCGGCCGCATCGCCTATGGCGCAGCGCAAGATGGAATATTTCCAAAAATATTTTTAAAAAAAGATAAATATGGCGCTCCAAGTGCTGCGATCATTATCTCATCAATGTGTACCATACCGTTTATGATGCTTTCTCTTAGTGAAAGCCTAGTTGAGCAATTCAATTTTGTAGTCTCAATTAGCTCATCCCTTGTGTTGATCGTGTATTTAGCATGTACGTTGGCCTATTTGAAATTTTTAAAAGACTACGCACACTCAAAACCAAAACATTGGCTCTTAGGGGTTGCATCAACTATGTTTTGTTTGTGGGTCCTAAGTTCAATTAATTTGGAAATGACCTTATATTCTTTGACCGTTTTCTTGGTAGGTATACCTTTGCGGGAATACGTTAAAAGAAGAACTTAAAAGAAGCGCTCAATAGTGCCAAGGTTTGATTACATCTTTTTTTCAACTCTTGGCCAACTATTAAAACTACGACATAATGGCCCAAAGTTTATTAGAAACTCCCCCAATGACATCATTTCGTGAATTATCCAATGCCATTCGTTTTTTAAGTATTGATGCCGTTGAACGTGCTAATTCAGGTCATCCTGGCATGCCTATGGGAATGGCTGATGTGGCAACTGTTTTGTTTGAAAAACATTTGGTGTTTAATCCCAACGATGCTGATTGGCCAAATCGTGACCGATTTGTTCTGTCCGCTGGTCACGGCTCAATGTTGCTTTATAGCCTTTTGTATTTAACGGGCTACGGCGAAGCAACCATTGGCCAGCTCAAAAATTTCCGTCAGTTACACTCAAAAACAGCGGGACACCCTGAATATGGACACCTTAAAGGTGTAGAAACAACAACCGGTCCACTAGGGCAGGGCATTGCAACCGCAGTTGGTATGGCATTAGCAGAGCGTATGCTTAACGCTAAATATCCAGAAGCCATTAATCACTATACCTATGTCATTGCAAGCGATGGTGACTTAATGGAAGGTATTAGCCATGAAGCAGCCTCGCTTGCTGGGCATCTGCAACTAAACAAATTGATAGTTTTGTATGATGACAATGGCATCAGTATTGATGGAAAATGTAGTTTATCATTTAATGATGATTCATTAATGCGGTTCCAAGCCTACGGATGGCATGCTGAACGTGTTGATGGGCACGATGAAAATGCCATAGATGCTGCTATTACGAAGGCAAAAAAAAGCAACAAGCCAACCTTGATCGCTTGTAAAACTACCATTGGTTTTGGTGCGCCAACAAAAGCAAACAGCAGCGAAGCGCACGGTTCTCCTTTAGGGGCTGAAGAAATACAAGCAACGCGGGCTGCGCTTAACTGGCCGCACGAACCATTTCACATCCCTGAATCAATTATGACTTCTTGGGCAGAAATTGGGGCACGCCACCAATCTGCATATAATCAATGGAAACTCCAAACTCCAAATCATGTGCAAAAGGCATTGCGAGCGCCGTATTATGATATTGATGAAGCTATTAATGCCTACAAAAACAAGGTGCAAACTGAAAAACCAAGCTTGGCAACGCGTGTGCTTTCGCAACAAGTTTTAGAAGTCATAGCATCTCATGCTGCCTTAATTGGGGGGTCCGCTGATTTAACTGGGTCAAACAACACAAAAATAAAAGCTCAAACAGCAGTCACAGCACCAGATTATAAAGGAAATTACATTCACTATGGTGTGCGCGAACACGCAATGGCTGCCATCATGAATGGCTTAAGTCTTTCAAAAGCTTTTATTCCTTATGGGGGAACATTTTTGGTTTTTCTAGATTATCTAAAACCATCCCTACGCTTATCTGCCTTAATGGAGCAGGGGGTCATTTATATTCTTACTCATGACTCAATAGGTCTGGGTGAAGATGGGCCAACTCACCAACCCATTGAACATCTAGCGCATCTACGTTGCATTCCAAACGTCTTAACGTTTCGTCCCATGGATGCAACCGAAGTGGCAGAATGCTGGCAGCTAGCTATTCAAAATAGAACTACCCCGTCAGTTTTAGTGCTAACGCGCCAAAAATTGCCTTATCTAAGTAATGGCCGAGCAGATCATGCGGAAAATACTTGTGCAAAAGGTGGCTACATCTTAGCAGAAAATCAAAAGGCAGAGGTTACTTTAATAGCTTCCGGCTCGGAAGTTTCCATAGCCATTGACGCACAAAATTTACTAGAGAACGATGGTATTGCGGCAAGAATTGTCTCTATGCCTTGTGTGGAATTGTTTGCAAAGCAACCAAAGAGCTATCAGCACAAGGTTTTGGGTAGAGGTTTTCGGGTCGCAATAGAGGCTGCTTGTGAAGGAATTTGGCCGAAATATTTAGGTGAAGATGGCTTATTCATCGGCATGAACTCATTTGGTGCTTCAGCGCCCGCAGATGATTTATATAGTCACTTTGGTATAACAGCTGATATCGTGGCGGAAAAAGTGAAAACTTTCTTAAGCAAGGGCTAATTTTATCTTAGTTTCTGGCCAAAGCTTTATTAATAAAAACAATACGTAATGCTTATGGTGAAAAAAGTTCTTTAAGGGTTTCAAGAACAGCTGTTGCAGTTTTTTTATCAAGAGTTCCTAATTTTTTGACAATACGCGTATAATCAATAGTGCGAATTTGGTCTAAAACTATTTCCCCTTCTTTATTGGAAAACTCAACATTTATGCGTGTTGGATATCCCTTCGTTTGGCTTGTCATTGGGGCAACAATCAGAGTTTTTATATAATCATTCATTTCATCGGGTGAAATCACCACGCAGGGTCTTGTTTTTTGAATCTCATGCCCCTTTGTCATATCCAGGCTCACTAGCAAAATATCAAAGCGCTTGTATTTTACCACTGCCACTCTACTTCATCCCACAAAGTCGTACTGTGATCTTCGTCAAGCAAAAGGTCATCTTCGCAAGATGCCATTTTTTGAAACGCCTCTTTCCAGCCCTTACGCAAGGCAGAGCAAGCAGTTATAATCAGTGTGTTATCTTGAACTTTAACGTTGACAGTTTGCTCAATGCCGCATTGCTTTAGAATTCCTTTTGGTAATCTCAGCCCTTTTGAATTGCCAATATTAATAACGTCAATCTGCATAATTACACCTTCTAAATGTAATTACATTGTGCATATTTTTTTGAAAAAAGTCAAACAAAATTATAGAATACCATCTGCTTTAGTGAATAATTTATACTCGTATTTTGCTATAACCGCTGATATCGTAGTAAAAAAGTAAAAGCATTCCTGGGGAAATAGTCTGAAATCATGCCACGCAGTATTTACGAACAATCTTTAAAGTATCATTCGCAGCACCCAAAGGGTAAGCTAGAAATCACTGCTACCAAGCCTCTCACAAACCCCCATGACCTTGCACTTGCATACTCTCCAGGAGTTGCAGAGCCATGTTTGGAAATAGCTAGAGATCCATTAAAAGCAGCTGATTATACAATACGGGGAAATTTAGTAGCCGTTATCAGTAATGGAACAGCAGTCTTGGGCCTTGGAAACATTGGTGCGTTAGCTTCTAAGCCCGTGATGGAAGGTAAAGCCATTCTCTTTAAGAAATTCGCTGGCCTTGATGCCTTTGATATTGAAATTAATGAAACAGACCCTCAGAAACTTGTTGATATTATAGCAGCGTTAGAGCCAACTTTTGGCGGCATCAATCTCGAAGATATTAAAGCGCCAGAGTGTTTTTATATAGAGCGTGAACTTGCAAAAAGAATGAATATTCCAGTTTTGCATGATGATCAGCACGGCACGGCCATTATTGTAAATGCAGCCATGAAAAATGCTCTTGAAATCTCAGGAAAGTCTTTAGACAAAATTAAAATGGTGGCTTCTGGCGCTGGTGCATCAGCTGTGGCCTGTTTAGAGCTCATGATCAAGCTAGGCTTGCGTCGCCAAAATTTGATAGTCCTTGACCGAGAAGGGGTTATTTTTAAAGGCAAACCTAATCTTGATGCTTCAAAACAGGCGCTTGCTTCTGATACGCCGCTGCGTACCTTAGAAGAAGCCATAAAGGGCGCAGATGTATTTTTAGGGCTTTCAAGTGCAGGTTTAATGACTGCTGATATGGTAAAATCCATGGCTGACAATCCTATTATTTTTGCTCTTGCCAACCCAGAACCAGAAATTCGACCCGAAGTTGTACACGAAGTTCGAAATGATGCAATTATGGCAACAGGCAGAACAGACTATCCTAATCAAGTTAATAATGCTCTGTGTTTTCCATATATATTTAGGGGGGCGCTTGATGTTGGTGCAACGTGCATTAATCATGAAATGAAAGTAGCTTGTGTCGATGCCATTGCTAACATTGCTAAAGCCGAGTGCGATGATTCTGTGGTTGCAGCATATGGAGGGGAAACCCTAACTTTCGGCCGTGACTATATTATTCCAAAGCCATTTGATCGAAGGCTCTTTGTAGAGCTATCTTACGCTGTAGCAAGAGCAGCAGTTGATTCAGGGGTTGCAACGCGACCAATTAAAGATTGGGAAGAATATCGTAACCACTTAAAGGAAGCAATTTACAGGTCAGGCATGGTTATGCGGCCCATTTTTGCGGCAGCAAAAGCATACGTGGACGACATAAGGCTTGTTTTTTCAGAAGGAGAAGATGAGCGGGTTTTACAAGCCATGCAAACTATTCGTGATGAAAAAATAGCCAAAGTTCTAGTCATAGGACGGCCTGAAATTATTGAACGTCGTATTACACAGCTGGGTTTGCGCTTGGTAATGAATGTCGACTTCGAAGTTATTAATCCTCAAGATGACTCAAGGTATAAAAGCTACTGGCAATCATATCATAAAATTATGGTTCGCAAAGGCATTACGCCAGATAATGCCAAAGAAATTATGCGTACCAACACAACTGTGATTGCTGCCATGATGTTACATTTAGGCGATGTGGATGCAATGATTTGTGGGTCTAATGGTAATTACTCTGATCATTTAGTTCCTCTTATGTCTATTCTTGGAATTGCTGAAAATCAGCAACGCTGTGCAGCACTTTCTGCAATAGCTGTTGATAACCGTAAAGTTGAAAGGGGAATTTTATTTATAACTGACCCTTACGTAAACATTGATCCAACAGCAGAACAGCTTGCAGAAATCACAATTATGGCTGCTGAACAAGTGCGCTTATTTGGTATAAAACCAAAAGCTGCCTTAATTTCTTATTCTAATTTCGGCGCAGGAAATCATCCTCAAGCGAAAAAAATGCGCAAAGCTATGGAAATTATTAAAGACAGAGCTCCAGAGCTTGAAATAGAAGGGGAAATGCATGTTGATGCAGCGCTTGATGAAAAAATTCGTGCTCGCCTGTTTCCTGAAAACACGCTAAGTGGCCCAGCTAACCTTTTGGTAATGCCGAATATTGATGCTGCAAATACCGCTCTTAATACCATTAAAATTTTAGCAAATGGTCAGACAATTGGTCCAATTCTTATGGGTATCAAGGAATCTGCGCATATTTGCACACCAACTGCTCGACCTAGAACTTTAGTTAACCTTGCAGCAATTGCGGTTTCTAAGGCAAGATTACTAAAACAACAAAAAGGATAATCATGAAAATACTATTTACTGATAAAGCTCCGAAAAATTACATGCATGTAGCTGGAGTTTATGAAGGAGGAAAATTTGGTGATGTTGCTAAGGCCCTAGATACGCTTGCTAAAGGTTCTTTAAAAGCAGCTGCAAACAATGCAGAATTTACAGGAAAAGCAGAACAAGTGCTGCGTTTACCATCTGTGAATGGTTTAGATGGGCAGCTTATGTTGCTTGGCTTGGGAGATGCAAAAAATCATACTTCCCTAGCTCTAGAAAAAATTGGAGCAAAGCTTTTTGCATGCCTAAACTCCCTGCGTGAAAAGAAAGTCATTATTGATTTGTCTGATATACCTGGAGTCAAAAATTTGCCTGTTGCGCAGTGTATCGCCTACATTGCATCTGGTGCGCTTATACGTTCTTGGCGCTTTGATAAATACAAAACAAAACGCGAAAAAGATGAGATCCCCGTATTAAGTGAGTTAGTGTTTGTAACTCCTTCTGTTAAAGAATCTCAGGAAACTTTTGACCAACTTTCTGCTATTGCTGGCGGAAATCACCTCACAAGACTTGTCGTGTCTGAGCCACCAAACGTAGTATATCCAGAAATTATGGCAAAATACGCTAAGGAACTAAAAAAAATTGGCGTAAAGGTTCAGGTTTTAGGTGAAAAGGAAATGCAAAAGCTTGGCTTCGGCGCGCTTCTTGGCGTGGGGCAAGGCAGTATTCGTGAGTCTCAATTAGTTATCATGCAGTGGATGGGCGATAAGCGTGGTAGTAAGCCTATTGCAGTAGTTGGTAAGGGTATTACGTTTGATACTGGTGGCATCAGCATTAAACCATCTAATGGCATGGAAGAAATGAAGTATGATATGGCAGGTTCCGGTGTTGTGCTAGGGCTCATGAAATCTTTGGCAATGCGCAAAGCGAAAGTCAATGTTGTAGGGGTTATGGCGTTGGCTGAAAACATGCCGTCAGGGTCAGCTCAACGCCCATCTGATGTTGTTAAGTCGCTATCGGGCCAAACAATTGAAGTTTTAAACACCGACGCAGAAGGGCGCTTAGTATTGGCAGACGCTCTTTGGTATACACAAGAAAAGTTCAAGCCTCAGTATATGATTGATTTAGCAACGCTTACAGGTGCTATTACTGTGGCACTAGGGCACGAATACGCTGGATTATTCAGCAATAACGACAAACTCAGTGAAATGCTTACAACAGCAGGAGAATCTGTTGGTGAACCACTGTGGCGCCTTCCTATGGGGAAGGCCTACGATAAAGACATTAATTCTGACGTAGCAGATGTGAAAAATATTGGGTCAGGCCGTGGTGCTGGCAGTATTACTGCTGCTCAATTCCTTCAGCGGTTTGTCAATAATACCCCATGGGCGCATTTAGACATTGCTGGCATGGCCTGGGATAAAGCTTCTAAGCCTTTAACGGGCAAGGGTGCTACTGGCTATGGTGTCAGGCTGTTAAATGAGTTTTTTGCAAAGAATTTTGAGAACTAATTCAGCTCAATAGCCGATCTCTCTAGTTATTCCCGCGAAAGCGGGAATCAATAACGCAGTTAAGTGCAGTCAAAAAACATAATCATTTTAAGATGAATTAGCTATATACAAGATTTAAGTATTCGTTAACCAACTCAAACAAAACCTTAATAAAAAAAACAACAAAATAAATATTTTTATATTTTTTGTGTGGTTTTTATCATTGAATATTAAGTGTTTGTTAAATATTGTAAAAATAAATTAATAAGAATCTATTGAAATTTAGCTCCTTTGCTCTATTACTTTAATTGGAAGCTTTATAGAGAGTATTTTTATGCAAAGGGTTCTTATGAGTATATTTTTATCAATATCAATACAAGCCTACGAGGGAGCTGGCCCCAGAGACAGCGAATGGGAATACGATGAAAATTCTGCTCCAAAAGTGCCATTAAGTCAGCAATTTTTAGTGGGCATGAAGGAAATAGCTTATAGCATGAATGGGTATTCATTTTTGCGTTCTATTGAGGGCACACTTAATAACGTCTCCAATTCGTATAAAAAAAGTAATACGCTAGCAAATGTAACATTTAGTGCTTGCATACTTGCTCCAGAATTGAAAGAAAACTCTGAAGTGGCTGCTGCCAGACTAACAGCGCATGATCTTGATGTTTTACATCATCACATGGTATTTGTTCAAAGCTATGTGATTGAGCTAGCAGATCGTCAGCATCTAGAGGCTGCTGTCCCTTTATTATTAAGGTCAGTAAACCAAATGGATAGATTAATGTTACCGGTGTATTTATCTGCTGAGGCTTTAGCTGAGGCATGTAAAGAAAATGTAATATTAAAAACTCTTGCGCATGTTGCGGAAGGATGTTTTGAGTCTCAAGAAGCTATTCATTCACTCAAGTCAAAAATGCTGGTAGATATGCTTTCTAATTATGAAAAGGTTGGTGCTCTTGCTTCTTACATTAATGTAGGAAAATTGGATAGGTCTGATAATTTTAGAATAGAAGCAATTGGAAAATCTTTAAAAGAGATAAATACCGTTTTTAAAAAAGCCGACGTTCTTTAAAAAAATTTCTCATGAAAAAAGAGCCGGGAATTTTCCCGGCTCTTTTGACTTTAAAGAAACTTAAATTAGCGACGGTTACCAAATAATTGTAGTAAAGCCAAGAACAAGTTCAGGAAGTTCATATACAAACGCAACGCTCCAAACAAGGCTTTTTTCCCCATTGTTTCGCTGTCATCGCTTGCATAATAAATTTCTTTAATCATTTGCGTATCATAAGCTGTTAAGCCTGTGAAAATCAGCACGCAAAGCACTGAAATCGCAAATTGCATAGGTCCGCTTTGCATAAACAAATTCACAACACTCGCAATAATGATTCCAAGCAATCCCATAAACAGGAATGAACCGAATTTGCTTAAATCACGCTGGGTTGTGTATCCATAAAGGCTGGTACCAGCAAACATCCCAGAAGTAATGAAGAAAACTTTCGTAATGCTTTGTCCTGTGTACACTAGGAATATACTGGCTAATGAAAGCCCTAGTACACCAGCAAAAACCCAAAATAATGTCTGAGCACTAGCAAAACTCATTGTTCCTATCCGTGCACTAAAATAAAACACCATTACTAAAGGCGCAAACATTATCACATACACAAGAGGCGTCCCAAATATAAGATGCATCATTTCAGGTGACTGTGAGGTTAGATATGCTGTTATACCTGTAATACTCAGGCCCAAAGCCATAAAGTTGTAAACACGCTGCATGTACGTGCGTAAACCTGCATCAATATCCCAGGCGCCTGTCGTTGCACGTGTGGTTGGATCAATTTTGTTGGACATAATTATTCTCCTTTTCCATATGATCGCATTCTAGCATGCTTTTTTAAATTTAGCCAAAAAGTTAAAAGCCCAAATTTAACCTACAACAACTTTTTAGACCTACTAAGCGCGCCCATAGACATCTTCATAGCGAATAATATCATCTTCGCCTAAATACCCTCCTGTCTGTGTTTCAATAAGAATAAGCGGAGTCAGCCCAATGTTTTCAAGTCTGTGCTTGTTTTTTGCTGGGATAAATGTGTATCCATTCACACCTAGCTCAAACTCATCTTCGCCATTAAGCACTTTTGCTTGTCCAGAAGCTATAGTCCAATTTTCCGAGCGATGTTCATGGCTTTGTAAGCTTAATTTTCCACCAACATTAACCATGATAGATTTTACTTTAAAACCGGGTCCTTCACTCAAAACAGTGTACGTTCCCCAAGGGCGCGTAACTGTGCTGGGAGTCTTATAAGTTGGATGCTCTTTACTCTTAAGGGTTGTCACGATACTTTTTACATCCTGCGCTGAGTTTTTATCTACAACAAGTAACGCATCTGGTGTGTCAATAATAGCTAAATTATTAAGCCCAACTGTCCCAATAACGCGATCACTAGCAAGGATGGTACAATTTTCTGTGTTTTTTGTAACAACATCTCCGGAAATACGATTGCCCGAAGCGTCAGTCAGTATTAATTCACTCAATGAGCGCCAGCAACCAATATCGCTCCACCCTATGTCACACGGTACAACCCCAGCGTCTGATGTTTTTTCCATCACTGTATAATCTATCGAATCAGATGGTACTTGCTCAAAATCGCTCTGCCTAAGGGTAAGTTTTTTAAAAAATCCATCATCTAAGAAAGAACCATTACCAACAGCTGTTTGAGTTTTTAAAAGAATTTCAGGGCAAAACTTTTGCATTTCAGTAAGCATTTTTTGAACTTTGAAACAAAACATTCCTGAATTCCATAAGAATTGCCCGGAATCTACATATGTTTTTGCTGTTTCTAAGTCAGGCTTCTCAACAAAGCGCACAACATTTGTTCCATCGAATTCAATATAACCATATCCCGTTTCAGGTGATCTTGGGGTAATTCCAAACGTAACAATTTTTTCAGTTTTTGCAAGATTTACAGCATTAGCAACAGCCGCTGAAAATGCTTCTTGATTTAAGATGTGATGATCCGCTGCTAAAATTAACAAAATGGCATTGGGTGAAATATGTGTTTGAGCATACAAACATGCCGCTGCTATAGCCGGAGCTGTATTTCTGGCACAAGGCTCAAGTACAAAGTGCTGAGTAATTGATTTTGTTGAATCAAGCACTTCTGAATAATCCTTTTGCACCCGAGAAGAAATGGCTTGATTTGTAACCGTTAAAACATTGGAAACACCTGGGATTTCAGCCCCTCTTAAAAAAGCTTGTTGCAAAAAACTTCGTTCATCAACAACACGCATAAAAGGCTTTGGTTCATCTTCTCGTGAAACCGGCCAAAGACGTGCCCCGGATCCTCCGCAGATAACTCCAGCAACTATAGGCTCATCTAAGCCTTCAATATCCATGCAGTATACTGAGTCTGCATTGCTCAAAAATAATACAGTTAAAAAAAATATTTTTACGCTTTTCATTTAGAATTTCCTATGAATAAACTGAGATTACATGGAATAAATCTAAATTAAAAAATTTAATTAAATATTAAAATGCACAACACTTAATAAGTACTGAAATGCCTGATGATTTTTTCTGATTTGTTCAAAATTTCTGGAAATTACTTGACAAAAAAAATGCTATTGTTTAGTTTCAGAACATTGCCCTGGGTAATAAACCGGGGGTGTAGCTCAGTTGGTTAGAGCGCCGGCCTGTCACGCCGGAGGTCGCGGGTTCGAGTCCCGTCACTCCCGCCATTTTTTTTGTTTGAGTCTATTGTGGATTTTTTCTCTCATATTATCGATTTAGAAGATGCAGCCAATCGTGGCAGGCCTACCTCCTTTAATGCATCTCCAGAACAGTGCGCACAAATTATAGAAATTTTTGATTTGCTAGCTTTAAAATCTTTTACAGTTCAGTCTCAGGTTACAAAGTTAATTAACGGTTCATACGAAGTGCATGGCAGTCTTAATGCTGTTGTGGTGCAGCCAAGTGTCGTCAGCTACGAGCCAGTAACCACTACTATTAGTGAGCCCTTTCTTGTGATGCTTGTTCCGTCGCAAAAGCGCCTTGATGATTATGAGGCTGCTCATCCAGATATTGACTGTGATGTGTTTAAAGACGGGGAATACGACATTGGAAACTTAGCCCTTGAATATCTCTCCCTAAGCTTACCAACTCAACCGAAGCTTGTCGGTGAATCAGGGGATCACAGAGAGTTTGATGAAACAGAAAAGCAATCAAAACCGTCGCCTTTTGCAGTGCTTAGTGATAAATTAAAAAAAGATTAGCCAAACCTCAAATTTTCATGCGCGAAGTTGTTCTTGACACAGAAACCACTGGTCTTAGCCACAAAGATGGCCATAGAATTATAGAAATTGGATGCGTTGAGCTTCTTCACAGGGTACCAACCGGGAAAACTTACCATACTTATATAAATCCTGAACGAGATGTGTCAGCAGGTGCCTCAGCTGTTTCTGGGCTTACCTATGATTTTTTAAAAGATTTTTCGCCCTTTGCGTCTATTGCATCCGAATTTTATCAGTTTATTCAAGAATCAACCCTTGTTATTCACAATGCTAATTTTGATATTGGTTTTATTAATGCAGAGTTTAGCCGCTTGGAAATGCCCCTTTTAAGGGTTAGTGATGCGATAGATACAGTTATTATCTCTAGAAAAAAGTTTCCAGGTCAGCCAGCTAACTTGGATGCTCTATGTAAGCGTTTCAACATAGATCTTGCGAAAAGAACTAAGCATGGAGCGCTTGTGGACGCTCAGCTTCTAGCCGATGTTTACATTGAACTGATGGGGGGGCGGCAAGCTCATCTATTTAAGCAAGATGAATCCGAAGAAAACCCTTTAGTGGTTCACAAGCAATTTCGTGAACCTCGTACATTTGCTGTCAATCAAAATGAATTCCAAGAGCACGAAGAATTTTTAAAACTTTTAAAAGATCCCTTATGGAAAAAAATTTAGTCATGAATGCCTTTAATCTTCATCCTCAAATCGAAGCTGATTCAACGTTTATAACAAATCTTAATTTATGCCAAGTTCGGCTACACAATAATGCTGCCTTTCCCTGGTTAATGCTAATTCCCAATACTAACCAGATTGAAATCGTTGACCTAAGCCCGCAAGACCAGCAAACTTTAATGAATGAAATTTGTCAGGCTAGTTCGGTAATGCGTCAGCTTTATAGTCCCACAAAACTAAATATAGCAAGCATTGGTAATGCAGTTTCCCAAATTCACGTTCATGTGGTAGCGCGTTACAATACAGATAAAGCTTGGCCTCGTCCTGTTTGGTATTGCGGTGTTGATGAGGAATATGCGCTAAGTGAAAAAGAAAAGCACATACATTCAATCAAGGAAGCTTTTAATAGTTTATAATTCCAAATAAAATTTATTTTTGTCCGCAACACTAGTCTGTATAAGGTGTCAAGGTATGGGCTATTTTATTTTTTGCCAAAATACCTATTTCATGAGATCGTAAAATAGGATTTTAAACCCAAGGGAAAGAGCTCTCCCGAAGATCAAAAATCCAAAGTCGACTTTTAAGAAATAACACTAAGTCGTCCCGGCGAAGGCCGGGAACCAGGAACAAGAAAGGAAAGAAACAAGAGATAAAAAACCACATTCGCTTTAGTGGTACCGTATTTGATACTTTGCGAGGGCAGAGAGACAAGGTAAGGGAAGCAACTGACAAAGTCTACAATGCCGTTAGATGTTGCGGATCCGAAGTTTGTTGAA
>JAGOSL010000023.1 GCA_018062345.1 Pseudomonadota bacterium | reverse complement strand
CCAGAAGCAGTTTTTGTGGTGGAAGCTTTGCCTGATCCAAACCAGCTGCTATCAGACTGCGCTTTTGCAGTTTTTGTGTTGGAAGATTTTCCCGATCCAAACCAGCTGACACTAGACTTTGCAGAGCTTATGTTAGAGGGTTTTTTGGTTTTTGAAGTAGTAGATTTTGAATATCCTTTTTTCTTTGAAGTGCTAGTTCCAGAAGCAGTTTTTGTGGTGGAAGCTTTGCCTGATCCAAACCAGCTGCTACCAGACTTTGCAGAGCTTACGTTAGAGGGTTTTTTGGTTTTTGAAGTAGTAGATTTTGAATATGTTTTTTTTTTTGAAGTACTAGTTACAGAAGCAGTTTTTGCTGAAGCGCCACCATAGCTAAGCCAACTGCTGGCAGAAGCAGAATTCGTGTAGACAAAAATCGCAAGAACAATACTTAAAATTTTCATAAAATAAATAAAAATATATTTTTATTAGTTCTATGATAAAGGTTTAATATAAACAAAACGTTAATTTTGACAGTGAATTGTTTGCAAGAACAATTCGCCTAGTACTGGCATTCATTTTCTTTCAATTTTTTCCCCAAGGCTTCATTCTGGAATTTAGGGTTACGTGTCAGGTGTGAATGCTGCACTGTTCCAGTGCCCCTAGCAATTGTTTCATATCGCTTGCCAAAGGAGCTTGAAAAGATAGCTGTTGGTGCGAGATGGGGTGTGCAAATGACAACGAATACGCGTGCAAAGCCTGCCGAGAGAATAAATATACATCTTCTGCCCAAAACCCCAGCTTAGGCTTTTTTCCGTAAACCTCATCGCCAATAATGGGAATGCCAATATGCTGCAAGTGCACCCGAATTTGGTGCGTTCTGCCTGTGTGAAGATTGCATTCAACCAGGCTAATTTTCTGTTGAGAATCTTTTACTGATGTAAAAGTTCTTAAAATCTTGTAGCTTGTTTTGGAGCACTTACCATTTTTTGTAACAGCCATTTTTTGTCGGTCTCTGGGGTGTCTGCCTATGGGGGCATCAATAATTCCCGAGGCTGGATACACCCCACCCCAAGTAATAGCCCAGTAAATTTTCTCTAAATAAGCCTCCCGATCGTGAAATTGCTTTGATAGTCCTTGATGAGCTTCATCAGTTTTTGCAACTACAAGAATACCACTAGTGTCTTTATCTAAGCGGTGAACAATTCCTGGACGTTTAACGCCACCAATGCCTGATAAGCTATCTCCACAATGATATAATAGGGCATTAACAAGGGTGCCATCATAATGGCCAGGGGCAGGGTGCACAACAAAATTAGCCGGCTTATTAATAACCAAAAGGTACTCATCTTCAAATAAAATATTTAACGCAATATCCTGAGGCACAAGCTCGTCATCCATTGCTGCTGGCTCTGTTATTGCGTAGCTCTCACCCTTTTTAACTTTCGTATGCGCATCAAAAGGTTTTTCGGGATTCACCTCGATCGCACCTTCCTTTAACAAATCTTGAATGCGCGTTCTGCTAAAAGGTGTTGTAAGGGTTAAGAATTTATCTAAGCGAAGGCCATTGTGGTGCTCTTGTGCCACTACCTCATAATATTTTTCATCCATTAGGATTCCAAGGTTCATATGTCTGGTTAATTTTTGTGGGCAGCTTGATAACCTTTATATCTTTTTTTTGTGCAGGCCGGCAGACTTGCGATGTGCCTGTGAAATTAGGTTGGTGAGGTTTTTGCCAAGCATAAACGTTTCCTTGTAAGGGCTGATCAGCCCGATAATGTAGCCAAGCATGCCACTCTGGTGGAACCTTACTTGCTTCATAATCTCCTTTGTAAATAACCCATCTTCGGGCTTTGCTTCCATCAGAAATTTTTCTAGATTTTTCTTCATAATAGCGATTTCCATAGCTATCTAGCCCTATAAGTCGGCTTTTAAACCAAATTAGCAAACGTATTGTAAAACTCATTCAATAACTCTTACACTTAAACTAGTACTATGATAATTCACAATCAGTAAAATTTCGGTTTACGCATGCAAAAAATTACAATTACGGCTCCTACATTAAATGAGGCTTTGATAGAAGTCAAAAAACGCTACGGTGACGAAGTTGCCATTGAGCGCACAGAAGAAATCAATGAGCAAGTTCGTGTAACCGTGGCACTTTTTGAGGGGGATCAGCCCATTATTGTGCCATCACTTAAAAAATCTGAGAAAAATCTTATTGATAATCCCTTATCAGCAATAAAAATAGTTGAAGAAATTTGTAGTCAACACTTCTTAGGGCAAGATTTTCAAGATTTCTGGCTGAAGCGTTTGTCTCCATATCTAACACTTACAGGGATTAATCTTTCAGAATCTTTGTCAGAATGTGTAAATTTTGAATCTCAGTGGATACGCAAAATTTTATCCCTAAAACCTGTTGTTTTTTTGGGCTCATATGGTGTAGGAAAAACCCAAATCTTGGCCAAAGTTGCAGCTCTTTTAAAGGCAGCTGGACGCCCGGTTGAAATCTACAACATGGATACCCTTAAAGCCTCAGGCCAAGGATTACTAGAGGCTTACGCTGCTAAGCTAGATGTTCCATACTACTTTGGTAAAGAAGGCTGGAAAGCACTTCAAGATAGTATCCGCACTCAAACAGATGTAATAAAACTTATCGATACCCAAGGAATAAATCTAAGCTCGCCGAAAGACATCGACTGGATTATTCCATATGTGGAAAAATTCGTATTTGACCCCGTTTTAGTAATTCCTTGCGATGGCTGTGTAAGGCTCACTAATCAATATGCACAATTTATCCGGCAATACAGTGTGCGTCACCTCATCTTAAGCAAACTTGATTTAGTAAGCTCCCTAAGCTTACCGATACGCCTTGCTTGGAATTCCGAAGTGCCAATAGCCATGGTTAACGGATCTTCTAGTTTAAGTGATAATCTTCAGTGTTTTAATGCAGCGAAATTGCTTGATTTGCTGACGGGTGTAGCAGCAGAAGCGGAAGGCGCTCAAGACTTAGGACTGCGGGTGGGGTATTAGGAGCAAGTTATCTGATTGTCCTAAGTATCCAGTGTGATCGCCACGGCCGCAGGCCTCGTCATGACATGCACGCATTCCCTAGGTCAAGCATTAGCTTTGCGCAGCAATTCTTCTCGAAGTCTCGCTGCTAGACTAAGAGATCTAAGTAGCATTCTTAGGTGGCTCTTTCACAAAAGACTTCTTAAACTGATTTTTTAGATATTCTCTCGTATCAATATAAATGTTTACGCCATCTTTAAGAACAAAATTCAATATGTAGACAAGACTTACGTCTGCTTCAGCGATGTTTTCCGTGCTTATTCCATCTGAAAATTTCACACAAATATAAGAATCTTCCGTATATAAAGTGGCATTTTCTCTAGATAGATGGTATCGATGAAGAGGTTGCGTTTTTACGTCTGGAGCATTCCATAATTCAATAAACCTACTTTTAGCTTCTTTCCCTAAAAGGTCGTAAATTTCTGCAGAAAAAATTGACGCCTGAGTGTCTATTTCTTCTTGATCTTCTTCAAATTCGGAAAAGTATGTGGCTAAATTTTGAGGATATTCTTCATAGTCACGTAGCGACATCGATTTTATAACAGGGTACTTACTTTGAAAGAAATTAATGCATCTAGGAGCAAACCAATACAAGATGATATTATGCATGCGCGCACCAAGAAAAGCATTGGTTTGAAATAAATCTCGAATATTTATGCTCAGCTTTTGTTCAGCAACCCCTGAAGATGAAACTTTAAGTGCTTCCTTTTCAGCCATCAACCAGGATTGTACAGGCGTTACTTGTGAAGGAATGCAATGAGCTTCTCTAGGAAAAGCATTTAGGAAAAAGGATCTTTCTGTATGGTGCTCTTTTGCAAAAGTAAAAGCGTAAACAAGTGTTTCGTAACGCATTTTATGTATAACATTACTCATATGATCTGTGTTTCAACTGCATAATGTATTACCATCTCAGTGTTCCCTTTTAGCTGGTTATTTTCATATGTTTTATAAAACATTTCTTTCTCAGCATTTATATCTGTAACAAATTTTTTTGTATCTTTTGCATACTCTTGATAAAGAGTTTTATATTGTTCAGAAAATTCATAGTCTGCGCTCGTGCAAAAAGCAAAATGATTCCAAGAAATCAACATCAAAAAAGCGTGAAAAAACCTTACAAAATAATTACACATAAAACTGAAACTCACTGCTTATTAATCTTTGTTCTATAATGTATACATTTCTTCA
Organism: Pseudomonadota bacterium; assembly: GCA_018062345.1. Lineage (GTDB taxonomy): Bacteria > Pseudomonadota > Alphaproteobacteria > Paracaedibacterales > CAITNM01 > CAITNM01. The sequence goes on along the minus strand of JAGOSL010000023.1, from coordinate 471 downwards.
TTATATTTCAATAATTAGCATCAAAAATATTCCATGTGAAAAATGACAAGATTAATAATATCAGTTTGGGGATATGTTATGAGGTTTGATGCAAGTTCATTAGATTTCAAAACATAAGCAAGTAGGGGAAAAGATGTGAATAAACCCATATGTTTTTCTTAATGCCAGTTACCAATTTCAGCCCATCATTATGCCATCACTTAAGAAATCTGAAAAAAATCTTAATGTGTAAATTTTGAATCTCTGTGGATAGGCAAAATTTTATCCTTAAAACCTGTTGTTTTTTATTCATAACTGCACAAGCATCCAATATTGCCAGATCGTTATTCTAATATTTAATTCAAAGGGGTGTCCTAGATAACTATTTTAGTTTGCCTTTAACCCATTGCTTTAGCTGGGTTAATTGAGCTTTTGGATTTGGATTGTTAAATCTCCATTCGCACTCTTTTAGGAATAGAGGAAAACTGTCTT
>JAGOSL010000008.1 GCA_018062345.1 Pseudomonadota bacterium | reverse complement strand
TACGCCGTTTTTCACGAATTATCGGCCACAGTTTTATTTCCGCACGACAGACGTAACGGGAGTAGTGACGTTGGCAGCGGGTACCGAGATGGTGATGCCAGGAGATAATGTGAATGTGAAAGTAGAGTTGATAGCGCCAATTGCGATGGATGAAGGATTACGCTTTGCGATTCGCGAAGGTGGACGTACCGTCGGTGCCGGTGTCGTTGCTAAAATTGAAAAATAAAGACGCCGTTATTTAATTTAAAAACCCTATCGATTTATTCGGTGGGGTTTTTTATTTTCTGGGAATTTCTCTTGCAAGCTGGTACATTTTTTCCAGTACTCGATGCCAATTATTTATGCGTAACTCTCTAAAATTGATCGGATGTGATTATATTTATCAAGATACACCGATAAATTTAAATGCGCTGCCCAGTGCTCAAGCAGAACCAAATAAATCCTCATCTGAGCATCCAGCCTACAATTGCAAAACATTAGAAGAGCTCAAAAATGCGATGCATGAATTTACTGGCTGTGCACTGAAAAAGTCAGCATTAAACACGGTCTTCTGTGACGGAAACCCAAAAGCCGACATAATGTTAATTGGAGAAGCACCCGGAGCAGACGAGGATGCGCAAGGTTTGCCTTTTGTAGGGCAAAGCGGTCAGCTACTTAATAAGATTTTTCTTGCGGCCGGCCTAGGCAGAGACAAGCTGTATATCTCGAATATTTTACCATGGAGACCACCAGGAAATCGCACGCCAACTAATGATGAAATCGCTATTTGTCTGCCTTTTATTGAGCAACACATCCATTTAGTAAAACCCAAATTGTTGGTTTTTTTAGGTGGAGTATCTGCAAAAACATTACTTGAAACCAATCAAGGAATAACAAAGCTAAGAGGGAGTTTTCATGAATATAAAACTCGCTATGGGGATATTATTCCCTGCTTTGCAACCTATCACCCAGCTTATTTAATGCGCTCACCCGGTCAAAAAGCTCAAGTTTGGCATGACATAATAAAGATTAAACAGCACCTTGGGTTGTCTTAGTAGTTAAGCTTTGGGTGAGTATCCTTACACAATTTTAGTAAGAACCAGCTAAACACTAAACAAGCGGGAACAGCTAGCACTGCTTGATGATAATCTGCAGCAGAATAAATTCTTGCACCAGCTCCATCTAAATCACCTGTCCAGCCTCTATCTAAAAGCCATCCCATCATAGGTTGAAATATAACCCCGCTTAGCATCACAATCGCATTAGTGTATGCCATTGCTGTTCCGCTCACTTGATTAGGCACGCGCTCTTTTACAACACTAAAGCACAAAACTTGACCACCAAGCCAAAGCCCACCTAAAAATAATGCAATAAGAGTTGGAAAATATCCAATGCTTTGCGCATAGGACCCTATCAAGAAGCATGCAGCACTAGCAATTGCTGATGATTTCATAAGTTTGATATAACTTTTTTGCTTGAAAGCTAACTTTGCAATAATTGGGCTGCCAACAGCCATGCCAATGAATATCATAGTATTCGCAAAAGAAGCCCACTCATTATTTATCGCAAGGGAATTCATCAAAAAGGGAACGGCCCACAGTTCTGCAAAAGAAGAAACAGGCACATACATTAATCCACCTATAGCTGCAACCAAAATTATTTGCTTATCAAACGCTAGAATCATTAATGATTTCCGCAAGCGAACTGTTGGCTCTAGCGTATCTTCTTTTTTATTTTTTGGTTTGTTGCGAATAAGTGTCCAGCAAAGAACTGTCACAATAATGCCCGCATAAGCAAGCCATATTGTTGCTTGCTGCCAAGTTGTATGATTAACCAGCTTCGCTAAGGGGACCCCAGCAAATGTTCCGCCCAACGTGCCAAGCATATTTGTTAATCCTGCTATGAATGCAAAGCGCGCTGGCGAAAACCAATCGCTTGCAAGCTTTAAGCAGGCAACAAAAGCGCATGCAGAGCCGGCGCCAACTATAAATCTTGAAATTTCAGCTGTTGCGAGACTGTTGGTTGTTGCAAAAAACCAGCTGCCAATTGTGCATAAAATGCATGAAAATGTAATAACAAGCCTGGGGCCAATTTTATCAAGTAGCATGCCGCTAGGAACTTGCAATAAGACATATGAGTAATAATAAAAGGAAGTTAGTAACCCTAGCTGAGTAGCATTAATGGTAAACGTATCCACAATGCCCTGTGTCATAACGCTAGCGCCAGCTCTTAGTATCATTTCGTACCAATAAAAAATTGCTGCAGCTACCCAAACGGCCCAAGCATTAATGGTTACAGGTTTGCGATTTTTGTTCGTTGGAGGCAAAATTTTATGCGCACTTGAGCCACGCATGTCTGACAATTTCATACAAAATCTCCTTAATTTTTGTTGGCGCTACCCGCTAAATTGCTATTTTTTACTAACGAATTGCATTGATTGAATTGCTATAAGGCCAAAAATGCTAATTAGCATCAAATAAAATGCAGGAGCTGTTAATAGCTCTGTTTTGTAGATTAACCATGTGCAAAACCATGGTGCAGTTCCACCAAAGATAGCGGCACTGATATTACAAACAAAAGAACTGGCGGAATATCTCACATCCACAGGAAATAATTCCACAATTGCGACAGGCAGCACACCATAAGCACCTGCCATAACAATGGCAAAAAGCAGTTGCATTAACCAGCATTGCACAACTTCACCTTGTGAGAAAATCACAAATGCTGGGTAGGATAAAATTAAAAAAGAAAACGCAACAAAATACATGATTTTTTTGTAGCCAAACCTATCGGCTGCTATTCCAAATATAGGTATGCATATAATCATGAAAAGTAAATTCGCTGTGTTCATCTGCAAAGCAGTCTGAGCGGGGATTTTTGCATAGGTTGTTAAATAGGTTGTCATAAAAGAAAACAAAACATAAATGCCAACCACATCAAACAAGATAAAGCCAATAGCCTGAAAAATTTTTTGCTTATGTTCTTTAAAAATAGTAATAATCGGCAAACTGGTTTTTTCACTAATTGTGTTTTTCATATTTTGAAAATATTCAGTTTCTTCTGTGTGTTTTTTAATATAAACACCGGCAAATAAGGCAACTAGACCAAGCAAAAATGGAATTCGCCAACCCCAAATTTGTAAATCATTTTCACTTAATATGTTGCTAAAAATTACAGCTACAGCCGAGCCCATTAAAAAGCCAACAATTACTCCAACCATAACCAGGCTGCCCGCAAAACTTTTTTTGTTGTCTTGTGCGTGTTCAATAGCGAAAACAAATGACCCGCCGTAATTACCGCCAACTGCTAGACCTTGAGCTAAGCGTATGACTACCAAAAAGATTGGCGCTAAAATCCCGATTTGGTGATATGTAGGAATAACTCCAAGTAGGCAGGTTGAGATTGCCATCGAGACAACTGATAAAGAAAGCGCCTGGCGGCGCCCCAACCTATCACCAATGTAACCAAATAGAATAGCTCCAAGCGGCCGCATAATGAATCCAGTGGCAAACACTGCAAAAGCTGACATAATCTCTATAATTTTATCAGTATGAGGGAAGTAATTTTTTCCAATAATTATTGCGAAATAGCCATAAACCGCATAATCATACCATTCAAACATGGTGGCCAAAGCACCAGCTGTGATGCTCTTGTAGCGTGATTGTGTTGTAGTTTCATAACTACTGACATTTTTTTGTTTGGTCACAAGCTCATTCCCTAAAAGCCCATATCTCTCAAGTCGAAGGTCGCATGATAACATACTAGAGCCAATATAACAAAAATATTAGCTCTGATTGATAAGCAAGCTGGGCGTATTATTCTTTCTTATAAGTTTCTTTTACAAAAAATATGATTACTCGTCCGAGTAAAAAGGCCAAAAGAACTGCAGTAAAAGCAAACTGATAATCTTTGAGGGCATAAACAGGAGCGCCAGAAGAGCTAAAATTACCATCCCATGAGTAATCAATTAATTTTCCAAGTAGAGGTTGAAAAACAAAGCCGCTGGTCATGCATAGGGCATTTGTAAACCCAACAGATGTTGCGCTGTATTTGACTGGGTTGTTTTCCTGAACCGCGGTGAAGTACAAAATTGAGAAACCAGAAGCAACTCCGGAAAAAAACATAAAAGCTAATACTGATTGAAAAGAAAGCCCTGGAGCATATAAAACGGTTGCAAAACCAATAAATGTCCAAGTCACTGATAAAGACATAACTTTGCGGCGACTTTGCCAATAATCAGAAAGTTTAGCACTTACTGAGCAACCAAAAGCATAGCCAATTAGCACCATAATTCCACCATAAGAAGCTATTTCATTGCTGATACCAAAACGTTGCATTAAATACGGTGTGCCCCACAATTCAGCAAATACGCACAACGGTAAAAACATCATTAAGCTATATAAACCAATTAACCAATTTTGAGGTTTTGCGGCGATGATCTTTAACCCATCTAAAAGTCCACCCTCTGTAGTTTTGGTAGTTTTGTAGGCAGGCCTATCTCTTACAACTAACCAAGCAATTACCATAACGATAGCACCAACCACAGCAGCAATAAGCATTGCTGATCGCCAGCCTTGCGCATTTGCAAGGTGGGCAAACGGTGCGCCTCCAAATATACCGCCAAAAGTTCCCATCATCATGGAAATGCCAGCAATGAAGGCAAATTTTGACTTATCAAACCACACAGATGCAATTTTCAAGCTGCAGATATATGCACAAGCAGAGCCAGCACCAATTAGAAATCTGCCAAGTTGAGCAAAACCCACAGAAGAACTCTTTGCAAAAATAATTGCTCCAATTACGCAAAGAAAAGCCGAAGCAGTCACAACTTTGCGAGGACCAAATTTATCTGTGATAACCCCACATGGAATTTGTAGGGGCACATAAGCAAAATAATAAAATGCAATTAGAATTCCAACAGAACCAGCTGAAATTCCAAAATCAGACATTAGTTCATTGGTAATTACTCCAGGCGATGCACGTAAAATGTATTCATACAGATAAAACGCTAGACAGCAAGAAAGTACTACCCATGCTTTTAAAGAAGAGTGAGTGTTCATTTCTTCATTTTTATTAAGGTTGCTTTTTTTCACTTTATTTGCTGCTAAGGACATGTTACTCCAAAATTCTATTTACGATTATCAACGAGCTATGAATGTTAGCACATAAAGATGAAGTTAATCAAAAAATATGTCTTTTTGAAAATGATTTCTTCAATTTGCTAGTTGTTGTAATTTTTAATTTCAACATGAATAATGCTCTTTAACAAATTCATTAATTTGAAGATAATTACTTAGAAATTTTTTGTATTTTTATGGTAAAAAGCGTTTTAGAGATTTTATTTTTTTGCTCACTTGCAGCGACTACTTTAGTCCTTTTGCTTGGATTAAGCGCCATGTTTTCAAAAAGAGCAGATCGTTTGCAACTTAGTAGTCGCTTTATGCGCTTGCGTGTTGTGCTGCAAGGCCTTAGTATTATGCTGTTTCTATTGTTGTTATTATTAAAGTGAAAAATATTCGAAATTTTTCGATCGTGGCTCATATCGATCATGGAAAATCAACCTTAGCCGACCGTCTTATTGAGTTTTGTGGTGGTGTTGAAACCAGAGATATGAAGGACCAAATCCTTGATTCTATGGATATAGAGCGCGAGCGGGGCATTACCATCAAGGCTCAAACTGTTCGTTTGAAGTACAAAGCAAAAGACGGGGAAACCTATTTTTTAAATCTTATGGATACACCAGGCCATGTAGATTTTGCCTATGAGGTGAGTCGATCTTTGGCTGCCTGTGAAGGCTCGTTATTGGTGGTTGATGCAAGTCAAGGTGTTGAAGCCCAGACATTGGCAAACGTTTATCAAGCTATTGATAATAATCATGAAATCGTTCCTGTCCTCAATAAAATAGACCTGCCAGCGGCTGAGCCAGAGCGCATAAAACAGCAAATAGAAGATGTCATTGGTCTGGATGCATCAGAGGCTGTTTTAATCTCTGCTAAAACAGGCATAGGCATTCAAGATGTTTTGGAAGCCGTTGTTCAAAAACTTCCTCCACCTAGAAATTCTGATGATCTTGATGCTGCTAAAAAACCATTAAAGGCTCTTTTGGTTGATAGTTGGTATGATCAGTATCTTGGTGTAATCATTTTGGTGCGTGTCATGGAAGGTGTTTTAAAGGTTGGTCAACGTATTAAAATGATGAATGCTGGTGTTGTTTATGATGTAGATCGAGCAGGATTTTTCACGCCAAGACAAGAGCTTTTAAAAGAGCTAAATCCAGGCGAAATTGGCTTCATAACTGCTAGCATAAAAAGTGTGGCTGATTGTAAAGTTGGTGATACTATTACCGATGAAAGAAAACCAACAGCAGAAGCTCTGACAGGTTTCAAGCCTTCGGTTCCAGTAGTGTTTTGTGGATTATTTCCATCCGATGCAGCAGAATTTGAACATCTGCGCGATAGCTTGGCCAAACTTCACCTAAACGATGCAAGTTTCCATTTCGAAGCAGAAACGTCAGCTGCTCTAGGTTATGGTTTTAGGTGCGGATTCTTAGGTTTATTGCATCTTGAAATTATTCAAGAAAGGCTTGAGCGTGAATTCAATTTAGACCTTATTACCACTGCTCCAAGCGTTGTTTATAAAGTTCATCTGAAAAATGGGAACGTGCTTGAGCTGCATAACCCAACTGATATGCCTGATGTGGTAAGAATTGAACGCATTGATGAGCCGTGGATTAAAGCTACCATCATGGTGCCTGATGAATTTTTGGGGTCCGTTCTAAACCTTTGTACAGATCGACGCGGAGAGCAGGTAGACTTAACTTATGCGGGCAATCGCGCCATGGTTGTGTACCGTCTACCCCTCAATGAAATTGTTTTTGATTTTTATGATCGCTTGAAATCAATTACTCGCGGATATGCATCATTTGATTATCAAATAGAAGAATATCGTGAGGGGGATTTGGCAAAAGTCAGTATTTTGGTTAACGCTGAACCTGTTGATGCCCTTGGAATGATTGTGCATCAAGCTCGCGCTGAAAGCCGAGGGCGCATGTTATGCTCTCGTCTGAAAGACCTTATTCCAAAGCAACTTTTTAAAATTGCCATTCAAGCTGCAATTGGTGGAAAAATTATTGCTCGTGAAACTGTTTCTGCTATGCGTAAAGACGTTACAGCTAAATGCTATGGTGGTGACATTAGCCGTAAACGCAAACTTCTAGACAAGCAAAAGGCGGGTAAAAAACGCATGCGGCAATTTGGAAATGTTGAAATTCCACAAAGTGCATTCATTGCTGCCTTAAAGATGGATGATAATTAGGTAAGGATTTTCATGAAAAAAATAGCAGTATTGTTCATTGCGATTATTATCAGTGGGTTAGGGTATTTTTTATATAAAAAACAGGAGAAACAGAGCATGGATATTCAGCTAATCCCAAGAGAAGTTCTATTTGGAAATCCTGAGAGGGCTCAAGTTAAGCTTAGCTCTGACGGTAAGCATTTATCATATCTGGCTAACCTAGATGGTGTATTAAATATTTTTGTGGCTAACATTGATACACCGCGTGAATGTAGTCCTGTTACCAAAGATACAGGCAGAGGGATTCGGCAGTATTTCTGGTTATATAATAATCAACACATTGCTTATCTTAAAGATGATGGTGGTGATGAGAACTGGCGTATTCATATAGTGAACCTCTCTACTAAAGAAGATAAGATATTTACTCCGGAAAAAGCTACGGCGCGTATTTATCATGTTTCTGATAAGTTTCCTGAAGAAATAATTATTGGGTTAAATGATCGCGATCAATCTTGGCATGATGTGTACCGTTTAAACATTCGCACTGGCGAGAAAACGTTGATCCTAAAAAATGATCATGAGTTTAGTGATTACACTTTTGATGATCATTACAATTTGCGCTTTGCAAGTAAAACAACAGCCGATGGTGGAGCTGAAAGTTTCAAAGTTATTTTTGATGATAAATCAGGGCAGTACACTTGGGAAAGTATATTGAAAATAGGTATAGAAGATATTTATACCACATCAATATTAGGGTTAACGTCAGATGGCAATACTTTGTACATGCTTGATAGTCGCGAACGTGATCTTAATGTACTAAAGGAAATAAACCTAAAAACAAATGCTGAAAAAATTTTAGGTGAAGCAAAAAAAGCTGAAATAGATGGCATGATGGCTGCCCCTGACACAAGTGTTATCCAAGCGTATTCAATGAATTATCTTCGCAAAGAGTGGGTGTATTTCGATAAAGAAATTGAAAGTCACCTGAATATCATAAAGCAAACACTGAAGGGTGATATTAATGTTACCAGTAGAACGCGGGATGATAACTTGTGGATCGTTGCAGAGATAAAAGATGATGGGCCTATTGCGTATTACCTGTATCAAAAAGCGAAAAAAGTTTTAAGCTTCTTATTTAATAGTCGAGATGCGCTCAAAAAATACACATTAGCGAAAATGGAATGCATTGTTGTTAAAGCGCGTGATGGTCTTGAATTGCCTTCGTATTTAACAAGGCCAATTAATGCAAAAGGACCGATGCCACTAGTGCTTTTGGTGCATGGTGGCCCTTGGGCACGTGATGATTGGGGTTATGACGCAGAAGCTCAATGGTTTGCGAATCGCGGTTACGCTGTCTTACAAGTGAATTTTCGTTCTTCTACAGGATTTGGAAAATCTTTTATCTCTAAAGGTAACCAAGAGTGGGGCCGTAAGATGCATGAAGATCTTCTAGATGCTGTTTCTTGGGCTATCAAAGAAGGCATTGCTGACCCTACCAAGGTTGCCATTTATGGTGGAAGCTACGGTGGTTATGCAGCTCTTTGGGGGGCTACACATTCAGGTGACGTATTTAATTGTGCTGTAGATATTGTTGGGCCGTCAAACTTGCAAACTCTTCTTGCTACATTTCCTGCTTATTGGGCATCTTTCATGAAAGTTATATACAGACAAGTTGGCGATCCAAGAACAGAAGAAGGCAAAGCATTATTAATAGAGCGCTCGCCTTTAACGCACGTGGATAAAATTAAAATACCTATTTTAATTGCTCAAGGAGAAAAAGACCCAAGAGTCAAGCAAGCAGAATCAGAACAGATTGTTACTGCTATGAAGGAAAAAAATCTGCCGTTTATTTACATGTTATTTATGGATGAGGGGCACGGGTTTGCTCGTCCTGAAAATAATATTGCATTTTATGGTGTCGTAGAGCGTTTTCTTGCAGATAATTTAGGTGGAAGATATGAGAAGTTCACCGAAGAAGCGTTGAGCAAGTCTACTTTGCCTTCAGCCCAAAAAGAGGAATTAGCATCACGTTTTAATGGCTAAATTTTTGTTTCATTTGCATACATTCCCCAAACTTGCTTGCGAGAAACCCACCCTTTAAAACGTCCTTGATCATTGCGAATTTCAATTTTGCACCAGTTGGGTTGAGCTTCTATAACTGTTGCAACTACGCCAGGTTCGCTGCGCGCAACAATTGATGATTGAGAATCTGGTTTGGCATAAATATTTTGCACGCTTCCCATAACTATAATTGTGCGTTTCCCACAAAGTAAGCTTTTGTGTACCCATCCTTCGGTCCCTTGATGATCGCGAATCCTTCGCCATGTATCAAATTCCGCAATAATCTCAACCGGAAGGCCTTGGCGTACAAATCTCCACTCAATGGGATAGTTGTTCCCGGGTCCTACATGCACGTGAATTGAGTTTGATCTTAGAGACGCAAACCTTGGTAGCATTTGAGGTTGGTTAGCGCAAAGAGCACTGAAAAAAAATAAAACAAAAAAACGATTTAACATCCGGTTGATCCAAATCTATTAACGCCACGCGCTGTGTCATCAAGATCTGCAACTTCTTCCCATGAGATTCGTTGATACGCCGCAATCACCATTTGGGCAATGCGCATGCCTGGTTCAATCACAAAAGGTTCTTCCCCATGGTTAATAACAATCGCAATAATTTCACCGCGATAATCAGCATCAATAGTGCCTGGTGTGTTTAGTATAGAAATACCATGCTTAAGTGCCAACCCTGACCGCGGGCGAATTTGGGCTTCATATCCTCTTGGCAAAGCAATAGCGATTCCAGTGGGAACTTGAGCTCTTTTTCCAGGCTCTAAAATAATTGGTGCATCAATTGCTGCACTTAAATCTACTCCTGCGCTATCCTCTGTCGCATGAGCTGGCAGAGTTACATTTCTTAAATTTTTAATGTGTATGTTCATGGTTTTTGAAAATTACCTAAAATCGTTATTTGATTACCCTAATTTCAAAGAGAAAGCAAGAGCCAAGGTCCACTAGTCCCAAGCAATTCTCTCATTCTAATTATACGAGAATTTTCTAAGTTTTAGGCATTAAAAATTTTTGGGATACCATTTTTCATGATATCTATTACCTGAGGTATTTTTATATTGATTCCTTCCGCTTGCAAAGAAGTCACTCCAAATCCATTTAATCCACAAGGAATAATGCCTCGGTAGTGTGCAAGATCAGGATTCACATTTAGTGATAATCCATGCAAGGTAACGCCATGAGTTACGCGAAGGCCGATAGCAGCAATCTTGCGCTCACCTTTTTCGTCATCTAACCACACACCAATACGACCTTCTTTGCGCATGCCATTCAGCCCAAATGCTTTTAATGCATTGATAATCCATTCTTCTAGCGCTTGCACAAACAATCGGACATCATTGCCTCTTTTTTTAAGGTCAATCATCACGTACACAATAAGTTGTCCTGGGCCATGGTAGGTATGCTTACCGCCTCGCTGTGTTTGAAAAACAGGCAAAGAAGAATCTAATAAGTCTCCATCCTTCGCACTAGTCCCTGCTGTATATAAAGGTGGGTGTTCTAAAAACCAAATCACCTCCTCATTTCCTTGGCGAATACCCTGAATTGCTTCTTGCATGAATTGCAGTGCGTCAAGATATTCAACCAAAGCATTAGTTTTTAAAATTTTAATTTCGTTACTCCATCTATGACAAAATTTTCTAGTTTCTGAGTGCAGTTTGTATCTATCTCAAAGTCTGGATAGTACGAAACATTATCGCCACGAATTCTCTTACGATAAACTTTGATCGGAAAAGAAAACTCTCCCAATCTGCTTGGCAGCTTTACTGTTCTAACTTCCATATAAAGTCGATCCGATTTAGTTTTTTCCCCAATTAAAGTAATGTTATGATGCATCATTTTTAGTTCGTCGACAAAATCAAGAGAAGCAGACATATTGTACTTATCAATAATGACAATAATTTTTGCTTGGACAGGGTTTTTTCCAGTATTCTGACAATAGAGATTATTAAAGAATTCTCTATAGTAAATTTCTTTATTTTTTAAACTTTTTTTCATACCGTCTTCAGTTTTTTTAATCCATTCATTTGGAAAAGATTTTAGTAATTGCTGGATATGAAAAAGGTTATCAAGGCTGGCGCGCCAATCAACGTATGTTTCTGCTGTTGCCCTGGTGTAGTGTTGCTTTGCGTATTTTTCGCTAAATAACGCTCTGACTATCTTGCTTCCATAATCAGAATTCCCTCCTGAATTTTCTCGCAAGTCGAACACGATAGCAGAGTAGTTTCGATATGAAGCGATTTTCTCTAGTAATGTTTGTAGCTGTCTTTCTGCTTGTCTTAGATCAAAAGTCTTTAATTTTATCCAAACTATTTTTGGAAAAATATTCTTGATGCTAATTTTATCTCTCTCTAGTTTTTTAGAGCAAATATTATCTTTTTTATGCCAACTTATCCAAACGTGAGTATCGTTAAAACTTCTCGCAAAATTTTCAAGGACTGCTCTTCGTTGCTCTTTTGTTTTGGCCTGATTTAGAGATTTTTTGGCGATTAGATAATGTGTATCTAAATTATTTTTAAATTCTGGATCTTCTTGATTATAAACACCAGGATGATTTTCAAGTATTTGATAGTAAATAAAAGTTGCATCGCTATCGTTATCGTTTTTTTGGGAAGAATTTGGCCCAATAAATTGGCAAGAGATTAGCCCAAGAAAAATAGGTATAAAAAAATACTTATAGTTTTTGATATCTTTTGACATTTTTGATATTAAACGCTTAATGATTAAGAATATTCCTTACTTTATAGTGCAATCATTTCAAAAACAGTTTTCACTCGATAGGTTGCATCATCAAGCGTTCTGTTCGTAGGGATACTGCATGAGTTAAGTATTATAATACATCTCAAATTCTAGAGGATGAGGATGATGCGCAAGTCGATACACCTCTTTCCACTTCATTTCAAGATGTGATTCTATCAAGGCTTTAGAAAATACATTACCCTTTGTTAGGTATTCATGATCATTCTCTAACGCTTTTAATGATTCGCACAAACTTCCGCTTACTGTTGGTAATTTTTTCGCCACATCTTTTTCTTCGAATAAATCAATATCTTGAGCATCGCCCGGATGAATACGGTTTTGAATACCGTCAATTCCAGCCAATAGCATTGCAGAAAAAGCCAGATAAGGATTTGCCGTTGCATCAGGAAAACGTACTTCAACACGCTTTGCTTTAGGTGAGTTCACCGTGGGAATGCGGCAAGCAGCTGAACGGTTTTGCGCGGAATAGGCGCAAATAACCGGCGCTTCATATCCTGGCACAAGTCGCTTATAGCTATTCGTTGTCGGATTAGTAAACGCATTCAAACTTTTTGCATGTTTTAAAATACCGCCAATATAAAATAGCGCCGTATCAGAAAGTCCAGCATACTTATCTCCACCAAATAGTGCCTCAGAGCCCTTCCATAAACTTTGGTGTATATGCATGCCTGACCCATTGTCTCCAAGTACTGGCTTTGGCATAAAGGTCGCTGTTTTACCATACAAATGCGCAACATTTCGGACCACGTATTTGTATATCTGCATTTCATCGGCGATTTTTACAAGTGTATTATAAACGATTCCCAATTCATGCTGAGCAGGTGCCACTTCGTGGTGATGCTTCTCGGCTTTCAATCCCATTTCTGCCAATTTTAAAAGCATTTCAGACCGTATATCTTGTGCAGAATCTACAGGTTGAACAGGAAAATATCCACCTTTATGGCTGGGGCGATATCCATGATTTTGGGAAAAACCCTGTCCTAATGCTGCACCATTTTGACTTGGAAACTCATCGGAACGAATTTCATAGGAAGTTTTTTCAGGATTGGCTTGAAATGCAACGCCGTCAAAAATGAAAAATTCAGCTTCTGGACCAAAGTATGCTTGATCAGCAATTTTAGTGCTTTGCAAATAAGCGATACAATTCTTTGCAACTTGGCGGGGGTCTTTGTCATAAGGTTTTCCAGATTGCGGATGGTGCACATCGCACACAACAATAGCTGTTGGGTATGATGAAAAAGGATCTAGGCGAACATTGCATAGATCCGCACCAAAGTCTGGCTTTAATAACATATCTGATTCATTAATTGCGCACCAACCTGCAATGGATGATCCATCAAATAATATACCATGGCCACATAAAGTATCATCTACAGCGTTTACTGGGTAAGTCATGTGATGCCAAGTTCCCCGAATATCTGTGAATCTAAAATCAACAAATTCAATCTGGTGATGCTTTAAAAAATCAAAAAATGCTTGCATATTAATAAGGTATAAGAAGTTTATCTAAGGCTAACGAAGCCTAAAAAAAAGTCAATCGATATTCAGCTGAATTTTGTATCCTTTTTCGCATGATTTTTTTGCTCGCATAAACTCTTTTGCAAATTTTTTGTCAGGAACAGATTGAGACTCTGATAGGCGTTTAAATTTTTTTGAGTGTTTATAAAAAATCCAAGGATCAATTCCTCGAAATTTAGCTTTTGGTACAAAATCTGGCGTTCCCTCGCCATTTTTCAGAATGCGATAAGCGGTTTTTGGAATTTTAGCCTTTGCTATTAATCGTGTGATTTCAGGGTCGTCGCAAGCATTAAGCTTATCCAAGATTTGCTGATCTATTCCGAAATGAATATCGTGTTCAGTAATTCTGCCGAGTAGCATGGCGCGTTTTAGCATTCTGCCAGTAATGTGGTATACAACTAAATGGTCAGCTGCACCCCAAAATCCTTTGGCAAGTGCTAGTGATAAATTTGCAAACTTTCTTGCAGCCTTTAATGCTGTGAAGCACCATTTATCATCTTCATAGTGTAGTTTGCTTATGATGAAGGATATCTCATCTTTCTTTACCATTTTTAAAGCAAGGGCTGTGTGTAGGACATATGCAATATTTTCTGCGCACATATTAGGGAATTCTTGGTGAAGACGCTTGAATTTAGGGTTTTTGGGGGTGATATCTTTCACTGTCCAGTCATGTCCGTTGATAATTTCTGTTATTCCTGTTTGTTGTAAAAACCACTCGTGAATCGTATCTTGATAGTTAGCTATTCCAAAAACGACATCAGTTACCTGAGAAAAAACTGACTCCGATATATCAAAAATAAGTGCCGCTATTTGCTCTTGAAGCTCTCCTCCAAAATTTTGCACAAGCCATAGCATTTCAAGGCAGTGGTCTGCTCTGCTGATTTTCGGAACGCCATTCCAATAGGCAATAGAACCTGACCGATCAACATCTTTTAATCGTTGCATGTATTGAAGGTTGTAAGTTTTCAGTAGTTCATTTTGAAGTTTTAATGGGCCAAAAATTGTTTTAATTTCAGCATTGTTCTTAGATTCTGAAGGGGCATTACTGGAAAATAATACAGAAAATATAAAACACCAGATAAAAACAATAAACTTATATAATTCTACTTTTTTCATTGTCCCTCTTAGTTTTTCTTTAGGGTTGCATCTTCACAAGCAGTTGTGACAATATCAACAATCCTAGTTTATAACGTTAACGTTCTGATAAAAACCTTTAAGTTATTAAGAGTATAAAAATGACTAAAATTGCTGTTCTTATCCCCTGTTATAATGAAGAAAAAGCCATTTATAAGGTTGTAATGGATTTTAAATCTCAGCTGCCTGAGGCTGAAATTTATGTTTATGACAATAATTCCAAAGATAATACCTCTTCAGAAGCCTTGCGTGCAGGCGCTATTGTGAAATTTGAGCCTCGTCAAGGTAAAGGGCATGTGGTCAGGAGGATGTTTGCTAGCATTGAGGCAGACGTCTATCTTATGGTTGATGGTGACGGCACTTATGATTACTCTCGTGCTCGTGAGCTTGTTGATACGCTTTTGAGTGATCAGCTAGATATGGTTATCGGGGTGCGTGTTGAAAAAACAGAAACGGCGCACCGAGTGGGGCATAAATTCGGCAATCAACTATTTAATTTTGCGCTTAAGCTCTTATTCCAAAGTAATTTTAAAGATATTTTTTCAGGTTATAGAGTTTTTTCTAGGCGTATGATTAAAAGCTTTCCAGCTATTTCAAACGGATTTGATATTGAGACTGAGTTATCTGTGTTCGCTTTAAATTTGAAATTGCCTGTGAAAGAAGTGGACACTGATTTTTTTGATCGTATGGAAGGCACCCAAAGTAAATTATCCACTTTTAAGGATGGCTTTAAAATAGGGCTCCGCATGCTGTCTTTGTTTAAGGATTTTCGCCCATTCTTGCTATTTTCTCTAATATCTGTGGCGCTTACATCCTCTGGCTTAGGTTTGGGCATTATAGTTGTTCAGGAATTTTTAGCCACAGGATATGTTTCTCGTGTGCCAAGCGCAGTTCTTTGCGTGGGTTTGATTATGCTTGGCTTTTTAAGCTTTGCATGCGGCTTGATTCTAGATAGTATAAGCAATCAGCGCAGAGAAAATTTAAGACTACACTACCTGCGCAATTAATATTTTATTTTTTTTAAATAAATGCCATCGAACTATTTTGGTGCGAATTTTGTGAAAAAATGCTAACGTTTAGCTAACTTTTTTGAATAGTTGATTTATGGACACACAAATGACGACAGATATTAAGCCGGTTTCTTTAGAAGAGGAAATGAAGAGATCCTACCTTGATTATGCTATGAGCGTCATTGTCTCTCGTGCTCTTCCTGATGTCCGTGACGGTTTAAAGCCAGTGCATCGTCGTATTTTGTACACGATGAAAGAGATCGGCCTAGAATATAATAAACCACACAAAAAATCAGCCAACGTTGTTGGTAACGTGATGGCAAAGTACCATCCTCACGGTAACCTTGCTATTTATGATGCAATGGTTCGTATGGCACAGCCATTCAGTTTGCGTGTCCCATTGGTAGATGGACAAGGTAACTTTGGATCTATGGATGGTGATCCACCGGCAGCAGAGCGCTATACAGAAGCACGTTTAAGCAAAGTTGCCCATTCATTACTCGATGATATCGATCAAGATACAATTGATTTTCGTGCTAACTATGACGATACATTGCTTGAGCCAATTGTTCTTCCCGCAAAATTCCCAAATTTACTAGTAAATGGCACTAGTGGAATTGCAGTTGGTATGGCAACCAACATACCAACACATAATTTAGGTGAAATTGTTGATGCAACCTGTGCATTGGTTGACAATCCTGACCTCACCTTGGAAGAAATTATGGAATATGTACCAGGTCCTGATTTTCCAACTGGGGCAACTGTGCTTGGGCGTAAGGGAATTATTGACGCATTTACGACTGGTCGTGGTAGCATTGTTATTCGCTCAAAAACTACAATTGAGAATATTTCGGGCAATCGCGAAGCTATTATCATTCACGAAACTCCATATCAAGTTAACAAAGCTCGCATGATTGAAAAAATCGCAGAGCTTGTTCGCGATAAAATAGTTGAGGGCATTTCTGATCTGCGCGATGAATCAAACCGCGAAGGTGTTCGAGTCGTTATTGAGCTGAAAAAAGATGTAAACGCTGAAGTTGTTCTTAATAAACTTTATCGCCACAGTCAGTTACAAGTAAGCTTTGGCTACAATATGTTGGCGCTAGTTCATGGAAGGCCACTGCAGCTCTCTATTAAGAGCATGCTACAGCATTTCATTGATTTTCGAGAAGAAGTTATTACCCGTAGGACGAAATATTTATTAAATCGCGCACGTGAGAAAAGTCACTTGTTGCTTGGTTTTTCGATTTCAGTTGCCAATCTTGACTCAGTGATTGAATTAATTCGTGCATCTAAGGACCGTCATGAAGCAAAAGAGCAATTGCTTGCTCGTTCTTGGAATGGCTCCTCTGTTTCTGCATATATTAAGCTTGTTGAAGCTAATACAGATGCTGTTAGCGTAGATGGTCAATATCGCTTAAGTGAATTACAAGCCAATGCAATTCTAGATTTACGCTTACACCGTTTAACTGGTTTAGAGCGTGAGAAGATTTTAAAAGACTTAGATGATATCGCTAAAGATATTCAAGAGTACCTAGATATTTTAGGTTCACGTCAGCGTATTTTGGATATTTTAAAAGAAGAATTGAATGCTATAAAAGCAGTTTTCCCAAGTCCTCGTCGTACAGTCATTGAAGATGCCGTTACTAAACTTGAGCTCGATGATTTGATCCAGCGAGAAGACATGGTTATTACCGTTAGTTTAGGTGGATATATCAAGCGCGTTCCCCTTTCTACTTACCGCGCACAAAGACGTGGCGGAAAAGGGCGTTCGGCAATGACAATTAAAGATGAAGATGTCGTTTGCGATATCATTATCGCTAATACTCATAGTCATGTATTATTCTTTTCAACTCTTGGTAAAGTGTACCAGATGAAAGCTTATGAGCTTCCTTTGGCGACGCCTCAATCACGGGGCAGAGCAATGGTCAACCTATTGCCATTAGCAGCTAATGAAAAAATTTCCACAGTATTAATCTTGCCAGAAACTACTGAACGTAAAGATCAAGAAGTGTTCTTAATGTTTGCTACAAACACAGGTAATGTTCGTCGCAATAAGTTAGAAGACTTTTCAAATATTCCAAGTAACGGCAAACGTGCTATGAAGCTTGATGATGCTGGAGAAGAATTAATTGCTGTGAAATTATGCACAGAAAAAGATGACGTAATGTTGTTTACTAAAAAAGGTCTGTGTAATCGTTTCAATGTTGCTGAAAATGTACGTGTCTTTGCTGGGCGTGACTCAAATGGAGTGCGCGGCATAAGATTACAGCCTAAGGATTATGTGATTAGTATGACTATTTTGAATCCTGGCCGTGTCAGCATCGAAGAGCGTAATGCATATTTGAAAATGGCTAAGGTTGCGCGCCAAGGAGCAACAGATGAGCCAGAAATTCTTGACGCAGAAGAAGAAGTGGTAGCAATTACATTGACTAATGAACGCTTCGAAGAGTTGCGTGCCCAAGAAGAATTTATTCTAACTGTGACTGAAAATGGTTTTGGTAAACGTAGCTCAGCCTATGAGTATCGCACTACTAAACGAGGCGGTGTAGGCTTTGACAGCATTATTACAAGTGTTCGTAATGGTGGTGTTGTTGCAGCATTTCCTGTGGTAGAGCAAGACCAAATCATGCTGGTCACAACAAGTGGTCAAGTAATTCGGTGCCCAATTACTGATGTCCGTATCACGGGTCGTCGTACCCAAGGGGTGATTATTTTCAGGATTGATAATGAAGAAAAAGTTGTCTCTGTAAGCAAAGTAGATGAGAGTGAAGAAGAAATTGTAGATTCTTCTGAAACTATATAAGGGAATTTAATGGGTACTAACATAAAAAAAGGTTCTCCTGACAGATTTGGGTATGAATGGAGTTTGTATAATAAAATTCTTCCTATCTATGAAGAGCAATTTAAACGTTGGACTACGCTTATACCTGAACACGAATGGAAAGGAAAAAATCTTCTCGATGTTGGCTGCGGTACTGGCAGAAATTCTATATGGCCTATAAAATATGGAGCTAAAAAAGTCATAGCTATCGATGTTGATGAAGGATCATTGAACAGTGCTAGAGAAAATTTAAAAAATTTTTCAAAGGCAGAAGTCCATAAAATGAGTGCCTACGATATCGAATATACAGATCAATTCGATATAGCTTTTTCTATTGGAGTTATTCATCATCTTGAATTTCCAGAAAAAGCTTTGTCAAAAATGTTTCAAGCAACAAAAAAAGATGGAAAAATTTTAATCTGGGTTTATGGATATGAAAATAGCGAATGGGTTGTAAAATATCTTAACCCAATAAGAAAAATCCTATTTTCAAAATTGCCTATTAAATTTACTCATTTTCTTTCAATATTTCCCACCGCAGTTATTTATTTGTTGGTTCGCATGGGATTGGGAAATATAGAATATTTCAAATTAATCAGAAGATTTACTTTTTGGCACTTACGTTCCATTGTTTTTGACCAAATGCTTCCTTGTATTGCAAACTACTGGAAGAAAGAAGAGGTTTTTAAGCTTATGGAAAATGCAGGTCTTAAGAATATTCAAATGGCCCATGTAAATGATATGTCTTGGTGTGCAGTTGGCACTAAATAAAAATCTAATTTTTGGATGTTTGTTTAAGAAAACTTTTCTCTGAGATTAAGCAAATAAGCGAGGCGCACAACTAGCAATCTGCTCTTTTCCAAACAATTGGAATTTTGCTAGTATAACTCAAAAGGTATTAAGGCTAGGTATATGTCTTCAGCAACAGGTAAACAAGATATGAGCATGGATGAGATTTTAGCATCTATTCGAAGCTATGTTGCCGAGGGGCAGAATCTTCCAAAAAGTAGCACTCAGCCACAGCAATTAGCTGAAGAAACTGTAGAAAAAAAATCTTACGAAACAGAGGTCATTCATTTGACCGATGAGGTTATTCCAATTGAAACGGTGAATTTGCAAATGACATCTTCTGCGATTTCGCCTTTAACACCAATTGAAAAAGCGTTGACAGATCAAACTAATCCTCAGCCAGCGATGAATTCTTATCAAGCTTCACAGAATTCTTCTTCAGAAAATCCTTTTAGTCGTTTAAAAAGTGAGATTGTTGCCTCAATACAGACGCCAGCAACCCCATCAGCTGATGATTTGCTGAATCAGCTTGCTTCTCCTCTGATTAAGAGTTGGCTTGATCAGAATTTGAGAAAACTTGTTGAGGAAATTGTAGAAAAAGAAATAGAAAAAATGCGAAACAGCTAGAGCCCTTGAATGGGTACCCTAGTGTTTGCTATATTCTTACACATTCGGAACGTAGCGCAGCCTGGTAGCGCACTATTCTGGGGGGATAGGGGTCGTGGGTTCGAATCCCGCCGTTCCGACCATTTTGGAGAAATAAAATAATGTTTGCTCCCACTTTTTTGAATGTTGAATTGTCTCAGTTATGGGAGCAGCTCGAAAAATGGTACCGTATTGATGAAAAAATCTCTGTTGAGAATCTTTTAAATCAATACGCTTCTATAGAGAATTGCCATGAAATAGCGACAAAAAATGCACAAAGTATTATCCATCAATTAAGGCAAGGAAAATTAAATCCTTTGCGTATTGAAAGTTTGCTGAGAACTTATCGTTTAAGCACACAAGAAGGTTTGGCATTAATGTGCATGGCGGAAGCGCTTTTACGCATACCAGACAGTTCTACAAAAAGCAGACTGATACGAGATAAGCTTAATCTTGGCCACTGGAAGAATGCCGATGAAACAACATGGGTAGAAAAGCTCGCAAATTTTAGCTTAAGCCAAATCAGTAAATTTTTATCAATTGGCTCTTCTCATTCTGCCCTCAGCTATATTCCTGGATTAGTCAGGCGATTTGGTGAGCCACTAATACGTCAAATTATGGGCAAAATTATCCATGTTATGGGTAATCAATTTGTTGTAGCTGAAACCATAGAAGTAGCATATTCAAAAAAAGAGAAAACGCTATATTCTTTTGATATGTTAGGAGAAGCAGCAAAAACACGAGATGACGCAAAGCGTTATTTCGAAGCTTACTTGAATGCAATTGAAAATTTAAAAGGTCAGCCCGGAGATATTACAGAAAAATCAAGTATTTCAATTAAGTTATCTGCTCTTCATCCTCGTTATGAATTGCTGAAGCGTGATCAAGTTAAGCCAGAGCTCTGCGAGATTTTGTTAAAACTATGTCAAGCTGCAAAGGCAGCAGAAATCATGCTAACCGTTGATGCTGAAGAAACAGAACGCTTGGAGCTTTCATTAGAAATCATTCACGATGTTTTTATCCATGACTCTTTAAAAGGTTGGGGTGGCTTCGGCTTAGCGGTTCAGGCGTATCAAAAACGCGCTCATGTAGTAATTGATTGGCTGATTGCAATGGCAAATGCAACTGGGGAGAAATTGCACATTCGGCTTGTTAAAGGTGCATACTGGGATAGCGAAATAAAATGGTGCCAAGAACGTGGCTTAAGTGATTATCCAGTCTTTACGCAGAAAGCCCATACAGACTTATCTTATTTGGTGTGTGCTGAAAAGATTCTCAATGCTTCGCCATTAATTTATGGGCAGTTTGCAACTCATAACGCATATACAGCAGCTTTCATTCTTGAAATGGCAGAACAAAAATCAACCACTTATTTTGAGTTGCAGCGCTTATACGGTATGGGTGAGCTACTATATAAATCCATTCCTTCTCGCTGCCGTATTTATGGGCCCGTTGGAATTTATAAAGACTTATTGGCATATTTAGTGCGTCGACTTCTCGAGAATGGGGCAAATAGCAGTTTCGTTCATCAAATTCATGACGAGCAAACTTCAATTGAAACGCTTGTCAAAAGTGTGAAGGCACAATGTAATGTAACTCAAGGAAACGCCCATCCAAATATTAAATTACCAATCGATATGTATGGGCTATATCGTCGTAATTCAAAAGGATCAGATTTATCTTCATATACATTTTTAAAGCACACTCAAAAATTGCTCAATTCTTACTCACTTGAAGAATATCCTGCACTATTAAGACAAGATCAATTAGAAAGATTCTTAAGTCGTGCCGACCAAGCCCAAAATAGCTGGGAAAAAATGGGTATTGAGAAAAGAGCTAACATTATTGAAAAATTAGGTGATCTCCTAGACGATCATCGCGATGAGCTGACACAGCTTTTATGTTTTGAAGCACAAAAAACAATAAGCGATTGCATTGCTGAAATTAGAGAAGCCATTGATTTTTGTTATTACTACGCGCAGCAAGCACGTACACTTATGGATTCCCCTGTCCAATTTCCAAGCCCCACCGGTGAATTGAATGCTATGTCATATCATTCGCGTGGAGTATTTGTTTGTATTGCGCCGTGGAATTTTCCTCTAGCAATTTTCTTAGGACAAGCTATAGCTGCCCTAGTAACAGGAAATGCTGTTCTTGTTAAGCCATCTCACCAGACACCACGAATAGGATTTTTTGCAGTGAAGCTTGCTTACAAAGCTGGTATTCCAAAAGATATTTTTCAATTTATCCATTGCAAAGGAGCTGACGTTTCCGCGAACCTCTTAGTAGATGACAGAGTAAAAGGCGTGGTATTCACAGGTTCAATTGATACAGCGATTGATATAAATAGAACATTGGCAAATAGAAAAGGTCCTATTATTCCATTTATTGCTGAAACTGGTGGGATGAACGCAATGATTGTCGATTCGTCGGCACTGCATGAACAAGTTGTGACTGATGTTATTAGTTCTGCATTTCAAAGCGCTGGGCAACGTTGTTCAGCATTACGCATTTTATTTGTGCAGGAAGAAGTTGCCGATAGTCTATTATGTATGCTCAGTAATGCTATGAAAGAACTTGATATAAATGATTCCTGGAATTTTAGCACTGATGTTGGCCCACTAATTGACAGTGCTTCTAAGGAAGCTCTTGAAAATCACGTATTGTACTTGAAAGAGCTTGAAAAAACAGACCAAGCTAGAAACATTTATACTTGCCAAGCGCCCAAAGCTGGAAATTTTTTTGGTCCAGCTCTGTGGGAAATTAAGAATATTCAGTTACTAAAAGAAGAAAATTTTGGTCCAATTGTTCATGTTGTGCGTTTTAAAGCGAATGACCTTGAAAAAGTTTTTATGCAAATTAATGAAACAAGATACGGTCTTACAATGGGGATCCATAGTCGTTTAGAATCTACTATTGCAATGGCTGAGCGACTTGCCAAAGTCGGTAATTTATATATTAATCGCAATATGATAGGTGCAGTTGTTGGGGTTCAGCCATTTGGGGGTGAAGGGCTTTCAGGTACGGGCCCAAAGGCTGGCGGACCAAATTATCTATTACGCTTTGTGCATGAGAGAGCATTCACTCAAAACATTACTGCGTGCGGCGGGAATACCATCTTGCTAAGCACTATATAGGAAACCTTATGAATTTTATTGCGCGATTTCGCTCTCTTTGTTTTGATGTCTTTTTTTATGTGTTTACAATTGTATTGTTCATTGTGTTGTGGGTTCCAGTGCTTCTCTTGCCTAGAAGTTTTTGTGTGCTTTGGTATAAGACATGGACACACATTATTATGTATGCCTTAAAAATTTTGGTGGGTCTTGATTACCGAATTATTGGTAAAGAAAAATTAGATAATGCACTAAAAAATGGACCAGTTATTTTGGCTTGTAAGCATCAATCTGCATGGGAAACTCTTATTTTTTCAACTTTAGTTAAGCGTTTTGTTATTGTTTTGAAAAGCCAATTGCTACAAATTCCAGGATACAGAAGCTATTTAGTAAAACTTAACAGCATTGTTATTGATCGTTCAAATGGAATGAAATCTTTGAAATCTTTATTAAAGCAAGGAAAAGAATCAATTTCTAATAATTTTTCAATTCTTATTTTTCCAGAAGGTCGCCGTGGCGTTTATGGTGAGCCAGGAGAATATCAAGCAGGAATTGGTATTTTATATCAAGAACTTAATGTGCCTGTTATCCCAATTGCTCTAAACTCTGGAAAATTCTGGGCGCGACGCGCAAAATTTAAAAGAGCTGGCTGTATTACGCTTGAATTTCTAGATGCTATACCTGCGGGCTTACCAAGAACTGAATTTATGCAACTGCTTCAAGACCGCATTGAAACCGGCAGTGCAAAACTCTAATTTTTGCCAACGGCATAGTATTTAAATGCGGTCATATCTTTGGGGTGATATATATTTCTAAAATCCATAAATAATGGTGTTGAAGTTTTATTCATTAGTTTCTGGATTTTTTCAATATCAAGTGCTCTGAATTCATTCCATTCCGTCAAAATGACTACGCATCCCGCGTCTACAACTGCATCATATGCAGATTTCTCAAATATTGCTTCTTTTAATGCAGACTCATAGTCTGTTGCCTGCTTTAAATGTTCACTGCCCATATAGTAAAGGGGGTCATAAATAGAAACAGAGATCCCATTCTTTAAAATTTCTGGTATTATCGTGATGCTGGGTGCTTCTCTTAAATCGTCAGTATTAGGTTTGAACGTAAGACCTAAAATAGCTACTTTTTTATGAGCTCCTGTTGAATTAACTGCTTGGATTATTCTTTTTGCCATATCTAGCTTACGCCGCTCGTTGTATTCAATAACTTCATCAATTAAAGAGCATGTAGTATTGTTTTCCTTCGCAATTTGACTAAGTGCAAGGGTATCTTTTGGAAAACAGGACCCGCCATAACCTGGGCCTGCATGTAAAAATTTTCCACCTATTCTTTTGTCTAGCCCTATGCCTTTAGCTAACACTTGCACATCTGCACCGGTTTTTTCGCATAGATCTGCCATTTGATTGATAAAAGAAATTTTTAGTGCCAAAAAACCATTAGCTGCATATTTAATTAATTCAGCTGTTTCGGGGGTTGTGGAAACAATAGGTGTTTCAATAAGATATAGGGGCCTGTAAAGCTTTTGCAGCACTTCATATGCTTTATTTCCGTTTGTTCCTATTACTATGCGATCAGGTCTCATAAAATCGTTAATCGCAGACCCCTCACGTAAGAATTCAGGGTTTGAGGCAACATCAAAAGAAATTCCTTCTGTAAGATCTGGCCGAGTGCTTTTAATAATTTCTGCAACTTTACGGGATGTGCCAACAGGTACAGTTGATTTGCTTACAACAACTGTATATCCATCCAATGATTCAGCAATTTCTTTAGCAGCTTCGTATACATAGGTCAAATCAGCATGTCCATCTCCGCGCCTGGCTGGTGTTCCAACCGCTATCATAACAATATCAGAAATTTTAATAGCTGATTTTAAGTCATTTGTGAATGTTAATCGTTTTGCTTTAACGCCTTGATTTACAAGAGAATCAAGACCAGGTTCGTAAATAGGAATTTTCCCGTGATTCAAGTCATCTATTTTTGCAATATCTTTGTCTACACAAGTTACTTCAAAGCCAAATTCTGCAAAGCATGCTCCACTAACTAATCCTACGTATCCAGCTCCAACAACTGTGATTTTCATTATTTATTTGTCCATGATTTGTTTTAATAAATCAGCAATTAAGCCAAAACACATGA
This sequence comes from Pseudomonadota bacterium, assembly GCA_018062345.1. GTDB lineage: Bacteria > Pseudomonadota > Alphaproteobacteria > Paracaedibacterales > CAITNM01 > CAITNM01. The sequence continues at coordinate 38,592 of JAGOSL010000008.1, read as the reverse complement.
TAATTATACACGTTAATAAGCCGCCTATTCCTAGTAAAAATCCACTTCTTAGGTCAAGAAAAGCTGATGCAAGAAAGCCAATTATCGAACAGGCAAAACAGGTTATTGAGAAAAGTAAGAAAATTTTTAAAGGGTTATAGTATGTAATAGCCTGAATTATATACTGAAGTGTTCTCATTGAATCTGAAAAAAGCTTTACTTTAGTCTTTCCTTCTCTGGCATGGTATGGAATATCTGTGTATTTAACAGTTTTTCCAGTCATCATATAAGCTAAAGTCATTGAAGTTGTGAAGCTAAATGTTTCGCAAAGATGCTTAAAGTATTTTTTTACAGTTTGTTTTGAGAAAATTCTAAAACCTGAATTTATATCTGGAATGGAACGACCCGCTGTAAATTCTACCAGAAACCTTAAAACTCTTCGAAGCGGAGATTTTATAAAAGATTCTTTATAAAATTTTCCCGTTCTTGCGCCAACAACCATATCAAATCCTTTTTTGTACAGCTCAAGCAATTCGCTAATTTTTTCAAAAGGGTAAGTTAGATCGCAGTCAATAATAACAATAGTGTCATGCGTGGCTGCATCAATTCCATCCTTTAGTGATCTTCCATAACCCAAGTTATGAGGATGTCGTATTACCTTTATAGGGTCATCGGTATACTTTTTTAAACGTTCAAAGGTTGCATCTTCTGATCCATCATCAACAATAACTAGTTCCCATTTTTTTAATTTGAGATCATTTAACGTTTTTTTTATATACTCAATGGTCGGTTCAATTGCGTCTTCTTCATTGTAAGCAGGAATTACGATGCTAAACATTTAAGTTCTCTTATATAAATTGCTATTTTTCAATTTCAGAAAATTTATTCATCCATGAACTTAGGCAGAATAGACCAAAGAGCTTGTGGCTGCAATCTGTTATCTTATCGCTGTGATTTTTCCACAGTTTGAATATTTGGTCTTTATCAAGCCATTCACAGATTATTGGATTATCTATAATTTGATCGACCACATCACGTGTCATCCATTTAGAAATAGGTGAACCAAATCCTTCTTTTTTTCCATAAAGAATTGAATGTGGTAGGCTTCCTTTTTGACTCTTCTTCAAAAGATATTTTGTGCGTAGATTGCGTATTTTGTATTTTGTTGGTAGCCGTATTATCCATTCTGCTAGTTTATGGTTTAAAAATGGTGATCGAACTTCTAGGGAATGCATCATACTAATACGATCAACTTTAACCAAAATATCGTCAACCATCCAAGTTTTTAGATCAACATAGAAATGCTGCTCTAGCATGTCACAACTTCTTACATCGTTGTAAAACTTATTAAATCCTTCAAAAGGATTGTGATTAAGCACATCATGTTTATGATGATTTTGAAGAATGTCTTTTTTTTCTATGTCTGAAAAAATTGTTCTCCAGCTGTAGTGAGCTTGCTGTGGTGATAAACTAAGTCCTTTGGTGAATTGTTTTAATTTATAGTCAAAAGAAACTTTTTGGTGACTGACTGGAATATGACCTACGATCGTTGCTAGTAAATCCTTAAAAGGTAAATACTTAAGAGCATTGTGCAGTATGTCGGCACGATAAGTTTCGTAACCACCAAAGAGCTCATCTCCACCATCACCTGATAAGCATACAGTAGCATTTTTCCTGGCTAGCGCAGCTAATGTGTGCATAGGAATCATCGAACTATCAGCAAAAGGTTCATCTAAATTTTCTGCAATTTTTTTTACAAAATCAGCATTATCTGGAGCAGATATTTCCCATAAATGTTCGATCTGCGAGTTGCTTGCTACTAATTTAGCCTTATCAAGTTCGTTATAAGATTTTTGTTCAAACCCTATCGTAAAGGCTTTGAGCTGATCGTTGATAGATGCTCTTTTTATAGAAGATGCTATTGCCGAAGAATCTATGCCTCCACTTAAAAAAATTCCTAATGGAACATCAGAAACAGAGCAGTCTCTAACTGTATCCGTAAAGAAATCATTAAACTGTTCTATAAGTTCTGCTTCTGAAAAATCCCATTTTGATGCGTGAAAGGAATCCGCTAAAGACCAGTATGATTTTGTGATTGGGCTTTGGTTCTCCCTGAAAACCATATAATTTCCTGGGGCCAATTTGTGTACTCCTTCTAGAATACACTGCTCTGTTAAAATATAATTAAGTGATAGAAATTGAGAAATTGCGTTAGGATTTAGATTTTTTGGACAATTTGGATGATTAAGCAATGCTTTTAATTCTGAAGCAAAAACTACTCCTCCATTTGGCAATCTAAAATAATAAAGTGGCTTTTCTCCAAAACGGTCTCTTACTAAGTGAAGTTCTTTTAAGTACTTGTCCCATAAAGCAAATACAAACATTCCTTCAAAATATGATAAAGCCTCACTCCCCCAATGGTTCCATGCTGCCAAAATAACCTCTGTGTCACCGTGAGTTTTAAATTTGTAACCACTTTGAGCTAGAGTTTCTTTAAGTTTTTTAAAGTTATATATTTCTCCGTTAAAAACAATCACATACCTACCAGAAAAATCATGCATGGGTTGATTTGCGGTAGTTGATGGGTCCTGCACAGATAAGCGTCGATGCCCTAACGAAATACCTTCATTGTGCCAATCTCCATACGCATCAGGTCCTCTGTGCGCCATGGTTTGTGTCATTTTCTTTAAAATAGTTGAGCTATCTTCTTTGTTCCAGGATAGGATGCCCGCTATTGCGCACATAATTCCTCATCTTGCGGCGACAAATAAGGTAATAATTTTGTAAGAAAAATTATTACCATTACAAAAAAGAATGCATTAGTTGCATAAACATAGCGTGTTAAAGGTGGCTCAAATAAGCAAACAAGGGAAGAATTACCAAGGTGCATAAGAATTGAACATAAAATCGATAGGTATAATAAATTTAGTTTTTTACTTTTATATCCGGCAGCAACACAACAAATTGATAAAATCATCATAAAAAAGAAACATGTATATCCACCCATACCTCTTATTGTGTCTTTTATATAATAAATCATCGTTTGTAAGAAGTTTACTTTAATCAACTTAATACCCATCATTAGGGCATTATGGTCTATTATTTGCTGCACTTGAAAATCTGTATGTTTTCTACCTAGAGCTTTGTCTAAAACAGCTTTTGACCACACTTGCTCCCAAATTTTTGAAGAAATTTTATGATACATCGTATTGTAAAAATATTCGTAAGCATAAAGCTCTTTAGACGGCTGATCCGGATTGATAATATTATTTTTTATCAGTTCAGCAGTAACTTCTTTGATGAATTGCTTTTGTTTCGGCTCATCAATACTATTCAAAGCAGCAGTTGAAGCTACGAATAATGGTCGCATTAAAAATTGCGTACCTACGAAAGGTGTGCCTGCAAAATGACCATGATAAATTGCATGATAGCTTCTTTCGGCAATAAAAAAAGTGAATAAAGAAAGAGAAGTTTTTAATAATAATTGTCTTGAAAACTGCCGATTTTTCTCGAATGCTAATAAATAAAAACTATAGATAAAAGATACAACATAAAAAAAGATGAACTGTTGCCTGGTAAAACATAGCAGGAAAAGCAATGTTGAAAATATAGTTACGTCCACCTTCCTTTTGTAATTCAGAACTTTTAAGAAAGACCATATAGTTAGCAAAAAGAATGGGTAAGAAATACTTTCACTTAATATATCCCAAGCTGCAGCGTGTGAAACAGAGGGAAATAAAAATACACAAATAATTGCTGTATATACATAAAACGGAAGTTTAAATTGAGATTTTAAAAAATTTGATAAGCCATATGCTGCGCTTATAGTAAGTATTGTTTGAAAAATAGCCAAGCTTTTAAAAGCATGTGCCTTAAAACAAAATTTGAAAAAGCTAATAAGCAAAGGGTACATGCCAATTCTTACGATGGAATATCCTTCATATGATCCACTATCACCAGCAATAGCCGGACCTTTAATGAATGCCAAAAGCAGAACTAAAAATAGAATCGTGAAAATAACCGCATTTTCAGCAGTTTTAGAAAATATGTTCACTAGCAAAGCTCACGACAATTGTTGAGCGTATTATCATGTTTTTTCTAATAAACATCAATAGAGCTATAAACTTTGCAGCTGTTTAACGATATACCCCATTAACAATAAGTGTTGGCTGGAATCAGTTGTGCTTGATATGTTCTTTTTAATTTGGTCATGCAAGGCATTGTATGCAGCAAGTTTTTCATCTGACCAAGTTTTTTGGCATAAATGCGCAATGACTTGAATTAAATCATGTTGCAGCAATAACCAAGATGCTGTTTGCCATGAAGGCCCTGGAGAAATGGTCTCTGTCCAGCCCCATAAGTACGATAGGTTTAATTTTTCATAAGTGTTATCTATATGATCAACATCTATATTGCCTTGGTGGCTGACTTGATGTGCAAATAGTATTGAAAATGGTACTTTTGAGGTAATAATAGATTTTAACTGTGCTGCAAAAATATGTTGAGGAGAGGCTAGTCGGACCATTACGCATTGAGAGATGTTTTGTGTTAAACGGTGCAAAGCTTCAAGAGTTTCTTCTTTGCTATGAGCGAATGTTTTATAATTTTGTAACTGTTCATAAAAACTAGTTTGCTCTAGCACTTCAACAAATGCTCTAACAACCTCTAGTACGTCAACTTGAAATGCTTCAGACATCTGACCTACAAAACATGGACCCATTGTGTTGATAATCAGATTAGCAAGAACTGTCGCAGTAATTTCCACTTTCAGAGGATGAGATTTTAAGAGGTCTTTATATTCAATTTGAAAGCGTTTGGGGAAATATTCAATGTAATATGTTTCTCCAAAACAAGCCGTATTTTGCAATGCATGCAACATGTCTTGGTACAGGTGAATTTTAGAATATGCAAGTAGTACAGCAAGTTCAGGGCGTGTGATTCCCTGTTGTTGACCTTTCCTCTGCAAAATCTCTTCTTCTGAAGGAATGTTTTCTATTTCTCTTTTTAATGGCAAATCTTTATGCATTTCAAGATTTCTAATCAAAACTACATAAGCATTAACATCAGTTTTTGCTTCTTGCTGCATACGAGTTAGAGCTAGTGTTTGCATCCAATTATCATCTAGGACTAATTCACTAACTTCATTTGCTAAGCTTGCAAGTAGTTCGTCTCGCTGATTAATATCGATCATATTTTTGTCTAATAAAATTTGGCACATGATCTTCAGGTTAACTTCATGATCAGAGCAGTCTACACCGGCTGAATTATCAATAGCATCCGTGTTAATGCGACCGCCCTTTAAAGCATATTCTATTCGTCCTAATTGTGTTACGCCAAGATTTGCCCCCTCACCAATAATTTTGGCTTTTATCATAGATGCACTGACACGTGTTGAATCATTTGCTTTATCTGCAACTGCTGTATTTGCTTCTGAGTGGGATTTTACAAAAGTGCCAATGCCACCAAAAAATAATAAATCAACAGGTGCTTGCAGAAGCTTTGAAATCAGTTGGTCTGGATCAATCTCTGCTTCTTCTATGTTTAGCATGCGTGCTACTTCTGGCGTAATTTTTATAGTCTTCGCAGATCTCTCGTGTACGCCACCACCTTTAGATATTTTTGATAAATCATAAAAATCCCAGCCTTTTGCTTCATTGAATAATCTCTGTCTCTCCTCATAGCTTTCTTTAAGATTAGGAGTCGGATCAAGAAAAATATGTTTATGGTTAAATGCACCTACCAAACAAATATTTTTTGATTGCAGCATGCCATTGCCAAATACATCGCCAGCCATATCGCCTATGCCTATGGTGCTAATAGGTGTGCTCTGACAATCAATTCCAAGTTCCCAAAAATGTCTGCGCACAGCAATCCATGCACCTCTAGCAGTGATACCTAATTTCTTATGATCGTATCCTTTAGATCCACCTGAAGCAAAAGCATCGCTTAGCCAAAATTTATTTTTATCTGAAATCTCATTGGCAATATCTGAAAAAGTAGCCGTACCTTTATCAGCTGCAACAACCAAATACTGATCGTCATTATCATAGCGCACCACCTGCTTTGGAGGTTCAATTTTATTACCAATTAAGTTATCGGTGATGCTTAGTAATTGCTCGATGAATGCTTTATAGGAATTGATAACAGCAGCTTTAAGTTCTTGATCTGTGCAACCAGATTCTTGTAAAGCACTATAATTTTTAACGACAAACCCGCCTTTTGATCCAACAGGTACAATTACTGAATTTTTTACCATTTGAGCTTTCATCAGCCCCAAAACTTCTGATCTAAAATCTTCAGGTCGCTCAGACCAACGAATGCCACCTCTAGCAATTTTCCCTCCCCTCAAATGGCAGCCTTCCATTATTGCCGAGTAAACGAAAATTTCAAAAAGGGGTGACGGGCTTGGAATATCAATAATTTTTGAACAATCCACTTTGAAGCTTACGCAAGGATAAGGCGTTAGTGACTCCGTCTGATAGGCATTTGTGCGCAAGGTTGACATAATAATATTATGAAATCTTCGCATAATACGATCGTGATCAAGGCGCTTAATAGTTGAAAACAATTGAAAAATTTCTGCGTTTAATTTATTAACTTTCTTTAAATTTTCCTCTTTTTTATATGAATCAAAAGAAAATAATGTATGAAAAATTTCTATTAGAATTTGAGTTATAGACGGGTATAAACTTAAACAATCAGCTAAGGATTTTTGCGAATAATTAAATCCTAACTGCTTTAGAAAACGTCCGTACGCTCTTAAAATAATAATTTCTTTAAAGTTAAGATCGCAGCACACAGTTAGTGCATTAAATGGATCAATTTCTATGAGCTTTGTCCAAGCTGCCTTTAATCCCTCCACCAATTTCTCTAGATTTTCACTAGATAAACTCAAATTATTTAGATTTGATATGTCGTAATGGTGCATCCATATTCTTCTTCCATCAATATCTGCAAAAAAAGTATGCTCTGCTTGTATGTTAAGATGAAAATTTGTAAAGATTGGAATAATCTGACCTAAAGTGACTGGATCATCTTTTTGGAAGACCTTAATTTTTCCTACGCTGCCTTTGGTTGAAGTTTCAAAATAAATATCGTCAGTTGTATCTAGCCAATTTAGCAGAACGGATGTGTCTTGAGCTGCAGTCTCTGGATCATAAAGTGTTGAATAAATATCAGAAAAAATAATAGATTTTGTAATGGTTTTATTCTTGCACAAATGTGCAAATCTTTCTTGCCATGTTTGTGATGCTTTCCAAACTTTTTCTTCTAGATCATCGATATCAACTTTCGTCTTATTTAAAGAATCAAAGCTAATAATATATACTAAGCGTGCAAAAGAATTATCACCAACGTAGCCGTGGGTAGAAGTTAAAGTACCACCAAGTTCTTTTGTGATAAAATTACCTAAATTGAGTTTTAATTTTTCGCTGTACCTATGTTTGGGTAAATACAGTAATACAGATAAAGATTGCCCAATCTCATCAGTTCTCGTAAAGATAGCATTTTTGTCATACATATTAAGTATGCGTTCAATTAAGTCAGTTAATTGGTCTTCCAAAAGATAATAAAATTCATCTAAGGGAATGCTATCAATTATGTTTCTTAGTATTCTTTCATCATGAGATTTTGCGGCAAACCCAAACTTTTGGCAGACTTTTAGCGCCTTATCTTTTAGCCATGGAATATCAATTGGCGAGGTTTTGTAAAAATCAGAGGTGAATAACCCAATAATTTGTACAATTCCTTCAATTTTTCCATTTTTATTGATATCAAGAATCTTAATAGAGTCTATGCGTGATCCACGATATATCTCAGAACGAGTATGCTCTTTTTTTATGTGCATCATCTGATTAAATGGCGCTTGCAGTTCTGGTGAAAAATCCTTAGATTCCATAACATTTTGTAGTTTGAATAGCCCAAGCTTATGCGTTTCTTCGTGGTTGAATTCAATATTTTTTCCTGATGAAGGAATTGCCTTATAGCGGCGTAACCCAAGAAAAACGAAATGTTCATTCTTTAGCCAATTTAGAAAAGAGCCCGTTTCTTTAATGTCATTTTTATCTTGATCAAGCATGTTACGTGAAATATTTTCCATCCAACCATGCATGTCATTAAAATCATCTACAACAAGCGATAATTTTATATATAAATCGTGCAAGGATGTTTTGTAATCCTTGGGTAATTCAGCTGAGCTTGGAAGAACAACTGCCATTAGTGATTCTCGATTTTTTCCCCCAAAACAACTGAATATCCCAGCATTTGACCTATTTGGAGAGAAAATTGGATGTATAAGTTCGTCAACTTTTAGCTTATTGGCAGCTAACCAAACTTTTATGCTGCGCACGACAAAATGCTTATGAATGCTATAAAAAAATAACACCTGAATTTTGTGCGCCTCAAGCAAACAATGATCAACAAGAAATGTGTCTAAGGGTGGTGGATTTTTAAAAATCTCAAATGCCTTTTTTGCAATATCAGTAAGAATTTTTCCAGAGGTTTGCTCGTTTAAGCTTTTTAGGTATCCAAAGCTCACGTGTTGATAGAAATTTTGTGTAAATTCTTTAAGAATGGGATTTTTCTGGTCAGCTGATGAAAGGATATGGCTGATGAATTCAGACTTTTCAATTTCTTTTGAAAGCATAAAAGGCTTCTGATGTTTTTCTTTAATTATATCTATGATTTGCAAATAAACCTACGAGTATATATAGGTTGAGCATCTAACCAAGCTGATGTTTTTTGATCAATATTAACAGCAACCGCAGCTATGCAATATTGCCAAACGAAGCGATCTTTCCATTCATTGCCAAAATAAATATATTTTTTTTCCCCAAATAATATGTTTAATAGTTCTGCTTTATTCATGCCGACTAAGTTGTTGCCCACAGTACTTCCAAATGCTTTTTCAAAAATATTTAAATGCTTCGCTATTGCATCGGCGATCGTTTGATCTGAGCCAGTTACCAGGTAAAGTTTTGCTCCTCTACTCTTAAGGTCTAGCAGATATTCTAATATCTCTGGGAAAAATGATAATTTTTTTGGATTAAAAAACACAGCCTTTGCAAGATTATATTTCAGGTATGTTCTGTCCTTGTACCACCAAAAAAGTGGTTGCAAGAATCTGAGCGGATGTTGTTTCAAAAATTCAAGCAGGTTCAACCATAAGCAATCCCCAGCCCATAATGTGCCATCAAGATCAACGCAAATGGGAAATTTTGCAAAATCTTTCGCTGAAAAATTATCCATATTTGCTCTATGAATCGTAAGGATTTTTAATGCCCTTAACAATAAACCTTATTGGAACACCTGGTAAATTAAAATCATCTCTCAGTCCATTGCTCAGATATCTAAGATAAGATGCTGGTAAATCATCAGCTTTCGTGCAAAATAACGCAAAAGTAGGCGGGCGCGATTTTACTTGAGTCATGTATTTTATACGAATACGACGACCTGAAACGGCAGGAGTTGGGTGTTTATCAAGCATAAATGGTAGCCAATCATTAAGTTTTGCAGTGGGAATGCGTAAATTCCATAATTTATTAAGCTCTAAAACTGTATCTAACATCTGATCAAGATTTTTATGATTCAAGGCTGAAATAGCGACCATCGGCACATCGCGAACCTGGGCAAGCTGATAATTTAATTGATTGCGAATATGTTCCATAAGCTGAGGTAAGTGATTGATTTTATCAACCTTATTAAGAGCTAAAACTAGTCCACGCCCTTCTTCCACAACTTGTTGTGCTATTGCTAAATCTTGCTTTTCCAATTGTTCATCAATAGGAATCGTTGCATCGATAACCAGCACAACAATTTCAGCAAATTGAAGCGTTCGTTTTGCGCTTTGAACAGCCAGCTGTTCTACTGCATCCTGAACCTTTGCTTTGCGGCGAATACCTGCTGTATCAATTAGTTCAAATTTTTGCCCTTTGTGTTCCCATAAAAGGCTAACAGAATCTCGTGTTACTCCTGGCATATCTGCTGTAAGTAGGCGTTCTTCTCCAAACAATGCATTAACCAAAGTAGATTTTCCAACATTGGGGCGTCCCATAATGGCTAATTTTAAAGGTCTGTCAGCCACAAGAACTTCTTTTTCAAAGGTTAAGTGGGGATGAATCGCCTCATATAATGCGTCAATACCCAAGTTATGTTCAGCCGAAACACTGATAACTGTTTTAAAGCCAAGTGCAAAGACATCGTATTCAGTTGTCTGAGCTTTTTTACTATCATTTTTATTAACAAGCACAATAATTGGTTTGTTTTTTTTGTGTAAAAACTTAGCAATTTGCCCATCAAATGCAGTAATGCCTGCAATTCCATCAATAACAAATGCAATCATCTGTGCTTCTTCTATAGCGGCTTCACTTTGAAGTTGCATTTGTTTTGCAAGCTCTGGATGAGCCGCGGATGTTTCCGGATCAGCCAAGCCAGGTGTGTCTAAAATGCGAAATGGCATGTCGCCATAGTATGCTTGTGCCTCTTGAAAATCTCTAGTAACTCCGGGCCGCTCATGAACAATCGCTACTCTTTTTCCTAGCAACCGATTAAAAAGGCTAGACTTTCCGACGTTAGGTCGACCTATTAATGCAAGAGTAAACATACTATCGCCAAGCTTGCAGTAAGCCTGAATCAGTTAAAGTAAAAATAGTTTTATCAGCCGCAATAGGCGAAAGCTGACAAGCTGATTCTAAATTCACTGTGCTATCAATTGTGCCATTTGTAATATTCACAAAAGCCATTTGCTCGCTTGTGCTTACGATAACTAATTTATCATTCACAATAATAGGTCCTGCCCAGGTAATAACCTCTTCGCTTTCACGTTTGCGAGGCAAAGATGCTGCCCATCGAATTTGACCAGTTGATTTCAGTATGCATACCAAATCATCATTCGTGGTAATCAGGAAAAGAAAATCGCCGCTTAATACTGGGGTGCGTAAAGCGCCAATTTCTTTTGTCCATAGTTTTTTGCCGCTAGATATTTCATAAGCTGCAACACGCCCGCCATGACTTGCCACGTAAACCACATTTCCTTCTATGATTGGTCTGGCTCGAATATGAGCAATACTTGATACGGTATCAATTCTCAAGGCTGATGTCATAGTATCTGACCATAGCATGTGTCCGCTTTCAGGATTCAGGCAATAAATTTCACCGGATGTTAATGTAACAATGACGGCCTGAGTACAAGCAGCTGGGGCGCTTCCGCCAAGTAATGCGCTTGGCTCAACAATGCCTGCATAATCCCATAATTCATCTCCGGTTTTTGCTTCAAGGGCAAAAATCTCGTTATTAACCGTTACTACATAAACACGCCCGGCAAAAACAGTTGGTGCTGCTCGAATAGGGGTTTCTAAATTTTGTTTCCAAATACTCTTTCCAGATTGTGCTTCAACGCACCAAACATCACCAAAAGATGTCGTTATATATAAAGCATCTCCATCTACTGCAAATCCGCCGCCCATGGCATTGCTATGCCCTTCCTCAGGAGACGTTTCAATTTCCCAAAAAAGTGTTCCATCCTCTATTTTTCTGGCTTCTACATGCCCATTAATATCCATCGTGTAAACGATACCTTTATTAACAACAGGGTGTGTTATAAGTCTATGATGGGTGTCTGAGCCTTCACCAATATTTTGCTCCCACGCTTTTTTTACATCTTTACTTGCAAGTATGGGTGGCATGAGATGGCTAGGATTGCCTCCCACGTGATTCCAGTCTTTTATATCTTGTGCGGCAGGAACGCTAACCGTCATGTTTTCCAAAGCAGGATCAGGCTTTAAAGCATTACCAACAATAATAAAAGGCTCTCTTGTGCCTTGTAATTTTTCTTTTGTTTCGCTGCAGCTTGCTAGAGCTAGCAACGCAAGCAGACACCATATCATAGAGCCGTTTTTCATTAGTTAACCTTCTGTGACATCTCTGCTAATTGACTTGCTAAATTTTGAGTTACTATTTGTGCACGTAAGCGCAAGTCTTTTGGAGATTTTTCATCTTGAGCGATAGCTACGAATGTTTCCGTTGCTTTTTCATAATTTTTTTGACGCAATTCCATCATGCCCTTTAACTCAAGAGCTAAGTGACGATAAGGCGCTCCTTCTTTTAGGCAAGGCTCAATTAATTTAAGAAGCTTTTGAAGTTCATCATCATTATCATTTTTCAATGTATCTAGATGTAGGCTTACGTATAAAATAGTCGATAATTCTTTGAACACGTGGTCAACACTACCATCATTCATAAGTTCCTGATAAATTTTCTCAGCGCGGCTTAAATCCTTATGGCCTGTTTCCATACGTAAAATTGCAGCTATATTAAGCTTTGCCAGTGTCGAATAAGTACGATGAGAAGATTTAGAAATCCCCTCCATTGCAGCCAATGCATCACCAATGTTTTTATTAAACATTAGCGTCTGCGCACTTACAAACTGTTGGGAAATAATGTCTCGTTGCTTTTCTTGGTAATTTTGCCAAAGGTTAAAGGCTAAAGATAAGCCAACAATCGCCGCAAACCCAATAGAAACTGACTTTCCGTACTTTTTCCAAAGGTGCTCAAACTTTTCTTGGCGAAGGTCGCTTTCTACTTCTTGTATGAACTGATCAAAATTATTTGACATAAAAAATTCATTAGGCCTTAAAATTTATTCATATTTGCACTATATACTGTATTGTAAGAACAGCAAATAAGGAAATGATGACAGTTCTACCGATCTTAGTGGCCCCAAATCCAATTTTGCGCAGAAAAGCTAGTCTTGTGCCTGTGGTAGACAGTCATATCCAAAAATTATTAAAAGATTTACAAGAAACAATGATTGCAGAAGATGGTATTGGTCTTGCAGCTCCCCAAGTTGGTATTTCAAAGCGAGTTTTTGTAATGGATGTTCCCGCCAATGTAACCGTAGAAGGCGAAGAAATTGAAGGTGCTGATCCCAGTCCAAATATGTATCAAATCGTAAATCCTGAGATCATTTGGGCAAGTGAAAAATTAGCAACATGCAGGGAAGGGTGTCTTTCCGTTCCAGGTCAGTATGCGCCAGTGTTACGCCCTGAAAAGATTCGAGTTCGCTATCTCAATGAAAAAGGCGAAACGTGCGAAACTGAATTTTCTCATTTACAAGCCGCTTGTGTTCAGCATGAAATGGATCATTTAGACGGAAAGCTATTCGTGGATTACCTATCTGCCATAAAGCGGGACATGTTAATTCGCAAAGCCCAAAAAGTTGAGCGATAGGGGCTCACTTAGTTTCTTCGTTGAAAAAACGAACTCGAGTCTTTGCGAAGCCCTGCAAAGGCTGTGGCAATCCAGTGGATGGTTTCATGGATTCTTACGGTGTTCGGCTTCAGAAAGACGTAGAAGCATGAATTTTCGTCCTTTCGCCATATTTGAGCTTTCTCTACTCATCTTAGCGTCATCCTGAGCCCTCAACGAGGGCGTGAGGATCCACATCCTTATCTGCGTGCGCTCATCTCTTTATCTCTCCTCGTGTTTGACACGAAAGTCTAAAAATTAGCTGCCCCATCTTCTATCATCAAAAACTCTGGCTGCTTATGAAGCGAAGCGACAATGCGTAATTTTTCATAAACAGGCTCTAAATCTTCATCACTATGCAATTCAATGAATGGTGATTCGAAAGAACGGCCTGCTTTGGCAAAAGGATAAAGCAGCTCATACGCGTATTCTTGTTGGGTTGGGCGTAGTAATTGATCATTATTTTGATAATGATACAAACTGCCGATATATATATAGCATGTTGCTTTTTTACTTTTTAAGTTACTAGAAAATGCCCAGAGGTGCTCAGGTGAAATTGAATTATTAATATTAACATCTCTTATGGTTTTTGGTAAAAGCTGAGCAATTTGACTTACTTTTTCTATGCTACAATCTTCAGCAAAAGAACACTGAAGACTGTTTAGCTGAGAAAATGTTGTGCTCGATAGCACCTCTATTACTTTGTTCTGTGACACACTCCGACTCCAAGGATCGTAGTATTCTGGTGATGTTGGTTGCAAATCAAAAAATAGCTCTAGGCAGCGATTTTCTGGCGCGAGCGAATGTACATCGCTTAAACGCAATCCAGTTTTGTAACTCAAGCAAGCCAGGTTATATTCATCATTATTAGACTGAAAATGGTTACGCGCAAATGATGATAGTTTTTGTGTGATGCAATTACATAAAAAAGGCTCGCCAGGGTCATTCGTGCTGTATATAAAATTTGATATTTCCCTTCCTTCATCTACTTGTGCCATGCCCCAAAGTATTTTATGTGCAAATGGGAAAAAAACAATACCACCTTGGTTTTTGCACCAATGTACTAAAATATTTCTGAAGTGTTCATTGCTCAAATTTGCATGAGTAAAAAATATTTCAAACATTTCAGGAGATACTTTTAAAGTTTCTAGTTTTATTGGAAATTGTTGATTACATAATTCAAATACCGCTTTTTCTTCTGTATCTTCAATACCGTTATGCCAACGGACATAATTAAGCACTTCCAGCTGCCCAATCACATAAGGGTTAGTAAATGATTTTTCCAGTGCAAAAACGTTTGTTTTTTTACTAGTAAGTTGAAGGTGGCTATGGTCAGTATTAACATGCCAAACAGCCAGTGGTTCACCGTTTCTTAGAATATCAAACTCGCCATACCAGTCCTTTTTTCCAGAAATATTTTTAAGCTCTGATTTAATAATAATCTCAAATGATAATTCTTCATCTGCTGGCTCATCATAAAATAACTGACTAAAACTCACAGCAGCCGGTTTTCCACCTAACAAGTGGCTTAAGCGTAATGCTGCTGCTTCAATAGTTTCTTCGGTGCTACCTGCATAGGTTAAAGCTACCGCTTCTTCTGGCTTTCCAGCTAAATGAAATAACGTTCGAAATTGATTTAAAATCCCTGGGTTAAGTTCTGCCCAGTGTGCTGTTGCATAATCTTCAGCCCATGGAGCGCGCTCACTGCCACCTTTGCGATACACAACACCGGCACGGCGGCAAATAGCTTGTGTCCAGCTATTGCGCGTTGCTGTGGTGCCTAAATCTTCTTCTGTAAGTTCTTGCCAGAATAATTGTAAGGGTGATCCTTGTGGTAATAAAGCAGGGTTAATTTCCAGGCCAAATTTTTGTTCTTGCAACTGCGCAAGGTAGGTCAGGTTGAACAAGCTCATTTCAGCGCAGTTAGCGAATGCTAGGTGTTTTCCACTATGGTCAACTCGTACATTTCCATAATCTTGGAAGCGAATTTGCGCATAACGTGCATTACCATAAAGTAGCAAATTACGTTGTCCTTCATTTAATTCAGCCATCAACCCATCAATGTCCTCACTGGCTTTTGCTCGTTCTACAAGTTCTTGATAATCTGCTTTTGTATATGCAGTCGCCAAAACATGCTCAAGGTCTGGTTTTTGAGCGACATCAATTGCGCCACTTGCCAAAATAACATTACTAATTTGTTCGCCAAATTTGCGCCAGCCGTAATAGCTAAGCAGCTGCAAAGTTTGATCCGGTGAACTTTGGGCAGATTTCCACAGCATATCAACAGTTGCTTGAATACGTAATTTTTCAATTCCACGATAAGAAAAATCACCATACTTTTTCTGCAGCTCTCTCTCAAGCTCAGCTTCACTAAAATATGTCTCATTGGGTTCACGCAAAATCTCGGTGCCTGGAATTTCTAACAGGTGTGATGAAGATTTTTTAAACGCTTCAATTACTAATTTATAAGGGCGTGCAACACAGTCAGCTTGTTGTGTTTCACTCAGATGCAAATCTTCGTCTATGGGTGACATATTCCGGTGAACATATTTACTCACTCCATCAACCAAAGCATATCGATAAAATTTCTTTAGCTCTTCTTCATTATGACTTTCAACAAAGCCAGATACCTTGCCCACAGTTGTAAAAATCTGATACAGCTTTTGTAGTTGTATGCTTCGATTAGTTTCAAACAGCGAATCAATATAAAAACTCTCCCTATCTTCTTTGTATTCTGCAATTACCCCAATTAGTTTCCCCAGTTGTTCAGGGGTAATTTTACCCAAAGGGTCACTCACACCAATATTATTGGGGTTTATTGTTGGTAAAGGACTAATCGGAAATAACATCCACGATAATGCAGTAGTTGGGCTTGTAGGCCACACCAAAAGATTTTGAATGGCTTGATAATGCACATAAACATCTTGTGCTGGTCTTGAATTAAGATCTCCAAAAAAGCGAAGATTCTGTGTCAGGCGCTCAATTTCAGAACGCTTTACCGGATCCAGTACAGCTAAAGGGCTAGTAGGGGCAATTACGCTCTCGCGGTAAAAAGATGCATGAAGCGAAGCACCAAAAAATAAAACAAATATGTAATGAAGAAATTTCATAATTTAATACCCAAAAAAATCTGATTATTATAATTCAATATAAATATGGTGAGTATTTAAAATATTGCAATATAATTTTTTTGGAGCTTATATCCTGTTACCCTCGTGTTTGACCCGAGGGCCTCAAGATCACTAAAGTTTACGCGCGATAGATTCTATCTCAAAACACTCAATCATATCACCGTTGCGAATGTCATTATAATTTTCAAAAGCCATACCGCACTCAAACGAATCTTTAACTTCTTTGACTTCATCTTTGAAGCGCTTCAGCGTTTTTAGTGTGCCTTCGTGAATCACAACGCTGTCACGCAGCAAGCGCACTTTTGCGCCGCGTTTTACCACACCTTCTGTGATATAGCATCCTGCAACTTTACCAATACCCGTAATATTAAACACATTACGTATTTCAGCATTTCCAAGATATTTCTCACGTAGAGTTGGCGCAAGCATCCCGCTAAGCATATTTTTCACGTCATCTAGCACATCATAAATAATCGAATAGTAGCGAATATCTACGCCATCACGTTTCGCAAGATCTCGTGCCTGAGGGTTTGCACGCACATTGAAACCCACAATGATTCCACCAGAAGCACTTGCTAATGTAACGTCGCTTTCATTGATTCCACCAACACCACCGTGCAAAATTCTTGGAGCAACTTCTGTGCCGCTCAACTTTTGCAAGCTTGTCGTAATTGCTTCTAACGATCCGTGCACGTCTGTCTTAATCACAACCGGAAACTCTTTAATATCGCCAGCCGCAATTTGACTCATAATTGATTCCATCGAGGTTTTAATACGTGATTGCGCTATCAGATCGCGTTTGCGATGTGCGCGTGATTCAGTAATTTCACGTGCCTTAGCCTCATTTTCTACTACTAAGAATTCTTGACCTGCTGTTGGAACACCATTAAAACCAAGAACTTCGACTGGAACAGACGGCCCAGCTAATTTAATAGGTTGCCCATGATCATTAATCATTGCGCGTACTTTGCCCCACTCAGAGCCAGCAACAACAATGTCTCCAACCTGTAATGTACCATTTTGCACAAGAAGGGTTGTCGCAATACCACGACCGCGATCTATCTTTGCCTCAACTACTGCTCCTAAAGCACTTCGATTAGGATTCGCCTTTGGTTCAATAACTTCGGCCTGCAAAAGAATGCATTCTTCTAACTTTTCAAGGTTTCTAAGTTCTTTAGCAGAAACTTCAACGCTTAATACGTCTCCACCAAATTCTTCCAAAATAATATCATGGCTTAATAATTCGCTACGCACTCTTTCTGGGTTTGCGTCTGGCTTATCGATCTTGTTAATAGCAACAACAATCGGTACCTTTGCTGCTTTTGCATGGCTAATAGCTTCAATAGTTTGCTCCATAATGCCATCGTCCGCTGCAACAACAAGCACAACAACGTCAGTTACATTGGCTCCACGTGCGCGCATTTCACTAAATGCAGAGTGGCCTGGTGTGTCAATAAAGGTGATTTTTTTGCCAGAGGCCATCGTCACCTGGTATGCCCCGATATGCTGAGTTATACCTCCTGCTTCTCCTGCGACAACATCTGTTTTTCTCAAGGCATCTAACAGTGAAGTTTTTCCATGATCTACGTGCCCCATAACTGTAACAATAGGTGCGCGTGGCATTAAATCAGCGGTGTTATCTTCTGGTCCTTTTAATCCAATTTCTATATCAGAATCAGAGACACGCTTTGGAGTGTGCCCAAATTCAGCACAAATCAGTTCCGCTGTATCAGCATCAATAATCTGATTGATCGTTACCATCATTCCCAATTTCATCAGGGATTTTACAACATCGCCAGAGCGAACCGCCATACGGTTAGCAAGCTCTCCAACAGCAATAGTCTCAGGGATCACAACTTCTCGGATGATTTTTTGTGTATCTTGTTGATTGTTCACATGTTGCTGGCGCATTTTTTTCTGATTCATGCGCTTCATAGCGGCGATGGAGCGAGAGCGTTGCTCTGTATCATCATCTAATAGCCGCGCCTGTGTGTTTCTATCAAGCTTCTTAGGTGCTTCCGTAATTCCTTTTTTTGCCGGCAATAAAACCTTCTTAGGTGCTTCTGCTCTATAAACAACAGATTTTTTCTTCTCTACTGCTGTTTCTTCTTCGTCAGCAAAACTCTCTTTAGCTTTCAAGGCGTGTTTAGGGTCGCTACGATGAGGCGATTTTACAAGCTCTCCAGGTGCAGGCGGCAGTGCTGAGGCCATAAGCTCCAGGTTTACAAGTTCAATGCGTTTTTGTTCTAACGCTTCAGGCTCAATTTGATTACTTTCTTCATTTTGATTGTTGGAACGCTTCTCGTGCTGCTTAGCTTGTTCTTCAAGAGCTGATTTTACAGCCTTCAGACGTGCATCCAGTTCTCCATGAGTAAGGCCTCGAAGAGTTTCTGGTAATTGGTGATCGGAAACAATCTGATCTGATAATTTGTCAGGTTGCGTACCAATTTTTTTGCGTTTAACTTGAACATCCACTGTTTTAGTGCGTCCATGAGTAAAACTCTGTTGTACTTGACCTTCTGTAGGGCGCTTAAGCTCAGATCTTTTCCCTAGCGTAAGAGTTTTTTTCTTAGCTGGTTCGCCGCTTTGCTCTTTTACTTGAGCATCGGTGTTTTCTGTTTTTTGACCCGTTTGCGACTCTTGCGCCATACATATCCTATTCTTTATTAAACCAGTGCTCACGCGCTTTCATGATAACAGCATTTGCTGCTTCAATATCCAGAACTCCAGCACCAATAATTTCTTGTAGTTCATCTCCAGCAAGTTCTGCAAGACTTTCACGCTCTTTTATATCTTTTTCTGCAAGTTTTACAAGCATGTGTGGAGTCAAACCAAGCCCATGCAGGTCTTCATTCACTCCTAATTCAACGCATTTTTCTTGCATTCTAGCATCGAAATTTTCAAGATAAGCTTTTCCGCGTGACTGCAATTCAGCTGCTGTATCTTCATCAATTCCTTCAATTCTCAAGAATTCGTCAAGGTCTATCGTGGCAACTTCTTCGATTGTCTCAAAACCTTCAGAAATCAAAAGCTGAGCAAACATATCATCAATATCAAGAGCTTCCATAAACAAATGCATTTTGCCTTCGTTTTCTTGTGCGCGTCTGCTCATATCATCATCTTCTGTGATGATATCAATTTTCCATCCAGATAATTGCGATGCAAGTCGAACATTTTGTCCGCGTCTGCCAATAGCTAAGCTCAATTGATCCTCTGCTACGACCACGTCTATACGATGGTGATCTTCGTCTATAACAACTCTTGAAATTTCTGCTGGTGCAAGGGCATTCACAACAAATGTTGCTGGGTCATTCACCCAAGTAATAATATCAACTTTTTCACCCTGCAACTCGTTTACAATCACTTGTACTCGGCTACCGCGCATTCCTACGCATGAACCGACTGGATCAAGATTTGGATCTGAAGTATACACAGCCATTTTCGCGCGACTACCAGGATCACGGGCAATTGACTTTATTTCAATTATATTGTCATAAATTTCAGGCACTTCTTGCTCAAAAAGCTTTGCCATGAATTTTGGATGAGTTCTAGATAAAACAACCATTGGTCCACGTGAGTCAGGCTTAAGATCGTGAATAATTGCACGAACTCTGTCTCCAACACGATAAGTTTCTCGTGGAATCAGATCATCTTTACGCAGAATTCCTTCTGCTTTCCCAAGGTCCACAATAACATTCCCAAATTCAACCCGCTTTACTAACGCATTTACGATATCACCTAAGCGATTCTTAAACTCTTCGTATTGGCGTGCACGTTCTGCATCGCGAACTTTCTGAAAAATAATCTGACGAGCGCTTTGTGCTGCAATTCTACCAAACTCTAGGGGAGGCAGCTCTTCTTCTAAAAGGTCATCAATTTTTGCATCAGGATAGTCTAGCTTCGCGGTATCAACAGTGACCTGATTAATAGGGTCATCAACCTCTTCTACAACGGTCAAACAGCGAACTGTTTGCACATGGCCAGTTTCACGATCTATATTAACCCGAATATCGTGATCTATACCATATTTTTGCTTTGCAGTTCTCTGCATTGCAAGTTCCATGGCCACAATGACTTCTTCCCGATCAATACCTTTTTCACGCGCAACTGCCTCAGCCACTTGTATTAGTTCGTGTCTTGGGTGCTGAATTGCGTCTTCTACAGGCTTTAGTTTTCTGCTTGCCATGGTTTCCCTACTATCAATCTTTCTTTTTATTAAATAGAACTTACCAAATTTGCCTGGCGAATGTCGCCATAGCGAATGTCGATACGATCTGATCCACTATCAAGGGGGTGCTTTAAGCGTAAAGAAATGCTCTCTTCAGAAGCGCTTTCTAAAAACCCTTGGAAATTCTTGCGATTTTCTACAGGCAATATTGTTTTTATCATAATTTCTAAACCAATGAAACGTTTATAATCTTTTTGTTTCGTGATGGGTCTTTCAAGGCCAGGAGAAGAGACCTCAAGAACGTAAGCTCCAGAAATAGGATCCTCTACATTTAAATGTACGGAAAGAGTTCTGCTAACTTGCGCGCAATCATCCACATTAATATTCTGCCCATCTAGCTTCTCTATCATAACTTGTAGCGTTTTGCGTATCATGCCGGTTATTTGTACGCGAACCACCCCATACCCCATAGGGTTAATGATGGAATCAAATTTATCATGAAGCGAATCGGTTAGTTGCATATAATTCTTCCTAGGTTCTACCGGTAAGGTAAGTATTTTCTTTACTGATTTCAAGTTGTTTTATTGATTTTTTTAGCAATCGGGTGATGTTTTTGTACAAGTTGATAAACGGATATCGGCATAACATGCGTGTAAATCTGGGTGGTTGCTATATCGCTATGTCCAAGAAGTTTTTGTATCGTTAATAAGTCAGATCCTCCTTGTAGAAGGTGCGTAGCAAAGCTATGTCGAAACACATGGGGGGAAATTGTCTGTGGGTCCAAGCCAAATTCTACAGCTGTTTCCTTAATTAATTGCCCTATACGTTGGCGCGTTAAACATCCATCCTTACTTCTTGATGCAAAAAGAAAGCTTGAACTTTTAGTGGAACTCACAAAATTTTCTCTCACTTTTAAATAAGCTAGCAAGGCTGAAATGCAAGTTTCGTTCAGGGGCACGAGTCTTTCCTTGTTTCCCTTGCCTTTGACTAGAATCATAGGTTGAGATGTTGCTCCTTTAACAAGGCAATTGACAGGTAATTTTATTAACTCACTAACTCTCAAGCCAGAAGCGTATAACAACTCTAAAATAGCTTTTACTCTTATATGCCCAGGTTCTTTAGCCGTGTTTAAAAAGTCTAAAAACTTCTCCATCTGACCAGAGGTAAGAACTTTGGGTAATATTTTTGGCGGTTTAGCTGTTTTTATGTGCAAACAGGGATTGCTTTTAATAGTTTGTTCATTGAACAAGAATAAATAGAACTGTTTTAACGCTGAAATACGTCTATTTATGGTGCTGACTTTTAGGTCTTCAGCGTATAAATACTGTATATATTGCTCAATGTCATTTTTAGAAATTTCTAACAATGGCTTATTAACCCATTTAGAGAAATGATTTAAATCTCTATTGTACGCCTCAAGGGTATTTAAAGAAGCATTACGATCCGCGGCTTGTGATTCAAGAAATAATTCTATTTGCATAATAGATTATTAGCATTTTATTTGAAGGCTTTACTACAAGTAATTCTTCATGAAATACTACTTATGTAAGGTTTAAATTATGAGGAATTTATTTTTATGGATATCATGTGCATCGCGAACTGTAATTTTACGGCAACGGCAATTGCTACAATGGTATTGCTTGTTATTCCAATGGTGCTGCCAATAATTAGGAAATTTCACAATGCTAATATATCAAAAATAGCTTCTGTTGGTGGAGGCATGGCTATAGCTGCTGTTTTTGTGTTCCTGATGCCAGATGTTCTTTCAAAGATAAAAATTGTTTCGGCAAACACTGACATAGCTTTTTTAAAGCACGAGCATCATTTAATGTTTTTGGTATTCGTAACTTTTTTGGCTGCCTTTTGCACAATGTACGCTTTAGAAAAAATAGCTCTCGACCGCACTAAAATAAAAGCAAAGCCTGATAGCTTTGTATTTTATCTTCATATGGCGATACTATGTGCAATGCTAATAGCTTTGGTAAGCTCATTTCCTGCATTAGCGGCATCAAGTGCTTATGCAATTGGTATAGTATGTGCATTAGCTGTTTTTGAAATATTCTTAGAAGAAATAGCGCTATTGAAGCATTTTGAGGCATTGTATTCTTATGTTGGGCGCTATCTTGTGATGATTGCGATCGTTGCAGGATGGGGGATAGGGGTTAAATTTTTCAACCAAGAAACCACTATTTTTACTTTATTAACCCAAGCTTTTGTAATAGGTATGATTTTCACAGCAGTTATCAAGAATGAGTTTGATGCCATTAATCAATCGAACAATTATGCCTTGTTCATTGTGGCTGTTGTTTTTAAGGTTTTTATTATCTTTGGTGTTATTGCAATTGAAGATGCTAATGCTTTAAAAAAATCTGCAGCATCACTTAATACGGAAAAAAACTAAAATTAGCGCGATTCAATGTTTCTAATTTAAGCCCGACATTATTTTGTTGGGCTTTTTATTGTGTATACATACCGTCAATAATTTCTTCAAAAAGTCTGTGCCAATTTTGTTCTGATTCAAGACGCATCAAAACGGATCCTATACCAACTGCAGCACGATCCATAAATACAAATTCTCGCGGAGGTTTAATCCCTCCTAAATCATGTAATTGTTTATGTATGCTGCGCGCTATCTTCCAGCCTTTTTTACCGCCATTGGCTTCTTGAATAGGCCGTTTTTTATCTTCTAAAAGCGGATCATATAAAAGCTTTGCCCATTGATTCAGCACTTCAATAAGTTCATTGTTTAAGTCCTTGAAACCCCAGCGCCTATAAGCATCAACTGCTAATTCTGGTTTGTTATCTCTTAAAGCTACGTATAAATCAACTACAGCCTGCAGAAATAATTTATCAAATTTTCGTACACAGCCAAAATCAAGCACACTAATTCTTTCGTCACTTAATATTAAATAATTTCCAGGGTGCGGGTCTCCGTGCAAAATGCCAAAACGATAAAGTGGCCAATACCATGCCAAGAAAAGCTTTCTGCCCAATTCATCGCGAAAATTATTTGCATGCCCAACAAAATCAAGAGCTGATTTTCCTTCCATCCATTCCATTGTGAGAAGGCGTCTAGTTGAAAATTCAGGATAGACTTCAGGAACCACAATAAAATCAAGCGTATTTTTAAAAATTTCTCTGAATTGCTTAAGATTTTGCGCTTCGTGAATATAATCCAGCTCCTCATGCAACCTCTCTCTAATTTCGTCAGCAATATCCTGAGTATCAATAGACTTATTAAATGTTTGGTAAATCCCTAACACTAAATTTAGTTGTTTTAAATCTGCATTAATTGTGGTTTCCATGTCTGGGTACTGTAATTTGATAGCAAGCTTTACGCCCTCTTTGCTTACTGCCTGGTGCACTTGACCCAAAGAAGCTGCATGGGAGGCTTTCAAAGAAAAATCTTGAAACAAATCTCTCCAATTAATCCCAAGTTCTCCTGCCATACGTCGTCTCACAAATCCTTCTCCCATCGAAGGTGCATTAGATTGTAAGGTTAAAAATTCTGTTGCGAATTCTGGCGGTAGAGCATCTGGAACGGTTGCCAGAAATTGCACCATCTTCATAAATGGGCCTTTAAGATTTCCGAAAGCATGGCGTAATTTTTGAGCATAAGCATTTTCATCGAAGTTCATGCCCAAATATTCTTGGGCCCCTACACGCATGCCAATACCAGTAAGCGTTGTGCTCACATCAAATAATCTTTTTAAAGATTTAACTTGCTCCATTTTTACCCTTCACCGCTCTGGCAATAGTCAGCACATCTACTCTTGCAGCGCCCGCACTAAGTAAAGCTCTAGCACATGCATTAGCAGTTGCCCCACTTGTAAGAACATCATCAATTAGTAACACATTTGCTTTTTGTAAAATATTTTTTGGGTCTTTGACAATCAATGCATCTTTAAGATTGGAGTAACGTAAAAATTTACTTTTTTGCCCTTGTGATGCTGTTGCCCGGACACGCTTTAAAAGTTCATTGTTGATTGGAGTATTAGCGTGTTTTGCTATTAACTTTCCCAGTTCAGTTGCTTGATTATATTGGCGTATAAAGAAACGCCACCAATGCAAAGGCACAGGGATAACAATGTTGATGTTATCTGGAATGCAACGTTGCATCCATTGAAAGAACATTGGCCCTAAGTCTAATCCATCGTAGTTTTTATAGCGAAGTATAAGCTTTTTAACTGAATCATTATAAATCAGCGGGGCGTGGGCTTTCGTAAAAACAGGGGGGTGCTTTAAGCAGTCAGCGCATGGCATATCATGATCTACCATTTCTAGTGGTACACAGCAAATAGAACATTTAGGAGATGTTATAAATTTAAGTTTTGGCCAGCAATTTGCGCAAAGAGTATAAGGCACTTTTGTGATTTCATGGCATAAAGCGCATTGTGGGGGCAGTAAAAAATCAACAATAGTTTGCAAAAAATGGTTTTTAAAAATCACTTTTTTAGGCTTGTTATGTTGGCAGGAATTTCATGATCTTTTGCTTTGGCTTCTTCTAAAAAAGTATGTTTTTTCATAAATTTTTCATACCAATTATAGAGTTTCTCGTAGTCTTTATGGAAAGAAGAATCCGCAAAACGCAAATCTAGATATGATAAAAATGTGGCAGTACATAAATTTTCAAATAAAATTTCTTGGTTTAGTATGCTGTTCAAACCAGATTCAAGATACTGAAGCCCTTTAGTCAATGCCATATGTTGTCTATTATACCAATCTTCAGATTGTAAATGCTTTGGCCTGAAGAAATGCTCATAGCGCATTGAAACGGCCGCATCTGCCATGCCATCTACTAATGCTTGTACTTTTAAAGATTTAAGCCTATTCGGCATTAAAATTTTGAGCTTTCCAGCTTTTTCCATGATGTATTCGCAAATAACTGGCGAATCAAAAAGTGCATTATCATCGCTTTCATTGATTCTTAAAGCAGGAATTTTTCCCAATGGGTTTAATTTTCGAAAAAATGCGTCATCTAACCAAGGATGGAAGTTTTCAACCTTAATTTCTTTTTCTAGGTTGCAAGCCAAAATGACAGCTTTAACTTTGCATCCAAAAGGGGAGCTAGGAAAAGAATAGAGAATCATTTGGTTTGCCAAAATTACCGGTAACTCAGCTTATGCTAGCACGCAAGCTTTTGTTTTTCAGCATATTTTTCTACAAAATCACGAGGCAAGCCAGTATCAATACACACTATTTCCCCACAAATCATTTTTGCAGTCGCATGAAAATGAACAGGTTTGAAGCATGATGTGGCTAGCGTAAGATTTGGCTTAACAAACTCTCCAACACTTGCTGATATGTCAGCATCTATCCCGCTTGGTACATCAATTGAGATAATCGAATTAAGCTGCTGATTAAGGGCTATTATTAACTGTTGAAAAGTTTCATTGGGCTTTTTGTCTAGGTCGATCCCAAATAATGCATCTATATAAATATCACCTGACACTAAAGTATCTGTGATTTCAATGTTGGTGTAAAAAGCTTCGATTTTTCTTAAGTTTAAATCAGTTTTAGGGGGAACAGGCATGCATATGCTTATTTTTTTTGCATGAGGCGCCAAGAACATAGCTGTTGCAATTCCGTCTGCTCCATTTTTGCCAGGGCCAGCGCAAACAACAATGTGATCGCTAGAAAATGGGCCATATCTATCTAAAATTTCTTTTGCGCAAGCAAGTCCCGCAAGTTCTGAAAGATTGTATTCTTCTAATTTTGTTGCTTTTAAGTAATCTGATTCACATAATTTTGCAGATTCCTTGCTAAGAATGGGAAAGTGATTCACGATGCCTCCTTTAATTTTAGTGTTTAAATCACAACATTTTAACACCAAACAAACGAATTTTTGTGTTTATTGGTATTTTTATTTCTCGTATCAGTATAGAAGCTTCTTCTTGAGAGTTGTCAATTCTTTTTCAGCAGAATAATTTTTTCATCTCCGAAGTGAATCTATTAAGTGATACTTTTATGCATTAACCACTTTTGATTTTAAATAAGGTCTAAGATATTTTCCTGTATAGCTTCTTGCCACGCAAGCTAATTCTTCCGGAGTCCCAGTTGCAATGATTTCTCCTCCGCCATCTCCTCCTTCTGGGCCCATATCAATAACCCAGTCAGCAGTTTTGATCACTTCCAAGCTATGTTCAATTACAAGAACAGTATTCCCTTGGTCCACTAAATGATGCAACACCTCAAGTAATTTTCGTACGTCTTCAAAATGCAGGCCGGTGGTTGGCTCATCAAGAATATATAGCGTTTTCCCTGTTGCACGGCGCGATAATTCTTTCGCTAGCTTTACACGTTGCGCCTCGCCGCCTGAAAGAGTTGTTGCCTGCTGTCCCACTTTTATATAACCAAGTCCCACTTGCTTGAGAGCGCGTAATTTTTCAGCAACTGCAGGATTATTTTCAAAGAAGTCTGCTGCTTCCTCAACAGTCATATCTAGCACATCCGCAATACTTTTATTCTTATAAGTAATTTCTAGTGTTTCGCGATTATATCGCTTTCCGTGGCAATGATCGCACTCTACATATACATCTGGTAAAAAATGCATTTCAATTTTTACAACGCCATCACCTTGGCAAGCTTCACAACGTCCACCTTTAACGTTGAAAGAAAATCGACCAGGTGTATATCCGCGCGCTTTTGCTTCCGGCATGCCTGAAAACCATTCTCGAATAGGTGTAAAGCAGCCGACATAAGTTGCCGGATTTGATCGTGGGGTCCTGCCAATAGGAGATTGGTCAATATCAATAACCTTATCTATATATTCTGAACCTTCTAATGTTTTGTACATTCCAGGAAGCTCTCTGCCATGATTAAATTGGCGATTTAGAGCTTTATACAATGTTTCTATAACAAGGGTTGATTTCCCTCCGCCTGAAACTCCTGTAACGCAAGTAAAAGTCCCCAGTGGAAATGTAGCATTAACATTTTTCAAGTTGTTCGTTTTTGCTCCGGTAATTTTTAAAAATTTCTCAGCATGACCAGTGCGACGCTCTGTTGGTATGGAAATTGACTTAGTGCCCCTTAAATATTGACCAGTTAAACTTTTAGGGCATGACATAATATCTTGGGGAAGCCCTTGAGTTATAATTTCCCCTCCGTGCACACCTGCAGCTGGTCCCATATCAATTACGTAGTCAGCAGTACGTATAGCATCTTCATCATGCTCTACAACAACAACTGTATTGCCCAAATCGCGTAAATTGCGCAAAGAATCAAGTAATCTGTCGTTGTCGCGTTGATGCAAGCCGATTGATGGTTCATCCAAAACGTACAAAACGCCTGTAAGCCCAGATCCCACCTGAGAAGCCAAACGAATGCGTTGGCTTTCTCCACCTGAAAGCGTCCCTGCGCCCCTTGAAAGCGTTAAATAATCTAGCCCAACATCAATAAGAAATTTTAATCGATTGTGAATCTCTCGCAAAATTTTATCAGCAATTTCTTGCTGTTTTTTTGTAAGTTCTAAATTTTCAAACCAATCGAGTGCTTTTTTTATGGAAAAGCTGCAAACTTCACCAATGTGTAATGTTGCAAGCTTTACGCACAAAGCTTCTTCTTTTAGTCGGTGCCCCTTGCAGACATGGCAAGGTGTTTCATTTTGAAATCGTCGTAAAAATTCTCTGGTCCAGTCGCTCTCGGTTTCTAGCCAGCGACGTTTCAAATTAGGAATAATACCTTCAAAAGGCTTTTTTGAAATGTATTTGCGTACACCGTCATTATAAACAATAGGAATAATTTCAGTGCCAGAACCGTATAGAATCAGCTTTCTTAAATTTTCCGAAAGATCCTTAAAAGGAATCGTTGTACTTTCTCCAAAATAGTGTGCAATCCCATCCAATACTTGAGTATAGTATTCTGATGTCATTTGGCCGCGTTTACTAACAGCTGCATTTTCTTGAGCTGACCAAGGAGCAATGGCTCCTTCTCGTAAACTTAAGTCTGGATTTGGCACAATAATTTGTTCGTCAAAAATAATTTCCACCCCCAAACCATCACAAGTAGAACAGGCGCCGTGAGGGCTGTTAAATGAAAATAGGCGTGGCTCAATTTCTTCCAATGTAAAGCCTGAAACTGGACAAGCAAATTTTGAAGAATATGTTGTAATATTTTGTGTGTCGACATCTTGCACCCAAAGCAAGCCTTCACTAAGTTTCAAAGCTGTTTCAATTGAATCAGCTAAACGTGTTTTCATATCTTCAGCAGTTGCCATAATTAAGCGATCAACTACCACAGCAATCGTGTGCTTTGTCTTTTTATTAAGAGTAGGCGCTTCTTCAATGGAATAAATTTTTCCATCAACATAAACGCGTTGGAATCCCTTTTTTTGTAAGTCTAAAATCTCTTTTTTGTATTCGCCTTTTCTGTCGCGCACGATTGGCGCAAGAAGTATAATTTTAGTTTTTTCAGGAAGTTCGAGAATGCGATCAACCATCTGGCTAATAGTTTGTGCTTCAATGGGTAGGCCAGTTGTTGGTGAGTGAGGCACACCTACTCGGGCAAACAGTAGGCGTAAATAATCATATAATTCGGTAACGGTTCCAACCGTTGATCTTGGATTTTTTGATGTTGTTTTTTGTTCAATCGAAATTGCAGGACTTAAACCCTCTATGGAATCCACATCTGGCTTTTGCATCAATTGTAAAAATTGTCTGGCATATGCAGATAGGCTCTCAACATAGCGACGTTGACCTTCTGCATACAGGGTGTCAAAGGCTAAAGAAGATTTCCCAGAACCGCTAAGGCCAGTAATCACCACAAGTTTATCGCGAGGAATATCGACGCTAATATTTTTTAGATTGTGCTCACGTGCACCACGAATTCGAATTACATCTTGCATGATTGACCATTTTATTAAAAAATTTGTAGGGTATATTAAAGCTGCTAATTAAAAAACAGCATATTTTCACAAAACACTAGCAAGATTAGTACAAATTACTTGCACAAGCAACATTTTAGAATGGGTAATATTATGCGTATTGCAATTGGGTCAGACCACGGAGGTTATGCTCTTAAAGAAAAAATAAAAAGCGCTATTTCTAATGAATTGGTGAATCAATGGATTGACGTTGGGGCATTCAACGAAGAAAGTTCGAATTACGCTGAATTCGCTCAAGCGGTAGCTGAAAAAGTTCAAGCCCATGAAGCGGATTTTGGTATCGTCATTTGTCGCAGTGGCATTGGGGTGTCGATTGCGGCAAACCGGTATAAAAACATCTATGCAGCGCTGTGCTTGAATAAATATATGGCAAGCAGCGCGCGCAGTCACAACAATGCAAATATTTTATGTATTGCTGCAGATTATACAACTTTTGATGAGGTTCTAGAAATGATCCAAGTCTTTCTATTAACAGCATTTGAAATTGGAACTCGCCATGAACAACGGGTAAAAACTATTGATTAAGTAGTATCTAAAGTTTATTTACTTGTCTGTGTATCTATAACGGGAAACAACTTGCTTTTTTCAAAAGCCTTTCTTACATTGTAGACAGCAAGATATCACCATAGTTTGTATGCAGAATACACTGATTTTAATTGGATTAGCCTTAGTATTGACAGCCTGTGAAAGTGTCAAAAGCACCCTAGGCATGGACCATTACCAAGCTGATGAATTTAACATTAAGCAAAATGATCCTCTAGAAGTGCCTCCAAACTATAAACTTATGCCGCCTCGTAGTAAGGATAAGGATGGCAAAAGTGTAGCTCTAAATCCATCAGCCGAAAAAGCTAAGTTGGTCGTTGGTGGGGGTGAATCACAGGCAGTGATTTCAGAAGCTAGCCAGCAAGCTTTAAAAGATAAAGTTGGCTCTGGTGACGACTCTATTCGCGAAAAAATAGATCAAGAAGCAGAAGAAGAGGGCGATAGTGCGCTAGATAAAAAACTCAGTGCCTGGAAAAAAGAGTTTACTCAAAATGCTAAATCAATCAATAACAGCAATACTGCAAAGCAAGAGAGACCAGTAGAAAAATTAAAGGATCAACTCAAAAATGAGTCGTCTGAACATCACGAAAGTTTAGAAGAAAAAGTCGAAAGTGATATGAAGCAAAATGCAGTAGAACAAGAAAGAAAAGGCGTAATTGATGCAGATAGAATAGAGGAACTTAGAGAAAGCAGATGATAAAAAATATCATTCTGGGAGTTTTATTCTTAAGCACTCTTTTATTTGCGGGCCAACAAAATACTTTCAATGTTTCTGTTAAAGATTTAAGTGTTGCTGGAAGAAAAGTGCGCATTTCCCCGTTCAAAGACATAGGGGTAATTAGTGTTAGTTTGTGTTTCAAAAACGCTGGGGAAAAGCTATCTCCAAAAAATAAAGAATGCCTAGTTTCTTTGCTTTCCAAAGCTATGGGGGATGCAACAGCTTCAAGAACGCGCGAACAATTGCAAGCCTATAGCCTTGAACACAATTTGCACATATCTTTTAGCACAACCGATGATGATTTTATTATTGTTGGTAAATGTCCTTCGCAAAAATTAGCGGAACTCTTTCATTTGCTTAAAGACATTCTTTTGCATTCAAAATTTAATAATCGTGATATAGATCGTTTTAAAGCCGAAATGATTGCTGGAACTATGCAATCAATGCAATCACCAGATATGCAACTGGGTGAATTGGTCAAAAAAACTATTTGGCCCCAACACCCTTATGGAACCTCCCAAGAAACATATCTGAAAAGCTTAAAAAATATCAGCAGCACTGATTTGAAGTCGTATATGCAAACACATTTCGCTCAAGATAATCTTATTATTTCAGCATGTGGTGATATCAATGAGGAAGAGCTTGCCGTACAAATTTTGGCTTTTACGACAAGTTTGCCAGAAACATTCAATTTCCATTTGCCGGAAAATGTAAAAATAGCAGGTCCTTACAAAAAGTATACGCAGGCTTTTCCAGTGCCTCAGACTGTCATTCGAATAGTGCATGAAGGAATAGATTGTCACCATCCAGATTTTTTTGCATTACAAATTGCAGTGGGTTGTTTAAGTAATCCTGGTATAGGTGTGTTATGGCAAAAAATTCGCACGGAAAAAGGCTTAACTTATGGTATCGGAGCGGGTTTTTTGATGCAGGATCATGCCAACCTCTTCTGTGTTGCAACGTCTACTCAATCAGAAACAGAAGAGCGTGCTTTAGAAGTAATTAAAGAAGCTTTGGCCGATGTATGCAAAAATGGTTTTTCTGCAGATTTAGTCGAAACTGTCAAAAAAAGTTTTCTTGGAAGTTATAAAAGATCTTTTGAGTCTACAGGTCATATCGCTGCTAGATTAATAAAATCTCAGCGAGAAGATCGCCCAGTAGATTTTCATAATATAGTTATTGAAAAAATCTCAGCGTTAACACCCGAGGAAGTAAATGATGCTTTTAAAAAGTTTCTAAAGCTAGACCAATTTATTGTGTTCACGGTGGGCAAATGAAGTATATTTTAGCGCTGTTTCTAGTTTTTTATTTTGGTTCGTTATATTCAAAAATCGTTCCTCAAACAGCCACTTTATCTAATGGTTTAAAAGTTATTGTTTTTCAGAATCCTTTGTTACCTTCGGTGAGTGTTTTTACAAAATATGACGTAGGAACGGCTGATGACCCGTTTCATTTGGTCGGTTTATCGCACATGCTAGAACATATGATGTTTAAAGGATCATCAAAATACCCCAAAGGTGAGATTGATAGCATTCTTAACAAATGCGGAGGAGAGTTTAACGCACAAACAAGTTTTGATACGACAGTTTATAGTTTTTCTATCCCTGCTGAATATTTAGAAATCGCGCTTGATATAGAAGCTGATCGCATGAAAAATTTGGATTTAAAAGAAGAAGAGTTTTTGCCTGAACAAAAAGTTGTTATAGAAGAGCGACAAATGCGCTTGGGCAATCATCCTTTCAGCAGTTCTGCCGAAATTTATCAGCGTTCCATGTATACCGCCCACCCTTATGGAATTTTTCCCATCGGCTATGAAACCCATATAAAAGCTTATACTATTGATGCTTTAAAAGATCATTACAAAAAATGGTATGCGCCAAATAATGCAACAATTGCTATTGTAGGTCCTTATGATTTGGCGTCTGTGTTGCCAAAAATTGAGGCATACTTTTCAGGTGTCAGTTCTCAAGATTTACCATTGCGTTCTCGCATACCTGAGCCTCAGCGCCAAGGTCTAACAGCAACTTTAGAACAAGAAAATCCACGAGCTGAGAACATTTATATTAATATTTTTTATCGAGTCCCAACTTTAAACACCCAGCCAGAAGCATACCTGGCTATGCGTGTTCTTGAAGATGCATTAACAGGTACTGACTCCAGGAAACTTCGCAAACAAATGGTCAAAGAGAAGCGTCTAGCACTTGGTGTTTCCGGCCGTTATGAATGTGGAAAGGATGACATGGGCTTCACCTTCAGTTTGATACTTTCACCAGACATGAGCGTTGAAAAAGCAGAAAAATTTTTATTTGAGCAGCTTCGTGAATTTCTGAAAAATGGCTTGTTAGAAAAAGATTTCAATAACGCAAAAAAAGAAAGATTGAATTTGTTTACATTTGCAATGGATGGCGGAGCATTTCTGTCAACTTTGGCAATGAGCGTGCTAAATGGACTTCCTGTAGAGGTTGTTTCTAATTACGAGGATTATTTGCAAAAAATCACAAAGCAGCAAGCTCAAGAAATGCTAAAGCTTATTTTATCTCAACCCCCGGTGGTTATCGCGCGCAACTATCCAAAAGGAAAAATGCCAAAGCGCAATTATCAACAAGTTTTAGGTCAATAATGCTGGAATACACTTTAGATTTTGCAAAGCAATCACAAAAATTTTCTGCTAATTTCACTGAGTTTGTAACAAATTTACCTCTTCACAGCTATCTTGAATCTGCATTTTCTGCTGAACAATATCTCGATGCTATTCAAAAGCTAGAAAAATTTTCTCATATTATTCATCTTGGAACAGGGGGGTCAAGCCTGGGGCCCCAAGCGTTATATGCGTTGGCAGATAATCCATCCAAAAAATTCATCTTTTTCGATAACATTGACCCCGATGGATTAACCACACGTTTAAAAAATATTGATTTTAGCAAAACAGCACTTTTAGTAGTCTCAAAATCTGGAAATACTGCTGAAACATTAGTACAGCTTGCGACATTCAAGAAAATTTACGACGATAAAAAGCTAAGTCTTGCTGATCATCTTGTCATCATTACGCAAACTGATGGAAATGCTCTGCATACTTTTGCGAAAAACAATAACATAGTAACAGTGCCACACCATAAACAGATCGGTGGACGTTTTGCCGTTTTTGCTGAAGTTGGTATGTTGTCAGGGTTGTTGATGGGGCTTGATATGGTCGCGTTTAGAAAAGGAGCGCAGGATGCGCTTATTGCTTTTAAAAACGCATCAGATTCTTGTCCAGTTATTGAAACAGCATGTTTTCTAGCAAAAACCAAAACTCATCCGGTTATGTTTCCCTATGCAGATAAACTAAAACTGTATGGCGCATGGTTCGCTCAACTGTGGGCAGAAAGTTTAGGAAAAAAAAATAAAGCAGGTCAGCGTTTTGGCTCAACCCCCATTCAAGCCTTGGGTGCGACTGATCAACACTCACAGCTTCAACTTTATTTGGATGGGCCTCAAGATAAGTTTTTTACTTTTCTCGAAGTTGACCAAAAAATTGATTTCAATGTCGCAGATCTTAATATTGATCATCCAGCGTATAAATCATTATCGGGGCATAGCTTAAATGAGTTGCTAAAAGCAGAGCTTCGAGCCACTTATAAAACAATCCGTGCTCATGATTTGCCATTGCGCTTAATTACAATTCCATCAATCAATACTTACTATTTAGCCCAGCTAATGCTGAACACTGTTCTAGAAACATTGGCGGTTTCTGTTATTTGGGATGTTAATCCATTCGATCAGCCCGCAGTTGAAGAAGGCAAAGTATTGGCTTTAAAATTTTTAAATGATAGAAATAGTTAATTTAACGAAAGTATGATGCATGAATAACCAATCCATCTCTTTTCAAGAAATTATTCTGCGTCTGCAGCAGTATTGGGCAAATTATGGTTGCGTTATTCTGCAACCTTATGATTTAGAGGTCGGTGCTGGTACTTCTCACCCTGCAACCCTTATTCGAGCCCTTGGGCCAAATCTTTGGAATACAGCTTACGTACAACCCTGCCGCAGGCCAACTGATGGCAGGTACGGGGAAAACCCTAACCGCACGCAGTTGTATTATCAATTTCAAGTTTTGCTAAAACCTTGCCCTGTCAATCCTCAAGAGCTTTACCTAGAAAGTTTGAAAACTATAGGCTTCGATCTTAATCGTCATGATATGCGCTTTGTGGAAGATGACTGGGAAAATCCATCGCTAGGTGCTGCAGGGCTAGGTTGGGAAGTTTGGTGTGATGGCATGGAAATCACGCAATATACGTATTTCCAACAAGTTGGTGGTATTGCCTGTGACCCTGTGCCAGTCGAACTTACCTATGGTCTTGAGCGAATTGCAACCATTGTTCAAGGCGTTGAAAGTCATTTTGATATTAATTGGAATGGCAAGTCAGGCACTGAAGCTCTTACTTACCGAGATGTCTTTTTAAGGTCAGAGCAAGAATTCTCTGCTTATAATTTTGAATATGCAGATGTTGAAATGTTGCTGCGCCATTTTAATGATGCGGAAAAGGAATGCCTAGCTATGCTCGGTCACAAATTAATTTTGCCAGCTTATGAGCAATGCCTAAAAGCAAACCACCTATTCAATATGTTAAATGCCCGAGGCGTTATTAGCGTAACTGAGCGTGCCGCGTATATGGCCAGAGTTCGTTATTTGGCAAAATCCTCTTGCGAAGCTTGGATAGGTTAGTCATGGAATTATGTATTGAAATTTTTATGGAAGAAATTCCAGCACGCATGCAACGCCAAGCAAAGATTGATTTTTTGCGGTTATTTTCTAATGAATTTGAAATTTTAAAGCTAAAGTGCAGCATGCCTGAAGTTTTTATTGGGCCTCGGCGCATGGCGCTACATGTTGCTGATATCGCTAGTTTTTCTGAAACTATTTTGGAAGAAAAACGTGGCCCTAAAGTTGGAGCTCCTGATGCCGCATTGCAAGGATTTTTAAAATCATCCGGATTACTCCAGAATGAATTAATTCAAGAAAATGGGTATTGGTTTGCAAAAATCCAGCAGCAGGGAAAACCTCTGCATGAATTATTGCCAACCATATTAGATAATGTTCTGCGATCTATGCCTTGGTCAACTTCTATGCGTTGGCCTGGTGCGCAGCACACATGGGTTCGCCCTATTCGTAACATTTGCTGTGTTTTAGATGGAAAAGAGATTGTTTTTGACGTGCCAGCGGCAGGTCTAAAAACAAATAATCTTACCTTTGGTCATCGCTTTTTAAATCCAAAACAAATCACGGTTACAAGTTTTGCCCAATATCGTCAAAGCCTGAACGATGCAAATATTATGCTTGATTTTGATGAGCGTCGCTCCGTCATTAAGGCTAATCTTCAAAAAATTTGCCAAGCAAGTCAGCTAACTTTTGTGGCTGATGAAACATTGCTTGATGAAGTTGCAGGCCTTGTTGAATATCCTTTTGTAGGCCTTGGAAAAATCGATGATCAATTTATGCACCTTCCAGGCGCGGTTCTTAGTACCTCAATGCGCGTACACCAAAAATATTTTACGATTTTGAGCCATAATAATTACGCTCCATTTTTTGGATTTGTTGCGAATGTTCCTATTAATGAACATATGACCGCTGGTTATGAGCGAGTACTTCGCGCTCGCCTTAGTGACGCCGCATTCTTCTATGATCAAGATCTGAAAGTTCCTTTAGAAAGTCGACTTGATGCATTAAAAAATATTATCTTCCATGCTGATTTAGGCTCTGTGCACCAAAAGGTGCAACGCCTAGAATTTTGTGCAGCCGACCCTAAAGTAAAGCAAGCCGCTCGTTTGTGTAAATGTGATTTGCTAACGCAAATGGTTGGTGAGTTTCCAGAATTACAAGGTGCTATGGGTGAAATTTATGCAAAGGCACAAGGTGTACCATCAGAAATAGCTGTTGCTCTTAAAGGGTATTATCAACCCCAAGGGGCGAACGATGATTGCCCAACTGACGATGTAAGTTGGGAGTTATCATTATTAGACAAAATTGATAACTTGGTTGGCTTTTTAGGTTTTGGCATGAAGCCTTCTGGATCAAAAGATCCATATGGGTTGCGTCGTAGTGCGCTTGGTATAATCCGATTAATGTTGCAGAAAAACACATCAAATTCCCTGCAAGGGTGGCTAAAAAAATCTGTGCAATCATATCAACAGCAAGATATTTCTTTGAAGGCAGATGTTATTGAAAATGTTATCATTTTTATTACTGAAAGATTATCGGCCTTTTTGAAAACAGAAATGCCAGCGGATCATGTTTACGCAGTACTAGATAAACCTCTTGAAGATGTTTTTCAAACGGTAGAGCGTGCACGCGCGTTAAAAGATTTGCTGCAAACTGATACAGGGAAATCTCTTCTTAGTGCATATCGACGTGTTACAGGTGTTTTAAAAGGTGTTCAAGCTGACCAACCAAATTCACAGCTTTTTATGCATGATGCTGAGCAAGCACTTTATGATGCGTTAATGCAAACAGCACCAAAAATTGATGAATACCTCAAAGCATTTGTATTTAAAGAAGCCATGACATTAGTCGCTAACTTAAAGCCAGTTATTGATAATTTTTTTGATCACGTTAAAGTCATGGATGATGATTTGAAAATTCAGCAAAATCGTTTAAATTTGCTAGGAATGCTACAATCAACACTGAATGCTTTTGCAAATTTTTCCAAGCTGGAGGGCTAAAATGAAATCGCGTAATTTTTTATGGATTTTGACCACTGTTATTCTTGTTGGGTGTTATCCAACTATAGATCACAGAGGATTTAACCCAGAAGAAGTTCAATTTGATAAAATTCAAGTGGATGTTAGCACTCAAGAAACCGTGCAAGATGTTTTAGGAAGCCCTTCCACTACTTCTTTATTCCCTGTAGAGGGGAAAAAATGGACAAACTGGTACTATGTATACAGAAAAACAGAAACGACATCATTTTTAACTCCCAAAGTTACTGACCAGCTAGTTGTAAGGGTCACTTTAGATGACCAAGGTATCGTACGTGGTCTTAATCAACAAAAAGGTATACAAGGTGAAAAAATCACCCCATCAAAAGAGCGCACTCCAACCACAGGTTATGAAAGCTCTGTGATGCGTGATGTTTTTGGTAATTTTGGTAAATACAGCCTTGATCCTAAGAAGAGTGATAAATAGATATGAAAAAAATTCTTCTTCTCATAATAACTTTTTTGTCGGTAAGCTTTGCTTGCGATCATCCCTTAAAAGTTTACGCGGCATACGATCCAACTAAAGTGGGTGAAGTCGCTATGGTTAGTGCTGTCACCAATCAAATCATGAAAGCTCAACCAACAGCCCAAATTGATAACAGGCCAAACGCCAAGTTCTCTGATTTAGATCTTACTGAACAATCTGTCATAGTAACCGTCGGTCAATTTGGTATTACTCTCCTCCAATCACAAATAATCCCAGCACATGTAAAAGTTCTGCTGTGCACACATCAGTGGTTTGGTGCCATGAATGAATTGCGCGATATCTATATC
Organism: Pseudomonadota bacterium; assembly: GCA_018062345.1. Lineage (GTDB taxonomy): Bacteria > Pseudomonadota > Alphaproteobacteria > Paracaedibacterales > CAITNM01 > CAITNM01. The sequence goes on along the minus strand of JAGOSL010000008.1, from coordinate 421 downwards.
ACCATGCCAGAGCACGCAATCAATGAAATTATTCAAAATATTGCAATAGTTAACAACCTAACCCTAATTCCAACCCAAGGTGTTTTGCACACAATGTCAAAGGAAGCGCTAGCTGCAGAAGACACGTCTACCATTTCTCTGCACGACGCTAAAGTTGGTGTAATTTTAGGTGGTGATGCTGAAACCCCAGAAGGTGGTTGGAAGAATTTTACTGCTGATAACGCTCGTGATCTTGCTGATCAGTTGGTAAATTTTCAAAAGCAAACTGGTTGGAAAATATTAATTACTAACGGCCCACGCACTGGCAGAAGCCCTACTGCACACAGGGCTGGAGAATCTGACGAAATTTCCGAAGGATTTTTAAATGCACTACAGCAAGCTGGTCTCAGGCAAGGTGAAGATTTTGAATTTTTTGATTTTC
>JAGOSL010000018.1 GCA_018062345.1 Pseudomonadota bacterium | reverse complement strand
TACGCCGTTTTTCACGAATTATCGGCCACAGTTTTATTTCCGCACGACAGACGTAACGGGAGTAGTGACGTTGGCAGCGGGTACCGAGATGGTGATGCCAGGAGATAATGTGAATGTGAAAGTAGAGCTGATAGCGCCAATTGCGATGGATGAAGGATTACGCTTTGCGATTCGCGAAGGTGGACGTACCGTCGGTGCCGGTGTCGTTGCTAAAATTGAAAAATAAAGACGGGATGGAATAAAGGTCGAGTTTTATGGAGAATCAAAGCATAAGAATTCGTTTGCAGGCATATGATCATCGTTTATTGGATCAGTCTGTGAAGGAAATTGTGAATACGGCAAAGCGTACTGGTGCAAATGTTCGCGGACCTATACCTATGCCGACTCATATTCAAAAATTTACAGTGAACCGCTCACCACATATTGACAAAAAGTCACGTGAGCAGTTTGAAATTCGTACACACAAGCGTGTTATTGATATTGTTGATTGGATGCCTCAGACTGTTGATGCATTAATGAAACTTGATCTGGCATCTGGTGTGGATGTAGAAATTAAGTTATAAGGTGGCGGGTCCTATGCGTAGTGGATTAATCGGACGTAAGTTGGGTATGACCCAGTTGTTTAACGAGCAAGGTGCTCAAGTGGCGGTAACTGTTGTTCAGGTGAAGCCTTGTGTTGTAGTTTCTCAGAAAACTGCTGAAAAAGATGGATACAATGCTGTTCAATTAGGAACAGATCCTATTGCTGCAAATAAGCTTTCAAAGCCTTTGCGTGTGTTTTTTGAAAAGAAGCAGGCAGAACCAATGCGGTATTTGCGCGAATTCCGCGTAACTGCTGAGAATATGTTGGATGCAGGTGTATCGCTTGCAGCAGACCATTTTTCGAAAGGTCAGCTGGTAGATGTTGCTGGAATCACTGTTGGTAAAGGTTTTGCTGGTGGAATGAAGCGTCATGGTTTCGGTGGTTTGCCAGCTTCTCATGGTGTTTCGGTTTCTCACCGTTCTCATGGTTCAACGGGTAACCGTCAAGACCCAGGAAAAGTGTTTAAGAATAAGAAAATGGCTGGACACATGGGTGTGGATCGTGTTACAACCTTAAATCTGGTTGTTGAAGATGTTGACACTGAGCACGGCCTTGTATTTATCCGCGGAAGTGTCCCAGGTCCTAAAAATGGTATCGTGTATGTGCGCGATGCAATTAAAGTTGCAAGATAGGTTGTTGTCATGAAATTAAAAGTTGTCAATCAAAGTGCCAAAGCTGTTGGCGATATTGAGTTAGATGATCTTATTTATGGATTAACTCCTCGTGAGGATATCTTGGCTCGTGTAGTTGCTTGGCAACTAGCAAAGCGTCGTTCAGGCAACCATAAAACAAAGGTTAGAGGCGAAGTAAGTGGTTCTACTAGAAAAATTTACAAGCAAAAAGGCACGGGAAGCGCACGACATGGTGCTAGGCGTGGAGCGCAATTTAGGAAGGGTGGAATTATATTCGGCCCAGTTGTTCGCTCTCATGAATATGATTTGCCAAAGAAAGTGCGTAAATTAGGTCTGCGTATGGCGCTTTCAGCGAAAGCACAGGCAGGAAATTTGATCATTATTGACAATTTAATGATGGCTGAACCTAAAATTAATAAAGAAATTGCTGCAACATTTCATTCGGCGTCAATGTTGTTTGTGGCTAATGATTCAGTGGATGTAAATTTCGCTCGTTCAATTAGCAACATCGTTGGGTTGGATGTGTTACCTCAGATTGGGGCAAATGTTTATGATATTGTTCGTAAAGAAAAAGTCATTATAACATCAGATGCAGCTAAGGCATTAGAGGAGCGCTTGAAATGAGCAAAGAAAAGCAAATAGCATTGCGTTTGTATGACGTGATTAAGCGTCCCTTAGTTACGGAAAAGTCTCAAATGGGATTGCAGATGAATCAATATACATTCGATGTGTTGCCAGCGGCTACTAAAGCTGACATTAAAACAGCTGTTGAAACAATGTTTAATGTAAGTGTGCTTTCTGTAAACACAATGAATAAGTTCGGTAAGAATAAAATTTTCAAGGGCCGCCGTGGGCAGCGCCAAGATACAAAAAAAGCAATTGTCCGTCTGAAAGATGGTGACTCAATTGCAGTTGGTGTGGGAGGGTAAGTTATGGCACTAAAAAAATATAAACCAACAACCCAATCACAGCGTCAGCTTACAAATATTGATCGCTCAGAATTGTGGAAAGGTTCTCCGCTAAAAAAGCTTACAGCAGGAAAATCTTCTAAGAGCGGCCACAACAATTATGGTCGTATAACTTCATGGAATCGCGGTGGTGGTCACAAAAAAAGCTATCGTATGATTGATTTTCGTCGTGATAAGCACGAATTGATTGCAACGGTAGAGCGTGTTGAGTACGATCCGAATCGTACTGGATTTATCGCTTTGGTTAAATACAGCGATGGAGAGCACCGTTATATTTTGGCTCCTCAACGTTTGTCTGTTGGTGATCAAGTTGTTTCTGGTGACAAGGTTGACATTAAGCCTGGTAACTCAATGCGATTAAAAAATATTCCAATAGGTTCTGTTGTTCACAATATTGAGCTTAAGATTGGAAGGGGTGGTCAGCTAGCAAGATCTGCTGGTAGCTATGCTCAAATTATGGGCCGTGATGGTCATAATGTGATTATGAAATTGTCTTCTAGCGAAGTTCGCCTTGTTAATGGTGAATGTTTTGCATCAATTGGAGCTATGTCAAACCAAGATCATTCTAACCGTTCTTACGGTAAGGCTGGTCGTATGCGTTGGCTAGGTAATAGGCCTGTTGTTCGTGGTGTGGCTATGAACCCAATCGATCACCCTCATGGTGGTGGTGAAGGGCGTACTTCTGGAGGTCGTCATCCTGTGACGCCTTGGGGTATTAAGACAAAAGGAAAGAAAACTCGTACTAACAAGCGTACAACAAAAATGATTGTACGTCGTCGTAAAGCGTAACGGAGGAAGTTGTGCCAAGGTCAGTTTGGAAAGGCCCTTTTTTTGATGGGTATCTTTTAAAAAAAGTAGAAGCAGTGAAAGCTTCAGGTCGTAAAGATGTTATTAAAACGTGGGCTCGTCGTTCAACGGTTATTCCTCAGTTTGTTGGAATGACATTTGGTGTTTATAATGGGCAGAAATTTATTCCGGTATTGGTATCTGAGAATATGGTAGGTCATAAGCTTGGTGAATTTTCACCAACAAGAAACTACTATGGTCATGGCGCTGATAAGAAAGCTAAGAAATAGGCTAGAATATGCAAATTGGTGAAAAGTCAGCACAAGTAGAGCTTCGTAACATTAGGGTGAGTCCTCAAAAATTAAATTTAGTGGCTCAATCAATACGTGGTATAAAAGTTGATAAAGCAATGGATGCTCTTCGCTTTTCTCAAAAGAGAATAGCGCACGATGTATTAAAAGCTTTACGCTCAGCCGTTGCTAACGCAGAGACCAACCATGGTCTTGATGTGGATAATTTGTATGTCGATCAAGCGTTTGTTGGTAAGGGGTTGTGTATGCGCCGTTTTCAAGCGCGTGGTCGCTCAAAAAACGGAATTGTTAAAAAGTTTTTTAGCCATTTGCGTATTGTCGTGACTGAAAAAGCTATAGAAGAAGGTAATTAGTATGGGTCAAAAGGTTAACCCTATTGGGTTTCGTATTGGAATTAACAAGACATGGGATTCTCGCTGGTTCAGTGATAAAGAATATGCAAATTTTCTTCATCAAGATTTTGCTATCCGTGAATATGTAGAGAAAAATTTTGCTCAAGCAGGGATTTCACGTGTTGTAATTGAAAGACCTTCTAAGAAAGCTAGAGTTTCAATTCACGCAGCTCGTCCTGGTGTTCTAATTGGGAAAAAAGGCGCGGATATTGAAAAGTTAAAGAAAACTATAGGCACGCTTGCAAATGCAGAAGCTGCTATTAATATTGTTGAGGTTCGCAAGCCTGAGCTTGATGCTAAATTGGTTGCGGAAGGTATTGCGCAGCAAATTGAGCGTCGTGTTTCTTTCAGAAGAGCTATGAAGAGGGCGATGCAAACTGCAATGCGCATGGGAGCTCTTGGTATTCGTGTTAATTCTTCAGGCCGTTTATCGGGTGCTGAAATTGCGCGCATGGAGTGGTATCGTGAAGGTCGTGTGCCTTTGCATACATTGCGTTCTGATATAGACTATGGGACAGCTACCGCTAAGACAACTTACGGTGCTATTGGTATAAAAATATGGATTTATAAGGGCGAAATTAAAGAGCATGACCCTATGATCCATGATAAACGTGCTGCTGCAGTATAAGGAATTAAGCCATGTTATCACCAAAGAAAACAAAATTTCGTAAAGCCTTTAAGGGGAAAATACACGGAGTTGCTAAGGCTGGTTTTTCAGTAAGCTATGGCGCTTATGGATTGAAAGCATTAGAGCCAGCACGTATTACTGCAAGGCAAATTGAATCTGCGCGCCGAGCTATTACGCGTTATATGCGTCGTGTTGGAAAAGTATGGATTCGTATTTTTCCTGATGTGCCAATATCAAAGAAGCCTGCGGAAGTCCGTATGGGTAGTGGTAAAGGTGGAGTAGAGTACTGGGCATGCAGAGTCAAGCCTGGAAAAATTATGTTTGAATTAGATGGTGTTTCTGAAGAAGTTGCAGAAGTTGCATTTAAGTTGGCGGCTGAGAAATTGCCAATCGAAACAAAATTTGTAAAACGTTTGGTTTAAACCTATATTAGTTGACGGTGATTGCTATGAAGTTTATTGAATTAAAAGATAAGGCTCCGAAGGCTTTGGTTGAATCCCTAGCTTCTATTAAAAAGGAGCTATTTAACCTGCGTATGCAAAAAGCTGAAGGAAAGTTAGAGAAGACGTCTCGTGTGCGTGAATGCCGTCGGGACTATGCTCGTGTAAAAACCAAGTTGACCCAAATAAAGTCAGCGTAAAGAGAGAGTTAGAATATGCCGCGTCGTGTATTACAGGGTGTAGTAGTCAGCAATAAGGCTGCAAAGACTGTTGTTGTTAAGGTTGAAAGAGATGTGATGCATCCTGTTTACCGTAAGTACGTAAAGAGTCATAAGAAGTATGCAGCTCATGATGAGAATAATGCATATAATATTGGCGATATTGTTCGTATTGTTGAGTCGAGTCCAATTTCAAAAACAAAAACTTGGATAGCTCAAGAAAAAGTAGCGAAGTAGGGTGACGTATGATTCAGTCGGAAAGTAGATTAGAAGTAGCTGACAACTCTGGGGCAAAAGAAGTCCTTTGTATTAAAGTGTTGGGCGGCTCAAAGAGGCGCTATGCATCAGTAGGCGATGTTATCGTTGTTACAGTAAAGGATGCTGTGCCAAGAGGAAAAGCTAAAAAGGGTGAAATTTTTAGAGCAGTGATTGTTAGGACTAAGCAACCAGTACGCCGCGTTGACGGCTCTACAATTTCTTTTGACAAGAACGCTGCTGTGTTGATCAATAAACAAGGTGAGCCAATTGGTAGTCGCATATTTGGTCCAGTAACTCGTGAATTACGATCAGCTGGTTATATGAAGATTATCTCTCTTGCTCCAGAGGTGCTGTAATGACGCAAGTTAGATTTAAAGTGAAAAAAGGTGACTTAGTAGAAGTGACAACGGGTCGCAACAAAGGTCAGCGTGGTATCGTGCAAAAAGTTTTGCTTGATAGTGCAAAGTTGATTGTAGAAGGAATCAACAAGGTTGTTCGCAATGTGAAGCCATCGGCTGCAAACCCACAAGGTGGGCAGGTTGAGAAAATTCATCCTATTCATGTGTCTAACGTTGCTATTGTTAATTCGCAGTCAGATAAGATTGAAAAAGTTGGAGTTCGTCTAAATAAAAATGGTCAGAACGAACGCTACTTTAAAAAAACCGGTAACGCAATTTTGAAAGTTTAGTTATGAGTGCAACTAAAAAGTTATATGAAACAAAAATCAAGCAAGCTATTAAAGCCGATCTTGGTTACAAAAACGTTATGCAAGTTCCAAAGCTTGAAAAAGTTGTGATCAACATATGCGTTTCTGAGGCAACACAAGATAGCAAAAAGATTCAATCAGCATATGATGACTTGATGCTTATTGCTGGTCAAAAGCCTGTTATCACCAAAGCGAAAAATTCTATTGCAAGTTTCAAGTTGCGTGAAGGAATGAATATTGGTGTGAAGGTTACGCTTCGCAAAGACCGTATGTATGAGTTTATTGATCGCTTAGTAAATATCGCTTTGCCTCGCGTGCGCGATTTTAGAGGTTTGTCGAAAAAGAGTTTTGATGGAAAAGGTAACTATTCTTTAGGTCTTAAAGAGCAGCTTGTATTTCCTGAAATTAACTATGACAAGGTTGACAAAGTTAGGGGTATGGATATTACGATTTGTTCAACCGCAAGAAATGACGCAGATGCATTAGTTTTGTTGAAAGCGCTTAACTTCCCAATTCAAGGATAAGAGAAATGGCAAAGTCTAGTTCTATAGAAAAAAATAAAAACAGAGCCGCTTTAGCTAAAAGCCAAAGAGAGGGTCGCGCAGCATTGAAAGCGATTATTTATAATAAAAATCTTCCACTAGAAGATCGCCTTCGTGCAACAATGAAACTTTCAGAGCGTCCAAGAAATTCGTCACTTATACGCGTTAGAAATCGTTGTGAAATTTCTGGTCGTGCAAGAAGCTACTATCGTAAATTCCATATGTCTCGTATCGCTTTGCGAGAACTGGGTAACCAAGGAATGATTCCTGGTTTAACTAAATCAAGTTGGTAAAAAAAGATGACAATGACAGATCCTATCGCAGATTTATTGACACGCATTCGTAACGGACAAAGAGCACGTAAACATGCAGTTATGTGTCCGTACTCAATTGAAAAAGAAGGCCTTTTAAAAGTACTCTTAGATGAAGGGTATATTAGGCATTATCAGGTTGAGAACGAAAAAGGTGTGCATAAAGAATTAAAAATCGAATTAAAGTATCATGAAAATCAACCGGTGATCAAATCAATTGACCGCGTGTCAAAGCCAGGCCGCCGTGTTTATTCTCCAATTGCAAAGCTTGCGAAAGTTGCTAACGGTCTTGGTATTTCAATTTTGTCAACAAACAAAGGTATTCTCTCTGATGCTAAAGCTCGCGAACTGACAGTTGGTGGCGAAGTTTTGTGTCGAGTGTTTTAAGGGGATAAATCATGTCACGCGTTGGTAAACACGAAGTAATGCTACCTGCAGGAGTTGTGATGACTCAAGAAGGCAGAGTGGTCACTTTGAAGGGGAAAACTGGTTCTAAGACTTATGAGGTTCCCGAATGCATAAATTTTGAAAAAACTGAAAAAGGTTTTTTGGTAACGCCTAAAGAAAAAACACAACGTGGTCGTTCACTTTGGGGTACAACACAGAGAAATTTATCCAATATCGTAAAAGGTTTGGATAAAGGGTTCACTTTAAACGTTACTCTTGTAGGCGTGGGATATCGTGCGGCAGTTGCGGGTAGTAAATTGACTTTGCAATTAGGTTTTAGCCATGATATCGTCTACGATATTCCTGCGGGAATTGAAATCAAGTGTGAAAAGCCTACAATGATTGCAATAACTGGCTTTGATAAGCAGCTAGTTGGTTCAGTTGGAGCGCATTTGCGAGAATATAGGAAGCCAGAGCCTTATAAAGGTAAGGGTGTTCTTAGGGAAACCGAGTTTATCATTCGTAAAGAAGGAAAGAAGAAGTAGTCATGTTAAGTTCAGCTCAGCTACAACAACGACGTAAACAGCGTATTAGAACTAAGTTACGCAAAATATCAACAGGGTTGCCACGTTTGTGTGTCCATCGTACGAATTTACACACATACGCACAAATCACAGATGATAGCGGTACTAAAAGTATTGTTCTTTTTGGAACCTCAGGTAAGCCTGGAGCTTCATTGAAGAATGGTTCGAATATTGAGGCTGCAAAATTCGTTGGTAAAAAAGTTGCCGAATTAGCTAAGGCTAAAGGTATTGAAAAAGTTGTTTTTGATCGCTCAGGGTATTTATATCATGGACGTATCAAAGCATTGGCTGATGCAGCTCGTGAAGCTGGTTTGAAGTTTTAAGGATAAAATATGGCTAAGCAAACAAAAAATAATAATGAGAAGCGTGAACGCGACAATGATCGCGACGATCAAATTGTTGAAAAATTAGTAAACGTTCGCCGTGTAACAAAAGTTGTAAAAGGTGGTAAAACCATGCGTTTTTCTGCTCTTGTTGTTGTCGGCGACGGTAAGGGCCGTGTAGGCTATGCAACTGGTAAAGCGCGCGAAGTTCCTGATGCTGTGAAAAAGGCAGTTGATAAAGCTAAGCGTTCTATGATTCGTGTTCCTCTTCGTGAAGGGCGTACTCTTCATCATGATGTGCGTGCACGTTGTGGAGCTGGTATTGTTGTGCTTCGTTCAGCTCCGGCTGGTACAGGAGTTATTGCTGGTGGACCGATGCGCGCTGTTTTTGAAGCTTTAGGAATTCATGACATTGTAAGCAAATCAAACGGTACTAACAATTATCACAATATGGTTCGTGCTACGTTTGATGCATTGCAAAATGTTTCATCACCAAAAGTAATTGCCGCGAAATTAGGCAAAAAGATTTCTGATGTTCTTGTGCGCCGTGATGGACAAGCTGCAGCAACTACTACTGTTCAATAGGTGTAATGATGGCAAATAAGAAAGCTAAAACAAAAGACGCGATTACGGTTCAGCAAATTGGTAGTCCGATTCGTCGTGATTCTAAGCAAAAATTACATCTTAAGGGCTTAGGATTAGGAAAAATAAATGCAGTTCGGGAATTAGAAGATACTCCTGAAGTGAGAGGTTTAATTCGTAAAGTGCGCCACATGGTGCAAGTTGTTAGTGAGTAGGTGAAGCGTATGTCTTTTACACTTAATGAAATTCGCGATAATCCAGGCGCGCGCACAAAGCCAAAATTGCTAGGTCGCGGTATCGGCTCTGGTTTAGGTAAAACTTCCGGTAAAGGTGGTAAGGGCCAAACTGCTCGTTCAGGTGTTTCCTTGAATGGCTTTGAAGGTGGTCAAAACCCTATTTATCGTCGTTTGCCAAAGCGTGGGTTTAAGAATATCCATGCAACAAAAAAATATGAATTAGATTTTCATAAAGTTAATTTGTTGCTAGATAATGGATTGGTTAAAGCAGGCGAAAAAATCGATAGAGACCTTTTAGTTAAGGTTGGGTTTATGCCAAAGCATCTTGAAGAAATTGCTTTACTTGCTAATGGAAAACCTAAAGCTAAGTTTAGCTATGCGGTAACAAAGGCTACAAAATCAGCACAGTCACTAGTAAGTGAGAGTGGTGGCGAGTTAATTCTAGAATAAAGGGAGCACTATGTCGTCTGCTATTGAACAGCTGGCTGCTAACGTAAATATTTCTACTTTTAAAAAAGCAGAAGACCTAAAGAAACGTATTTGGTTTACTCTAGCAGTGCTTGTTGTTTACAGGCTGGGGGCTTATATTCCTTTGCCAGGGATAAATCCTGGCATTATTAAAGAGTTTGTTCAAAGTAATGCCGGTGGAATTCTTGGAATTCTTGATATGTTTTCCGGTGGTTCTATTGGGCGTATGACAATTTTTGCTTTGAACATTATGCCTTATATTTCATCAAGCATTATTGTTCAGCTTATGACATCCATCTCTCCGCAGCTTGAAGCTTTGAAAAAGGAAGGCGAAGTTGGTCGTAGGAAACTTAACCAATACACACGATACGGAACTGTTCTTCTTGCGGTAATTCAGTCATATGGAATTGCGGCAGGGCTGGAAAAAATCCAAGGCGCAACTGGAATGGCTGTTCTTGACCCAGGTTTCATATTTAGGCTTTCCACAGTTGTAACGTTGACTGGTGGTACTTTGTTTATTATGTGGTTGGGTGAGCAAATTACTTCGCGTGGTATTGGTAACGGAATTTCATTGATCATTTATGCGGGTATCGTAGCTAACCTTCCTCATGCCGTGTTTAGTACATTTGAGTTGGGCCGTCAGGGTGCATTGTCTGCTGTGGTTATTTTGGGAGTTTTGGCAATGGTAGCAGCAGTTATTGGCTACGTTGTTTTTATGGAAAGAGCTCAACGCAAGATTTTAATTCAATACCCAAAAAGACAAGTTGCAGTGAATATGCCAGCGGTTGCGCAAACAACGCATTTGCCTTTGAAATTAAATAGTGCTGGTGTTATACCTCCTATTTTTGCCTCATCATTATTGCTTTTGCCTGCAACAATAACAGGTTTTGCGGGTAATTCTGGTTCGACAGATTCTGTGATGGGTTATATTGGGACTATATTTTCCCACGGCCACCCCGTGTATATGTTGTGCTTTGCATCACTTATTATATTTTTCGCATTTTTCTACACAGCACTGATGTTTAATCCAAATGAAACTGCTGAAAACTTGCGCAAAGCTGGAAATTATGTTCCAGGGGTTCGTCCAGGAAAAGCTACAGCAGATTACTTGGATTATGTTTTGACAAGATTAACTGTGGTTGGTGCTATTTATTTGGCTTCGATCTGTTTGATACCAGAGTTAATACTAAGTCGTGTGCACCTGCCATTTTATTTCGGTGGAACAACTATATTGATTGTTGTGAGTGTAACCATGGAAACAATTACTCAAATTCAATCACATTTGCTTGCTCATCAGTATGAAGGATTGATCAAGAAGGCGAAAGCAAAAGGAAAGATGTGATGCACCTGATTTTCTTGGGCCCGCCAGCATGCGGCAAGGGAACTCAGTCAGCAATTTTTGTAAAGAAATATGGGTATTATCATCTGTCAACAGGCGATCTAATACGCCAAGAGATAGAAGCAGGGACGGAGCTGGGAACTAATTTAAAGGAATGCGTAAAGGCAGGTGCTTTGGGTGCTTCTGAAATAGTTAATGAATTGTTAAAGAAAGACGTTGAAAACCATAAGCAAATGAGTATATTATTTGATGGTTATCCGCGGAAGCTAGATCAAGCAGAGTTTCTAGATTCTGTGATAAGCAAGAGTGGTGGCGCTCTGAAGCGTGTGTTTTATTTTGATGTAGACGCAGAAGAGCTTTATAAGCGTATTCTTGGTCGAATAACTTGTAATGATTGCGGAGCCGTGTATAATCTGCAGACTAAACCTCCTAAAGAAGAGGGTGTTTGTGATAGTTGCGGTAGTCGCGAGTTGAAGAGACGAGGTGACGACAGCGAGGCGATTTTAAAAAATCGTATTGTGTCGTTTTTTGAAGAAACTGCTCCGCTTAAGGATTTTTATCAAAAGCGAGGTATTCTAACGGTGGTGGATGCGAGAGCGCCGGTAGAAGTAGTAACAGAACAAATTGTAAACGCATTGTAAGGAGCTAAACGTGGCACGTATTGCTGGTGTAAACATTCCAACACAAAAAAAGGTATGGATTGCTTTAACCTATATTTATGGCATTGGTAAACACCAGTCCAATTTGATTATTAAAAAGTCTGGCATTGATGGCGAAAAGCGTGTCCATGCGTTGACTGACCAAGAAGTATTGAAAATTCGTGAGCTTATCGATGCTGAGCACCGCGTTGAAGGTGATTTGCGTCGTGAAGTCAGCATGAATATCAAGCGCTTGATGGATTTGGGATGCTATCGTGGGTTAAGACATCGTAAGGGGTTGCCAGTTCGTGGGCAACGTACTCATACGAATGCTCGCACACGTAAGGGTAAGGCAGTTGCGATTGCTGGTAAGAAAATGGTTGGTAAGTAAAAATTAAGGTATTAAATTATGGCACAAAAGACTGTTGCACGTGTTCGTCGTCGTGAGAGAAAAAATATTGCGAATGGGATTGTTTATGTAAATGCTACATTTAACAACACATTAGTTAGCGTAACTGACGAGGCTGGAAATGTTTTATCATGGTCTACATCGGGAATGATGGGCTTTAAGGGGTCGCGTAAATCAACTCCATATGCTGCGCAAATTGCAGCAGAGGATGCAGCCAAAAAAGCTCAAGAGCATGGAATGAAGACCGTACGTGTTATTGTGAAGGGCCCTGGATCAGGACGCGAAACCGCGTTGCGTTCTTTGCAATCTGTTGGTTTTACTATAACATCAGTTCGCGACGTGACACCAGTGCCGCATAACGGAGTGCGTCCACGCAAGCGTCGCCGCGTATAATTTTGGTTTACATATTAAATAATGAAAGAGAACAGCTGTGATTGAAAGAAATTGGCAATCGATGATTAAACCTTCTAAGATTCAAGTTCAGTATTTGAGCTCAAATCTTAGAGAAGCAAGTATAGTCGCTGAACCTTTGGAAAGAGGTTTTGGTCTTACTTTGGGAAATGCTTTGCGTCGTGTTCTTCTGTCTTCATTGCAGGGGTCAGCTATAACATCAATTAAAATTGATGGCGTATTGCACGAATTTTCAGCAATTCCTGGCGTTCGTGAAGATGTTGCTGATATTATTCTTAACCTTAAGACATTAGGTATTCGTCTGAATTCAGATATGCCAAAGCGTATGACTCTTGATATGAAGGGGCCATGCGTCGTAACAGGAAAAGACATTCAACATTCATCAGACATTGAGATTCTTGATCCAGATTTGGTAATTTGCCACGTGGATGAAGGTGGTCACATTGTTATGGAAATGACAGTGCAGTCAGGTAAGGGATATGTTCCAGCAGCTGCACAACAAATAGAAGATAAGGCGATTGGTCTTATTCCTATTGATGCTATTTTTAGTCCAATCAAGAGAGTTGTATACAAAGTTGACCAAACACGTGTAGGGCAACGTACTGACTATGATAAGCTAACCTTAACGCTAGCAGCAGATGGTTCAATAAAGCCAGATGATGCAATTGCTTACGCAGCGCGTATTTTGCAAGACCAATTGCAACAATTTATTAACTTTGAAGAGCCAAAACCAGCAGGAATGACTGAGCGTCGCGGTGAACCATTGCCGTTCAACCGTAATATGCTTAAAAAAGTTGATGAACTAGAGCTTTCAGTTCGTTCAGCTAACTGCCTGAAGAACGAAAATATCTATTATATTGGAGATTTGGTCCAACGTTCAGAAGGTGAAATGCTTCGCACACCAAACTTTGGCCGCAAGTCATTGAATGAAATTAGAGAAGTTCTTTCAATGATGGGGCTTGGCTTTGGAATGACCGTTCCAAACTGGCCACCAGAAAATATTGATGAATTAGCAAAATCGCTAGAAGACCCTTTTAACTAAGAAGTGAGAGAAAAGTCATGAGACACGGAATGTCAGGACGCAAGTTCAATAGAACAAAAGAACATAGAAAAGCTATGTTTAAAAATCTTGCGCAGGCTTTAATTAAGAATGAGCAGATCAAAACAACTTTGCCAAAGGCAAAAGATCTTCGCCCAGTTGTAGAGAAGCTGATTACGTTGGCAAAACGCGGTGGACTTCACTGTCGTCGTCAAGCAGTATCGCAATTGCAAGATCAAGCAGTTGTAAAAAAACTGATGGATCAGTTGGGAGCACGTTTTGCTTCTCGCGCGGGTGGATATACGCGGATCGTGAAGAGTGGTTTTCGTTATGGCGATAATGCGCCAATGGCTATTATCGAATTTGTAGACTTTGACCCCGTTGCAGCTGTTGCTGAGGTTTCTGGGACAGAAGCTGCTGCATAAGGATTAGAATTTTGATTTTGAGAGAGGGCTTTACGGCCCTCTTTTTTTGTAGGCACAAAAATTGTGGGCTATTGCTTTATAAAAGCATTATAAGTTGTCCAGTCGATTGACGTTGGGTTGCCTATTTGGTAGCTTCTTCCTTACACACGTTTATATTCAAGGAATTCAGATGAAAGTATTAGGAAAAACACTATATTCAGCAATTTTAATAAGCGCAATGGGAGCTAGCTTTGCTTCTGAAAAAGAACAAATAGAGGAGGCAGCGGAAAAGTTTTTTAGAATCCTACAGCAAGGCATAATGCAAAATTTTCCTGGCGATAACCCCTCTGGCGGGGATAACAATATTAGTATGGCTGGGGTTTCAGCAGCATTAGATGTATTAAAGCTCTTGAAAGAAGAAGAAGTTAAGAGTTCCTCTCCGCAAGAGTTAGAGCGCAAGTTTAATGAAATTATGAAAGGTCCCGCAGAAGCTAAGTCAAAAAAAGCTGGGTAATAAAAATTTAAAGCTTCTGTTGTGAAAGCGGCAATTTCATAGGCACAGGCTTTTGCATTTTAAGCACAAGAGCCGTTAATTAATATTTAACAATAACCATAGATAATATAATTATCTCAAACTGGTTATTGTGTGCTTATGAAAGTTGCAAATTTTTTTACTATTTTGCTATCGGTTTTTGCTATTAATGCCGCTTCCCAATTGCGGCAATCAGAAGATTTAGAAAGCAGGCAAGTGGCTTTAACCAACTCAGCAACTTTAAGTCGTGCGACTGCGGATCTTTTGAACAAGGATTATCTTCGAAATTTAACAGACCTAGTTAACACGCGTTGGTTTTTCAGAAAAGTAGCAAATATAAGTGAAGCTAGCGGTAACACAGTACTGTATGTAAGTGCAGTGCTTCCTGCAGTTGCTGCGGCTATTCGCCCTACTGACCCTTCAATGGCCGATACTATTACCGCTTGCGGTATTGTGGCTCTTGGAGTTCACGTTATGCTTATTGGTATTGCAAAATGTAGTGCTCGTGAGGTGGGGGAAAGAGAAGCTAACCTAGCATCTTTATTAGGGAGGCCAATTCCATCTTTAATTCCTCAGATAACTGATGATGGCGCCCCGAATAGAGTGTAGTATTTAAGCCTTAGTGTTTTACAAAATTTTTATTGCTTGCTGAGCGCATGTGGCATCGCCTATGGTTAAAAAAAAATTATGTAAGATAAATCATGAAGCCTTTTTACATTACAACGCCTATTTATTACGTTAATGATAAGCCGCACATAGGACACGCATATACAAGTCTGGCTTGTGATGTGATAGCGCGTTTCAAACGCTTAGATGGGTTTGATGTGAGGTTTTTAACAGGGACTGATGAGCACGGCCAAAAAATTGAAAAGGCTGCTGCTACTAAAGGTGTGGATCCGCAAGAGTTCGTTGATGAGGTGTCGCAGTCATTTCGTAATTTGTCGCAAGTTTTGAATCTTACAAACGATGATTTTATTCGCACCACCGAGCATCGTCATAAACAAGCTGCGCAACATTTATGGAATCAATTAGTAGCGAGTGGCAATATTTATTTAGATGAATATGCTGGTTGGTATGCGATGCGCGATGAAGCATTTTATCAAGAAGATGAGTTAATAGATGGCAAAGCGCCCACAGGGGCTGAGGTTGAATGGATTAAGGAGGCAAGTTATTTCTTTAAATTATCCGCTTGGGCCGAGCCGCTGCTTGAATATTATGCAAAGCACCCCGAAGCTATTCAGCCGGAATCCCGTCGTAATGAGGTTTTGAGGTTTATCGAAGGTGGATTGAAAGATCTTTCCATTTCTCGCCACACACTAAAGTGGGGGGTTCCGGTGCCTGATGATGCTGATCATGTTATGTATGTTTGGCTTGATGCCCTAACAAATTACCTTTCAGCGCTTGGTTACCCCGATGATGGGTACCAGCAATACTGGGATCAGGCTATTCATATGGTTGGTAAAGATATCATTCGTTTTCATAGTGTTTACTGGCCGGCATTTTTAATGGCTGCGGGAATTGCGCCCGCTAAAACTGTTTTTGCCCATGGTTGGTGGACTGTTGAGGGCGAGAAAATGTCAAAATCTCTAGGCAATACAGTTGATCCTGTTGAAATGGTAGAAACCTACGGCGCTGATGCCTTTCGGTATTTTCTGCTGCGCGATCTTTCTTTTGGTCAGGATGGTGATTTTTCTAAAACAGCTTTCATCAATCGCTTGAATACAGATTTGGCTAATGCATACGGTAATTTATGTCAGCGGGTGCTTTCATTTATTTATAAAAATGCAGATGCTGTTATTCCAACGCCAGCAGAATTTACTTCGGAAGATAAAGCATTGATGGCAATGCCAAAAGCTGTATTGGGGAATCTTCGAAATGTGATCGATCATTTTCACTTGCATCGTTATGGAGAAGCTATTTGGCAGATTATTGGCGAAGGAAATCGTTATGTTGATGCGCAAAAACCATGGAGCTTAAAAAAAGAAGATCCAGCACGTATGGCAACAGTTTTGTATACATTATGCGAATTGATCAGGCAAATTGCAGTTTTAACGCAACCTATTTTGCCGCTTGCAAGTGCAAAAATTCTGGCTATATTGAGCCAGGAAAAAAGTGATTTTTCTGCGCTTGAAGTGGCTCTGATGCCAGGCTTGAAAATTGACGAGCCGCAGCCACTTTTTGCGAAGTATGTTTAATGAAAGGAATTCAAAAATGAAAAATATACTATTAGGGGCGCTAATCTCAGGATTTGCAAGCTTAGCTGCTATGGACGTTGTCTGGGAGCACGATTTTCATGCAGGAAAATCAATAAGAAGAACCGGAGATTCAGAAAAGATCTTCGATATACGTCGTGAACGGCTGAATCCTGTTGTTGAATCCCTGCCTGAAGGGGCTGAGGCTGGCACTTGGTATCCTGTCATTCAAACAATGACTCTTGATTTGCGGTCTATAGATAATAGCGAAGAAGTAATTGGTCTTTCTCATGAAAATGTAATTGCTGAGTTGAGTTTTATTATTCTTGATGGGAGAGAAAGTATCCATGCACATTTTGGAGAGCCGTATGAAAAAATATCAAAGCTTAAGAAAAAGAAGTTTTTTAAATGCTGGGAATGCAAAGGTGTAGAGTCATTAGTTAGGGTATTGAAGCGTGCTGCTGATAGCGCCGAAGAAATTATAATCAGCGAAACTTCCGCTGGAGTAAGGCATGAGCGTCGGGGGTATATTAGTGATTTTACCAATCCCAGTGAACAAGATTATGGAGCTGGAAAAATAACGCCTGCTCCTCAGGGAGTTGGAGGAGTAAATAAGCAGGTGCTTGAGAATACTTTTAAAAGTCTTAAGGGTAAGTTAGGGATCTAAATTCTTTCTAAACGCTTCGTTAACCTTTTGCGGCGTATCCTTATAGTATAAGGAATATGCTGCAAAGGTTTTTATGGCTGACTTTGAAGATGCGTGGTGTGGATACCGCCTAACAACAGCAGAAATTATTTATCATCTCCCTGATCATCCCTCTCTCTTGCAGACTTATATCTGGCAAGAATTTGACCTGCCTCCGCAGTACCCGCGACTGCATGAATTTTTGGCTTTTTGGCTAAAAGAAATCGAAGGCAAACTTCATTCAGTTAAGGTCGGTATTGGTGGGCCTTTAATGCCAAATGCAGTCAAAACTCCGGAATTCACGTTTTCTTTGCACTAATTTTTTAGCGTAATAGCATTCCAAAAATATTCTAGAGTTGTTGCTAAGATAACGGGTGTTTCTTCCATAGGATAATGACCAGAAGGCAAGCACACAAACTGTGTATTTTTAAAATCTTTTAAAATGGTTGCTTGTAAACGTTCAGCATTATGGGCGGGTGAGTCGTAATCTCCGCAAATAACAAGCATTGGAATTTTACACCCTTTGACTAAATCTGAAATATCTGTTTCGCAAAACATATGCAAATAAGCAGCGCGTGCCTGTGGGCTAGAGCAGCTAAACCATTGAAGAGCCTTGCGTTCAACAAACCAATCGTGATAGCGATTTTGGGTCATAAAGCGTATGATTTCTTTTGCGTTAATGATGTCTCCCGTGGTGACAGCTTCTAAGTAACTCATCACATCATCAGGCACAGGGTTTCCGCAAGCAGGCACAGGACAGATGGCTGTAATGCTCTTGATTCTTTCTAGGGCAATAGTTGAAATATATTGCACAATTTGCGCGCTCATTGAATGACCAACTAGATGAAACTTTTCAATATTAAGTTTATCGGCAATGGCAATTACATCTTGTGATGCTTCTTCTATGGTGCAGCTTCCGTAAACACCTTTTGATAATCCGTATCCACGCAAGTCAACAAACACATATTTATAGAACCCGGTATTTAAATAGGGGCGCACACCATCGTAAGAACTTTGATCACAAAACCAATCATGAAGAATGAAAATAGTTTCTGGGCCGTTGCCAAGAGTTATAAAGCCGACTGTTTGCTGCATGAATTAGCTCTTGAATAATGTAATTGCTGACATAAAGCCTAGAGAGTTTTTTATATTTTGTCAGCTGAGCAAACATTTTGCTGATTATTTTGTAATTTTTCATAAAAACGCGTTGACAATCAGTACCGAGATGATTAGATTATGCAGATGCAGCAGAGAAAAGTTGCATACGCAAGTTTGAAAAGTTAAGAAGAATTGTGGAAGGTAAGAGAGTCGGTGGGAAATGATATGGGTTCCTACAGAGACTGTCTCTTATTTTTTATTAGATAGAGTCAAGAGCTTTGTGAGAACCGACAAT
>JAGOSL010000003.1:60849-180275 GCA_018062345.1 Pseudomonadota bacterium | reverse complement strand
CTTTCCCTTGGATTTAAAATCCTATTTTACGATCTCATGAAATAGGTATTTTGGCAAAAAATAAAATAGCCCATACCTTGACACCTTATACAGACTAGTGTTGCGGGCAAAAATAAATTTTATTTGAGTAATTACATTAAATAAGATTAAAGTAACTAAATTTTGTATACCCAGTTTCATGCGTTTAAGCCTTTATCAACCTGAAATTCCACAAAATGTGGGCACATTAATTCGCCTAGGGGCGTGTGTTGGGGTGCCAATTGATATTATTGAACCGACCGGTTTTGTATGGAGTGATAAGCATTTAAAACGTGCCGGCATGGACTACGTTGATTTGGCAAATGTTGAACGTATTGAAAGTTGGCAGGTGTATAAAAATCTTCGCCCCGCGCAACGCATTGTTCTGATTGATACAAAAGCTGAGCAGGCTTTTTGGGATTTTTCGTTTAGGCCTGATGATATTTTAATGTTGGGCAAAGAAAGTTCAGGCGTGCCAGATGAGGTATTTGAAGAGGTTTCTAATAGGGTGCGCATTCCCATGTTGCCTGAAAGGCGTTCCTTGAATATGGCAATTGCAGGTGCTATGGTGCTGGCAGAAAGCTTACGTCAGGCTCACCGTGACAACCCCTCCCCCTTATGCTAATGAACTGCATTCTTGGTACCTAAATTTACAAAATCAAATTTGCCTGGCCCTAGAGGCTATTGAGCAAGATTCGTTGCCTATTGAAATATACAATACTTGGCTGCCGCGACAGTTTGAAAAAAGGACATGGGACTACAGCCAATCGGGTGGTGGGCAAATGCGAATTTTGCAAAACGGTCGTGTATTTGAAAAAGCGGGGGTTAATGTTTCTTGCGTATGGGGAGAGTTTTCTAAAGAATTCGCTAGTCAGATTCTGGGGGCGGAAGAAGATCCGCGTTTTTGGGCATGTGGAATATCGTTGGTGATTCATCCGCGTAATCCTTATGTACCTATTGTGCACATGAATACACGCCATATTGTGACTACAAAATCATGGTTTGGTGGCGGTACTGATTTAACCCCTAGTATTCCTTTTGAAGAGGATACACAAGGCTTTCATCAAGCACTTAAAGAGTGTTGCGATCGTCATGACTTGAACTATTACGCTAAATTCAAACCCTGGTGCGATGAGTATTTTTACCTGCCTCATCGAGGTGAAGCGCGGGGCGTTGGTGGGATTTTTTATGATTACCATAACACTGGAAATTTTGAAGCGGACAATAGATTTAATCGGGATGTTGGAAAAACATTTCTTGAGATATATCCGAGCATAGTAAGGCGCAGAATGGAAACATTATGGGGTGATAGCGAGATGAAAAAATTGCTGCACAAGCGAGGGCGCTATGTTGAGTTTAATTTGATCCACGATAGAGGCACGCTTTTTGGCCTAAAGACGGGTGGAAATACTGAAGCGATTTTGATGTCTTTGCCCCCTACTGCAAGCTGGACTGCTTAAAACTGAGATAGCATCGATATTACTGACTGGATCCTCACGCCCTCTATGAGGGCTCAGGATGACGAGGGGAAGCCTCTTACAATTTTGGTAAAGACAAATTATCGCCAGCACGAGGGGGCGCGCCCCTGTGGCAGCTCGGTTTTTATTACTGATGCACTCTTGGTGTTTCAGTACTTTCAGACGCTGGGGCTGAGGTTGCTACTGCAGGTGCCTCAGTTATTGGTGTAGACGCTTCTTTTGCAGGCTCAGTTGTTGTTACTGCTTCTACAGGTGCAGAAGCTGGCTTAACATCTTCTTTCACTTCTGCTTTTGTTTCTATTTTAGCAGGTTCAGACGTTATAGGAGATATAGCTGGCGGAGCGGGTATTATCTCAACTGCAGAACCTCTTTTTGCTTTTAATAAGCCGTCTACTTCATCTTTTGTAGGGCAAATATTGAAAATTAAATATTCTCCGCGTTTTTCAATAACCGCGTACAATGTTTTTTGGCCAGTTAATTCAAATTCTACAGGACCAGCGTTGATGCCGAGTTTTTTTTCTGCATCTTTCATCATAGCAACAAGAGCTGGCTCAACAACCTTACCTACCTTATCGCTTTGAGAATGAGCAACGCGGGTATATGTGCCATTACCTTCACTTTTTACAATAACGACATAGTCTTGATTATCAGCTTTTACATCACCATCTTGCTGCTTTTTGTTAATTTCTTTCAACGCCTCTTCAGGGCTTTTATCTTTAAAAGCATTGATAATCATTTCATCTCGCTGTGATAGCGTTGAAACAGTAGAGGAAGAAAAACCACTGCTGATAGCAGATGCCAATAGTAAACTTATAAAAAATTTTGACTTCATAAAAATCTCCAAATAGTGCCTTTTAGAAATTCTACATGATGGCAAAGGGAATTGTAAAACTTTTTAATTTTTTATAAAAAGAAGCCCCAAGAACAGACTTTTAAATCTGGTCGTTGAGGCTTATTCGTAATTAATTAGAAATAACTACAGAGATTATGCATCTGGATTAAATTTTCCACCGCATCCTTGCCTGTTACCGCCATTTTTTCTCATGCATGTAGCATATTTTTCACATTTAGCTACACATCCGCGATGCTTGCCGTGACATGCTTGTGCACATTTTGATTTTTCTTCTGATGAAGCGCCACCCATTATGTGGTGCATTGCGAATGTTGACGCAGATGTAGCAATAACAGTAGCTAGTGCTAGAAGTGTTAATGTTTTTGACATAATAGTTCCTATAAATAAAATACTAACATTTATGATTTTAAAACAAATTAGTTAATAAAAGATTAAGCGGGTGTGCTTTTCGTCTATGGCAGAGAGAAAAGAAATTTGATTAAGGAACAATTAACTTTCAAATGCCCATGGCTTTTTTCATAAAGAACTTTTTAAGCGGGAGAATTTTATCAACTGTGGCAAGGCCTGCTTGGCGGAAAAAACTTACCAGATTATTGTCAATTGAATAGAGTTTGGTTAGGCCATCTGTGAAAAAGTAGAGACCTTTGTGATCAACCTTGCGGCGTTTGGCGTATTGATTAAGCACCTGGGGTGAGCCAATATCACCCCCCAAATCTATAGCTTGCATTATAACTTCTGTAAGATGTGCCACATCACGCCAACCTAAATTCACGCCCTGCCCTGCAATAGGATGCAGCGCATGGGCGGCGTCACCTACCAAAACAGTGCGAGGCGCTGTAACCGTATCTACCGTTAATGCGACTAATGGAAAGGTCCAGCGAAGGCTGTTTAAAGTGACTTTCCCGTAAAAAGGGAAAATATCCATTAATTGCTGCTCAAGTTCTGGGGTTGGAAGGGTTTCCCAAGGGGCATCTTTAGGGCCACACCAGACAATGCCTGATTGAGACTGGCCTTTTGGTGTATCAATCATCGGCAAAATAGCAAAAGGACCAGATGGTTGAAAAATTTCCCAAGCAGTGGCTTGATGCGGTTTTTCATGAGTAAAATGCGCAACAAGCGCCTTGTGACCATATTCTTTCGAATGACTTTTTATGTTGACCTGACCACGAACCCATGAGTTACGACCATCTGCGCCAACCACCAGGGGAGATTTTAGCACGCCATATTCTTTGGTGTGTATTTGGCCTGGTGATAGACTTTTCAAAGTACAGTGATCTAAAACTTCAACATGTTTTGCCGCTTTGATACCTTTGTGCAAGGCATTCAACAAGCAATCAAATTCAATAATATAGCCCATAGGATCAGGACCTAGATCTTGATAATCATAATCAAGAGTCCAAGCGGAGCCTTGTTCAAACACGCGGATATGGTTAATTTGTTGCGCGGTAGGCTCAAGCGCTTTCCACAAACCACATTGTTCTAAAAATTTCTTCGAGCCAAGCGTTACTGCAATGGTGCGCCCATCTTTTTTAAGAGGTGGTTGATAAGCATTTTTTTCAAGTAATTTGACCTTAACCCCAAGCTGAGATAAACGAATAGCAAGAGTAGCGCCAACTAACCCTGCCCCAACAATAATCACCATTATCAAACCTTGCACATACGATCTTGCCCCTTTAACATAGGTCAAAATTATGAATAATTCAAAGTATGCGGATTTTGTTAATTGGGTTTGGCGCTATGGGTGGCGGACTTCTAAAGGGTTGGAAGCCATTTTACGACGTCACTATTGTGGATCCGTTCAAACAAGATTGCGCAAAATCAGTTGAAGAATTGCCAGCGAATTATTGCCCTGATGTGGCTATTATTGCCGTAAAACCACAAGTACTTGATCAGGTTTTGCCTGCATACGCTAAATTTGCTGATACGCTTTTTATATCAATCGCGGCAGGGGTTCGCCTTGAGCATTATACTGAATGGTTAGGTGCACAAGCGCGCGTTATTCGCATGATGCCGAATTTGCCAGCAATGGTTGGCGAGAGCGCTAGCGCATATGTGTTAAACAAAAACTGCGCACAAGCGGATGAAAAAACGGCGATTGAACTATTTGAAAAAGTGGGAATTGTTGAGAAATTGAACAATCAAGACCAATTTGATGCAGTGACAGCTCTTTCAGGATCTGGGCCTGCTTATGTGTATTATTTATGCGAGTGTTTAGAACAAGCAGCTATTGAATTAGGGCTGGATAGTGTATTTGCCAAACGATTTGCCCGACAAACAATTATAGGTGCAGCAGCAACATTAAAAGAGTTACCTGATGAAGCCGCACAGCTACGCGCAAATGTTACCAGCACGGGTGGTACAACCCAAGCGGCTTTGGAGATTTTGATGAAAGGCAATCATTTACAAACTTTATTTTCAAAGGCATTGGAAGCGGCAAAAAATCGTGCTCTAGAATTGGCAAAAAGCTTATGAGATTACTTCGCTATTTTTTGATTATTATCAGCATCTCATGCGCGCAAGCTGAAACAGTTGTGTGCAGTTTTTCAATTTTAAAAGATTTATGTGTGCAATTATGCCAAGGCATTGAAGGAATTTCTGTGCACTCTATTGTGCCGGTATCTGCTGATCCACACCTTTACCACCCAAAGCCCAGTGATTCAAAAATTTTGGCTAAAGCAGACTTGATTATTGTTAATGGGCTGAATTTAGAAGGATGGATAGAGCAGCTGATTAAGGCTTCGGGACATACTTGCGCATTTGCCGTTGCAAGCCAAAACATTCCCCCACGCTATTTGGGGAATTTGCCTGATCCGCACGTTTGGCATGACCCAACCCTTGTGATTACTATGATTGATAACATTGAAAATGCTTTAAAAGTAGCGTTTCCGAAATACGCAGCTAATTTTGAGAAAAATGCCATTGGCCTTCGTGCAGTATTTAAAGAGCTTCATACAAATATTGTTATACTTTTTTCAAAAATTGAAAAACCTGAGCGTGTAATGCTAACCACCCATGATGCGTTTTCATACTTTGCAAAGTGTTTTGATGTAACGGTGTTGAGCCCGCATGGTATTAGCACAAGTGATGATCCTTCAGCAAAAGATTTAAAAAATTTGATCACTCAAATTCGTGATTTGCACATTTCAGCAATCTTTTTAGAAAGCCTTGCGAACCCTAAAATTATTAATGTGATTGCTACAGAAACTGGCAAGCAAATTAAGGGAACATTGTATGCAGATACGTTAAAGGAAGGATTAAGTTTGCAAGACACCCTTTGGTATAATGCTGCCACCATGGCAGAGGCAATGAAAAATGGTTGATATTGAAGTTATTTGGGAAAAAGCAACGCAGGATCCGGCAGCGGTTACAGTTGATGAGATTCAAGCCTTGATTAACGATCGTTTATGGCAAGTCACTGACAACCTTGCAACGGTTAGCCGCAACAATACAAATGAAACGCTGTTTGATTTGATGATGCTAGTGTTTGATAGCTTGACTGAAAAGCGCGCTTGTATTTTGAGTCTATGGGATGCACAAAATTTAAGCACTAAGCTTATTTGCGAAGGACAAGCGCAAGTATTAGCTGCAATTGATACATGGCACCAAGAATTAGAGTTGAATTGGGATGCCGCACGATATGCACAAAATTTGCTATTCATGTGCGCGCTTATTTACGCAGCCAATGTTTGGAAAGATGACACCAGCGCAGATAATTCTAAGGTTATGGCTAAAATTGATGAAATGATCAGCTGGTTAAATGCTAGCAAATCAGCCCCCTTTGATTTGCTTGAAAAGGTAAAGAGTATGGTTGGAGGGAAATATTAGACCCAGATAGATTTTAAAACCTGCTTAATTTCTATAATTAATAACCAATACATTGAAATTTTCACAAAAAATTACTAGATTTAAAAAGAGTAACTTAAGCTTTTAGTCAGAAAAGATCATGCAATTTTTAAAAATAGGCATTACCACTTTAACAACTTTATGTGCTTCACTTTTTTGCGTGGCAGAAAATTTAAGAATGGAATTAGAAGCAATCACCACTAACATTACCAATGCTTCCAATTTTGATGATCTTAGAGAATTAGAAGACAAACTTTTTCTAAATACAGAAGCACTAGGCATTATTCCACATCTTTATGGTCGGGCAATGCTTCAAGCCGAACACCATAGAGAAATGGTTGAACTTTTACAAAGCAGTAGGCCAGTTTTAGATAAGCTAGACATTTATGGAATAAAAAATGGTCGAGAAAATATAATCAATGTGTCTAGAATTGATATCGATAAATTATGGAAAACAAAATCTCTTAAAAAACTTACTAAGACAAACGTAGAAAAAGGAAAAGCAGAAGCCTTTTTAAATAATTATTTTGGTGATGCTATGGCAGAAAACCGTTCTGACCGTATGGTAATTTCACATTGGCCAATTAAAGACGTTAAAGACCTGCAAGAACGAATCAAAATAACGATTCCTGAATACAGCCCTATAGCTGCATGCATATTTGAGGAACTAGCACTAATGTCTGTGGCTTATTTTCTAGAAACAGAACAACGGTACTTAAGTTTATTCGATGGATTAGTAGATAATTTGTCAACAAAACTTGATCAAACTCTTGAGCAGAGCTTGGATATTATACTGCCCTTTATGGTTCTTTATGATATTTATGACAAGCAAGACGGGTACAATTTTGGACAAAAGGCCTTAATAAAGGCCGATGCTCAAGATCTGTTAGATCATTATGGATTCATAAATATTGCTTGTTTGAAAGAGCTTATTAATTCGGATGAAATGCAAAATGCCTTGCCAGATTTCTATTTTAGCTTTTTTGATATAATGCAAATTTTTGGTCGCAGAACATCAATGACTGATTTTACAACAACCATTTCTGCTGAAGATTTCACGAAACGAGAAGAATTAGCCACCCCTCTTGAGTGTGAAGAAGGAAAACATCAACAAATCTATTCAAAATATACAGCTGAATTTAGCAAAAAAAAGAAAAAGCGAAATGGAATATTTACAAGACGTGCTGGGGATATTTTATCACCTAACTATGACATTGCAGCAAGAGCTATTTTAGAGATTCATAATGCCTACTATACTTTTAACCAAGAAAAAACAGAGCTACGCGAAAAGTATAATCAAAAAATTTTAGAGGAAGAAGAGAGAGAACAAGATAAAAGAGCACGAGATGAGGCAAGGGACTTTATAAGTAAATTCGAGAACTTAGCAACAGACGTACCGCCAAGCCTAGAAGCAAAAGCTCAATTCCAAACAGAGTCTAAAAATGATCAGTTAAAAGCGGTAAGATCAGCTTATGCAAAAGATAGCTATGAATATGCAAGCTTACCTGAAAGGGCTCTAGAAGAAAATCACACTTTTACAAGAAAACCAAAGCGCTGGCATAATACAGAATTAAGAACAAGAAATGAAGACTCTAAACCTTCAGCTGCTTCTGCTGACACCATAATGGAATACCATTATGGAGCAGACCCGTTGAGCTGGCCACAATGGATCCAGGATTTAAAAGAAGCACCTATGATGAATATAAAAAAAGCTTGTAGTGAATTTGCAAAGAGCATTACTGAAGGAGGTTTGGGAGGCACAGTAATCAGCGAAAACAATAAATATGTGCTTATGCTTAGATCACCCGTAACTGGAATTTTTTGCGTTAAAGGTGGGCATGAACTGCATCATGGAAGCGATAGAAAAAGATTTCCCGCAATAAGAAAGGCCTTTCTAGAACTTCTTACTGAGGCAATGATTATACCAAGGTAATATTGTAGCGCAGTTACGAGTTTTCATTCCCTCTGTTCTGCTAAATAAGGTCAAAAGAAGCCCCCCCCTGTGCGCTGTTGGCCTTGCAGGTCTAAGAGTCAGACCACAATTTTCCCGCACAGAGGGAAAATTTTATGATGATTAACATATCAAATAAACCTTGTACTAATTAGCGTTAATGTATAGAACGTGGGGAAGGCTTTTTTTATGAACTTTGGTAAAAAAAAGGAGAATACATTAATGAAAGCACGTTTTTTTCTATGTTTGGGATGCATAGCTTTACCTTTTTCAACAGAACTATTTGCCATGTATCGTTTGCTAGAAATTCCTGCAGGCTTTAACATACCTAAAATCAGGAGGAACATAACTATGACAACAAAACTTTCACCAACCTTTGATTACTCTAGCCAAGAAAACCGGGGTGCGCCGAAATTTTTGCGCTACGGCGACCCGGCGTTATATAAAAAATCATTACCTTTTAAACTTCCCCAAGAAATGCCTTTGGTGCACCAAGCATTAGAACAGATGCAACTTGCTACAAAGGGGATGGGTAATGTAGGTCTTGCGGCACCCCAAATTGGTATATTAAGACAGCTTGTAATGTTTGCAGTTCCTGCCACGCACCCGCGCTATAAAACAGATGGTGTAGCGCACCCTATGCGTGTGATGATTAACCCTAGCTACAAACCACTAAGTGATGAGAAGAACCTTGAATGGGAGGGATGTTTATCAGTGCCTGGCATGATGGGGAAAGTTTGGAGATATACCCATATAGAATGTGCATACACCGACCTTGAAGGGGCTGCGCAAATTTTTCAGGCTTCAAATTTTCATGCGCGTGTTGTGCAGCATGAACTAGATCATCTTGATGGGATTCTTTTTCCATTGCTTGTAGAAGATAACCGCAACTTTGGCTTTACAGAAGCGATTATGGCTTGTGATGAATTTAGGAAAAGCCGATGATGTTGAACAAGTTTAACTTGTAAAACATGTACTTTGTGGTATAGTGATCTTAGGCATTTTAATAAGGTAGTATTATGTTGGGAGTACGTTTACCAGAAGAACTTGATCGTCGTTTAGCTTCCCTTGCTTTGGAAACGAACAGACCAAAGAGCTATTACGTGAAAGAAGCAATTTTAGAGTACCTTGATGTGCACGAGAGCACCTATAAAGCGATTGCGGAGTATGAGCGCCAGAAAAAGGCTGGAACGCTGAAAACCTATACGCTTGAGGAAATGAAAAAAATGTATGACCTTGACTGAGCAATGGATCATAGAGTTTGGCACAGATTTCAATAAGAAATTTAAACACTTAGAAAAAATACAGCAACAGCGAATTATGGATTTTCTTGAAGACCGGGTGCTACTTCACAAAAATCCGAGAATTTTAGCCAAGCCATTATCAGGCTCATTACGAGGATACTGGCGGTTTCGCGTAGGCGATTATCGCATTATTGCTGATATTCAAGAAGAGGTTTTAACAATTGTAGCGCTGGATCTGGGGCATCGAAAAGAAGTTTATAATTAGAATTTAACCCAGCACACAAGTTTTCATTCCGACCGTTATACCGAAAGTAAGGCAAAACAACTTCGGGGCGACGCATTCCCATTTACCTTTCCTGAACATACCCACCCCCAAATTATTAAAATTCGGGGATGGCTGAGTGTTATTTTAGTGAGCAATGTTGTCACTGAAACGGAGTATGAACGTATTCCATTACTTCCTTTAAAGGTGTTTTTGTTAGGTCTTTATTAATTTCATGCACAATCTTAGCAAGAATGTTGGGGGATAAGTGCTGACGCAAGCTTCCCAATACGACCGGTGCGGCAATTAGGATGATTTTATCATAATTTTTAGATATGCTGCCAAGGATCGCTGCTATTTTGACTGCAAACATTTCTTTCTTAAAATGATACCAATCAGAATGAGGAGGATAGCTATGAGTACCCTTGTTCACCATACCTTTGCTTACTTTTCCAGGTATAGAACTTCCCTTATCTTGGTGGACAGTAACATCATCATTGGCATGATGGGTGGCCATGATTGGCACCAAGTTGTGGTTCTTTTTAGTTAGGAACTTGGCACGAGTACCGTCGGCTATAACTACGCAAGTGGTTTGCTCTTTCATTGTATACACCCCCTAGATTTTTGGTAAGGCTAGAAGATTTACCCTTAAATGTAAGGGAGAAAAATTTTGATTTTTTTACGCAGTGAATTTTATAGTACTAGGCTTTGATTTTGCGATGCGTTCTTCTAGATCAACTTGCCAAAACAATGTTGCACCTCTGCGTTCTTTTACTCTTTGAACAATTTGATACTGCTTGAACATGCTAGAGTTAGCACCCTCTTCCAAATTATTTTTTCTTAGTCAATTTTTTAAAGAAAAAATATGTTTTTATTTTTTCTTTGGTGCTTAAGCTTTTGGTTGTGGTTCTATTTAACATCAATAGTGTTTACTGGACTTCACGCCTTATTCAAAGACTCTGAATGACGAAGCCCAGCCCAAACACAAATTAAACTCTTTTTTTCAAACGATTTTGATGATTAATCTTGAAAGCCTAATTATTTTTTCAAATATCTTACAATGGAAGCAACGATTACTGACTTGATAAGCCCTGGAATAATGAAAGGCATTAGGCCTAAGGCAAAGGCTTTATCAGCACCTACGTAAGCACAAAGCCAAGATACGCCAAAAACGTAAAGAGTTGATTGTCCAGCAAAGGCAATTAATAACATATTTGTTTTTGAAAAGCGCTCACGCAAAGTGCACATTACCCAAACAGCTGCTAAAAACCCAAAATAGTAACCGCCTGCTGGCCCCATTAATTTCAAAAAACCACCACTGAAGTTTGCAAAAATTGGAGCGCCTAATGCACCAATTGCTAAGTAGCTAGAAACACTTCGAATAGCATCAGCTTTTGAAAATGTCAGGCCAATAACAAGCATTGCCACTGTTTGTAATGTGATGGCAACAGGCTGCAAAGGTATTGTTACTTGCGAACAAAAGAATAATAAAGCAAAACCTATTAAGGTTATGAAAATTGAAGAATTTCTAATCTGGGCAACAGCAAGTTTCATGGAAGACTCTATTTCAAAGTTTTAAAACTACTTTTGTATTAGCCTTTTTTTGCAAAGTTCGCTAGTGGTTTTCTTGAGCTAGAAAGACATACCAACAAAACCCTTTCGTGCACAAAGCGTATGCGTAACATAGCGAAGATCACGTGGTGGTTGAATGGTGTTTAATGCTTCTTCGATATATCTTTTGGTATCAGCAATTCTTTGCTCAAAGGCTGGCTGATCAAGCGCTGAAAGTGCTTTTATGCCATCCATGATAAACTGAACACTCATTTGGCAAGGATAAGCATTGGCTGCTTCTTGCATTAGGGCCGTTACTTGATCAATGAAGTTATCTTGCCAGGTGAAGGGTACTTTTTCCAGCAGGTTTGGAATGTGTTTTACAAACACCTGCATGATTTCTTTGGTAATTTCATCTTTTCGATCTTTACTAAGACCTTTCATGGAAGGTGCTTCTTCTAAGGCGCTTGTTCTTAAAATAGTGCACATATTTGTGCATAATGTTGATTCAAGAGCGTTTAAAACAAGGGGATCTTCTTGTAATTCTAATGCTTCCATAGCAAAGGTTTGCGTGGGAGTGCAGAAAAGAACTGCTAGTAGTATTGTGAGTATTTTCATATTTTTTTTCCTTTTATTTTTTCTTTTTTAAACAGTACCGTGCAGAAATTTAATAAAGAGTTAAGGAAAGATTTCATAGAGAAAATACCGTTAGTGTGCTAATACTGTGCTTTGTATTACTTAAAGATTTTTTCATATGCTTGCTCTGCAAAACTTGACGCGACGCTTTGGTGGGCGGGTTGTTTTAAATAGCATTACTTATCGTTTTCCAACAGTGGGCTGTGTTGGGCTTGTGGGCGTTAATGGCTCAGGCAAATCAACCCTACTTAATATTTTATGTGGCCTTGATGAAGCTGATGACGGCACGGTGACAAAACCGCGTGATACGGTGATTGGGTATTTGCCGCAAGAGCCAAACCAAAATCCTATGCCAACTTTATTAGAAGAAGCCCTGAGTGGAGCCGAACGCGTAGTTGAATTGCAAAAACAACTGAGCGAAGTACTTAAGGAAATGGAAAGTTCATATTCTGATGCTATTGCTAAAAAATATGACGATATCATGCATGAGCTTACCTATTTAGATGGATTTTCTATTGAATCAGAAGCCAAGGAATTATTATGCGGCCTTGGATTTAGTACCTGTGACTTTGATAAAAATCCAAAAACCCTATCGGGTGGCTGGCGCATGCGTTTAGAATTGGTGCGTTTATTTTTGAAAAAACCGAATTTTTTGGTACTGGACGAGCCTACCAACCACTTAGACTTACCAAGTATGGAATGGGTAGAACGCTTTTTAAAAAGTTTCAAAGGGTGCTTGGTGTTTGTATCGCATGATCGTTCACTGATTAACCGATTAGCTACCAATATTCTGCATTTGCATCATGGTGAAATAAACGCTTACGTAGGTAACTATGACAAGTTCTTAGAAGCTTACGAATTAGAGCAAGAACAAATTCAAGCACAAAAAGAGAACTTAGGTGCAAAAGCTCAACAGGTGAAAAGTTTCGTTGATCGTTTTAGGGCCTCTGCCAGCAAGGCGCGCCAAGTACAAAGCCGCGTGAAAATGCTGCAAAAGCTTTATGATGCGGACATGAATTTAAAGGTTGATGAGAAAAATCCCCCCATGAACGTGAAGCTTGAGTGCGCTAAAAAAAGTGGACGCATTGTGCTGCAGACCAAGGATTTATCAATTGGATATGCACAGCCATTGGTTAAAAAACTTAGCTTCAAGGTTGAACGGCAGCAGCGTTTGGCGATTGTTGGGGCAAATGGCATTGGTAAATCAACCTTGATCAAAACCCTGATTGGACTGGTGCCAAAGCTTGAGGGCGAAATTGAATTAGGGCACGATGTTGAGGTTTCTTACTTTGCCCAAGATCAGCTGGATTACCTTATACCAAAAGCAACCATTCTTGAAAACATGATGCAGATTAATCAGCACCTGAGTATGGGCCAGGCCAGAGGAATGCTGGGTGCGTTTTTGTTTAAGGGCGATGATGTGTTTAAGCCGTTAAATGTGCTTTCAGGGGGTGAGAAAAACCGCGTTGGTTTGTGTTGTTTACTTGCTAAAAAGGCAAATACAATTATTTTGGATGAGCCTACTAACCACCTTGATATGCAAAGCATTGATGTTTTGGCAGAAGGATTAAGCGCATTTGAAGGCACGGTTTTGTTTGTAAGCCACAACCGCAGTTTTATTGATGATGTAGCAACGCATATTTTGGGGTTAAATGCGAAGGGTCAAACGCTGCTTGTAGAAGGCGACCTTGAGCGTTTTGAGACCAAGGCTGCACAAGTGGAATTTGGCTGGGCATAAGGGCGTAAGGCCGGAAGTTGAAGGCCTAGAATCTACTATGTTCAGTCATAAACTTCACGACGATGACCAATCTTTACAACATGAATCGTTAATTTATGCCGCTGCACAGAGCATAGCACACGATAGTTTTCTATACGAAAACGATAAAAATCTGACAGATCGTATCTAAGGTGCTTTGCAAAACTAATGGATCAGGAGCTTTTAAAACTCTTTGAAAAAAATACTCTCTGATTTGCTTTTGAACAGAAACATCAAGCTTTTTAAATTCTTTTTGTGCTTTTGGGGAAAATGCTAGCGACCAAAACACCTATGCTAGACCGCTATCCTTTAAAATTTTTTCAAAAGGAATAGATTCTCCACCTTCTTTTTGCCATTCTTCATATGCAATCGCTGCTTCTTCAGCGTCTGCAACATCTTCTAAATATACGCGCAGCGCGTCAACTACTATAGTTGTTTCATCGACATGACGCTTTTTTGAAATTTTAGACAATGAAGAAACTAAATCTTTGGGGATATCAACATTCATAAAAAACAAACCCTTCACTTCTTCGTGAGTTAGTTTTACCTTGTTTAGCTAAAAATTCAATATTTTTAAGCAAATGAGCTTATTGAGCGTTTTGAGACCAAGGCTGCACAAGTGGAATTTGGCTGGTGTTAGAAATATGATTATCTATTCTTCGAAATGAATCCCGGTATATTGCCACATACCACAATGCATATAGCGAGCATAGCGCTCAGAATCTGTGAGAGGCTCCCTAAAAATGTACGCCATAACATGCCCCGCCACTGTATCAAAATCAGCGCGAGTAACAAGTTTAGGAGTGCAATTTAAGGAAATCTCAAAACCATTAACTTTAAATACATATTCGTCTTTTTCCTTAAGAAGAGCTTCTGTATCAAGGAGAAGCATAACTTCTAGAGTTTTCTGAGATATATGCACAGAAGGATTTTTAAGGTGCCGCATAATAATAGCGGCGATATGGCGGCGTTCTTCTTCACTTAAGTAATATTCGTTTTTTTCTTCTTTTTTGCGGTTTAAAAAGTACAGGGCAATGACTTGTCGTTCTTGCCAAGTTGTATATGATTCTCGAAAACCTTTTAATAAAGTGGGTATAGTATCGTGCAATTGGGGGCTAATAGTTTTGGTGCGTGAGTCTTGCAGCAATTTTAAAAATTTTTGATTTGGTTGATGCCCAGGATTTTCAGAAGTAAAACGTTGATATGCTGCTTTAAATTCTTGCTCTGAAGGAGATTGAAGTTCCTCATCTATACAAACCCAAGCGGAATCATCTGGTTCCATGGGGAAAATTTTTAAGGAAGTTATTAAAATAATGCCTAACAAAAAGTTCATATCTACGATTCCTTGAATTCCCTTTTTACAGCTTACAAAAAAGAAATGCCTAGGCCAAGAAAAACGCAATTAAGCTGTAATTGAACAGCAATTGTGCTAACCTTGCCCAATATATTGGCATTACGAAAAGTGACATGAAATCACTTCTTACCAAAATTTTACGAAGTATGTTGGTTCAAGATATGCTTGCGTTTATTGTTGCTGCTTACATTAAACTTGTATTCAAAACCGGCCAGTGGGAATTCAAAAATTCCGAAATTATTGATAAGTACGTGACACAAAACAAACCTTTTATTGTGTCATTCTGGCATGGACATTTGCTAATGTTAGCCTGCGCTTTGCAATGGAAAACTTCTTTTTATATGCTGATTTCAAATCATCGAGATGGAAAAATTATTTCAAAAACAGTAAAGCATTTTGGGATTCAAACGATTGCAGGATCAACGAATAAACAAGGTTTTGAAGCAGCGCGGCAAATACTTCAAGCCTTAAAACAAAATTCTATAATTGGTATAACACCTGATGGCCCCAGAGGCCCTAGGGAACAGGTATCTGATGGGGTTTTACAAATAGCGCGGTTAGCACAAGTTGATATTATTCCTGTAGCGTATAGCTGCAAACCGATGAAAAAGTTAAATACCTGGGATAAATTTCGGGTGGCAAAGCCGTTTTGCAGAGGAGTGTTTGCGGCAGGGACTCCTGTACATGCTTCAAAAGATGTTGAACAGTTACGAAAGTCGCTGCAACAGGCTATGGATGAAACGGTGAGAACGGCTGATGAGATGGCTAAAATTTAGCGGATTTCATCTACTAGATTTTCTGCCGCTTCAAGCTCAGCTAAGTATTGTTGGCATCTTGAATCACTTGCAATTTCCGGATTTTCTGCAATGAATCCTCTATACTTTGCAACACAACTTTCTACAGAATCTTTTACCAAGCTCATTTTATGACCAAAATTTTGATTTAGCTTGATGAAAAGATCAGGAAAGCGACCAACACTCTCGGCGATAAAATCCCCATAAATATTAAGCATTTCAGCTAGATTAGATTCTTCCAACAACATAATAGAGACTATTGCTTCTTGGCGAAGCAATTTTTCACCCAAAAGAGCCTGCTCAGGGTCTTTTTTCAGATACATTTCAAAGCTAGGTGCAATTCTGTCATGAAGAGTGTCATCT
The DNA here is from genome assembly GCA_018062345.1 of Pseudomonadota bacterium. Taxonomy (GTDB): domain Bacteria; phylum Pseudomonadota; class Alphaproteobacteria; order Paracaedibacterales; family CAITNM01; genus CAITNM01. The sequence goes on along the minus strand of JAGOSL010000003.1, from coordinate 164,172 downwards.
GCTTTAAAAGTAATGCCGTCAATTATTTCTTCACCCAGCACCATGGGATAATACACTGCGCAATCATCACCACTGAAAATACCAACTCTATATCCACACTTAAGATTATAGTTTAAAGACGCCTTGTTAGCAAAGACTACTAACCCTTTAAACCCTAAAAAGGGAAATGCATAAGGATCAGCACCCTTGGTAGGAATTAGCCTCAATTGTTCAAAATAATCCAAAAGGCTTTTTTTGACCTCTGTGCCGTAACCCTGCCCCTGATAAGATTTATGATATTTAGATGATGTAGACAAAAAGACGTTGCAATCAGAACTGATTAATCCACTTATTTTTATAATGCCTATTAAGCAGCTATCTTCATTCTTGAAGACGCCATAATATAGAGTGCTTGTTAAGATGCTATGCTTTAAATCTTCTAATTTTGGGACTTGCAATAAAGCGTGTTGCTGGTTTTGCAGCTCAACCTCAAAAGAAGGTTTCCCTTCATAAAATTCATCATTAAGAATATTTACAAAGTTTGCATCTGATGCATTCAGAATTTGAGCTGCCGCTAAATTTTCTGGTACCAGAGGTCTTACGTTTGTGCGTTCTGTGGAAAAACTTAACAGATCAAATACAGAGTCATTGCTATGTGGCGTGCTTGCATTTAATACACTGAAAAATATGATTAATAAGAATAAGAATTGTTTATCCAAAATATTTTATTTTTAAATTTATAGATGTAACATAAGCAGTTATCAAATGGATTTCAATATTGATAGTCGCCACAGCCTTGAAGGTTTCGTGATAAAGCGCGCTACTGCCTGACTACTTTATCAGCTCGAAATTCGCCAATTTGCAATTTATCCAAGCTGTATGGGCCGTAGCTTAGGCGAATGAGACGGTTCACTTGCAGGCCAAAATGTTCCATGATTTTGCGAATTTCGAGTGTTACCTGCAGCCAGGCGTTTTGACCTTTGTGCTGCTTTTAGCAAGTGCAATTTATTATTACTTTTTACTGTTTTTTTTGACTAATTCGGAGTATGTTATTGGCGTGAAGAAGTTTTTAAGGAGAAAACCATGCGCCGTAAACCACTACTAATTAATTCTTTGTTTGCCTGGTCTTTCCTTTGTGGGCAATCGATGGCTATGGAAACGCAATATTCTGACACTGGTCAATATCCTTTTACAAAAGCTAATTTGGATGCACTTAGAGCATTTACTTCTTCCCTAGAAGAACGCGAATATGAAGAAACGAAGCACCGTGATGAGGAAGGAAATTTTCTTATAGATTATGAGAGAATGCGTGTGTGTGATATACAGACATCAATAGCATCTCATTATTCACAAGTTTTTGATGAAATACGACCATTATTTCAAATGGTTGCGCCTTCACAGGCAATAGTGATGAATTTTGCAGGAAATTTTCTGCAGGATGAAGGTATAAATGCTGTTGTAGATTTTGTACTAGAAAATCCACTTTTAAAAAATAGACTTAGAAGACTAGACCTTAGCAACAACCGCTTCAGAGCCGGTTGCTTACCAAAGCTGAAAGACCTTGTAGAGCAATGCCCATACCTAGAGAAGTTAAATATTGCTATCAACTACATAAGCACTGATGAGGTTAATCAGGCTTTTCAGGGATTATCAATCGATAAAAGAAGTATCGTTGATTTTGCCCCTTATTAGGAGAAGCTAGTTATGAGAACTTTATTTAGGCTTTCAAAGTTTTTTGTATATTTTTTTATTTCACTTCAGCTTTTAAAAGCCTCGATTGAGGAAGGATGGCGATATCAAGATAGCCTCAGTTTTTGTATTACCTGCGGTACTCTCGAATCGCAAATTGATGAGGGGTTTTTAAGAAGCGTGCATACTCCCATGGCTTATACTGTTGATAAGGCTAAAGAAATCTACGCAAAGAAAGATTTTCAGCTTCCAACACCTGATAAGCGAATGTTTGCAGTATTTCGCTTTACGCCCATCATACAAGAAAGTCTTGGTACTCCTGTTTTGCTTGGAAAAACAGTATCAATTTCTAATACAGCAATTGATGAAGGCTTTCCTGCTGAAGTTCAGTTTTCAACAGGGTATGAATGTGTCTTTGTAAGTGGTTTTTTTAAAGTTGAGGAAAAGACAAAAATAACCCCTGACATTATAAAATATGACGCTCGTTATGAAGGTTTGACTGCCACAACTGCAAAAAAAGAAGTGTTTGTTCGTCTTCCTCCCTTGGCTTCTTCTCCTGTTCCTTTTGCATTTTTAATGAGAAATTATACCGATCCTGAATATTTTAGAAGATCCCTAATGTTTCGCTATTTAGGTAACATAACTGGCTCCATACTTGAACAAGGAGATTATTCTCGAATTAGAGCGGTCCATGCTGAAACAGAACAAGCACTAGAAAATCGTAAAAGAAAAATAGAAGATGCCTTTGATACTGCAAAAGAATTAGCTGGTACAACTGATATTTCAATGTTGTTGGAGTCTCTTAATGAATTAAAGTCTGATAGGCGAAACATAGACAACAATGCTAGAGCCAATAGTTATACCTGTGCTGAGCAAGTAGGTTTGGATTTTATTTCAGACACTAGAATTATCAATTATTTGCGGGGAGCAACAAGAAGTGCAGATGAGAACGTTGTAGGCGTTATTGTGCATGTGCATACATCGCAAACACCTTGTGGCGGAGCTTGCGCAACATCACTAGCCCGTGAATGTGAAGCAGGTGGTTTATTCAGTAGAATTTTCGAAAGAAAACCAGTGAGGATTATTAATACTGCGTCTGAACATTATCGAAGGCCTGCCCAACAAATTCCTTACGAAGACACACGATACAAAGAAGTTCTGCGTCCATTTAATGTAGAGCCAGCTCCAATAGAATTTTCTCTTACAAATGTAACGGCTGCTTACCCTATTATTTTGTATGGTGAAGAAATGCCTGGTGATTACAAAATTCTAAGAGATAGATATAGCATGCGCCCAAACTAACGGTCAAAAAGTCATTGCTGCGTCTCAAATAGCGATAAAAATTCTTCTGGGGTTAATAAATGGATTTGGTGAAATTGTTTATTGATTAGATGCTGTTTGCGTATTAGCGGCTTGTCACACGTAACAAAGTATTTAGCTCTATATTTTATAGCTTCGCTTACGTGCTCTAAGTCGGGATCTATATTTTTGGGCAGAGAATTACCCCGAGATTGTTGTTTTAGTAAAATTCTTTGGTCTTGCTCATCACTCGTTAATTCTACGGGTTGAGTATGAAGAACGCTATTGAACAGTTCACGAACGAAACCAGGTGTTTTTGATCCTTCTTTATGAATTTCTTCCTTAACAGAATTGGGTATTAAAGGAAGTATTTTTCCTTCATCTCTTAATTTATTTACTTTTTCCATAAAGCCTTCTTTTTGCAAAGCACATGTATCAAAAAAAACAAAGAAAGGAGGAATATAATCTTCAGCATAGATTGAGGTAGTATCCGCTTGCTGTGCATCAATGTTTACACAAGGTTCAACTATAAAAAGCTTATTAGTGCCAAAATAATTAGCAATCTTGGAAGCTATAGCTTTTGCTTGATTTTCATCTTGCACATCATAAGATTCATTCAAATTAAAGGTTTGATCTTCAAGATTACGTCGAACTTGTATTGAAGCCATTTTTGAGTTGTTATTCTTTCTAATGGTTAGTTCTACTATAGTGTCAGGATGATGAAATTCTTGAATCATAACAATATATAATTAATTTATTTTTAAATTATATTTAATTTTCAAATATAAAACAAGTGCATATTATGAACACACAGAATAATTACACTGGATTTACACGCCCATTACATGGGCTCGCAATAACGAAAGAGAGCCTTGAAGGTTTCGTAATAAAGCGCGCTACTGCCTGACTACTTTCTCAGTTCGAAATTCACCAATTTGCAATTTATCCAAGCTGTATGGCCCATAACTTAGGCGAATGAGACGGTTCACTTGCAGGCCAAAGTGTTCCATGATTTTGCGAATTTCACGATTTTTGCCTTCTACGAGTGTTACCTGCAGCCAGGCGTTTTGACCTTTGTGAGAGAAATCTTTTTCAACTTCAATGCTGACCTGGCGATAGTCGATGCCGTCAATATTCATTCCCTGTTGCAATTGGTCGATATCAAGTTTTGAAACATCGCCGTACACGCGCACGCGGTAAACGCGCTTCCATTCAGTTTTAGGAGATTCAGCAAAACTAGCAAATTCCCCGTTGTTGGTAAGCAGCAAAAGGCCTTCTGAATTCAGGTCAAGGCGGCCCACTGAAATAACGCGTTCATCTAGGCCTTGATATTTCACATATTCAAAGACTGTTTCACGGCCTTGTTCATCTTTATGGGTAGTCACTAAACCTGCGGGTTTATAAAAAGCCCAAACTTTGACTTCATCTAAAGTTTTAACCGGCGCGCCATCAACAGTAATAGTTTCGGTTCCATCAACTAATGGAGCTGGTTGTGAAATTACTTTGCCATTAACGCTTACGCGACCTTGGTCGATGTATCGTTCGGCATCTCTTCGTGAGCAAATACCGCAAAGCGCCAGGTATTTGTTAAGGCGTATTTTTTCTAACATGAGGCAATAAATTTTTCTAAAATGATGCGGTCTAAGGGGCCTAAAAGGTATTCTGGGTGCCACTGCACGCCCACACAAAAAGGGTGATTGGGATCTTCGATGCCTTCGATAATATCGTCTTCACTAACTGCATTTACAACAAGGCCTTTGCCTACTTGGTCAATGGCTTGATGGTGAGATGAATTAATTTGCGTGTGGGTTTGATTATACCATTCATGCAGTTTGGTGCCTTGAATGATTGCAACATTGTGAGCAACCTCAGTTGGAGGCACGGTTTGAGTGTGTTTAATATCAGTTTTATACTGGCTAGCAATATCTTGATAAAGCGTTCCACCATGCAAAATGTTGATTAGTTGATGCCCTCCGCAGATACCAAGTACTGGTTTTTGCGTGGGTAAAAATGCTTTTAGCAATTCTTTTTCAAACTGACTGCGAATACTTTTGCGCTTAATGGTTGGGTGGATTTCTGTTTGTCCATACAATTCTGGATCGTGGTCAAAATGGCCACCAGCAATAATGAGCGCATCAAATTTGTTAACATATTCTGAGATAAAGCGATGTTCATAGCCAATAAAACAAGCCATCGCGCCAAGTTTTGCCAACGAATCATGGTAGCGGTGACGAATTGCATACCAAGGGTATTGAGAATACCACACGGCGTTGGGTTCAAGTTCTGTATCGAGATAATCAAGAGGGATAGCAATAAGTGGAAGTGTCATAAAAATCCTGGATCGTGCAAGTGCATTGTATCAGAAGATAGATTACTTCACAAAAGTTTTGGTGGAACTATTAGGGGGAAAACTAAAATTTTTCTTATGCCTGCGGCAGTGAATATGTTTCCAAATTTCTTTAATCTCAAGTAAAGCGGTATGCAAGTTTTTTGCATCACAAATATAGTCGCGGCATATACCCACTAGCCCCCGACGTTCGTCGGGGCGACGTGTTCAGTGATTTTTTTGAACATCAGTGAGAAGCATCATGAAGTGCTAGCAATTCTTAGCACGGTGTCTCAGATTTAATCATACTCTTGATGAAATTTGCTGCTGCATAACCAACAAATCCTCGTCTTTGAATATTCCATAGCAGTTTTTTAGACAGAGAGAAAACTATGTTGAAACGCCCTTCATTGCCATATAGCGCTAAGCGCCTTAGAAGCATATCTTGTAGTTCATCATGCCCTTTTAAGCGACGACTCAAACAGTAAAGAGGATAGTAATTATCCTCAATCAATTTTGGATCACTTAATAAAGCTTCGGCATAGTATGGAATTAAATCAATTGAACGGTGCTGCATAAAAAGCATGAGATGTGAGGCGACTTCAAAACGTTCTGTTGTATCTACTATAAGGTCAGTCTCGCTTTTTACAGCCGCGCAAGTTGCGGCTACGTTTATCCATTTTTGAAGTAAGGGCGTGCCCCCTTCTAGGTAACCTGAATTTACCTCATTAAACGCATCACGACTAAAAAAAGTAGGTAAGGATTGCAGCGCTGCAGTAATTGGTTCCAGTTGATAAGAAAAAACATTAGCTAAAGAAGGAATAAATGATTGTACAGATGTTTTTGTTTGCAAAACCTCAGAAGCTAAACACCAAGAAAATATGCGCTGCTGAGGCGCAAACGGATATAATACTTTGCACTTTTGAGTTTCTTCAATACAGGCTTGAAGATGGGTTGGTGAAGCAATTGCAAGTTGAACTTTTAGTCCTTCTCGTTCCTCTTTGCTAATATCATAGGCTAAAGCTGTAAGATCTTTAGGAATTTCTATAAATTCTGTTGCAATAATTTCATGAAGATATATTAGTAAAAAAACACCGAGAACATTTTTATTCATAAAAATACACCATCAGTTTGAATTTTTATTATATCACATATTATTAATACAATACTAATATTAGTATTTTATATTATAATTTAAACAAATAAATAGTTTTTAAATATTTGACGTTAGATTTTTAACGAGCGATTAATAAAATAGTTAGTATAATAAGCCAGAGCATGGTGAATATTAAGTATTTATGACAAAACGTTTTTTCATTCTTTATGCACTTATAGTACTGCTATTACAAAACCCTTTATGGGCAAGTGATGAGGAAATGGAATGGAGAAAAACGAAAGAAGTGTCTTCGCATAAAACCCCTGCTCTTTTAATGACGCACCAAGAAGTTGCAGATAGGCTTTCCCAAGGCATGTTTTTGCATAAAAAAATCAGAGTTCAACTTGCCCTGGCTCCTGCCGCACCGGAATATTTAACAGAAGAATTTATAAACCTGGTACAAAATTTTTCGCAAAAAATGAATGTTTACGAAAAGTGCTACGTGATTCGAGCGATGATGCACTTTCCTGCGCCCCACCTTGCAATGCTTAAGGATTTTTTAGATCTAGAAAAGCTTCAGCTTTTACCAAATTCTGAGCGCGTTTCCTTTATTAAAAAGTTAGTAAAGATAGAGCCTTCCCAATGGCCGGCTGAACTTAAGATGAACTAGAGATAATCAAGGCAAACAAGCCTAATGAGTTGTAAGCTACCCTTTATATTAGTGTTTTTCTGGTGTAGTATTGATTTGTTATTAATAATAAAAAGCTAACCTTCCATGCGCGTATCTCGAAAAGTTCAAAAAATCTTAAGCTTTTATGAGGCGGATAACCCAGGATCAAAAGCAAATCTGGCGCGAATCCTGATGAATGGCCGCGTGGGCGGTACCGGAAAGCTTTTAATTTTGGCGGTTGATCAGGGGTTTGAACATGGACCTGACCGCTCGTTTTCATGGTACCCAGCAGCGTATGATCCGCATTATTTATACAAGCTGGCTATTAACGCTGGAATGTCAGCTTATGCTGGGCCTTTGGCTTGGCTTGAGGCTGGCGCTGATACGTACTGTGGGCAGGTACCACTTATTTTAAAAATGAATAGCTCAAACAGTTTATTGAGTAAAGACCTAGCACCTGATCAGGCTATTACAGCAAGCATTGATGATGCTTTGCGTCTTGGATGTAGTGCGATTGGCTTTACTATTTATCCGGGATCTGATGCGAGCCTTGATCAGTTTGAAGAAATAAGCGACTTAGCAGCCGAGGCAAAAGCAGCGGGACTTGGGGTTGTTATTTGGTCGTACCCCAGAGGCAATCTTTCCAAAGATGGTGAGCGCGCGGTTGATATTATAAGCTACGGCGCGCACATGGCAGCGCTTTTAGGGGCGCATATTATTAAGGTTAAATTGCCAACCGAACACCTAGAAAATTCAGAAAACAAGAAGGCGTTTGAAGCGAATAAAATTCCAATTAAAACCTTGGAAGACCGCATAAAAGTTGTTGTGCGTGGGTGTTTTAATGGCAAGAGAATCGTGATATTTTCTGGCCTTGAAATGAAGGATGCTAAAGATGTAGTGAATGATGCTAAGGCTATTGCGAGTGCAGGTGGCTTTGGATCAATTATTGGGCGCAATTGTTTTCAGCGCCCTTACGAAGAAGCGCTTTCGATGCTAAAAGATGTGGCCGCAGCTTATCAAAAAAGTTAGCCCTGGATGCGCTCAATAACCAAAAGACGTGCGGCCTATTCTTGAGGTTATCCTTCACACTTTCTGCTTGAAAAAAACCAATAAAGCCTTTAGAGGCTCGCGATGAAGAAGGTGCTCCCCCCAAGATTTTTTCGACATAAAATTTCAGCTAGTATAGCATTTATTGGGATTTTATTTTTGCATTAGAAAATGTTGCGTTGCTTTATTATTGCTGTTTTGTGTTGTTTTGTTTTTGGCTCCGGTGGAGAGACTGCTGGTTTGGATAGTTCTTCAAACGAGCCTACACTTCTTTTGGAAAAAGCTTCTGTGAAAGTAACTTTTAAAGATGACGATTTATATACCCCTATAAGAAGTTCATTTTCAAATGCGAATCCCCAGCCAATTTTAAAAGAAACTTCGCGTTGGAAAAAGTGTGATGAGCCTTTGAATCCCCAACCTTCTATAAAACACATTTTTCATGTTGATGAAAAAAAGAAAGAACGACTTGCATACTCTAAACAGATTTTTGATTGGTGCGAAGAACAAAATGTGGAAGTTAGTCAAAATCTTAAAATTGAGGTGATGCAACACGTAGAATGCTTGTCAGATGAGGATTTTTTCTTTCTGGATCACCTTAGCATTTTTCATATTCCCAGTTTATTTTGCCTGCTAACAGAGCCAAGACATCTAGCCTTCATACGCCACATATCAGCGGAAAAGCCATTTTTAGTTCAGGCACCTGCCAACATATTATTCATTTGTCAAAATTTCGATAGAAATTCTTTTGGTGTTTGCGATCACTTAATAAGCATGACCGAGCAAGATTTTGAAAATTTTAAATATAATGTTCAGCGCACAAAACAGAAAGTACTTACCACAGCCCATAATTTTACTGCAAAGGCACAACTTACACGAGATGATGCAATTCGCATAACAAGGCTAGTACTTACCAATCCAAATCCATCTGATTATAGAATTTATGATTTAGCGGTGCCTGTTGTAAAAAGAGTAAGCTGGATTAGGTCTTGGTTAATGATGGGGCTTCAAGATCACCTGCATGGACAGGTATTTAATAGTTAGCACTTTTTCTTTTTTTGTGTGAAGGCCTTTTTAAAAGTGCGTTGAGCTGATCCACTGTTGCGCTTTTAAGTGACGCGCCTGCTCTGTGTAAATATTTGGCAACTCTTCTTTTTTCAAAGATCACTGCTTCATCTAGTGGGGTGTCCCCCCGACTTAAGCATTGCAAGGATGATGGGTCTTTCTTAGCGATAGATTGCACAACTTCTAGCATTCCATAACGACAGGCAAGCGTTATAACATAAGCATTGTGCATGTCTGAATAAGGGTTGAATTTTTTCATCTGTGCAGAATTGATAAATTGCACAATTTTTCGCTTAGTCAGGCCAAGCGCTTTGGCTGAATCAGGATAATAGCTTACCATGGTGATAAGCTTTTCTTCCAAAGTACCCTGTTCTAAATGATAATTTGCAACACTATCATCCATTGATGCTAACCGGCGCAAATTAGGGATTGGTAAATCTGCTAAATCAGGTGCATCTGGTGCAGCGCTACGAGCAGGAAGCACTATAGAAACAAGCAGCAAACTTTTGCAAATAATATGTACAAAAATATTGTTATTCATGGTTATTTAATATCAAATATTTATTTCAACAATTAATTAATTTAAACAAATAAATATTAAAAAATAATGAATAAATATTATCTACCGATTCTAATATTTCTAGAGCACAGATTTTTATATTGCTCTTGCGTTGTATGGCATTGAGATGCCTGCAACCAGTGCAAAAATTGAGCTAGATCGGCCTTTTTAAAAATAATTGCCTCATCAAGAGGAGTGCGCCCTTCTTTATCTTGGCAATATATTGATTGCTGATTGCTATAGGCAATGGCTTTCATAATTTCAAACAACCCCCAACGACTAGCAAGTGTTATGAGGTGTGCATCATATCTAGCCACATATGGGTTTGCATTTTCTGGGTTTTGATTGATAAGGTTAAGAATTTTTCTTAGGGTAATTTGGTGTTTTCCTAATTCTTCATAGCAGCGATTTTCATGGTAACAAACGACCATAGTAACTAATTTTTCGGCAAAATCACTTCTTAAAGCGCTTAGCTCTTCAGCTCTGGTCTGCATGGCCGGCGTTCTGCGAATGGGGGTACCATCTTCATTAATAGGTTCTTCACCAAATAATGTAAAAATACAAAGCGGAATTATTAAAAATTTCAACATAAGAGCTCTTTCTTTTGACTTTTTCCATAAGGGAAGATTTTATTAGCACATTTTGTTTAAAATTTATAATAAAATATTTTATTTTTTTAGCAAAGCCCTTCTAGTTCATCAATCATGGAGGAGATCATTCCAAGGCCACCTTGCCAAAATGCTGCTTCCTTTAGGTTAAAGCCAAAAGGCTGCAGTAAATCAGCGTAACCTTTACTGCCTCCGGCTTGTAGTAAATCAATGTATTTTTCTTCAAAACCTTCTGGTTGCTTTTGGTAAAATGCATACAAAGAATTCACCAGACAATCACCAAAAGCATAGGCATATACATAAAATGGTGAGTGGATAAAGTGGCTAATATACGCCCAAAAACTGTGGGTAATTGGGTCAATATTTACGGCACTTCCCAGAGCTTCTTCTTGGGTGCGCTTCCAAATACTGGCTAAATCATCTGTTGTTAGCTCACCCTGGCTGCGAGCCTGATGCACCAACTGTTCAAAATGATAAAAGGCAATTTGGCGCACTACTGTGTTGAGCATGTCATCAATTTTTCCAGCAAGTAGTGCTTTGCGCTGATTGGTATTTGTACACTCACCCAACAAATGTTGAAACGTAAGCATTTCACCGAATACAGAAGCAGTTTCAGCAACCGTTAAAGGAGTGTCAGCCAATAAGTATCCTTGAGCACGCGCTAGCATTTGGTGCACCCCGTGACCAAGCTCATGAGCAAGAGTCATGACATCACGACGACGACCTTGGTAATTGAGCAAAATATACGGATGCACACTTGGCACAGCCGGATGGGAAAACGCCCCCGACGTTTTGCCCGGACGTGTGGGGACGTCAATCCAGTTTTTGTCAAAAAACTCTTGAGCGATATTTGCAATAGTGGGTGAGAAACTGGAGTACGCATTAAGCACAATTTGGCGTGCTACAGGCCAAGAAATATGGGCATCGTCATCAACTGGCAAAGGGGCATTTCGGTCCCAGTATTCTAGCTGATTCATGCCAAGCATTTTTGCTTTAAGCTTGTAGTAGCGGTGCGAAAGGTTTGCATAATTTTGACGTACACAGGTTGCTAATGTGTCAACAACTTCTGGCTCAATTTGATTATCGAGGTGACGGCTGCTATCAGATTTTGCGAAATGCCTCCAACGATCATCAATTTCTTTATCTTTAGCCAAAACATTGGTAACGGTCGCAAATAATGGCAGTTGAGTTTGTAATCCGTTGTTCAAGGCGTGCGCGGCTTTTTTGCGGGTGTCAGGATTTTTATCACCCATTTTGGTGATAACAGCTTCTAAAGGTAGAGTTTCACCGTTATATGATAACTTCATAGAGGCTAACGTTTCATCATACAAACGCACCCAAGCGCTGCGTCCTGTAACTGATTTTTCCACAGCGTAGCGCTCAAGTTCTTCACTTAGCTGGTGAGGTTGATACTGGCGTGCAATGTTTAAGTAGTGGGCAAAATGCTTCAGGCCAGGCGCAGCGCTGATTGATTTTTTTACAGATTCATCACTAAGTTTTGAGATAGCAAGACTAAAAAAAACTAGTTTAGCTGCTAAAAGTGTGATTTTTTCTTGAACGCTTTGGTACATAGCGCAAAAATCTGAATTGTTTAGATCTGAGTAGTATTGCAACACAGCAAAGGTAGAGAGCTTTCCTAAAGTCTCACTAATTTGCTGATAGGATTCTATGGCCTGGAGTAAAAGTGGGCCTTCAAAAGTAGCATTTGTGCACAAATTTACGAAATCATCGATCTGATGCCCAACATTGGTAAAGTCTTGGGTAATCTTAGGATCGTTTACCCCATTGTATAAATCACTTAAATCCCAAGTTGGGTAATCAACAAATCCTTCAACTGCACTAGCCATCAAGTTTACTCTTTCGTTTTTAATGTTCTTGCGAATATTATGATTCTTCGCTATATTTTTGCAACAAGTATAATTTTTATTAAAAAGCTGCAAGGAGCTTTAGTGTCATATGGCTGTTCCTAAGAAAAAAACATCCCCATCACGTCGTAACATGCGTCGTTCTCATCATGCTTTAACGTCAGCAAACGTGCAAGAATGCCCAAACTGTGGTGCTTCTAAGCTAGCACATCATGTTTGCTCATCATGTGGTCATTACAAAGGGCGTCAAGTACTAAAAATGCGTAGCGCTGTTGCTGAGACAGAAGAGTAATTTCAGAATATGAAAACCTGCATCGCTATTGATGCCATGGGGGGCGATGGCGCCCCTAAAATTGTTTTTGATGGTCTTGATCATTTTATCAAAACGCATCCACACAGTAATATTGAGTTTTTTGCCTTTGGCAAAGAAGCAGAAATGCGGCCGCTTATGAGCCGTGAGCTTGAAAAATACGTAACCCTAAAACATGCAGAAGAAGTAATTACAGGACAACTAAAGCCAGCTTTAGCTGTGCGCATGGGGCGTCGTTCAAGCATGGGAATGGCAATTGACGCGGTAAACCAAGGCGTGGCGCATGCGGTTGTATCGGCCGGAAATACTGGCGCATTCATGGCGCTTTCGAAGATTATTCTCAAAACATTTGATGGGATTGACCGCCCTGCTATTCCAGCACTGATTCCAAGCGATAAAGGTTGTACACTTGTGCTTGATTTAGGGGCTAACATTGATTGTAGCGCTGAAAATTTGGTGCAATTTGCCGTGATGGGCTCAGCTTATATGCGAAAATTAATGAATATTGAAAATCCAAGTGTTGGGCTACTTAATGTGGGCAGTGAAGACCTTAAGGGTAACCAAATAGTGCAAGCTGCAGCGCATTTTTTACGCGACCATCCCCTAGTGAACTTTCATGGATTCGTTGAAGGCGACGATATTACCAAAGCAACAGTTGATGTGGTTGTAACCGATGGTTTTACCGGCAATATAGTTCTTAAAGCTATTGAGGGAACCGTTCGCCTTTTCGCGCGTCAATTAAAAAAGAGCCTTAACGATAACATGCTTAGCAAAATTGGGGCACTTATTGCCCAACCATCCCTTGCTGAATTTAAGCGATTTGTTGATCCACGCCTGTATAATGGCGCGATGTTTTTGGGCTTACGCAGCATTGTGATAAAAAGTCACGGTGGAACGGATGGAATTGGTTTTGCCAATGCTGTTCAGGTTGCTGATGAAATGGTACGCCGCAACGTTATTCCTGATTTGCAGGCAGGGCTTGAGGGCATTCAATAGTGCATCGCAGCGTTGTACGTGGGGTTGGCGGGTACTTACCGCAAAAATGTGTTACCAACGCCGATCTGGCAAAAAATCTTGATACAACCGATGAGTGGATTGTTGAACGCACAGGCATGAAACAGCGCCACGTGCTGGCTGATGGTCAAAATACTTCTGATCTTGCAGCCCAAGCAGCAACGATTGCATTAAAAAATGCTGGTATTGATGCCAACACCATTGATTTAATTGTGGTAGCGACTGTCACGCCTGACCACCCTTTTCCAGCAACTGCAGCACGCGTGCAAGCCAAAATTGGTGCGAAGAACGCTTTTGCATTTGATGTAAATGCGGTGTGTTCTGGTTTTATTTATGCATTATCAATAGCGGATCAATATTTAAAAACAGGCATGGCAAAGCGAGCCCTGGTAATAGGGGCTGACGCAATGTCAAAAATTGTTGATTGGAATGACCGCTCAACCGCTGTACTGTTTGGTGATGGTGCTGGAGCGCTGGTTTTAGAAAGCGTTGATAATAGCCATGCTGATTTTGGGCGCGGCATACATTCAACCCATTTGTTTTCTGATGGGTGCCACTATGATTTATTGTATGTAGATACGCAGCAGGCTAGCGCAAAGCAGCCAGGCTATGTGCAAATGCAGGGACGTGAAATTTTTAAGTTTGCAATTAAGCTGATTGGTGAAGCCGTTGAGACTGTGCTGCATTCCAATGCTATTACCGTTGATGATATTGATTGGTTTGTGCCCCACCAGGCTAACCTTCGCATTATTGAGGGCATTAGTACGCACTTTAAAATTCCAATGGAAAAAATGGTGGTAACGGTGGAAAAGCATTCAAACACTTCTGCTGCAACAATTCCTTTGGCGCTTTGGGAAGCAGCCGAGGATGGGCGTATTCGGCCTGGTCACCGCGTAGTGCTAGAGGCCATGGGTGGCGGCCTTACTTGGGGTTCAGCGCTGGTGGTGTGGTAAGGATTGTCATGCCCACTAGGTGGGCTCGCAATAAAAACGTTAGCGACTTTTTATTTTGTCATTTCTTTCATTAAGTTAGTGACATCAGTCCTTATAGTAGGTTTAGTGATTTTTTCAGGGATAGTTGGTATGATTTCTCTTATTATTCTTTTCTGTTCCTCACTCTGTTGAAGGCTACCTAAGTATCTCTCTACAAGAGCTAAAATCTCTTTCTTATTGCTAGAGTTTTCCCCTAATCTATTTATCTCAGCCACTATTTGTTCACTAGCGACAACACCTCCCAATAATTCTGTCACACTTGCTACTGCTTCCACTGCTTCCAAAGAAGGAAGTGGTGGTATTGTTGGCTTAAGCTGCACTCCTCCACCCCCAGCATTACCATCTAGAGGAGAGTGCCTACTTGTAACTACAGGAGCAGCACTTACCTTCCTGACACCTGGCTTTGCGGCAACTCGCAAGAACGCAGCATCTTCGCTTGGCGTTCTTGGCCCTGCCTCTAAAGCATTATAGATGCGCACATAAATATCTCTCTTTTCACTGTCACTGAGATCATCTGAATCAATGCGTTCTATACCAACAACCCCTTCCACATCACCCAAAATTGCCAGCTCTTCATATGCTTTTGCAAGTTTTTTCTTCGCATGCTCTTGCGCTTCATTATTCCCATCGTTATATGCCTTGCTTTCTTCCTTTTCTAGATCTTTTATTTCCCTTTTCTTGTCCGCTATAGCAGAATTGTCACTAACACCTGAAGTTACACCGCCATTGGCCATGTTTATTAGTCGACTAGATCCCGATGGTTTAGCAGCTTCTGTAGACACCAATACTGAAAGATCATGACGCTGGTTAGCAAGAAGCAATGTAAAATCTTTACCGGCCATCAGTGTGACATAAAATTCTTTTAGTTTTTGCATTCTTAGTGCATCAACAACAGCCGCATTAAGACCTGCAACAAGCTCTTCCAGCAATTCTTGATCTTTATCAATTTGTTTTATTTTTTCCTTGTTTGTGTCTATTTCTGATTTTTTCTGCTTTGCAATATTACCAACTGCACTTGCATATTGCTGATTTAATCTGACATCTAGATTTTCCAACTGCTGTTTATTAGCTGGCAATAAATTAGAAATTGCGTGCTGCACATCCATTACATTAATGTCGCGCACAAAAGCTGGTATAGAATTAATTAATTTTAGCTGAGGAGCAGCAACAGAAGGTTTATCTTTATTTTTAAACCAGCTATTAAGTCTATCAAATCTATATTGTTGATAAGGGGTATTGTTCAAGTGTGGACGTTGTAACCTTTCTAAAAGTTCGCTCAAAAGATTGTTATCGTAGCGTGCAGAATCAATAGCTATTTGAACATTTTCTGGGGTGGCATCATTTGATGCAGCTGCTATAATAGACGCACCAGATGGTTTTAATTTTTGACGTAAAGAGTTAATATTTTTTTCTAATGCTATTTGTTGCGTAACCACTTCGAAAGCAGGAGTCGTTAAAAGGTTGAAAAATTCGACCAGGTCATTGTATCTATCTGATGCTAGTGATGCTTCTGAGGCACCCCGACTTAATTCTGCTTCAAGTTCTGTAAGGAGCTCTATATCAACCTGATTTCTCAAGGTTTTTTTATGTTCTCGCACTCTTTCAAGTAATGATTTGGGTGCTGTTGCAGATACGCTTGTTGAAGACGCGTTAGTTGTTGCCCTTCTTAATTTAGGGAGCTCAAAAGAGCCACCACCACCTGCGAACAATCCTGGCCCTGTAGGTGCATTAGAACTTGAAGAGGAACTATTGACAACAATAGGCGAAGCTCTAGGAACAGCAGACATTATCGTAACTTTTTCTATTGGTGGCAGCTGTTCTTGCGCGGCGATGCCAAAAACACTGTGGCCAGAGTCTTGGTAAGATCTGTACCGTTGGAAATTTGTAAAATTGATCGTATTAAAAGCATCTACTTTTGCCTGATCAATATCAGGGATTGCCTTGCGATTACGCCCTGATGGTTGATCATACAAAAATTCATAAATATGGCGTTCTTCACCTGCACCCATAGATTCAACTGGGTTAGTTAATAGCCCTGCAATATAGGGTACTTCAGGGGCAGGAGTTGCAGCACCTAAATCACCAGCATTATAAATAAGAAGGTGAAATTGGTTCTGCAGGTTTTTAAGGCTTTCAAACCCATCAGCATAAGCAAAATTTACGGCGCATAAGGCAGTTATTAATAAATACTTTTTCATCATCAATCTCCTTATTTGCCTTCGTATTTTGGAGGAATATCTACTTGCGTTATATTCTTGATTTTTGTTCTTACTTCTAATGGTGTTTTTAATATACCCTCATCGTTTGGCTCTCTTTGTTTTCTGTAAGCATTTTTAACTCGAGGATCCAATTCTTCAATCTCATCATTGGTATAATAACGCTCAGGCAAAGCAAGAGAAGATAGAGAAGCAGAAGCAGCACCTGCCACATCTACATCTGCTTCTACGTAATTTTCCGTATAATCACCAAGCAAGTCTTTTATTTCGTTTGATGCAATGCCAAGTGCTTGTAGCTTTTTATATAAGGCAGACTCCCCTGCATTTGCCTTTGGTCGCATAGTTATCATACTACTTCGACTTATTGTTGTGACTGGAGTAATCGTGCCCATAGATGTTGGTGATGCTGCTCGCGGAGCTGGTAATGCTGCTGCCCGTACTTCAACAAAATCATCGAAACGCAATGGTTTTGAGGTGCGTTTAATCACATCTTCAAGGCGATTCGTGTATTCAAGAATATCGACCCCCTTAGGAGACACTTGATCACAGATAGCGCTGAATTCGCGATCAAAATTGGGATCAAGAGAAACGCCTAAAGACTGTTTTTTAGTATAACCTAACATGTAAAAAGCGTATGCCAGTTCAACGTCAAGTTTTTTATAGCCATCGAATTTTCTGACTCGGTCACGAAAGGCAGCTTCTTTAGAGGGAAAATTATGCAAACGGTCAACAATACCAGCTGTTATACAACCATCAATCATTTGGTTGATTTGTTCTGGAGTTGCTTTTTTAGGTAGAATGCCTTCAGTGCCAAGCATTAAATCCATGTATTCCTGGTTCACTCGCCTTAATGCTTCTGTGTCAGCAAAGCAGGCATTTTGCAAAAACAGCACGCTTAGGAAAAAATATAAGCATTTTTTGAACATGCATAGTCTGATTTAATACCAATTATGAAAATTATCTCAAAAAATAATTAATTTTTGGTAAAGTTGTATGGTTTTACTGAGGAATGATCTGTTCTGATTGAATAATCCATCGCTTTACTAAATCAATTGGCAGGTCATCAAGGTTTAAGAGCTTGATTTGTTCGATGGGATCTTGCGCTTGGCTTTGGGCTATATGACTGTTTAATTTTATTTGAAATTCTAAAGCTTTAATTGCGCGCAAGCGTTGTGGCGATTGAATAGATTGGTAATATAGCTTTTTGGTTTTGCGCAATATTTTTTTGTTGTTTTTGTAAGATGATTGATGGGTCATTTATTTCCTAGATGGTTGGTTTGGGAATTCAGGATCTCATGCAACGTATAAGTTAGCAAAAATTATTTTAGCCCATGGTTGAAAAGTAATTAGGGGCCTGTGATTAGGTATTTAGAGCACAAGAATAAACCAATAATTAATTAGCCTTATTTGTATTTTTAGGATATAATTCGAACGTAAAAGGTATTTACTTAAGGGTAATTGGAATGCGCTCATTAGTATTATTAGCGGTATTTGGTTTATTTAGCGCAGCGAGTGCGGTCACTGAAGTTGAGATACGTAACCATACAAGCCACCCCGTGCATATTGATCATATTACAGACAATTACTCAAAAATACCTACGGATGATTTGCGTTTAGCAGATCAAAAAATTGCTCCTGGTAAAACAGCTGTTGTTCATTTTTCAATAATATCATTAAGCTACTTAGATTTTCTTGAAGAAATACTAAACCATCAAATCGAGAAAGATGGAATATATTGCCATTCAGAAGAAAAAATAATCTGCATTACTTGGGAAGACATGTCCCCTTCAGCAGAAGCTCTACCAACAAAGAAACAAATACCATCAAAACAGGAAAAGCAACGTTTTGTTTTTACCATTGAAGAAGATTAATTAAAACCAGAAAATTAATTAGCTAAGATAACGAGATATATCCCAAATTTTTATTTGATAAAGACTTCCCTCTAACTCAAATTGCAAAATAAAAATTGAACGATCTTTTTGCCATATGGACTCTTTATAATCAATATACCTACTTTCCGTTTCTAATGCAGAAGCAACATACGTCTTTGCAAAAATTGACTGCTCAGTTGGATCAACATGAAAAATAAGCCTTGAGTGAACTGGCAGATTATTCATATTTTCATTAGTAAACACTAAAGTATTAGAAGGCACTACAAAAATCTTTAAATGCTCTGGATAAGAAGACTTAATTCTTCTCATGCCAATTCCTAGATCATAACAAATTTCTGTTGCAAGATTGTCTAATAAAACTATAGAACATTCTTTTTTAAGATTAGGCAAATCAATACTATTACCGAATATATAAAAAGCCCCCCTCTGCAAGTCATCTTCGTTTTCTTGTTTATAAGTGCTTTTGTAGTAACGTGTAAGCTCATCCCCTTGAAAATAGTTTCTAGAAACATTTTCGAGTGTAAAAAGAAAATCCCGGTGCTGCTGGAATTGCTGTATATACTCAGCATAAGCCTTATCACTATCAAATATTTGCTTATTTACCCCACGATCAGATATGATTTCTGCTCCTTGATGCGTGCTTAAAAATTCATAATAATCATCAAGCTGATAAGAATCAGTAAGCTTAGTATCAAGCACCCTATTAACCAGAAAATTCACATGAAAGATTTTCATTGGATGCTTATCAGAAAAATATCGAAACTGCTCTTCAAGTATTTCCGAAGGAAAAGAAACATTCTTACCGAAAAACATTTCATTAAAAACGATAAGGCCATAAGAACCTCGCACTAATGAAAGTAACTCTCTGTGCACTTGCATTTTAGAGGATATATCCAGCCATATTTGGTTGCATTTAGGAATGATTTTTTGGCGTCGTTTTGCCTTTATCTCTGTTTCATATTTTTTCCAAAATGCATGAGATTTGTCTTGTAATTTAGTAATATTTCTCAAAACTCTTTCGTTTTTTTCTTTTTTAACTTCCTTTTGAAGCTTTTCAGACGATAAAGAGTTTCCTGATCTTTGCTGTATTATTTGAATTATTTCTTGATCAAATTCTCCTGTATCAAGCTTGATTTTGATTGAATCTAACATATCCTTTATTATTTTATAGTTTTTTGAATCTTCGTCAGCAGCAGCTTTCAATTCTTCATCAAACTTTTCGTTTGGATGCCCCCCATTTAGAACCATATCAAGCACAGCTCCTACAAAATAGCGTTCAACAGCTGTTAAAGGACGATATTCTGACTCTGTGTTATTATTTGTCGTTCGAGATACAGAAATCGCAAAGAATGGGGCTCTTCCGGCAAAAGCTTCTTTAAGCCCTGCGGCAACGTGATCTGTTCCTGATAAAGATGGAAAAGCTTGCAAGTACAAACCAATAAAACACAAACTTTTTAATAAGAGATTTTTTACCACTGTAATAACCTTTGTTTTTGCCTTGCAGTACTTAAAATTTATTCAGTTTTTATTATACGCGGTAAATATAAATAATACCCTAACAATCACTATTTCAAGAGAAAGAGTTGCTTGCTTTTCGCCTGAACTTTGGCTAAGCTGCCTGGATATTTAATGAAGGAGTCCTAAATGAAACGCACGTATCAACCCAGTCGTTTAGTTCGTAAGCGTCGTCATGGTTTTCGTGCTCGTATGGCAACAAAAAATGGCCGTAGAGTCGTTGCTGCACGACGTTCAAAAGGAAGATCAAGTCTCTCAGCGTAAATGTACAGCTTAATGAAGGCGCGCAAAGACTATGTGCGCTTAAGCCGTACGGGAAAAAGATTTTTTTTCAGTAGTTTTATCGCCCAAGCTTTTCCTGTTCATGACAGGATAGGGATGGTGGGGATAACTACGACAAAGAGATTGGGAGGATCTGTCTTTAGACATCGAGCCAAACGCAGGCTTAAAGAGACAGTGAGACTGTGGGCAAAAGAGAATGCAAAGCCTTTAGCCTATGATATAGTTCTTGTTGCTAAGAGTAGGATTTTTGACTTAGACTTTACAGACCTCCGGAGAGAATGGTCTGAAGTACTAAGTAAATTAGAAAAAAATCAGGATTGGGTGCATGAAGAAATTCATCGTTAGTTTTATATACTTATACCGCTGGCTTATTTCGCCTTTCTTGCCGCCGGCATGTAAATTCACGCCGACTTGCAGTCGATATGCGATATCTGCCATAGAATGTCATGGCATGATGAAAGGATTATGGATGACATTAAAGCGATTGCTGAGATGTAACCCTTACAACAAATCAAACTCGTATGACCCGGTTCCTCAAAAACAAAATCTCCCCTCTTCTGTTGCAGAAAATTCCTTATCAGAGTCACCACAGGTGACTTCAACTTTTTCAACATCTTCACAACCGGCTAATTTGGGCCATTCACAAAAATTAAAAAGAGCACGTCACGCATGAATGAAAATCGTAACTTACTAATCGCCTTTGGTTTATCAATTATTATGATGCTGGGTTTTTACCAGTTTTACGAAAAGCCTAAATATGAACAGCTTGCTAAACAAGCCCAAGAACAAGCAGCAATACAAGTTCCTGCCCAGGTTATTGCTGTGCAGCCAGTTGAGGTTCCTGCAGCGAATGCTATTAAGGAATCAGCGCGCATTGCTATTAAAAGTGATACAGTTGAAGGAAGTTTGCGCCAAGTGGGTGCTGTGATTGATGATATTCTACTTGTGAAACACAAGGAAACAACTGATCCAAATAGCCCTTCAATTCGCCTTTTACAAAGTCAAGCCGATGAGAATGGTTACAGCGTTTTGAGCGGATGGAAAGCAGCCAGTAATTGCGATGCAGGTTTAATGCCAAACGAAACAACGCCGTGGCAAATTCATGGAGAAAACTCAACCCTTTCGCCTAATCATCCAATTACACTGCTATGGTTCAATGATCGTGGTATTAAATTTGAGCGTGTGATCAGCATTGATAGTCAGTATATGGTTACTATTACTGATCAGGTAACCAATAACGGTGAAAAAGAAGTAAGCTTACAACCTTATGGACAAGTATCTCGTAAGAATCCTCCAAAATCACAAGGATTTTATATTTTGCATGAAGGGCCAATTGGGCATTTCAATTCAAAATTATTCGAAGGATCTTATGAAGACTTAGCTAAATCGCCAGTGACACAAACTTCATCTGGAGGTTGGGCTGGGTTTACTGATAAGTTTTGGTTGGTAAGCGTTATTCCTGATCCAAAATCAACGGTTCAAATTGAGTATGCGCATCAGAAAGATACGTATACAGCGCAGTTTAGTTCAGCTGCCATTGCTATAAAACCAGGACAAACAATAACCTATACTCAGCACGTATTTGCAGGCGCCAAGATTTTGCGTACTCTTGATGAATATGAGTCAAAAATTGGAGTTGCACATTTTGACTTGGCTGTAGATTTTGGGTGGTTCTACTTTTTAACTAAACCATTGTTCTATGTATTAGAATTCTTGCATGAGATGTTAGGCAACCTTGGCCTAGCT
This sequence comes from Pseudomonadota bacterium, assembly GCA_018062345.1. Taxonomy (GTDB): domain Bacteria; phylum Pseudomonadota; class Alphaproteobacteria; order Paracaedibacterales; family CAITNM01; genus CAITNM01. The sequence goes on along the minus strand of JAGOSL010000003.1, from coordinate 142,005 downwards.
ATTTTAGCGCTTACGATTTTGTTTAAATTATTTTTGTTTCCAATGGCTACAAAGTCTTACCGTTCAATGGCGCGTTTGAAGCATTTGCAACCAAAAATTCAGCACCTGCAGAATATTTATAAAAATGACCGTCAACGCATGAGCCAAGAATTGATGGCGCTATACAAAAAAGAAAATGTGAATCCTGCGGGCGGATGTTTGCCCCTTTTGATTCAAGCACCAATTTTCTTTTGCTTGTATAAAGTGCTTTTCGTGAGCATTGAGATGCGTCATGCGCCATTTTTTGGATGGATCCATGATATGTCAGCGCCTGACCCAACATCATTTGTGAACTTATTTGGCCTGCTGCCATTTGATGCGCCATCATTCTTACAAATTGGTATTTGGCCACTTTTGATGGGGCTTACAATGCTTATTCAGCAGCGCATGAATCCGCAACCAGCGGACCCGACTCAAGCAAAAGTCATGCTGATTATGCCAATTATGTTTACGTACCTTTTTGCAAGCTTTCCCGTAGGTTTGGTTGTGTATTGGACTTGGAATAACCTATTATCTATGGCACAGCAGTGGTTTATCACCAAACGCATGACCCACAAGTAGTCCAAGCTGCAAAAGCTTTGTTTAAGAACCCCTGCACTTTTATGGCAGGGGCTCCTCATGCAGGGGCTATCCCTCAGTATCCATTTGCGGAAGTAGCATTCTGGGGACGTTCAAATGTGGGAAAATCAAGCTTATTGAATGCTTTAATTGGCAGCACAATCGCGCGAACGTCAAATACTCCAGGGCGCACCCAGCAACTGAATTTTTTCAACCTTGGTGATCGGCTTATTCTGGTGGATATGCCAGGATATGGATTTGCAAATGTGCCACTAAAAATGAAGCATGAATGGGAAAATTTGATTTCAACTTATTTGTGTGAGCGCGATCAACTGAAACGACTTTTTTTGTTGATTGATGGGCGCCACGGATTTAAGAAAAATGATATTGAAATGATGAGCTACCTTGATGAAATAGGTTGCGTGTATCAGGTAGTGGTAACTAAAACGGATAAGATCGCCCTGCCCGCGCATGCAACGTTAAAAGCGCAAATGGAAGAAACGCTTAAGAATCATTCGGCAGCCCGCCCTGACGTGTTGCTAACATCGACCGAGCGCAAGTACGGAATTTTTGAGCTGCAGCTGGAAGTGGCGGGGTTGTAGAAAAATCTAAATACGTAAAATATTCTCTTTTTATATCGTTGAAGGCACGTATCTTTACTGCTATCGATGTGTAATCAAATTAACGTTAAGGAATAAAATGAAGAAAGTATTTATACTATGTGGGATTTTATCTTGCTCTTTATCTACAATCTTAGGCATGGAAAATATGGAATCCATGGTAAAGGGGATAAAGGAGGCAGAGAAAGAACCACAACGTCAACCCAATCAACTTAGATTAACTAGGGTATTTAGTAATGATGTTCATGCACAATATGCTGGAAAACTGTACGCTAATGAAGAAAATTTAGATCTTCACAGAGCCACAACGACGCAATTAATTCAAGATACTCATCAATTGTCTAGTTATGATAACAGAATTCATTTGCTTGCTCAGGGATTTTGGATGAGCGATGAATACATACAACCGAAAGTATTTAATACAAGTTTTGGATTCCCTGATATTGCCACAACGAATGCAAATCATAAAACTATTGATTGGGCAAGTCATGAAGCTGACTTAACAAAATTTCCGAATAAATATCATCACAAGCAATCAGAGGCTAGTAATGGCCACTCAGAACCAGAATTTATTGGTGATATAGAAGCATTATTTACACAAAATGCTGATAAAGTTGTCAGTGCATTTACATCACGACATGAAGATGAGGATATTTATGCCTGCGGCTTAGAGCTTTTTGGGCAATTTGATATGTGTGATTATTGCTTAAAGAGATTGCGAGAGTTTAGGCAAAGGCAACAAATAGGACAAACAAGTATTTCCTACGCTATTAGAGACAAACTAAAACAAAAATTTAAAGGTGTGAAAAAGTCCAATGCTTTTGTTGTTGTTTACCACTCTCATTATCCATATAAAGTTTCGACCTATAAAGTGGAGGATGATGATGAAAACCACTATCAATTAAAATATGGGGGTATTTATGGGCAAGACCGATATGATTTTATTCCAGATGAACCAGAAGATTTTGAAGAAAATGATACCCTGTCACAACATCGTAACCTTGATACAGAGCAAGATATAATTTATGGGTGCATTCATCATTTACATAATCAAGGATTGCGATATAGAAAAAATGCTGAGAGATTTAGTTTTGCGTGATGCGAAGTACAATTTCGATTAGTCCCTGCGAGAGTATTTTTGAGCTGCAGCTAGAAGTAGCTGGACTGTAGATCTGGACCCTGACTTTCGTCGAGGGGTCTATGGTTTTTCATGAAGACGAATAGTATTGAGATTGAGCTACATCCTCGTCATTGCCTGTTTATAAACAAAAGATTTATCGCGCTTACCAACAGCAACCACTTGCACTACAAGACGGTCTTTATAAACTTTGTAGACAAGTCTATACCCTGCGGCACGTAATTTGATTTTATAGCAGTCATCCATTCCGTACAGCTTATCTTTTTCTCGCAGAGGATTTTCAAGGCATTTTGCTAGCTTGTTTTTAAACTGTTGCTTGATTGAAGGTGGCAACTTGTCCCATTCCCTTTTTGCGGATTTTAAAAAGGTTAGACTATAGGTCATCAAGCGTAACTTCTATCTCTTCTTCACCCATGCGCTGCTTTATCGTTTCGGCAAGGTCATGATCATCAATGAGTTCAAGGATTTTCTCATAATAGTGAGCTGGCAGACAGTAAAATACTGGCTGATTGCGATTGAGAATAGCAACCGGTTCACCATGTCCTGCCTGTATTGTTAGCATTGGGTTCTTTTTCAAATCTGAAATGCTAGCTGCATAAAGACTGTGAATTTGATGGGTCATAAACATCTCCTTAATCGTGCTAATGATAACACGATTAAAAGACTTCTAAAAGGTATTTTCAATACATTTGGGAGATTTTTAAGCTGCAACTGTGTGCAGCTGGGCTTAAGTGCTAAGCACTTAAACCGGCCGGATATCCCCCCGAGTGAGAAATATTATCTACTAAACCAAGTCGGCTCTGATAATAAGTACTTTGCATATCATTTAAACTTTCTTGATTGATAAAATTGCCATAGCGGATAAACAAATCAACAACGGCATCATGCTGCGCATTGATCGCCAGCAAATACCCTGATGTAATATCATCTTGGTTAAATAGGGATGATGCTCTATTCCAGTCGAGCAGCTCATTAACAATTGGAAGATATATATCTGATTCCTTACCGATAGCTGTTCTAACGGCGGCACAAAAAGCCGAATCCAATTCCTTTTCTGGTGATCTATAATCATGAGATTTTGCATTCACATCAATGCGCCCTGGGTGTTTGGTAATCCAATCACGTAATAGAACAAAAGTTGCAAGAACGCACTGCGCTTTATTTGCGTACTGAAACCTACTTGTTGTGCAGCAGGCATATAAAACTGTTCGCCCAAAAGCTGTTGATTTTGCGGCGATATTTAAAATTCCTGGGTGCTGCTCATCAAAATCAAAGAATAAGCGCATCGTATCAGCGGCGCCCATTTCACACGCATTATTAAAAGGCGTATAGCCAAGACAATCGCCTTTATTTAAGTCTAAACACCCTGGATGAGCGATACTATATTCAAGAAAACACCTCACAACATCTACTTTTCCAACAGCATGATAAAAAGCTGGTGCGGCATCATCTCTATCTGTGTTATTTGGGTCACGAATGCCAGCAATAGATTGGCATGGAATTCCATTTAATATTAAATCAAACATTTCTGTTCCTTGCTGAGACGACCACACAGCTAGGTGGAGCATAGAATGATAACCGCTCTGGAAATTTATATCTGCGCCTTCAATAAGCATTTTTTTTGCTTCTTCAACATCTCCATTTTTAACAGCTGTTTGCAAAGCTGTATTTAATTTGTATTGTTTGGCATAGTCAGCTTCTATAGGTATATCTGCAGCATATACGCTAGTTAATATAGTCACTACTGTTAGGATTTTTAAAATATTTAGCTTCATTTTGCACCTATGTAAATTTCTTAGCTTATTGCGAAGTCTGCCAATCAAGATGTTTTAGATATAACCGCCCGGTGAAAATTTAACAAGGAAGATGTGTGAGTTTATGTAGAATAAAACTTAAGCAAGAAGGGCATGAGCATATATAGTGAGCAAAATGCCTAATCTTTCCAATTAATAGACATTTCTTTTAATTCGTGTAATGCCTTTTTTGTTAGTGTTTTTACATGAGATAAAAACTCTTTAGCTTGCTCTCTTTTTTCCGCTGCAGAAATGGTGCGGACCGATTGTATTAGTTGAGCAAAAGCATTTTTCAATACATATCTTTGCGTTTGAGCAAGAGTTTTACTATGACGCACAGTTTCCATATATGAGGCTTTAGGAGATATTTTTATAGTAAGCGGCATATCATTTATGACGGCAACATAACCATACCTTATTTGCCAACCATTATCTGTGAAGATATCTTGACTTACACTCTCGCCCACAAAAACGTATTCGTAATAAAGAGGATTTAGATTAAGTTCTGCAAAGCTTGAAATTATGCTATTGTTAATATGGCAGTTTTGAAAAAAAGCCCCAATTTCATCAGGATTCACCACAGCGAATTTGGAATGGTAATGCTGCTGAGTGACAGTCATTTCTAAAAATAAGTGCCCAATAGTATCGCCTAAATTGATCTCAGGGGTGCGATATAATATTTCTAGAGACCGGGTTTTATTGCGGTCTAGCTCACCATCAACATCAGTAATAATAGTAGAGCTATTGAGAATTCTTGCGTATATCAATACCAGCACGAATAATAATTTTTTAAGCACAAAAGCTCTTTTTTAATTTATTATATAAAGGTACCAATTAGAAATTAATAAACTTCTAAGATTTTTATTTTTTGCCATCACGCGAATGGTAAGAAAAACTGAACGTTCTAGATTATGCCACTTCTTGCATAGCAAGCGCTAAATCATCACGCGGAGCTGCGTTCTTTGGCCACTGGTTAATCACAAGCCCTGAAAACACAATGCTGCATGCAGCCACCGATATTGGGCTTAAGTTTTCATCAAAACACAACCATCCAAAAAATACCGAGAACACAGGAATAAGTAGACCATAAATTGAAACTTTCGCAGGGTTATGCTGTCGCATCAGCCATGTCCAACCGGTTAATCCGAATAAAGTTGCAGCAATAACAATATATCCAAGGGATAGTATCTCGCTTAAGCTAATTGCGTGCAAAGATTCAAAAAAGGTGTTTGGGCCTTCCCAGAGTTGCGATAACAAAAAGTAAGGTAACGGGGGAATTAAACTCATCCATACTGTTAGCTGCAATATGTCTACATTCTTTAAAGTTCTGGAAATGTTATTAGAAAGCCCCCAGCACACAGCACTGCAAAGTACTAAAGTAAAGCCTGCTAATGAAGCAGCATTATCTGTTTGAACAGCAAGCATTGCAACGCCACAAAGAGCCAAAAATATTCCACACCATTCGCGTTTTGATAATTGGTACCCAAACATAAAATATGAAAACACCGCTGTAAAAATAACTTGAGTTTGCAATGTTAGCGCACACATTCCGATGCTAAGGCCAAGCTCAAGAGCTTTGAATAACAGAGCAAATTTCGCAACACCCAAAAGAAGCCCGATGATAATAAGCTTGCCCAATGGAATTTTCGGGCGTGGCAGAAAAAAAATCAGAGGGAAAGCAACAAAAATAAAGCGCAAACATCCAAGCGTTAGCGGTGAAACGCTTTGAATTGCCCACTTAATAACGACAAGATTAAATGCCCAACACACCGCTACACTTATAGCTAATGAAATATCTCTAAATGGCAAAGTAAGCATAAAGAAAGCTAAATAATATATTCATATATAAATGCTAAAACAAAATTTTTAATAATAGTAACTATAAAAAATCATATCTATATTGATATTTTTACATGCATATTGCGTGACACCCTAAAACTAAGTATACATATGAGCATCATACCCTTTAATTAAGCTATTTTGAGACATACTGTTAAGACCATATTGTTGCCCGTTAAAAGCTCTGTAATGTTTTGTTTGATGGCTACTTTGGTTGCACTTGTTGACATGGCCTCTGACTTATACATTCCCGTGTTGCCAGAAATTGGTCGAGTTTTTGATGTGCGAGAATGTTGGGTGGGAGCCACCATCAGTGTGAACCTGGTAAGCCTTGCGCTTTCAGGCCTGTATTATGGAAGTTTGTCAGATAGTATTGGGCGCAGACCTGTGATTCTTGCTGGCCTTTCTTTGTTTACCCTAGCAAGTTTTGCCTGTGGTTTTTCCACCAATATTATAGAGTTACTGCTAGCGCGATTTTTTCAAGGGCTTGGCGGTGGCGTTGCTTTTTCTGTAGGGGTTGCCGTTGTGCGCGACCTGTATGAAGGAGGCGCAAAGGGCGCTGAAATGTATTCGCGTATGCAAAGTATTATTGCTTTGTCACCAACTTTTGCACCAATCATCGGTGGAGTTATTGGCGCGATGTATGGGTGGGAAAGTATTTTTTATGTTCTGGCAGCTGTAGCGTTTGCTTTGCTTGTGGTTGTGTTCATTTATGGGCAAGAAACGCTGGCTATTGATAAAAAGCAAAAAAGTTTTTCTGCCAACTTATCAAATAAATATAGGTATCTTTTTAGTCGCCCTTTATTTTTAAGTTACGCAGGCGTGCAGATACTTAGTTTGGGTTGGTTTTGGTCTGAGTTAGCTTTTTTGCCATCCTTATTTCAGGGACACTATGGGATAGAGACTGCCTCGTTTGGTTGGTACTTGAGTGTACTGATGGCATCATACATTTCTGGAACATTTTTAAATCAATATTTAGTGCATCGTATCTGCTTGAAAAAACTTGTGACTATAGGATTAAGCTTGTTTTTCTTGTCGGCAGTTGCAATGTGTTTGACACAATTTTTTGATCTGGCCACTCCGTGGAGCGTGATTATGCTACGTTTCCCAGCTGGTGTTGGTTTTGCTTTTGTTTTTGGAAATGCCGGAACATTGGCAATAGATCAAGAAAAAGCACATACAGGAAGCGCTTCGGCATTGATTGGATCAAGTGAATTGCTAGCGGGTGCGATTTGTATTTTTATTATTGATTTGTTTGAAGCTGCAACCCTTTATCCCTTGGCTTTGATGATTACAGTTTGCAGCATTTTTTGCGTGGTGCTGATGAGACAGGCAAAAAATTTGGAAGGGAAATTAAAGGTCTGAAATTTCGTATACTAACTGCGAAATTTCATGATTTTTGTGCAGCACGCAGGAAACTTCTTCATAGCCATGCCATACCTGCCCGGCGCCATTAAGCAGCTGAATGTTATAAATTATAACATCATCATGCAAGAATTTATTGTATTGATGTGCTTATTTTTAACTCTCTTGCTCAAAAAGGCATTTTACGAAATACTCATAAGCACGAATCACATATATTAAATGGATGTGGATCATGCAAATTGATATTACTTACTGGATTCTTATGCCTTCTGCGAAGGCCCAGGATGACGCATTTGATAATATAAAAAGGATAATAAATTGATTGGAATTCATGCAGCTACGCGCACGGCTATAGGCGCATTTCAAGGGCAACTAAGTTCTTATTCAGCAACGGATCTTGGCAGTTTCGCTATTCGTGCAGCACTTGAATCTGCACAACTCAAAACCGTTGATGAAGTATTCATGGGCTGCGTTCTGCAAGCAGGTCTTGGCCAAGCGCCAGCGCGTCAAGCATCTATTAAAGCAGGTCTTGATGAGAATGTTCCAACAACCACAATTAACAAGGTATGCGGCTCTGGTATGCGCGCTGTTATGTTTGCTTGCGATAGCCTTCGTTTAGGACATATTAAAACAGCAGTAGCAGGAGGCATGGAAAGCATGACGAATGCACCATATGCATTGGAAAAAGCACGTTTCGGTTATAGGTTTGGCCATGGAAATCTTATTGATATTATGCTGCACGATGGCCTTGAGGATGCATTTCATAAAAACGCTAAAGGTGGGCGTTGCGCAATGGGTGTGTTTGCTGACAATACCGCCCAAGAATATGGATTTAGCCGCCAGGACCAAGAAAATTTTGCACGCCAAACTTTTGAAAATGCACTAGCGGCGCAGCAAAATAATGCTTTTAGTACTGAGATTTTTCCTATTACTTTTACTGATAAAAAAGGTGAAAATTGCATCAATCAAGACGAGCAAATTTTGCGTGTTAAACCAGAAAAATTCGCAGCTCTAAAACCTGCTTTTGGTACAGATGGAACAGTGACTGCAGCTACCAGTTCATCATTAGCTGATGGCGCCGCAGCCTTAGTTTTATCTGCCAATACTGATAATGCATTGGCTAAAATTGTGGGGTATACATCGTTTGCACAAACGCCAGAAACTTTTACAACAGCCCCAATTGGAGCCATTGAAAAACTTTGCAAATCACTTAATTGGTCGATTGATTCTGTTGATGCTTTTGAAATTAATGAGGCATTTGCTGTTGTGCCAATGGCTGTGATGAAAGCCCTAAATATTGAGCGGGAAAAAGTAAATATGCATGGCGGGGCTTGCGCTTTAGGGCACCCGATTGGCGCTAGTGGCGCCCGGATTGTTGTGACACTATTAAATATTATGCGTCAAAAAAATTTCAAGCGTGGTATTGCAGCTGCCTGTATAGGTGGTGGGGAAGCAACGGCTATTGCCCTTGAAATATAGGGAAGTGCACATGAATTTACTCACTGGATCCTCGCGCTTTCGACGAAAGCTCAGGATGAGGCGTGTGGCAATGACTTCAGCAATCCTCTTGATCCTTGGCGGATGTGCGCAAAATATCTCTACTTACCAAGTGGATGCCCCTACTAAACAAGGATACGTAGAAATAGATGATGGAAAACTTTTCTACCAAATTGTAGGTAAAGGTGACCCCATTATTGTGATTCATGGAGGGCCAGGCCTTGACCAAGGGTATCTTTTGCCTGGCATGGCAGCTCTTGCTAAAAAATATCAGGTTGTATTCTACGATCAGCGTGGATCGGGACGCTCAGTCGTTACAAACATAGACCCGCAGCATATTAATACTGAACAATTTGTAGAAGACATTGAAACGTTGCGTAAATCTCTTGGATTTTCAAAAATCACGCTTGTAGGTCACTCTTGGGGCGGATTCCTTGCCTTGAAATATGCGATAAAATACAAAACAAATCTTAGCAAGTTAGTTGTTATGAATTCGCCTCCAGCAACAACTTCTGGGATTCATGACATTGCCGAAGAAATTGATAGCCGCATTGAGCCGAGTAAAACGCAGCTGGAGCAAATTGAGGATTCTTCCCAATTTTTGGACAATGATCCTGAGGCTGTATCTGATTATTACAGGGTATTTTTCAAACACTATGTGCACAACCCAAATAGCCTTGAAAAAATAAATACCCAATTAGAACCACAGGGAGTGGCAACAGGCCTTAAAGTTTCGAAAATATTAGAAGAAGAAATTTTTACGCGGTATATCGATCTTAGTGATGATTTGAAAAAACTGAAAATGCCGACCCTAATTATTATTGGCAATGAAGATATTGTGCCTATAAATACCGCGAAAAAAATGGCTAAAACTATAAAAGGGTCAAAGCTTGTTGTACTGGAACAGTGCGGGCATTTTCCTTATGCTGAGCAGCCGCAAGCATGGTTAGAGGCAATGAAAGAATTTTTAAGGTGATTGATAAGCAAAGATTTTATAGGCACTTATCCCTGCTAAATTCCCAAGCTTTTCAATGCTAATACGCAAAAATGAAACCTTATTTTTCGAGAAATTTCATTATGCTTTAAAAGCGTGTGTTTCAAAAAATCTATAGGAATAATCAAAAAAAATCACTATATTGCAAATCAATAAAACAATAGTGATTTAGACAAAAATTATGAGAATAAAATATTTTTTAGCTGCAGTAAGCTTTTTTTCCGTGGTGGAAGGATCTTTTCGAAGCATGGAAGAACACGGTGCTAGCTTTGAACATGCAAAAACTCACTCCGGTTATGGCCCTGCTGTTTTAGTTATCAGCCAAATCGGAGGCAATTTTAGCATATCTAATGGTGTTTATGTAGCACCAGGAAAAGTTCTTACCCATTCTCATGAGGATAGACAACCGAATAAGACATGGGTTGCTTCACCTTTTGCTGGCTTTACAAGGTTGGAAAAAAACATTTCATTGAACATTGATGATGATAATTTCATCATATCTAGTTCTAACATAGCTATGAGAACCATTGAGTCTCACAAAGCTTGCAAAAAAGTAAAAAATATAGATTTTCCGGTTACACGTGTTGAAACTCGACCTAGCGTAAGAGCTATGATGCTTGACCTAAAAAATCCAGCTTTTTTAGAAGAAGATTTTCTTGATCGAGCAGCAAGAGAGCCGATTGGCTTGATGGGGAAAGAAGGATTTGCCATAGAAGGCGATGATTATTGCATATTAAGTATTGATCCTTTTCCAAAGCATCCTGTTGCAAGATTAGCAAATGGCGTTGATGAAAATGAAACTATCACCATACTAGGCCATAGCTTGGGAACGCACATTCATGATGGCACAGATTCTATTTTCTGCAACACTCTTAGTGGTGTGGCGATGGACATGAAACGCCAAGGTATGCGCTGTGCGACCGTACCCATTCAATGGCAAATACAAATGACAACTTTTTCACAAGTAGCACAAAGAAAAGATAATAAGTTTGTTGTGCAAGCAATTAGTGCAAAACAAAATCCAGGTTTACAGGAGATGTACGATAAGGAAACATGGGATATAAAAAAAACACCTTCTAATATTCAGGCTTTGATTGTTAATGGATTAAGCGGAAGCGGTGTTTATAACACACGCGGTGAATTGGTTGCTCTAGTTTCTTGTTCTTTCCAAAGCTTTGAAACAGATCATTTTTTTAGTGAGGAAGATTCCCTTAAAGCTGACTTAACAAAAGCTTTAAGCGATGCTAAAAATGGAGTTTCTGATGCAGAAAAAGAAGCAGCAAAAGAAAAAGCTAGAGAGATAGTGAATACTTTAAAAATTAGTCATCCTGTGTTGAATATCCATCAGATAATCATTGCAGAAATGCTTGCCCTATAAAAATGCAAAGCTCTGGGCTGGTTTTGTTTTTTTCCAGCCCAAGCGATGCTGAAAAAGTATATGCACTCCATTGTTGGCATTTAAAAAACATGAAATGGGAATAAATTTTAAGCGTGTAAAATTAAAGCTTGATTCCGATCACAAAGTTAAGCTGTTTTTTTACTACAAAGTTTTTGGAACAATCAAAGAATTTTTACGTGAGGCATTTTTCTTTTCAAGAAATTGTTTAAGAAGTTTTGTGCGCATATGGATTCCAAGCTTTGATTCTAACTAGACTTTAAGAGGTTGAAGCGATAAAAATCACTTTATCCATCGTAAAAGTTAAGTTAAGCTTGTGCCTTGGTTGTTTTTCTAACGGAGCCCATGGCTAATAAGCTTCCCTACAGTTTTTGGAGACTACTCGTACCTGTTTGCACAGGCATTGCCATTTATTTGCTTCCAAAACCTGAACTGATTGACCCTAAAGGATGGAAGCTTTTTGGTATTTTCGTGGCAACCATTATTGGCATTGTGCTTAAGCCACTGCCAATGGCTGCTGTTTCTCTGATTGGGATGCTTGCTTGTGTGGTTACCAACACGTTGAACTTAACAGAAGAAGCATTTCAAGGATTTTCATCACCTATTGTCTGGCTAGTTGTATTTATATTTTTTATCGCTAGGGGTTTTATTAAAACAAAACTCGGGCATCGCATTGCTTACAACTTCGTATCTCTTTTGGGCAAGCGGGCGCTTGGGCTTGGTTATGGCATTATTTTGACTGAACTTGTTATTGGCCCTGCTATTCCTAGCAACTCAGCGCGTGCAGGCGGAATTATTTATCCTATTGTTAAATCTATTTCTGAAACTTTGGGAAGCCGTCCAGGAGATGGAACAGCGCGAAAACTTGGTAGTTTTTTGACATTGGTAGCCTTTCAAGGAAATTTAATTGTTAGTTCAATGTTTTTAACCGCAATGGCTGCAAACCCTATGGCACAAGCAATTGCTGCAAAACAGGGGGTATATTTTTCTTGGGGAGATTGGTTTATAGCTGCTTTGGTGCCGGGAATATGTAGTATTGTTATTGTGCCATTAGTTTTGTATTTGATTTATCCCCCAAAGATGAAAAAGCTGCCTCAAGCTGTAACTATTGCCCAAAAAAATCTTCGGGATATGGGCGCCATGTCGCTACAAGAATGGACAATGGCAGGAGTATTTTTGATCATGCTAGTTGTGTGGGTGGTTGGTGAAAATTATGGAATTCCCACAACCAGCGCAGGATTATTTGGAATTTGCGTTTTACTTTTAACTGGAATTTTAACCTGGAAAGATATTTTAGAGGAGCACGAGGCGTGGAGTACCGTAATTTGGCTTTCCATTTTGATTATGATGTCTGGGTACCTTGAAAAATTTGGGCTAACAAGCTGGTTTAGCCAATCGATTGGTGATATTTTCAGTGGATATCATTCAATCATTGCGCTGTACGGCCTGGCCGTTGTTTATTTTTATAGTCATTACTTCTTTGCAAGCAATACTGCACAGATTGGGGCAATGTATGGGGCTTTTTTGGCAGTTGCATTGATTGCAGGCGCTCCTCCGGTGATTTCTGCTCTATTGCTTGGTTTTTTCAGCTCATTGTTTTCAAGCATGACCCACTATTCAACTGGCTCAGCACCAATATATTTTGGAACAGGATATGTTCAAGTTAGCGAATGGTGGACGTGTGGATTCGTGATAAGTGTTGTAAATATCTGCATATGGCTAGGAATTGGATACCTTTGGTGGAGCTTCCTAGGGTTAATGTAAGAGAATTTGAATTGGATCCCCGGGGGGCAAGCCCGAGGATGACAAAAGGCATATTTTTTAAGAAGCCACTGATATATTCTGCCCCAAGTTTGAGCCGCTGCCTAATTTTACTGTAACACCGGTGTGAATTGTTGGGTTCGAAAATACATTATTTGGAACGCTTACATTATTTGGAACGGAAACAATCGCCCCTGTTGCTATATTTGCAGGACCAGGTAGGGCACCGGTTGTTACTGTTCCACCAGCCGTACCTAGCTGTAACACAGCACCACTAACAACTGAAATAGAAGCTGTTGGTAATTTTCCGTTACTTCCGCTTACAGCCAATATTCCTTGGGATACGACTATAGGAGTTGTTGAAGAGCTTAAATCTGATGTTGCTACTAATGAACCAGGACCTGTTTTTGACATTACACCAGTACCTGCAGGAGGAACACTAAGAGTAGCAGCCACACCTGTATTAACCTGTAAACTTCCAGCTGTTACGAAATTATAAGGCCCCGTACTAGTATTACTTGTTACTTCAACTACTGCTGCACTTCCTGGTAGCGAATTGAATGTTACAGGAGCGCTGCTACTGACCTGTAATACACCATTACTAACTTCAACAGATTCCACTGAATTAGATGGCGGCAATACGGCTGTTCCTCCGCCTGAAATATAGGCTGTAGAATAGGTACCTGAGAGAGTTTGAGTTTGTCCGGGGGGGATACTAAAAGTATGAGGAGTTGGTGCAGAAAATAAAGTAAGTTTGCGAATAAAATTATTTCCAGGACCTGCTACATAAATATCGCCTGAGTCATTAACATAGACTGCATACGGACTATTCAAACCACTAGCAATAGTAGTGATAATGCCACCACTAAGCTTTTTAATACAGTTATTGCCTGTATCTGCTATGAAAATATCGCCAAAGTTATTAACACAAACTCCGTACGGATTATTCAAACCACTGGCAATAATGGTGATAACCCCAGCACTAAGCTTTTTAATACAGTTATTGCCTGTATCTGCTATGAAAACATTGCCAAAGCCGTCAGAACAAACACCCTGTGGAGAAGACAGGCCACCAGAATATAGGGTAGTAGTGCCACCACTACTAACGTTTCTTTGCTGAATACGATTATTTGAAGGATCGGCCATATAAACAATATTGGCATTAGCCCAAATACCTGCCGGACCACTAGAGCCAAAACCGCCAGCGGCGGCAAAAGTATCAACTGAATTGGTACTAGGTCTGTATCTTCTTACTCTATCTTCAGAAAAATAAACTGTAGTAGAGCCTCCGATTCCACCGACATAAATTGCTTTGGGGCTGCGAAGCATAGCAGATGTTGCTGGCGAAACTGAATTATAGCTTGAATTAAAACCGCCTCCAGCAACTATTATAGCATTTGAGCCGTTCCACATTTTGATTAAGTTATTGCCTGTATCTGCAACATAAATTTCTTCGGGGTTGGCGCCTGGACATAAGCCTCTGGGATTAAGTAAGCCCATATTTATAGTTTCAACTTGGTAATTTGAACTAGGAACTGGGTAAGAAAGCTTACGCACAACAAAACTATTTGTTTCAGCTATATAAATATTATTTTCATTAGCAACAAAAATTCCCTGAGGATTATTTAAGCCACTAACAAATGTAGTGATAGTTCCACTTGCCGAGCGAACTAAAACAGAATTACCACTTGTGTTCGCAACATAAATATTACCCAAACTATCACCAGAAACACCAAACGGAGAATTCATACCAGTGATAAAAATAGGGTTATAGGAATTTGTTGCAACTGTGTATTTTCCTACCCTATGCGCACTCGCATCTGCAACATAGATATTCCCACCAGAGTCAGCCCAAATTCCTTTAGGGTTGTTTAAGCCTGTAATAAAATCTGCATTCATTAGGGCGCCAGTTGGGCTGTACTTACTAACCCGTGCAGGAGAATTTCTAGCAACATAAATATTATCATATTGATCAACACAAACTGATTGAGCACTAACTCCTGTAATAAAGTTAGGCGTAAAAAAGTTATTCGTTGTATCGTACATGCTAATTACATTTCCGCCTTGATCTGCAACATATAGCTTGCCAGTAGAGTTCAGGCAAAGCCCTTGAGGATTTTGCAAACCACCCATTGGTAAAGTAGAAATAATGCCATTTTCACTAACCTTTTGAACAACACGATTAGCGCTATCAGCAATAAATAAGCTATTACTAATGGAATCAAAAGCAACAGCACGAGGTTGGGCTAGCCTAGCAGAAGTAGCTGGCCCGCCATCACCTAAATACCCTGATTGCCCCAGTGAACCAGCGATAATTTGATTTGTCCAGCTTGCTTCAAGACCAGCACATACTGCCAGTGCAACAACAATTACTTTATACCAGCTTGAAATAAATTTTTGATATGAAACCATGAATCATAACT
This sequence comes from Pseudomonadota bacterium, assembly GCA_018062345.1. Classification (GTDB taxonomy): domain Bacteria; phylum Pseudomonadota; class Alphaproteobacteria; order Paracaedibacterales; family CAITNM01; genus CAITNM01. The sequence continues at coordinate 126,582 of JAGOSL010000003.1, read as the reverse complement.
ATATTTATTAATAATATAATTATTTCAAATAAAAATTAAATAAGTATTAATTAATGAAAAGTAATTAATTTTGATTGTGTTTTGATAAACCAAAAGATTTTAATTGCTATAAAATTGATGCTATAACTAAACCAGTATAATTTGATAACATTAAAACTGGGTTGTCACGCCCTTTCAGGGCTTACAATGATGCTGGAGAGAGCAAAAAACCCTCCCCCTCACCCTGAGCCTGCGAGGCGTGAGGATTGTGACGAGGGGGCACAAAGGTATAGATTATAAAATTTGGCAGCTAATAATTAGCGCAGACTGTCTTTAACTAAATCACCAAGCTTTTCTAATGAATTAAGGTCTTCCCGCAGCATAGTGTTGGCAACTTCGCTTAAAACTTTCAGGCGCTCTAAGTCAGCAATAGCCACGGCAAAATCAGTATCTTGCACTTTTGATAAGCCATCTTGTAAACCAAGTACTGCTTCTGCCATGTTCTCATCAATATTTTCGAACTGTTTGCTATAGGACGAAAGGCTTCTCATTTCATTTAAAACATTTGTAAGAGCTGCATCAATAGCAGCGATAGCTGCTTGTGCATTAGATTGAGTAGAAAGATTTGGTAGGGTCGATCCAAAAATGGCTGAAGCTGTCATATCAGAAAAAGTAAGGGTGGTAACACCAGACGCAACGGCTACTTCGCTTACAAACCCTGCATTAGCGGGATCATTTCCAGCAATCGTTATGGGATTCACTGATGATAAGGTTACAGCGCCTGTGTATGTACCAGCATTTGGACCAGCAACATTTTGCGCAGATATTCCAGCATAATTAAGTGTGAAATTGCTGCCATCTGTTGCATTGATTTGCAAATAACCATTCACATTTGAAGCAACGATAAACTGGCCAGCCAAAATTGTGTCTGCATTGATAGCAGCAACAACTTGATCAACAATTTGCCCTGCAGATTCAGTGCCTGCGAAAGAACCCACTGGCACATTCACACCATTAATAACGATTTCTGGGTCAGCAATATCAACGTTACTAAACGGGCCTGTTCCAGTAGCAGTTGTGAGAGCAGATGCAATCACTTGAGTGGTGGCTGTTTGAGCATTAATTGCTGTTGCAATATCTTTTGCAACCCCAGACGTAACAGCACCAATATCAACTCCATTAACTGTTAAATCACCATCATCAAGAGTTGTTGTAATAACACTGCCCGAAATATTTGCCTGGGTAATAGTACTGCTAGTTTGGCAGTTCATGGAAAAAGTTCCATCAAACAATGTTCTGGAACCCCATGTAGCCTGAGCATTTTCGGTGATTAGATTTATATTTTGCTCAAATGCAGGATTAAGAGAATTCAATAAATCACTACCATTATGGGTACCATTGCTAGCCTCAATAGCTTGAATTCGCATTTGATTGAGAACTTCTGTATTGGCCCTTAGTATGCCATGCGCTATTTCAATTGTACTTTTTGCCTGCTGCGCAACACTTTGAGCATGTTTTGTGATTGAGATATTCCCTTCAATATTTTTTGAAAGAGTTGAGGCAAGAGGATCAGTTGCTGGGTTGGGATTTTTCAGGCCTGTTGTTATTTGTGCTTGAACATTGCCCAGTGCTTTTTCAGTGCGCTCTCGGCTATTCACAACACCTTGAAAGCTATTGATACTAATGCTGCCCATAAATGCCTCTTTTTTTTCTATCTGTACAATAGTAATGCAATTTTCGGGCCAACGAAAAATTAATTAAGTCTTTTGAAGTGAAAAATTCTTTAGCCTGTTTGTTTAAACATATATTAACTTTTTTTTACTCTAATCATATTAAATGAACTAAATATCAAAGAGATCATACCATGGTCAAACGCTTGAAATACTTTTTTTTATCTATTTCTGTTTTTTACGCTTGTGCAAACGCTGCAAGCACGACCATTTATACCGTAGGCGAAGAACAAAGAGTCCCTGGGGGCAAGACTGTTAAATATTTTAGAAACGATAGTATTCTAGTTGGCACCGCCGGAGGATTTAACGAATGCACAGCGCCAAAATCAAATTGCGAGACACTTCAAATAACATTTGAACAATCAGGAAGCACGCCAGAAGCAAACAATATGGCAACGGGAATATCATCTTTTCCCCAAACGCTAAAAACTATTTGGATAAAAGGTGATGCGACTGGTTTTGATGCGCTTGTTTCAGGTGGACTTCAATATGCACTGCCGACTCCTGCTGCTAATACGCTTATTCGCTTTGCGCTAACAAACGCACCGACGTCTGCTCCAGTTAGTTGGTTCCAAGGCCCCCTTCCTGTTGGTTGTATAGTATCGATTGAACCGAATTCTGCCGATCCGTTTATTAATGCAACATTTCCTGCGAATGGCGGAAGTATTTTTGTAGGATCCAGAATATCTCCGGCGCCTGGTTTTTCTGCATTACTTGCAGGATCTAAAGTAGTAATTCAAAGACACCCCAATTTGTCTGTAGCTTTGGCAGACACTGCTCCTTTAGTAATTTCTGAAGATACAACCTTCTCTGGTTCTGTATGTGGAATAAGCATGGACGGAAATTACCGCTCTACATTCACTAAAAGTTCAAATATTATTAGTCCTACAGCTGCATCTGGCATTGGGGGATATACTATTGCAGCGAATAAAAATCTTCAATTATATACCCCAGATTCTTTCAGAAAGCCATTACCTGCAATTAATTTCAAACTCTCTGAAGGAGGCACAGCGTCTATAGAGACTGTTTCTACGCCTCTTTCTCTACCAGTTGTAAGAATTTAGCCTTTAAATATCAGAGAACAATCAAACCCCTGGGGCCTTCGCTTACGTGTTGTTCAAAAAAAACAAGCGAGCCCCCTTTTTTAACTTGGATCAAGAACTTCCAATTGCACAAGTTGTTACTTTTTACTTAAAAATTATGAATTAATTATAGAAAAAATAAAAATAATAATATTATTTTTTTATTAAATATTTATTAACTAATAAATCATATTAATAAAATGTAATGGCACTCGAAATTAGATTAATACTTCATCGCGTGCTTCTTGGCAACGAGATACGTTAAGTAATTTTGCCAAGCAAGGCTTGTTGAGCTTAGTAACAACTTAAAAATATTTAGGAGACTCTGATTATGAATAAAAAACTACTCTTATTGGCCATATTGGCCTTGTTTACATCGCACCAAAAAATAACAGCGGGAGCAACTGCCTACTCGCCTGAAGCACTAATAGATGGTAGCACAGCAAGATTAGACACTATTCGTGTTGGCACTGCCGGAGGATTTGATGGTTATACCGCTCCTCCTGCTTCTGTTACCAAACTTTATATAACTCTAGTGCCATCAGGTGGCGCTGTCGAAGCTAACAATGTTCCGACTTTTTCAAGTTATGATGGAACTGGTGCACTAACTTACCTACCATCAACTGTTAAGGACTTGTATATTATTGGTGACGCTACTGATTGGGCAACACTTGTTTTAGGAAACTCTGGCTTCGGTGGATACCCTTATAGCCCTGCGCTTCCTGCTGCTGCTTATGGTTTACCAACACCTTCCGCGGGCACAACTGTCCACTTTCAGTTAACAGATAGCCCTTCGGTTGAGCCAAATCTTTGGTTCCAAGGTGAATTGCCTTCAGAATGTAGAGTATCTATTGAACCTAACTCACAAGATCCACATCTTGTAACTGTACTGCCCGTAAATGGTGGCCGAGTATTCATTGGGTCCCCTATAGAAACACAACCTGGATTCTCTGCAGCGCTAAATGCAATATCTCAACCTACTACATTTACTAGACATCCTGCTATACAACCTAACCAAGCATCTACAAAAGCAGTAATAAATTTGGGTGAAAATACAGTGTTCCCAAGTAAAGTAGAGGGAATTAGCTTTGCTGGTGCCCATGAAATTGAATTTAGGGCAGCTGTTAATCCACTTGCTCTTAGCTCTTCCCCTAGCGTTTTCCTTGTGGATGTGGCTGCAGATACTGCAGAAGCTGGAATAACTGTTGGAGAAAATGCTTCAGTTGCAGTTTATGCTTCTGTTCCTGCTACAATACCATTCCCAGAATTTAATGTGCGCATTGCAGACGGTAACGTTAGTAACTTTACTAAAACTTCTAAAAATCAAGCAATTACTATTTCCCCTGCTCTTAACTATTAAGTCAAAGTTTGCCCTTTCGTTTTTTAGAAACGAAAGGGTATTTTTTTAATTTCTGACATTTTAAAATATAAAATTTATATTAATTATTTCATTTAATTATTTATTAAATGTTTTTAATTATAAATATTATTAAGTGTTTGCAACACGCAAATGCTCATAAAAATTGCCAACTTCTAACGGTAGTGTTCTATGAAGCCAGGGAGATTCAATAATGATGAAACAACTAAGATATATACTAGCTTTTCTTACAATCATTAATCTACGCCTTGATGCTGTTACTCATTACACTGTGGGACTAGAAATTGCTGGAGAAAGAACGGATAGCATATTGATGGGAAGCTCAGGAGGCTTTAACGATTTCATTAATCCATCTCGAACTTGTAAGGAGCTCTACATCAATTTGGCAGTATCTGCTTCAGAACCTGGCCCCAATGTAATTCAAACAAATAGCTATACGGGTATTGGGACCCCCCCTTCTTTGCCAACGACTCTTAAACATTTATATATCTATGGAGATGCTTCTTTCTTTGACACCATGGTTTTAGGAAATGAATTCACGGGTCCGTGTGCGCCAACTTACCCTTCAGCAGCCTATGCCTTGCCAACGCCAGCTGAAGGCACAACTGTGCACTTTTCATTGAGTAAAAGACCTGCTAGCAACCCACGAAATTGGTTTCAGGGTCCTCTTCCAGCTGATTGCAAACTTGTTATTGAGTTGGGCTCACAAGACCCCTACATTAACACCATGTTACCACTTGGTGGAGGGGCGATTGTTATTGGGGCTCCTACAGACTTTTTACCTGGATTCTCAGGTTTATTAAATAGTGCAGCTAAACCTGTAATTATTCAAAGCCATCCAGGCATTGAACCTAATTTAGCTTATCAAAAAGCATTGGTTACCTTATGGGAAAATATTCACTTTGCGTGGGGTGTTTGGGGCATTAGCTTAAAAGGTGCTTATCAATCTTCATTTAGGGAAAATTCTCAAATTGCTGATCCACAGGCAGATACTGCAGAAGCTGGACTTTTGGTCGCATCGGGGAAAAAACTTTCTATCTATAGTCGTGATCACAGAACGCTACCTGCTATTGACTCAGCGTGGGAGCCTGGCGGTGCTTCTACAGAAATTACGAAAAAACCAGCTCCATTACCAATTAAATCGGTACGCCCGTGTTAATTACAAATGAAGTGAAGCTATTTGAGTTTTTGCTTGGTCGCCCTTGCACCAACTAAGCGAAGTTTTTTAAAAATTTTTTCAACTAAAAGAGAAAATGCGCCGTTACCCATAACATTATGAAAGGTACCAAATGGGTCGTGAAGAGCATATAAAGTAGTCATAAGGCTGACCATTTCTGATGAAAATCCCAAATGCTCTTGTAGCACAGGCAAAACCACAAGAAGACTTGCGCCTGCAATACCCACACATGCAAGTTTTGCCACACAAAATGCGGCTACATACGGCAAGAAATCGATAAAACTTGGAAGAGGTGCGCCACTAACCATAATTAAAGTGAGAGCTGTTAAAGTAATGGTTACATCATCTCCTAGCATGTGCATATTTGATGCAGTAGGAACAACCATGCGCGCCAATGCTGGATGCTGCACATTTTTTTCAGCACACTCTAGAGTAACTGGCATTGTAATCGCGCTAGACATTGTAGAAAATCCTGTAATTCCTGCAGGCAACATATCGAAAATAATTTTTCGCATGGGTTTATAGCCAATGCTGGCAATTTTATATAAAGCTAGGATATAGCAGAAGCTAACAACAAGATTCAGACCAAAAATATGCAAATATTCTGTGTAGAGGAATGTTAGCTTGTCCTCACTACTCATTTTCAGCATGAATCCCAATACATAAAGAGGCAAGATAGGTAAAAATGCTTTTTTTAAAAAAGTAGCAATTGCTGATTGAAGTTTATGAATGGATGCAATAATGGCGCCTGTGGCATGAATTTTTCCCTTGGCTTTGACACAAAAAAATGCAATCACAAAGGCACTTAATGCAACATAATCAGAACGAATTCCATGTTTGAACGGCATGTAAAAATAAGGTTGCACTGAAGATGCAACTTCGGTAATACCTACGTGCATAGACAGGTGTGGGATTATAACACTGCCCACTGAATAGGCAAAGCACAGTGCCACAGCATTTGAAATACAGATCAACCCAAGCAGTGAAAAAACCAGCACTGGACCCTTTTCTTCAGCGACAATCAGCGCATTAAACATGTAGGCGAAAATCATGATTGGTAAAAGAAATAACACGCAATCAATAAAAAATAGACTTAATGTATAAGCGCCTCGCACCAATGCATGAGGTAGCATTTTTCCAAATAAGCTAGCAAAAAGTATGCACAGCAAGAGTTGGAATGGGGTTGAACGCAATAGCGAGCGCAGTGATGATTTAGACGATCTACTCATTTGTTGAGTGTAGCATATGCTAGAGAATGGGGCAATTTGGGAGAGAGGTTTAATCAATGTTCTTATTTTTTAGGGATAATACGAAGATGAATAAAATTCCCCTTAAAAAAAATAGAAAAATCTTTAGGGGCTTTTTTCAGTTTGGCTTGATACTGAATCCATAAAGATCAAGACGTTTTTTAAATACAGATGCAAGCTGAACTGAATTCACGAAAATGGCCTAAGAAAAGAAAAGATATTTTTCAAAAATTAATATCTGCCCTGATAAGAAAGAATGAAACATATTTATGTGCAAAAAATAGCAAAAATTGGTCTGACCGAGCGCGGCCAGAACAGCTTGAACCGACACATCAATCGTGGAATACTTGGCTAATTTTAGCAGGACGCGGATTTGGAAAAACACGTACCGGCGCAGAAACTGTGTGGGACTGGATTAAGAACAATCGTTATAAACACATCGCGCTAGTAGGGCAAACAGTGATTGAGGCGCGTCAGGTTATGGTGGAAGGAGAAAGTGGCTTGCTGAGCGTGGTACCCAAGGAAGAAATTCTAAAATACCACAAAGGTGATGGGTTAATTGAATTTAAAAACGGCGCGCAAATTCGTTTGTATGGAGGCGACCGTCCTGAGCGATTGCGCGGTCCTCAATTTGATGCGGCATGGGTAGATGAATTGGCAAAATTCAAAAAGAGCGAACTATTTTGGGAACAACTAAACCTTTGCTTGCGTTTGGGCACTGATCCTAAATGCATTGTAACAACAACACCACGTAGAAATTCAGTGATCACCCAACTAATGAATGATGAAGATTGCGTAGTAACCAGAGGTTCAACTTTTGACAATGCCGCTAATTTAGCACCAGGATTTTTAAAAAATTTGAATAAGCAATTTGCAGGCACGCGCCTTGAGGCACAAGAAATTTATGCACAGATGCAAGATGAAACAGAAGGAGCGCTGTGGGCACCTGATAAAATTCTTTATGAAAAACCACCCAGTGAAGACTGGAAACGTGTGGTGATAGCTGTAGACCCCTCAGAAACTAACAACGAGACAAGTGATGAAACCGGTATTATTGTGATTGGCCATCACACCAATAAAAATGCTTATGTACTTGAGGATGCAACACACAAAGCTGCACCAGCACACTGGATACGAAAAATCGTAGAATTGTATGAGAAATATCAGGCTGACCGGGTCGTGGCTGAAGTGAATAAGGGAGGAGATATGGTCAAAGATTTACTATTGGCCTGTAACCCAAACATTAGCTACAAAGGAGTGCGGGCCACCCGCGGCAAAGCGATTCGCGCAGAACCTATTGCAAGTTTGTATGAACAAGGCAAGGTTAAGCATATCAGCCCCCTGCCCCAGTTAGAGGCACAATTATGTTCGTGGGTACCTGGGATTTCGGCTAAATCTCCTGACCGTTTAGATGCTCTGGTTTGGGGGTTAACGGATTTATTCTTATCAAATCAAGGGACTTATAGCTATAAAGTTTGGGTGTAGTTGTTGTTCATTTGTTATTAAGGAAATATCAGCTAAAGTATCATAATAAGGAGATTGCATGCACTATATTATCGCCTTTCTTTTTTCTATTCTGATCATAATAAAACCACTGGAATGCTGCCTAGAAGTACAATTTTTCGGAGAGGTGGGATTCGAAGGACGTATTGTTGGTAATTTTACGCTCTGCGGAGACAACCATGAATCCATCATAACTTTAATAGACTATTCTATTATTGACATAGAAAATCTAAAGCCCCCATTAGATGGCATCTCGCGAATAGAATTAACACAAGGCATAGCGAAGGTAGGCAACACTGTAAAAACCGCACCAGCTATTTTTAACGCGATTTATGTTGATTCAAACAATCTAAGTACTTTTATTAAATCCCAAGCTAACCAGTTAGCAAACTTATTTAGAGATGGAAAACATTTTACGTATGAAGAAGAAGAATATGACCTATGCAACTTGATTTTTAAATCAAATCCAAACGTATCCACAGAAATAATTGCAGAACATTTTTCTGCTGAACAAGCTCAAGCTCTTTATCAAATCTGGTTACATCGACCTGGTGCTGATTTCACAAAAGCAGAATTCGACAAAGCTATGGCAGTGATATCAGCTGCTGAGAATAAAACTCAAGATGGCTATTTAGCAGAACTACAAAAGAACTTCTCTGAAGCAAGAGCGCTAGCCCTTTATCAAAATTGGCCGCACCGGCCTGGTACTGATTGCACAAAGACAGACTTTGATAAAGCTATAAAACTTCTCAAAAATGCGCCAAACAAAATAGAAGCCGCTTGTTTAACAGAACTGCAAAAATATTTTTCTTTTGAACGCGCCCAAGCTCTTCATCAAAGCTGGTCATATCGACCTGGGGTTGATTTCACACAAGCAGAATTCGAAAAAGCTATGGCAGTGATATCAGCTGCTGAGAATAAAACTCAAGATGGCTATTTAGCAGAACTACAAAAGAACTTCCCTGAACCGCGAGCGCTGGCTCTTTATCAAAATTGGCCGCACCGGCCTGGTGCTGATTTCACACAAGCAGAATTCGAAAAAGCTCTGAGAATTATGTCTGCCGCTGAGATTAAAACTCAATATAGCTATTTATATGCGCTACGAAGGAGTTTCTCTAGAGAGCGGGCGCTGGCTATTTATCAAAAATCGCCGTACCGGCCTGGGACTGATTTCACAGAAGCAGAATTCGACAGAGCTATAAAACTTCTCAAAAATCTACCAGACGAAACAGAAGCTGCCTGTTTAGCAGAAATGCAAAAATATTTTTCTTTTAAGCGAGCACTAGCTATTTATCAAAAATCGCCGTACCGGCCTGGGACTGACTTTACTGACGCAGAACTCGACAAAGCTATAAAACTTCTCAAAAACACACCAAACAGAACAGAAGATGGCTATTTAGCAGAACTGCAAAAATATTTTTCTTTTAAGCGAGCACTAGCTATTTATCAAAATTCGCCGTACCGACCTGGGACTGACTTTACTGACGCAGAACTCTACAAAGCTCTGAGAATTATGTCTGCCGCTGAGATTAAAAATCAAGATGGCTATTTATATGCGCTAGGAGCGAGTTTCTCTAGAGATCGGGCGCTGGCGCTGTCTCTTTATGAGTATATGCTTGATGATCTAAAAATCAAAAGAAAAAGGTGAACAAGGCTACTTAAAAGTTTTGCAAGAAGTATCTTCTGCTGAGAGAGCTTCAGCTCTTTTGGGTGCGTTTATTCGCGGAGACCTGATTGAAGGCGTAGAGCTAGAAAATGAAGCAAAAGGTGCATAGGGACCTCTGCAAAGGAAGCACTTTGGAAAAAATAATTAACTGTGAGGTAATGCTTTGGATTATTCATTTGTTATTAAGGAAATATCAGCTAAGCTTAATTGTGAAATTAACGCGCATCTGAGATAGAGGAATATGAAATATTATTTCAGTTTAATGCAGATTTTGCTGTTATTAGCTGGAATGAAAGATAGTCATGCCTGTTGCTGCTGGTCAAAATTAGATGATGCAGATAATGTGCGCAAAAGCAGCAGATTAGCATTACGTAAGCATTCTGATTCCACATGCTCTGATAATTCAGAAGGAAGTTTCTCAAGAATTTCTGAGTTTTCTGAACCTCAAAAACGTAGTGTTTCATTTTCTGTTTTCACTATTTATGAAGGAAATTTTTCACAAGATGTGATTCGTGCAACTGAAGAAATTTTGCGCACACAGTACCAATTCAATAGGACATCGGCTGAGCTTTTCATGTGGCTAAAAAGTAGCCTGATGAATAATTTTAGTTACGAAGAACCATTAGAAAAAACAGAGTATATGCGCGAACACGTTTTAAAATATCTAGATGAGAGGGAAAATTTTTTTCCAGAAAATTATTCAAAAAAATCAAAGAAAGATCTGGTATATGCTTTGCAGTTTTTCCTTCAAAAGCGCTACGCTTTACTTAATTATTGCATGAAAATTATTCTTGATCAGCCAACGGAAACAAGTGAATTTTTCCCTATTTTCACAGATAAACATTCTATTAAAAAAAATTTTTCCAATAGTTTAATAGAATATTTTCATCAACATCCTGCGACTCAAAAAATTCCTAAATTAGAAGCAATTCTTTCCCAACAATATGCATGGATAGTTATCACCAGTGCATTTAATTCGTTTCCTTTGAATAAAAGAAACTTTTTAAGCGATTTTATAAAATCGATGAATTTTTAAGGTTGCTAAATGACAGCGCTATTTAACCTAATTAGAAAATAATTCTGGGCTTTCATGATGGCCAAATTTTAGTATTTTTTTCTACCAATCTGGTTCAAACAAATTGATAATATGCCTATGGCCAATTTTTAAGGCTTTTTGATACGCGTGCCCAATACCATTTTTATCTGCATACAATTGCCCTTCACTAGAATTCAACAATGATTTTACTATAGTTTCCCGGTTATATATAACAGCATTCCATAAGACTTCGTTTATGACCCACTGGTCTGGTTGTATTTGTTCTGGTGCTCTGTTGAGTAGAAATTTTATCAGCTGGTGATTATTAGCAATTACTGCTTCGTTTAATATTTTGCTGATTCGGCATTGAGATGGAGCCAGTTGTCCCTGACGGGGGGTTAGTAAAAAATTCATAGCATATTGTTTGTTTGAGCTGGCAAGGTTTGAAAATATTCGATCAACTTGGTGCTGATCTAGGCGATTATATTTGAGGTCATGTGTTAATTTTTCGAGTTCACTTTGTTCAGCGTCACTTATTATAAGTGGTAAATTTAGGTGTATGATTTCCGTTGAGGCTCTAGAAATAATTATGAAATCATTGTCAGCTTCGACGCCCAATATTTTTTGAAATAGCAAACATAAACTTAAAAATTTTAAGCAGAAAGAGTTTTTCATAAAACTTTCTATGCTGTAATTTATAATAATATGTTATCACATTGACTGTTAATTTTACATTAACAAAATTATTTGAATTAAAAAACCAAGAAAGCATAACTGATAGAAAGCTAGCACTTTTTGTAACGCTTCCATAACCAGTATACAACTGCTGAAACAGCAATGATGCCAAAAGTGAGTTTGAAGTAGTACTCAGCTCTTTCAATGTTTTTTAGCAGAGATTCAAGCATATCACCCATGGCATAACCACTGTAGCAGCTAACTACTGTCCAAATAAAAGCTGAAGCCACGTTAAGAGGGGCAAAACGCTTGTGGTCAACATTTGCTGCACCAATAACAATAGGGCTGATAACGCGGATACCGTAAATGAAGCGAAAAACTAGAATAAACCACTTATCAAAACGATGAAGAAGCCTAAAAGCTTTTTCAGCGCGATGACGAAGTTTTGGGAAACGCTCAAAAAAAGCGGGGCCGTAGCGTCTGCCCACTAAGAAGAGCCCTTGATCAACAACAACCGTTGTACAAAAAGTAATGGCCATAACTTTATGTAAGTTTAAATGCCCTAGGGCCGATAAAGCGGATGCGGTGAGAATAACTGTTTCACCTTCAACAATGGCACCTAAAAAAACAGCAACATATCCCCATTCATGCACAAAGGCTAAAAACGATTCCATTAGGGCCCTTTATTATTATTTTGACTATTTGTTTATAACAGATTAAACAAGGAAACGCCATTGTTTGCGCAATATAAATAGCTGCAACAATAAAGCTTGCAGGCTTTGATCAATAAAGACAATTCAACTGCCGATTTACAGCTGGAATTACCTTATGCAAGAAGCATATTCATGCGAAGGCGGTAAAAACCAAGTTCGTAAATCAGCTCCTTCGAATTTCTTGAAATTTTGGCATATGCCCTTAATACGATTCTTATACGTAGCATTATCACAAGCGCCAGAAATTCTTAAAACTTTTCCAAATTTTCTTAAAAGGTTTGTTTGCAGACGAGTTATGCCATTTAAATCTTGGGTTATCTCGACTCCATGAAAATTTTGGTTAAAATGAAAGTACCCATCAGTTTCGATTCGGGTAACAGTTCCTGTTTCAGTGTTAGTGACCACAAAATCAATTTCGCAACACAAATCAGGATCATAGACATTATTTTCCAAATTATATGGAGCGCCTAATGTTGCTAATTGCTCGCCCACTTTCCTTTCAAACTGAGACATTACTTGATTATTTTGAGAAGAATTATTATTAAAAGCTTGCCTCATATCTAAAATCAATTGTCGCTGCCCTAAAAATTCTGCTGGCATTTCTTGAGCTGAATCAAAACAGGCACTCGCTGAAAAATCGGATTCTGTTTTGCATATAAAATCGAGTAACAAACTTTTATACAAATTTTTGCTGTTTGGAATTGCTGTAATTGAGAAATATTTATTGCGCAAAATTAGCAATGCATCGATTGCTTCATCAAGTGGAAAAGCTAGAGCTTTTGAATGAAATTCATCTCTAATAGCAGAAAATTCTTCACCACTCATCATGTTGTAAGCAATAATTATATTAGACAGGGTCTGTGCTATATCTCTTTTTGCATCAAAATGAATCCAAGGTTCTTTTAGCTCTGTTCTTTTTTTTTCAACGATCACACTGAGATGCTTATGAAAATCAAAGCCTGGATGGGAAGATGAGGATGCCCCAAACGTTTGTTGCTTTGGAAAATACCGAGACTGGGCCATTGCATAGAATAATCTTGTGTAGCCTAAATCACCCAAACCTCGTGGCTCATGGTTGTAAGTCCACAATTGATACTCAAGCGCATCAAAAAGATAGTGATTAGAAAAAAAGCATTCTGAAAGAGAAATAGCGCACTCAATAATGGCTGGCAAATCTTCTTGATTAAAAGATTCAGCTATTAAATTACTATACATCCAAGAAGACATGCTTTTTAGTTTTTCCTTGGATTCTGACCCTAAAGGAAGAACGTAATTCGTTTGTTGCCGGTGTGCATTAATTTCTGCTTTAAAGGTATTTATAGCGTCTAGCTGATCCCTTGCTGACATTGGCGCAATAGTTTCTGTTAGCCAAGATGGGTTTTTGCGCTGCATTAATTGATCAGTATCATCAGGATGTTTATGGCTTGCAAACAAGCAAGTAGAAAAAATTCCTAAGCCTAAAACAAACATTTTTGATAATTGGTACAGATTCATAGCAACACCCACGGATTTTTTATTAAGTTCAATTGCATTACAACGATGAAACAATGCGTTGAGGTATAGGGTTTTGTCAATAGTTGCGCAGAAATGTGGGGCTGTGTCTTTGAGAAAAAATTGATAGGAAAATTTCTTGACATTTCTTAGCAATATATCATAATATGACTAGTCTGACTAGTTTGAAAAAAATGTATGCAAACATGGCAATTACAAGAAGCCAAGGCAAAATTGAGTGAATTGATACGCAAAGCGACTCAAGATGGCCCGCAAGAAGTAACGGTACGAGGCCAAGAGCAGGTCGTGGTACTGTCAAAAAAGGCTTATGAATCACTTTTACGACCTAATTTACCTTTTTGGGAGTTCATGTCGAGATCTCCTCTTAAGGAAGTAGATTTAGATTTACAACGAGACTCATCCTTAGCAAAAGATATTTTCTTATGAAATATCTCTTAGATACAAATGTTATATCAGAAACAGTTCGCAAAAGTCCTGACGCCCAAGTGAAAAAATGGTTTGAGACTGTTCCGTCTGATCAATTGTATTTGAGCGTTTTAAGCCTTGGCGAAATACGACGAGGTATTGAAAAAATTCTTGATCAGGAGCGTAAAATATTTCTTTTAACTTGGCTTGAGCATGATCTAGTTAGCTGGTTTGGAGAAAGATTAATACCTGTTTGTTTTGAGGTAGCTGACAAGTGGGGATATATAACAGCACGCGGCACGTTTCCTGTTATTGACGCGCTTTTAGCAGCAACTGCCCTAACTCACAATATGAAATTAGTAACCCGAAATGTGGACGATTTTCAGTTTACAGAACTTGAAGTCATCAATCCTTGGAACTTTTAGCATTAAAAAGAAATCGCCGCATACTCACGCTTATTCCTAGTAGCACCATGAGAATACCTAACCAAAATACGTTGATAAGTGGTTTGTGCATAAGTTCAATTTTCCACTGATTATTATTGGCGAAAACGGTTGCGTGAAAATCATCGAAGTTGATTCGGTTCACTGCGGTTTGGTGCTTAGTTGCTTGGCTGATGTGAAAATGTTGAATTTCTGGTTGCAGCAATTTTGCGTTAATTGAAAATGTGAAAATTTCTTTGGTCACTTGGGGGGTTTCAACCACGTGGTGCGATACATAACGAACAGGATAAGCGGCAAAAGTTAGGGGAAGAGCATTGATATTAATCTCTTGCTTAGTAGTAAAAATTTCTGCGTGAGAAGCACCTAAAATGCAAAGCCCTACACCTAAATGCGCAGCAACGAACCCTTTAGTGAAAATGTATTTACTGTGGTTAAGCGTGCTCAAAATCAGCCAAAAACCAACAAGTGCAGCGCAAATGGCTAGAAGGTGAAAGTGTGGTTGCACCAAAAAATACCATAAAATAGTGCAGAAGCTGGCGTTAGCAAAGCTCCAAAAATGTATTTTCATATACGGTGCAAAGCCTGCAAAAAGGAGCCCTGCTAGTAAGAACGGATTAATGTATTGATGAAAGAATGCCTCGTTGATGCTGATATTTTTGCCAAGGCAGATTTTGAAAAAAACAGGAATAAGGATGAGCGCGCAAAGAATTGCAAGGGTGGATAGGAAGCCAAGCGAAATTAAAGCATGGAAGCTATTCACTGGATTGCCACGCCCATTACATGGGCTCGCAATGACGAACGCTACAGAAATGACCCCAACCACAAGAGCGCTAACCCCAAGCCAGATTCCGTTGAAAGCATCAAAGCCAAAACTGTGAACTGAAACAAGCACACCAGAACGCACAAATGTTAACCCAAGCATAACCATGGGGAAGGCAATAAGCAGACAAAGCCTTTGAAGATAGCTATTATTTTTATAAACATGCACCGCTGCGGCAATGGCAAGCCAGGGAAATAAGGATACAGTTTCGACAGGGTCCCAAAACCAGAACCCTCCCCACCCTAGTTCTGTATATGCCCAACGTGCGCCCAAGGCTAGCCCCAGTGTGATAAGACAAAAACACACGCGTGTGTAAAAAGGAATTTCAGGATCATCTGGAGTAATACAAGCCTTGGCCCACAGCAAGAAACATAAAGTTTGCCCTGCGTATAAGATGGGGGGATGAATCGCCAGATAGGGGTTTTGCAGCGCTGGGTTAAGATCCTGTCCTGCTGTCATTTTAATAGCAAGCACTGCGAAAGGATTAGCTGCAAAATAAAGATAACTACCAAGGACAAGTAATATGAATGAAGCCAAGCGAATAGATTCAGTGTGCCGTAGACGTGTTGCCCATGCAGAAAGAAAGGTGAAAAATAGAAGCATTGAACCTTCATGATTTCCCCAAACCCCTGAAATTTTATAAAAAATTGGTGTGCTTTGGTGGGAATTTAACCAAACGTTGGCAATGGTGATGGCGCTGGTAAGGTAGAAAAATAAAAGCGCACTTACAGCAAAAGCACTGATACAAAAAGGTGCAATAAGCTTAAAATTTTGTTTGGCAAAAATATTGCGAATAAGAATAATTGCTAGAACACCAAAGAGAGCATCGACAAAATAGGCAAGTAGCATGGATTCTATTAGCCTATTCTGGCAATTCAAGTGTTGATGAACATTGCACTAGATAAATTTTTACTTTAATTTTCTTCTTACCTGAGGCGCTGTCTCAGTAATGTATATGTTACGCACATCACCCCCAGACGAATAGTACTCTGTAATGGTAGCATTAATCCTACTGGTCCATTGGGACGATTCAAGGGTTGCTAAACACCGCACTAAATCAATTTTAGCATTAATTGGTATGAAATACTGGAATGCGTTTAAGCGAGTGTTTCTTACCGGACTTAACCCTAACAGAATATTTCTAAAATCTACTTGTTGTTCTTCGGATAAGGTAGATAAAGCTTCTATAAATTCAGGTGATTCTGGTGAAACGCTACCAGCTACTAAATAATCCAGCAACTGCTGAGGTGTTACTTTTTGTGTGCTTTCGCGTTCTTCTTCAAAAGGGGCATCCATAGAGTAGAGAGAGTGATTTAAAATTAAGACTGTTGCAAGTATTAAAAATTTTTTCATACATTCCTTAAAAAGATCTACAAACATTTCTTTTTTCCTTTCTTTGCAATATCTGATATACAATTAATTTGTTGAGACTTGCTAAATCCACCTTAGAAAATCCTTAAGAATGGAAATGAGTACCTCAACCATGATGAGGATGATAATAACCCATTCAAGGAAAGATGAGTGAGCGTGTTTGAGTTCATTGCTCAATATTTCATACAGTTCGTGCACCACATTGAGCTTGCTGTTGAGAATATTTAAGCGAACTTGAATATCAAGAAATTCAACAGAAAGCTGGTAAAAAGGCTCATAGCGGGGACGCTTCCAGAAGAACTCTGGGGTATCTAAAGCAAAAGATTCAAGGTTGATGGAATTTTTTTGACTGAATAGTTTTCCAATATGCTGCGAGATTTTTTTACGAGACAAGCTGATTTTGCCTTTTTCAGCGAGCTCTGCTGGCATATGACGTGTGCGCTGAATCGTATCATCAATATCATGTTCAAAAGCTGAAAGTTTGGCTGATTGTGACAAGCCGTATGAGAGTGAAATTTTCAACAACGGATCATCAGATTGCAAAATAATGCGATCACCCTCTTCATCAATTACTGTTTCAGGACCATATTCATAAATAAAGGTATCTTCTTGAATTTTTTCCAAAGGAGATTTTAAAAAAGGTATTAAAAGTTGCAGTGCTTCGCGTTCTTTGTTAACAGTATATCCCCAAAAGACAACAGCTCCGTAGGCAAAAACGCACATAGTTTTTCCTGGTTCCATTGATAAAAGAGCAACCTCATCGTATGACTGAGCTGCCACTGCCGAGGATCTTAATGTTTGAAAGATCCCAGCAATGTCATAAGCTGAACCAGCACAATAAGACGCACAACGCATATAGCTACTCAGTAATTTGTACGACTTTTGAGCCGTCCATTTTCACAGCGAATTTCATTGCTTTGACTTTTTCGGTAAAAGGCCCCAACAGTAGGCGATAAAAAGTTTTTCCGTCATCGGTTTCAAACTCTTTGATCTGAGATTTCATACCCTTTAGATTGTATTTTTTCTGACGACGCTTCCACTCGGAAAGAGCGTCTGCTTCTGAAGTTACCGTGACCATTTGCACAAAGTAGTTTCCTTTTGCAGGCTTGGCAACAAACTCAGGTTCACTTTCTTGTGATTGAGCGGCTACTGGTGCTTCAACAACAGGCACAGGGACTGCCGCAGGCATTTGCTGCTGATACTGAGGTTGCCCAACCGTTGGTTGTTGCTGCCCTTGTGCATTTTGCATGTTAGCCGGAGCATTGTATCCAGGCGCATTATTATACATTTGTTGCTGAGCCATCTGCTGATTTTGGTCAACAGGTGCCTGCTGTGGTTGATTAGCCATTGGCAATTCAGGGGGAGGCAGTAATCGTTCAGCAGGTTCGGCAGTATTGCCATCGCTGATGCGATCATAGATAAGTTTATCTTGGTAGGGGATATTAATGCCCCCTCGGTGATCAGGGTGGACTTTGTGAGGCCCTGTTTCAGCGTGAATAAGCGGCGGTATATCAGAGGTTGGTGACTTTGCCCATTTGTAGGCAAACCAAGACAAGCCTGCAATTATAGCAACACCTGCAACAGCTACAAGAAGGCGAATTGGTGAGCTTTCGCTTTGTTCATTCTGTAATTCTTCAAACCCAGAATTTGCTTGAGACTCTCTCCAAAAGCCAAGAGCACGAACATCTTCAGGCATATATCCTGGTTGTTGGGGCTGAAATCCTTGGGGAGGATACCCTCCTGCTTGAAAATTACCTAATTGACTTGCTTGCACTGGGTACATGTAAGCATTTTGCCCGGACGACTGAGGTTGTTGTTGATTTGCGTAAGGTTGCTGCGGGTGACGCTGCATGCCTTGCATCATCTGTATTTGCTGCTGTGTATAAAAATTTTCTTCGTTATTGTGAAAGAATGGCTGTGAAGGTTTATACCCACTTGGGACTTGTGGCCCTTGCTGCGGTTGTTGCAGCTGCTGCGGCTGCCCAAAATAAGGTTGCGGACCGTAATTACTATTAAAATTTGGATCATATCCTTGATGTTGGCCCATTTGTGGGTACATAGCAGGATCAACAAATGACTGTTGTTGACCAGTCGCATTTTGAAAAAAAGGCTCTTGCTGAGGTGATTGCTCACTCACATCGCCACGGCGCCGAAATCTAAATGACATGCGTTAAGTTCTCCAACTGATTTAGGATAAATTGAACCATTACATTATAAGATAGTATGTTCTGATACGAATTGCAAAAAAATGATTTTGCACCTGCTAACGAATTGTTTGCAATTTTTAACCTTAACTAATGCGCTGTATCACTCTGTGCACTACAATAAGATGCAATAAACGTTTTAACTTCTGGTGGTGCAATTTCATTTAAAATTTCGGTCGCTTGCTTTTGGCATTCGCGCAAAGTTTTATCTCCTATGTTTCCATCCCAAAAAAAGTAGCAGTCACTTAAGTGAGTGTACTTGAAAAATTCCAGTAAAGCCGGAATATCATTCGATCTGAAAGCCTTATCGAAAAGATCTTGAAAAGAGCTTACGCTGTGCTTTTCAAAAATCTCTTTTCGGGCCGATTCTCCCCGATAGTATGAAAACGGTATCGCAGGGGCTTGGGGTGACCAAATGGCAGCTTGGGGTGGCACAGGGGTAATTTCCGCTGGCCCACAAAATTCTGGCCATTTCTGTTGTAACACTTTATATGCTTGACTTATGCCTATGCCATGTATTGTGTTTTTCGCTTCTTTAAATATTTCTTGTGTATAATGACTTGCTATCCAATCTTTCATTTGATCGATCAACGGTTGGTAATCTGAGTTTCTGTCAACCTTTTGTAAAAACACACCCAGTCTATAAAAGATAGTTTGTGGATCTAAACTTTCTCTATGCAATCGCAACACAGTTATAAAATCCTCACGGAGACGAAGAATACCTATATCAAGACGATGCGCTAAATCATTAAAAACTTTTTGAGGATCTCCGTTTGCTTTTTCTAAAAGCGGCCTTATACGCTGTTGAGCCAAATGATCGCTTTCTTCTGGGCACAAAGGACTTGTTATTACTGATTTTTCTACTGGCAAATCTTCAAATGAAGCTGCTGCCAGAGAATTGGATACTTCTGCATCCACAAAAAATAAAGACCAAAATAGAAACTTAGTTACTTTTTTCCAATAAAATTTCATATAACCCTTCATATAATGCCTAGTTTAATTTAGTATAGCTAAACCAGTATAATTTGATAACATTAAAATTGGATTGTCACGCCCTTTCAGGGCTTACAATGACGCTGGAGAGCCTAGAAAACCTTCATCCTAAACCTCCGTAGTTGATCTAGAAAAAAGGATATTATTTTAAGATTTTACCTTTTATCTTTGAAAAAATCAGTCATAAGCGCAGCGCATTCATTTTCTAGCATACCACCAATAACCTCTGGCTTATGATGCGAGTGCTCAAAAATTTTTGGGCCATGGTCAACACCCCCTGATTTGGGATCGTAAGCACCAAACACAAGTTTGCCAACACGTGCTTGGGCAATGGCTGCTGCGCACATAGGGCAAGGTTCAAGGGTTACATAAAGAGTACAGTCATTTAAATATAAGGTTTGTAACTGGTAAAATGCTTTGGAAATCACAATAAGCTCTGCGTGGTGCAACGGATTTTGGTCACTAATGCACTGATTATGAGCCTTAGCAATAATTTTATCATTGTGCACAAGTACAGCTCCAACAGGAACTTCATTATGAGATATGGCACATTTGGCTTGATGTAAAGCTTGCTGCATGGGGGTCATAAGGTTTTCCGTAAGAGGTTTGCTGGGGCTATTCTAGTACTCTGTTAAAAAATTAACTATCCGTGCAATTTTTTTTATTTCAACACGTCAATTAATCAACAAAAAAAAACTGATAGAAACTATTTTTGCAAACACAAATGATCTTTCTATGCACTACTTGCATACCAGACATACGTTAAAAGTTAACAAAAAATTAACCAATTTTCACTCAATTTAAGCAATAAAAAGTCTCAAATGCCGCAGACACGTTGAATTTGCTCGCTAATTCGCCATAATAACTTATCCCCACATTCTGTGGATAAATCATTGGATAAATCTTGAATAAATACACTCTGTTGAGGCCAGCGCTCGGGTCTGTTCCCTGTGCTGAAAAAACAGGCTGGTCGCTCGACTCCCCCCTTTTCTGCCAATTTTAAAGAAAATTATCAGAAAATTTTATTTAATTTTGCTTCTGGTATGTATTCATAATTCGTGAAAAATATCTGTGGATAACTATGTGTCAAGCCATAAATTGGCAATTGACATCTCTTTTTTTGGGCTTCATTGTAACTTTTTTGTGCACTGGAAAGAACTTAATGGCCCTTGAGGTAATTTATAAAGATGCCTTGATGTTGGCAATTAATAAACCCGCTGGACTTCCTGTACATAAAGGCGCTGGGCAGAAAATGACAACCCTTGAAGATTACTTGGATGATTTGCGCTTTGGCTTGCCGAAAAGGCCGGAGTTAGCACACAGATTAGATAAAGATACTACAGGTTGCCTAATTTTGGGCAGAAACAAAGTTGCCCTGAAAAGATTGAGCGAGCTTTTTCAAGAGCGCAAGATTGGAAAAACATACCTTGCCGTTGTTCATGGAGTTATTAAGACGCAAAGTGGTGAAATTAAACTGCCTATTGCTAAAAAATCTGGAGATAAACGTTCTTGGTGGGGGAAAGTTGATGAAAAAGGGCAGCCAGCACTTACTCGTTACGAAGTAATGCAGCAGTCAGACCTTGCAACTCTTGTAAAACTTACCCCCATTACCGGACGCACCCATCAACTAAGAATTCATCTGCAAGCTATTGGCCATGCAATTGTGGGGGACCAAATTTATGGAAAAAGAGATAAGAGTTATTCACTTTGTCTACACTGCTTTGAAATGACGGTTCCCTTGTATGCAAAAAAAGAAAAAATCACACTTAACGCCCCACTACCACAAGCGTTTGAGCAAGCAATGGCTGCATTAAAGCTTACGAACCCGAATACCAATTAAGTAGAGGCGAAGAGCCGCCTCTACTTTTTAATTTTGAGCGATTAAATATTCCAAGAATGCTTTGACTGACGCTCGCATATACTGAGCTCCAGAATCATTTAAAAAATTACGAATATTTTCTTGGTCTGCAACTACGTACGTTTTGACTTCATCTTGCACTGCAGCGAAACGAGCTTTTAATAACGGTTCAAAATCTATTATTTTAGGATATATAAATTTGGAACTTTTGAAATTCCATAGATTATTATGAATAGCATTAGCAATTTCCTGTGCAGACAAAAGCAATGCTGATTCTGAATACAGCACTTTTGATATACTATCATGACCCTCAGTCACAGGAGCTATATCGGCAGCATTTGCAAATAAAGCAAGCGCAAGAGGCGTTACAACCTTATTGTTGCAACTATTCTGCCTAATATCTTCTAAAATTACGTTGAATGTGGGCAGAATAAATGGCTGAAGCAACTTGCTTAACCACTCTGTATTTTCAATTGGTTTCTGCACTTCTTTTAAGATGAAATCAATGCCAGCTTGCGTTGATGGGAATAAGCTTTCCCTTAAAGCTTCAATAGCTTGATCATCTATATATTGGCTTGGAAAACCAAATGTTTGCGTTGCATTAGCATTAAACATAGGAGATGCCAAGATTGCTTGCTTAGCCTCTTCAGATAACTCGCCAAACCATTCTTGCATTATGTCTGGTTTAATTGCATCTGGGGACAAATCAGTTAATGCTCCTTTTTTAAAAGCCAGACTGTATAACTGCTTGTATAAAGCCTTCTTTTCATTAGCAGAAAGAGTAGAATACTGCATAGGGTTGGTATATCTAAACGTTGCAAACAGATCACCTGCCCATTCTGGATCATCTGCATATTGTTGTGCGTCTTCAGGGCTTAAATTCACCCAAACACTAGAGAATAAATAAGAAGGTACTGCTTGACCCAAATTTTTTGCCATTTTCAAAATTTCGCAAGCTGCAAGTGGTTCTAGTGAGTAAAAAATGGTTGATAGACCCAGCCATGAAAAATCTATCAAACCAAGTTCTTGAAATAAACTTAGTGTAGCTCCTAAATGATAATTGTGTGTACTGAATGAATGATATTCAGACTCTGGCTTATCAAAATTTTTCAAAGTATCCAATACCGCTTGGGAGCCAGAAATTCCAACAAGTTTTCTAAGAATATGTTCACACGTATCTTGCGAGACTAGCTTAAGAAAGCAGATATTTTGGTTCTTGACTTTATCTGGGTGAAAGATTGTAAGAATTGATTCACCATAATCTTTATACAATTGTTCTTCACTAATGCCTGCTCTAGATAATCCAGCAACAATTGCCCCCCACTTATCTAATTTCATATCATTAATCAACCCACTTCTTAAAAAATTATGAAGATGGTTGCCACTTACTAATTCTTGCCAAAAAGCATCTGGAAGCTGGGCATAGTTGGTAGATGCACCAACAGATTCTCGAAATTTTATCCATTTTCTTTCGTCTGTACGCTCTATTAATCCTGCTATAGACATTTCTATAAATGATCCAGAAAGCTTATTTTTGTTGTTTGCTTCTTGTGATCTAGGATTAAAAAAGGCAAAACGAAGTTGCGTTGTAAGACTACCATCCCACCCCAATAGCATTAACGAGCTTAACCCCTCTCTTAGCAAGGCATGGGTAGCATATGGGCTTTCTGTGAAACTTGTGATATTGGCAAAAAGCCCCTCTTTTCTTGTGATTGCACTGGCATAAATGGAATCTATAGCCATAGTATGACGCATGCCAACCATTGCCATGTAATCAAGTAAGTTAAATTCTCTTTCTTCACCTGTAATAATATCAGTTTCATTAAACCGTACTGCGTGGGTAGAAGGATCTTGTAAGTAGACTTCCATTGCTTCTCGGTCTCCTTGCGCAACAGCAACTTTAAACTGTTCTAAAGAAACAGAAGGGGAAGAAACTTGGATATTTAATTGGTTTTTTATAATAATCTGTAAAAGCTTATGGGCTGTATAAAAATCGTAGAATGAGCGTATAGGTAATTCTACACCTTCTAAACGATTTTCTAGAGTTGCGCGCGTTGCCGTTACAATATTACTTTCTCTATTTGCATCTGCTGGATCTGCAGGATAATAATGTGTTTTCACCAAAGCTGGATCTTTTCCGGCAAACAAGCGAACTTCGTAATCGAAAAGATTAAAAGGCCTTAAACCATTTGGTACTAGCCCATTATACCTTTTAATATTTTTGTGCATTTCAATACTATCGCCAGCTCGTATGTGTGTCATAAAGCGCAGGGCTGTTGGCAATTCTTTCATCCACGCACTATCACCTTCTTCCAAACCATCATAAATGCTGAAAGCACTTCCATCAGGTTGTTGAATATCATTAAAGAAAAGTGGGTTATTAAAATACCAGCCTGAAAGAGCTATTTGCTCTTCAATAGCTTCTGGATGTGAAAATATTTGCCGTAAAATACCGACGCGACGTTTCTGAGTTAGTGCCTCTGGGTCTTCTACATAATATTGATCTGCAAATACTTGGTGTAAACGACCTGCAATTTCCAAAGCTTGCATTGAATTTAAGCCCACACCTTTGAACACATCACTTAATACATGTTCTAAATTGAGAGAAACTTCTGAATGGCTTTGCTTCCAGTATGTTAATGTGCGGCACCCATCATGCTCAGGATTACCTGTTAAAGCCGCATTAGCCGCAACTAATATTTCGAAAGGATTCAGGTAACCAAACTCTTGAATTGTTGATTGTGCTGTATCTGAAAATGCAGCCTTAACATTTGGATAACGGCGTGATGCGTAATCAAATAGCCTCCAATTCACAGCGCGTTTAGGAAGTCCTAGCATATCAGAAAGGACTGAATAAACTGTGTTTAAGAAATGAACTTCAGCTGTGCACCCATGGTAAGCTGTAAATAGTTCAGGATGGGCGCGTTCTTGTGCAAAAACGGCTTCTACAGCGTCCACAAAACTTGGATGGGTAATTGTTTCTGCTTGCTGGGAAAAAGAACGCATACTTCTTACTTTTTCTTTGTATGCTTGTAAAACTGCAGCTGTATTGTTGAGATCAAGCTGGTTTCCTAATAAATGCCGCAACTGTGCATCGGTCATGGTGGGGAGTTTTTCCCATGTTATGGATGCGGAATTAGTTGGATGGTTTTTAGTTTTAAGGTCTTTCACTTCAACGGAATATTTCGTATCGGTTGTGCCTGGCTTTTGCTTACTTTTTAGCTGCGGCATTTGTAATTGAGGTAGGGCTTGCGTCAATTGTTTTAAAACTTGAGCACGCAATGCATTAGTATGCATCAATTGCGCAAGGTCGTGATCTACAGAATTCACATGCCAAAAGTTTGGTGAATTAGGCGCTAAGGGATATGCGTTAGCTATACCAGTAGGCTTATGTAATAAACGCAACTCGATTGATGGCGCATTCGCTTGAATTGATTCTAATGGGTCGAATTCTAAAATTTGGCGTTTTTTATCATCAATTTCTAAGGCTATTTCTAAAGGTGAAAATCCTTCTAAAATTCTTGGGCTGCCTAACGCTATTTGCAGCTGTCTTTCCCTTTGAGCATCAGTAGTTAGAGTGCCAGAGTGCACTAATCGCCAGTCTTGAAAACCTGATTTAGTAAAAGCAATTTGCGAAAATGTTTGGGAGTGTTGCCCCTTTATTAAAAATTTTTTTACAGCTAACTGCTGAAGTAGCACAAAAAAGGGAATACTAAAGTGTTCTGGTTTTTGATTAGCAACTATTGATTCAACGCGTAGTTGATCTGGAATATATTTGCCGAGCACATTGCCAAAAATAGCAGGTTCTGACAATTTCGCTAGATCAGTTGCTAAAATCCACTGGTATTGAGAAACTTCACGGCCACCATTACTTGTGGGACCAGCTTCAATGCCAGATTCAACTGCTGGCATAAACATTTCATTCATTTTTTTAAAGAAAATCGTATGACGACGAATACTTCCGCCAAAGGGAGAATTTTTCATATCTATTTGATGAAAAGATTCATTAAGTAATTCTGCTTCAGTTGTAGTGATTTGCCCTGCAGTTTCTTCAGATAATTCACGAACAGCAGTTTGAATTGCTTGTTCACCCTGCTCTACTTTTCCTCCGAAGTCTCCCCAGGAAGGTGCGTCATATTCTCGTTCATTGTAAGTTTTTTTGCTAACTAATAGCCATCTGCGCCCCTGTGCATCATCGTGATAAGGGAGCACACTAGCGCTTTCAAATTCAGGTTCCCAATTAAGGGGAATTGCCCAAACAAGCTGATGAAATGTAAAAGAAAAAAGAACAATACAGTTTAAAATTTTACGCATTAATTACCCTTTTAAAACATACGAAAAGAAATGATTATTGTTATATAATAAACATTATATATTTTTTCAATATAAATTTAGCTGATCAAATAATTAAATTACTGTAATGCATGTGAAAGGTCATAATAAAAAATACCCAACATAATGAATACTTTATACAAACACTTTTTTTTAGCGCTATTTATTTTTGGGTGTAAAGATTTTTTGGCCGCATCAGCCCCTATTTTGGAAATTGATTCCATAGCAGATGTTAGAAATATTCCCGGGTTTAACGATTACTATTTTGGGCCGCATGCAGTTTTTGTTTTTGATGCGGATGAAACAATTAGCCAGGTTGATTGCATGGCTGTTAATTGGGAAAACCAACGACAGCACAAAGAAGCAATGCTAAGAGCAGTATCTGCTTTTTATGGGGAAGCGGTTGCTAATGCAACACCCGAAGGATTTATTCCTTTTTTAACCACGCTTTACTCTGTTTTTGAAAATCAACCGCTTGCGTATAAAGTAACAGAAGATGCTTGGATGCCTTTTTTAGAAGAAGCGCGCAGCTCAGAAGCTTACACGATTGTTGTTTCATCACGCAGATTTAAAGATGAAGAACCGGCGCGGATTGAATTTTTCAAAGAATTAGGGTTTGAGCGCAAAGATTTACTGTATGCGCGCAGCAACAAAGCAGACATAGTTCACGACTGGCTTGCTGACAAAACCAATGTTACACATATTGTTTTTGTTGATAATTTACACAAACACTGCATAGAAATTATGGCGTCTGAAAAATTAAAAACTTATCAGCGTTGTGCATTTGTGCACAATGGCTATAAGCATTATTTCGAAGCGCATCATCAAGCAATTTTACCTCTACAACTGCGAGCTGCTAACAAGGGGACGCGACTAACTGATGCTATAGCACTAGAACTGTGGATAGCCAACCATGAAAAAAGTAACGCTTAAAAATTTTTTTCTTCAATAACGTCTGCACCGCAAACTGCCATGATGAGAATTGCTAAGGGAAAAAACACAACCGCCCAAAAGATCAACCAACCCCAAGAGCCCCGATAGCGCAAATAAAAAATTGAATCAACCTTAACAAAACGAGCGTTCATAAGCAGCAAAAAGAAGGCAAGCGGCGGCCAAAAAATCAGGAAGAAAAGTAGCCAAAAAATACTGCCATCGTATTTTAGAGGGTACACGCAGCGAGTTTTAATAATGGACATAGGAATATTCTTATATATTTTTTCTAAAATAGACGTAGTTTTTCAAAAATCAAAAAGTCTGTCAAATTCCAGATTGAGAACAATTATAACGTATTTATTAAACTATATTATTTCGTCAACACCTTTGAGAACTTTTTCTAAATTACGGATAAAACTTTCCAATGTAGAATTCGGGTTACGCGATGAAGCAATTTCTTGTGCCACATCATTAAAGTGACTACCTGTAGCTAGGTAAAGTTGTTCAGGTGAAAAAAAGGGAGCAACACCGGTATGGTAAACCTGATTTTTTAAGTAAGCAGACATTATTCCATCAAAACGCGTAAGAAGTCTAAGAAATTCCTGCTTTTTCACATCACTAGCCAGAAGATTAATATTCTGCGGGGGGTACTCATTAAATACTTTCTCTGCTCCTGGAATATTTTTTTTTAAATCCTCCCAATCATCGTGATCTTTACCTTCAGGCAAATCATTATCTGAATCACTATCGAAACTAGCGGCGGATAAAACAATGCTCGGCTCCAAAGGATCTTGATGTATCGGAAAATCAGTGAAGCTTTCATGGACAGCCCAAGTAAAACTAAAGAAAGTTGTAACTAAAAAAAGTAGCCTTAACATATAGCACCCCACCCCTGAACTTCTGCTGTATTAATTGCATTATTTTATTATCAAGTCAATTATTTTATAGGATTTTTTTAGCCATTTTATTGTATGCCCGACCATTCCTTAGCACCTTTAATTTTCTGGTATGCTGGTCCAATAATTTCTTCAACATGGTCAAGCGTAACACCGCCATTTGCCAACAAATTTGTGAGCGATTCTTTTGCTTGCCCTAAAGCAGCTTGATATGTTGCATACTGAGAATCTGATGCATAAACATTCAGGTCTTTTTCTACTTTTGGAATTTCCTCATTCAGTAGACGCGTGGCAAAAGCTTGTGGATTTTCTAAAAGCTCACGTATTGGCTTAATAATTTTATCTTTCGACCTTACTGTAGCAATATCTTGTGCATTAGTGGTGTCTGAATCTGCAATAGTCCGAAGTTTTTCTTCCACTGTACGGCTAGAAAGGTCAATATAATACTGGCTAAGATGAGGCACTGTAGTTGGATCTGAATAGCCTTTTGCAAGCGCATATTCAGTTATTTTTTCCTTAATAAACTCAAGGTCTGAAAGCAATTTCTTTGCTTTTTCTGACGGTAAAGGCGCACCCATTCCCGCTATTCCTAACCCACCTGGCGTTACGGATGCCGCTGATAGTCGTCGTGCTCCACCTGGTGTTACTGGGGAGGAAGATGCACTAGCTGAGGAAGGAGTACCAGGTTTTCGAGCGGGAAAAGGCGTACCTACGGATGAAGAAGTAGCGACTGGAGAAACTGATAATAATCCTGCCAAGTGCTGACTGATTTTATCTTGATTGGGAACTGAGCTAAGCAAATCTCTACCTTTGGATAACTCTTTTATTTGTGCATCAACTTGCTCTGGGGTTTTAACAGTTATTATGTTTTCAACAGGGATCTGCTCTTGTATATAATCCCAACAATTCTTCAATATTTGCTCATCATCCGGACTGTTTAATGCGCCATCAAGTAACGATTTGTCTGAAATATCACGCAAAATTCCTACATACCTGTTGTTTCG
This sequence comes from Pseudomonadota bacterium, assembly GCA_018062345.1. Taxonomy (GTDB): domain Bacteria; phylum Pseudomonadota; class Alphaproteobacteria; order Paracaedibacterales; family CAITNM01; genus CAITNM01. Next base: position 97,625 of record JAGOSL010000003.1, on the reverse strand, counting down.
ATCTAGAAGGCTAACGAGTTTATTCATTCGGAATTTTTGAGGCAGCGAACGATCTAAATCAGCGCTTATTGTTAAATCGTGACCAATTAGTTCAAGAGTCCTAATTAACGGCTCAACAGTATTGTATGCTGATTTTTTCACAACCGAAGCTGATGGCTGTGCGCTTTCGCTCTTAATCACTTTACGTAAAGAATCGAGAAAGTCTTTTACATGCTGCAATTTAATTTTATTTGTATCGTAACTCATAGCAGCATATTGTTTTTCAAAATTTTCAAAATTTTCTACAAGGTCGACGACATTTATAAAAAGAGCTTTCTTCTGAGATAAATCCAATTTACCAAGATCTCTGCTAAAAAGAACAAATTTCGAATCATTGTCGGTGGCGTTGGATTTTCCGGCAAAGAATTCTTTCATAAACTGCTTTCCATCATTCAAAATGACAAAAAACCAAAATGGATCAGAGATAAAATCATAAAAGATTGGTAATTCTTTAATCTTCTTTTTCAATTTTGAGCTGAGCTTGCGTGCAATATTTTTTTCTCTTTCTGAGCCTGTTCCTAAGGATTGCATTGCCCTTATTTCTGTAGCCAGCTCCTGCTGAAGTGATGCCGCCTGTGTTACCATGGATTCAACAGCCATTTGCACTTCCGTGTCTGCTCTAATGCTAGAAATAAGTCTTTCTTGCTCTTCTTCTATCCAGCGTTGTACCTGCTTTCTATCAGCCGCCAATGCTTTGATATAAGGATTAAAATACGTAGGCGACGAACCCACTAATACTGATTTCACATTATTCATGCAGACATCAAAATTTTGGATGGTCTTTAAAAGAAGACCATTGACATCAATTGAAAAATCTCTAGCTTCAGCTAGCCTTGCAAAAAAATCCTCTAAGAACCCAAGAAAAGTATCACTGAAACCGTTTTTTTGACGTTCAAAGGTTGAGATTAGCTTAGTCACATCTACAGATGCCCTTTTTAATACTTGCTGACACTGCGGTGTTTCTATAAGTGCTACAGCTTCAGTTTCATTAGAGCATTTTTGAAGTTGCGCCATTACTTGCATAAGCTCTCGCGTGTCTTCTTCCATCTGCTTATAGTTATCTGGGATTTGATTAGCATTTTCTATCAAATGGTAATAAGAATCCATCAAAGTACTAAGTGCAGGTGGCTCACCTTCCTGTTTAGGGGGGCGTTGTGTTAAAATAATCTTATACTTTGGGCGTTGAGAATCTCCAAAAACTGTTTGCATTAATTGATATTGTTGAGCTAGGGCTTTAAATCCTTCAACGACAACGAAATATTGATCTGGGGAAAAACCGAACAGTTTCTCAGTCACTGTGCCATCTTTTAATTCTACGTTTAAATGTACTGTGTAGGTAGTATCATCAAAAAGAAATTGATGAGTTTTATGTTCTGGCAGATTGAGTAGAGTAAGCACTTCACTCGCAACAGCTTTAGGGATATTCTTGCTAACAAGGGCATCAAGCTGCGCTATTTCAGCTTTTTGCCCAACCACCGTAAGCTGTTGTTCTGCTGCTGAGGCTTTTTGTTCGAATGTTTCTTTTTCTTTTTTCGTTGTTGTAAGTTGTTGTTGAAGCAAAGAATTATGTTGCTCTGCGGCTCTTTTAGCCAGCTCTTCTTGGATAACACGCTGTTCGGCTTCTTCACGTTTTTTTCTTTCTTCTTCTATTTGCTGCGCTGATGCAGCGCTGACGGCGTGGCGAGAGTTGTACCAGCTTGCGTAAACGTTCTTAGGATTAGTATGAGCAGCATTATAGCTATCTCGAGTTTTTGGCAGTCCATTTGGAAAGACCTGGTGTTTAAAATTCCCGGTTGGATCTTGAGTTGAAAACCAGTTGTCAACTGTTGCTATAAATTTTGTAAAGCTTCTTATATCAGCTTGTGGACAGTCGGGGAAAGCCAAAGGGTCAGGAGGGCTATCTAAAATACTTGCGGCTTCCAGTGTTCCTATGACAAAATGCAATGATAGAATCACAAACAGCATTTTTATAACATATTTCAACATGTATCTCTCGAGTATTTTAACTAAAATTTTTCTGTGCCATACTATACACTTCTGTGCTACTCTACAAGCAAGTGTTTAATTTTTATTTAATTTATTCCAAATACCATGAAAAAATATCTTACAATCTTTCTTTTTTTTATAGCGCCCGCGCTTTTAAGCTCTACACACAATTTTTATATTGGCGCTAGCCTTACTGGTTGCCTAGTATCAGGAAAGCGCAATGATTCGGTTACAGATACGCGCCCTGCAGAAAAAACATTCGCTGACAACAAAACAGCAAATAACAGAGGAGCTTACGGTGGGGTTTTAGCAGGATATATATTGAGAATTAAAAATTTCGGAATCAGTCCAGAATTTTTTTACAATTATGGAAAACTTAAAAGCACTACCAATAATAATTTCATCGATAATGCTGGACCTGCCTATACTATTTTTGACATCACTTATAAAATAGCGAATCAAGCAGGCGCTCACCTTAGGCTGGGGTATTTCTTAGAAGATTATTTTTTGTATACTTTGCTCGGGATGAATTACCAAAATTTTAATTTTGAAGCGAAAGCTCAGCAAGCTGATAGAGGCGTAATAGGCGCTTACAATTATAAATCAAAAACAAAAAATATTAATGCATTAGTTTTTGGCTTTGGAGCACAAAAACGCATCACAGAAAATTATGCAATTGGTTTAGAGTACAAATTTGCACGTTTTCCAACTAAAAATTTCACGTTTAGCTTGAATGACCAGGGAGGCACAGAACTAACAAGCTCCTTTAAATATAAACTAAACTCTGTTGCTTTAAAAATTATGTACATGTTTTAGCGGTATTTATTGCGCTATTTTAAACTTTACATGGTTTTGTACATTTTATCATAAAATCCACTTCAAAAATATCACGCTATTGACATTTTTAGTGCTTTAATATATTTTTGCACCTCAATAAAAGAAACTTAAAAACACATGAGTGGATTTTTGGTGTCGTCTTTGGTTTTAATTTTTCTTTATAGCCTAAAAGAAAAATGAGATTCAGACTTCAAAATTTTATATGAATATATTGATACGAAATGAGCAGATACTGGCAATGCACGCAAAAAAAAAACTCTCACCAAATTATTTGTACTCTGTGTACGTTATAATTAACTTTTTAAGAAACGCGGTTTTAATAAAAGCACTCTCTTGTCTTTTTTTTCTAAATGCGACAACGGATCCAGCTAATCCTTCAGAATTTCCTGACTGCCCACAAGCTGATATAAGAAGCTTTACAAAATTTATAGCAACAGTTGACAACTGGTTTTCAACTCAAGATCCAACCGGGAATTTTAAACACCAGGTCTTTCCAAATGGACTACCAAAAACTCGCGATAGCTATAATGCCGCTCATACTAATCCTAAGAACGTCTACACAACCTGGTACACCTCATACATTGCTACTCAAGAGGCAGAAACTGCAGCAAAAAAGCAACAAGAAAAATTTTCGAACTTTACTGGAAAACTATCACAAATTGCAAGTCAGTTAGGGGTTGAATTAACAACACCTGAAAAGCATAAAGCTTCTATGCACACACCAAAAAGAAGTGGTGGATCTAAAAAGAGTAGCCCTTTTAAAGGAACTCCTACTAGGGACTTGGTGGATATTCTTAGCAATGCTCTATCAATAAAGCAACAAGAAATGCAAAAAATAAAGGAAGAGAGAGATGCACTTGAGGAAGAGACTAAAAAATTACAAAAACTTGCTGACCGAGTTAGCACTCTTTCTCCAGAAGCAAAATTACATAGGCAAACATCTGTACAGCTTTCCAAGGAACTAAAAGAAGCACAAGAGCGCCTAAAAACCACTGAACAAAGACTTCAAGAGTTAGAAGCTCGCCTTGGTCAAGAAGCTATTGGCGCTATCCACGAAAGTGAACCAGCCACAGCAATGACATTAGGCAGAGTTATTAAGCTTAATGCTCTGGAACACTTGCAACAAAGCTATATGGGTATGATTGATGATATTGGTCAAGCAAGTGAAAGCAGCGTGCAAGAGGATAGCAAAACCATACGAAAAAATCTTGAAGCAGTAACAAAAATATTTCCTGAGGCCGAGATAAATGAAACAGAGTTAGAAGATATACGCTCTCAAGCCCTCACACTTACGGAATCGGCCTTTGATGTTGTATCACGCTACGAAGATATAAAAATCGATGTTTTTAGAAGAAAAATCGGCGAAGCAAAAAATTTAGCTATTCTTAAAAGAACTGTTATAGACGATATTTTTTATGATGTTTTTTTGAGCAAAATGTCAGAACTAGAGTTAAGAATTCTTAATTTAGACATATTACAACAATCTTTGGACCTTACAAAAGCATATCAAGAACACCTTCAAAGACTAATAGAGTTGAACACTTATGCGCCAGCAAAGTTAAGCTCATTAAGGCAATTTCTTACTCTGAGTGAAAATACGTTTAAGAGAAAAATTGAAGAAAGAGACGCAGCAATTCGTGAGGCATATCAACCATCTTTAGTGACCGTGCAAGAAGAAATCAATCGAAAGTATGCTGAATATCAAAGGGGAAAAATAGCAGGAACAATACCGAGGGAGCACGATTTTGCGTTCATACCTGTGCCATTACAATTAATGAGATCTCCGCTTGCATTTTTCTCACTGGCAAAGTCTGATTTTACCGACAAAAAATTCAATGATATTCAGATTATGGATCAATCCTTGATATACTTAACAAGAGAACAAACTCGCGCTTTTTTCGTATATTTGTACGATGTTTCTATAAATTTTTCAGAGTATAAAAAAAAGTACGAAGAGATGACTTTTACTTCCGGCCCCCCTTTGCAACAAAAGGATGTGCAAGAATTAATTAAAGTATTTAGAAACAGACTTAAAACTTACTTTTCAGACAACAAAAAAAGAACGGAAGTAAATGAAAGTGAAGAAACCATAGATCAAAGCACTGAAAAAACAGCTGCTGAAAAGGCTAATTTTTCACCAGCATTCAATGATAGAAAAGCTTTTAGAGAGTTTGCTGAACTTATTGATGACCTAATAACTGGAACATATGCCCTTAAGGTTATTAAAAAACAATTAGAATCTTTACGGGTTGAGTTTAACCACAAGCTAAGTGGAGTTACAATGATGGGGATAGAATCTGTAATGCAAACAGAAACAAACGAACGTGTTCAAATGGTGCAAAAAATACTGGGTACTATTGAAAAATTTAACTTGCATGTACCCCAGCAAGGCGGAATAGAGGCAGTAACGAGCCAGAACATCCCGCAACTTAAAGAATTAATAAGCGAGATGAAAACTACGCAGAAAGACATAGATGATAAAAATTTTCCAATCAGGAAATTAATAGAAAAATCTACAGACTTTATTGAAGGTAGCAAAATACTAGAATCAGCTGTTGTAGTTATTGCAAAGGCGCCTCCTGCTGTAGCTAAGATATCAACTCCAATAAAGCGCCCTCCCGCTCCTGGGCGCCCAGCCATAGCGCTTGTAGCTCCTAGCGCGGAGAGCTTGACCACTGAGCTTGATAGTCTTGCGCAACAATTAGAAGAAAAGCGTACATCAAGCACTATTGCAGAAGCTAAATATCAGGAGCTTATAACACGCATTCAAGCAGCAAGAGATAATGTTACTGCCGATGCACTACAGCAAGCACAGATGAAGATAAAAAGCTTAAAAAGAGATCTGAAGTAAGCTTAAAATCGCTTTATCTGTGAAAAGGCGCTGACTAGTATGGCGCCGTCGTGATTGAACTATCACTAACCCTAGGGCTTTGCAAAGATGTAAAGCCTATGCTGCTGCCCGAAGTTCAGTTTTTTGGGCGGCGGAAGCGGCCTTAAAAAGCCACAGAAGTGCCACACCACCACATAATACAACTGTTGCAATATAGATCATCACCCCAACTACGCTGCCATTCATAAGCTGAGTAAGCGTGTTGGCAATAAGCGGAGTGAAGCCTGCAAAAAGACTTAACCCCGAAGAAAAAGCAAACCCTGATAATCTGCCCCTAATAAGCACTGGCACTTCAAAAGAATTTAGCGGATGCACAACGGCATAAGACATGGACGCTGGTAAGATCATGATAATTTGAAAAAGCATAAAGTGATGGTTTTGCAATAGTAAAAATGCCGGATATAGCCCCACTAACAGTATTAGACAGGCTGTTAGCATGATTTTTTTTATGCCGACCTTATCGCTCAGCCATCCAAAAATTGCTGTAAAAACATTGTGGCAAACAACAGCAAGCACTGTCATTCTAACTGCTGTATGCAGAGGGATTGCCAATACTTTAGTCATATAAAAAGACGTATAATTAAGCGGAATCCAGATCAAAACGCCAGTGACTGCCCCAACACAGAAAGCACGATAGACATATTTCAAATGCTGAGGGCTTAGAAGTTTTAATTTTTCACCTGATTTGATTCTTGCTTCATTTTCAAAAATAGGACTTTCACGCACTGAGCTACGCAGGTAAAAAGTGACCATACCAAGCAATGCTGCAAGTATAAATGGTACTCGCCATGACCAATCAGGCATGCCTGGACGCGTTGCAATAGCCACGCAAGCAATCGCTAGAAGGCTACCCATACCAGCTGCAGAATTATACAAACCAGCAACAGTTCCTGCCTTTTTCCACCCATAATTTTCAATAAGCAAAATACCGCCATTGGTGAATTCTCCGCCCATGCACATACCTTGAATAATGCGACAAGTAATCAAAGCGATAGGCGCCAGAATGCCAACTTGAGCATAAGTAGGAGATAGCCCAATGCATAAAGTAGGGATTGCCATTCCAAGAATAGATAACATAAGGCTTTTACGACGGCCCTTAAAATCAGCCGTGCGCCCAAAAATATAACCACCCAAAGGACGAGCCAAAAACCCGATTGCAAAAAATAAACCACCAATAATAGCATCATGCAAAGGGCTAATAGGTGGGTAAAATTTAGAGGAAAGCAAAAAACTAAAATGCGCAAAAATAAAAAAATCAAAATATTCAAGCAGATTGCCGCACATTAGTGCAGCTAGTAGATGTTTAGGAGGCTTGGGAGAGTACGTCATTAGGAATTATCTCTAAGCAAAATAAGATATACCTCCAGAGTATGCAACGTATGCGAAAAATGCGCAAGTGTTTTCCTTTTGCAAGTGAATGATAATCTTGATTTAAATTAAAATTAATGAAATGTTGGGTATATTAGAATCAAAGAAGAAATAAAAGGCGTTGAAACATGTTGTTTTTTGTAATTTTATTCACTGTTTTTGTGCAAACCCAAGCAATCATTCACGCGGCCGATGAAGTAGCTAGTAGAGCAACATCTGAGGAAAATATAGCAGATTTTTTGGGCACTACTGCCACAAATCCTTGCCAAGAAACGATTGTAGATTACATTTCTTTACCGTGGAATATAGAGCAACACATAACCAAACTTGCAAAGGAATATATAGAAAACTGCACTGCTAACACGATATTAAAAATAAATAGAAATCATGGCCTTGGGCAAATGCTTGGTCTGAAAAAATCACATCGCCATAAAAACAAAACCACAAAGAAAACACTTGGCTGGATTGCGGAGAAAAAAGACGAAGTTGCAAGTTACCTGAGTACTTTAACGAATGAAAGAGATAGCTACACAATATACATTGGCATCCATGACGAATTACAAAATGCCCCATCATATATTGGTGATGAAACAGAAAGGGAAAGAATTTTTTTAAAACAAATTGATCTGAGTATTTGGCTTTCTACAATTAAAAAGGGATGTATTGATGAAGAAGTGAGGTTGCTGCCAGAAGGTTTAGCACCTGTTATTAATCAACAAACTCAGCTGTTAAATCATCTAGAAACCCTTTACAGGAAAAATCTTGAACGTGCCACCTCAGGTGAAGCAGCAATTGCTTTCATTCTTAAAAATGTAAGCGCAGAGCATAAAGAATTTTTTGCAAAAAATCGCGATGATATTGCAAAATACGTAATGCAGATTTATTATCCCGAGGTATAAAAATAGCTTTGTTCCATAAAAAACTTTCTGCTTTTGCTTTAATTGAAATAGCGATTGCCCTGTGTGTGCTAGGTGTTATTGGGTATATGACCATACCTTTGCTTGGCAAGGTTCAGCAGTGGCAACGAGTGCGCGCAACAACTATTAATCAAGAAAAGATTATCGAAGCTTTGGCTGGGTATGTACTTGCCAATAAACGCTTGCCCTGCCCGGCCATAAACTCAAATGGCCAAGCACAAGCTGTGTGCACAAGTGATACTAAAGCTGGATTTGTGCCGTATAAAACACTTGGAATTGATGCCAAGATGGCTAAAGATGGCAATCATCATTGGATGACTTATGTGGTACAACCAAATCTTACGGCTGAAAAAATTCGCTGGATACAGCCAATGCAAGATTTAAAAGTTGATCCCAAAACAATTTTTTGTAAAACGCCTGGCTGTGAATTGGCAATACTTGATGAGCAACATGAACCGTGCGTGGTTGCGCCAGATTTTGTAGCGGTTGTATTAATTGCGCATGGAAATAGCGGCGGGTACGTGCTTGATAATGGATCCATCCAACCAGTTACAAGCACAGATCCTGATAAAATAGTGAATGCTGAGCGGGATAATCAATATATAATGAAGGCGCTGCAGTATCGTGATGCTTCTATTTTTGATGATACAGTACTATTTGCAAGCCGCAATAACCTAATGGCGCAGTGGGCTAAATTTCCGTGCCAAAGTTGATAAAACGAAAAATCAAAAAATAACACATTAATAGCTATGAAAGTAATTTTTGATCTTTATCATGCGGTTTTTTTAAAGATTCATTTTTATAAACAGTATTACTATTTCTTGACTTTTTAGAAATACTAAGTAAATTGAGAAAGATGATGATTAATATTTATACTGATGGCATTTGAAGAAACGGGCCTTGGTGAGGCCCTAGTTAAGCGCTTGACTGAAATTGGCTTTACAACTCCTACTCCTATTCAAAAAAAAGCAATCCCTGTAGCACTTCGTGGACAAGATATTATTGGCCTAGCGCAAACAGGCACAGGAAAGACAGCGGCATTTTTGTTGCCTATTCTTAGCATTCAGTCAGAAAAAGCCCAGAAATCAAGAAATCCAAGTATTTTAATTTTAGAGCCAACCAGAGAGTTGGCATTTCAGGTGCAAGAAAGCCTGAAGAGATTTGATCCTGAGGAAAATCTGAAATCAGTGTTGCTTATTGGTGGTGACCCGATGGGGTTGCAAGAGCGCGCTTTGAAAAAACCTCACCACGTTATTATTGCAACGCCAGGACGATTAATGGACTTCATTGACCGCGGCAAGTTACTGATGTACGGCGTGCAACACGTGGTCATCGACGAAGCTGACCGCATGCTAGATATGGGTTTTATTCCTGATGTTGATAAGATTTTAAAAACGCTTCCAAAAACACGACAAACACTTTTGTTTAGTGCCACTATGTCGCCAGATATTCGTAACCTTGTTGAGCATTACATGATGCTTCCTAAAACTATTGAGGTAAAGGAACAAAAGAGCAAAGCATCAATCGAGCAGACAGCAGTTTTTGTAAATGATGTTCACAAACGTAAAGCGTTGCGTAAAATTTTGCGTGACCATCCAAATTTAAATGTGGTTGTGTTTTGCAACCGAAAAAGAGACATTGATGAATTGAAGAAATCTCTTTCAAGTCATAAATTTTCTGTAGGCGCCATCCATGGTGATATGACCCAAGAAATGAGGAATAAAACGCTGCAAGCATTTAAAGCTGGAGAGCTTAATATTCTGATCGCAAGTGATGTGCTTGCACGTGGCGTTGATATTGAAGGCCTTGGAATGGTGGTTAATTTTAATGTTCCATTGCAAGTAGAAGATTATATACACCGAATTGGACGAACTGGCCGCGCAGACCTAAAAGGATTGGCGTTCACGCTTGTAAACACAAAAGAAAAGTCGCTTCTTAAGAATATTGAACAACATTTGGGTGTAAATCTTAATACTGAAACGTTCAAAGAAGAAGAGGCTCCAGCTGAAGTAAAAGAGCGCCGTCACCATTCTCATCCTCGACCACGAGACCAGGAATATGAGAGAGTACGCATTTTATCAGAACCAAAATCACTAGAGCCCATCATTGGTTTTGGAGCAATTTTACCTGCGTTTATGGCGTTAAAAGAAAAATCTGAAAAAATTGAAAAAACTGAAAAGCAAGAAAAGCCATCAAAACCTAGAAAACAGAAAAGAAAGTCTCAGCCAACTGAAGATTCTAATCTATAGCCTTTACTTGCACGAAGCTGCTTAAATAAAAATTAATAATTTTTTGTCATAGTCTGAAGAGTAATAGTTCTAACCTATCGATAAAAAAGGTAATTCTTATGTTAAACAAAGTTATTTTATTGACGCTTGCTGTTGTATTTTCGGCTGGGCAAACTTGGTCAGCGACAGATCATGCTGCAGCAAAAGAGAACCGCGAAAATTGCAAGAAAAAATGCCCAAAAGGCAAAGTTGGGCGTGGATGCAAGAGAAACTGTAACAAAGAATTCCCGCTGAAATAAGACTTTTTCAATACATTTTGAAACGCTAAAAAAAAATTTTCGGCGTTTTTATAGATTTACCCTAACGAAATTTTATGAATTTTTTCAGCAAAACATATTAATTAACTAAAAATTAGACCTTTACTACCAAAATAAAAGTACCAATATTGAATATTTCCATTTGTGATTTTTATGAAAAAATATCCACTTCTTACTTTTCTTTTAGCACTAGAAGCTAGCAGTATATCAGCAACACAAGAGCATAAATGGGATGAAAAAAACCTAGGATCAATATCTGACATAGAAAGCTTTGATAGCCACGAAACAGATAGCACCAGTAGCAACACCAACCAAAGCACTGGAAAAAAATCAAGTTCGGTTGTGCCAGCAGAATCTGCGGCAGGAATAGCCAATGAAAACCAGAGGCAAACCTGGTATGAGTGGTTTACTAACAAAAAGGCAAGCTCAATTTCCCCTGAAGATTCTACGCAAAGAAATGCAAACAAGAAGAAAAAATCAAAAAAGATAAAGTCAATTGCAGTTGAACCTGTTGATCCAAACACAATAGTTGCCTATGAACTAAAACGAGAAGCAAAGTTACCCAACCCAAGTGCTGTAAAAGGCCTTTCTTGGCAAACCGCAAAGGTAAGAGCAAATATTTTAGCCGAACAAGCAAGCATAGATAATATAAGAGAGCGCTTAAAATCTTGCATGAGTAGATGCGTAAGAAATGCAGATGAATTATTTTCTGGAAGAGAAAGCGATCTACAAAATATATGTTCAGATAACTGCATCAGGCAAGAGAGAGCAGTACTTTCTGAAATAAAAAGAGAACTAGAAAAGCTTGTTAAAGAATCAGAAGAAAGATTTCGATCAACTTATTAATGACTGGCTAAATTTTTCATGGGCTATTTTATTTTTTGACAAAAATACGATTTTCGATATCATTAAATTGTAATATTGAGAGTTGTATCTGGATTGTTATTTCTCAATCTTAAGATTTTTTAGCCTTTCAAATAGACGTGCAAAAGTCGCGCTAAAAATTTCACTATAAAATATGATAGGCGCTTTTTGTTGAAGTTTTAATTTTTCTTTAATGCTCAATTATTAGAGTAAAAATAGAAACAGAAAGCCGAGAAAAACTATGCGCTTAATTATAGCCTCCTTGTCGTTCTTCATTACTTTACAAGCAATTTCTGATACCTCTATAGAAACCTATGAAGTTATTATGCCTGAGAATATACAACAAATTCTTGAGCTTCCCGGAAGGCTTATTAGTAAAAATATTGAGACGTTTCCCGACCTAGAAGCCCTATATGGTGAAGCATATCAAAAACAACTTTACAAATATGCAGTAATGAAAATATCAAATGAAGAGACAGATAAAATCTTCGAGACATTAATCAGTCAGGAAATTGACAGGGAAAGCCGTGGTCCGATTGCTACTATGCGTTATATTTTTTTTAATGCAGTAGGTAGCATTATCCACAATATTTTTTTTAATGACATGCCAAGTATTTATGAGGAATATCCAGATGTTCTAACAAAATCCAAGCAAGAGCAAACGGATGTAGTATATGCATGGTATAGAAAAAACAACCAAGTTTTTCTTTCTATAAGCGCTTTAGAATGTTTTATCAAAAATAAGGTACGCTTTAGTGACAAACCAGAAGATAGATTTGGAAGAATAATTATCAATGATGAAGAAATATATACAGGGTTTAACGCTAGCTTAGAAGCGATTAACTATGAAGTTTTGCTTCCAGAACATTTAAGAGAAATTTTTGAGTTTCCTGGAAGACTTATTGATAATAATCCAGAAACTTTTCCTGATTTACTTATTATGAACGATGGAAAACAATCAGCTTTATATAGTGAGCTTCAAAAAATAATCCTTCCAACTGAAAATACTATTCTTTCTTCAATAGAAAATTTGCAGAAAAAACTCGGTCAAAATGGCGTTAGCAGAGACTGCCATTTTCTTCTATTTTTTCTACGCCAAGCAAAATGTTTTACCGTTGATATATTTAATAAAGAACTGCAGAAAATTCTCATAGAGCACCCAGATCTTGCAGAATATCCAAAATCTGAACAAGCCCAAATAGTACATGATTTCTGCAAAGGAAAAAGTATTGTTATGGACATTAAGCTTATGGATAATTTCATCAAAGAGCATGTGCGCTTTACTGACGAACCAGAAGATAGGTTTGGGCGGCTAATTATCAATGGTGAGGAAGTGCACAGAGGTACCCCTCAAGAAGTGGAATAATTTTTCATGGGCTATTTTATTTTTTGACAAAAATACGATTTTCGATATCATTAAATTGTAATATTGAAGACTATGTCTTGGATATAGCCTGATCTTCCAAACCTATAAAGCGCTGAAAGCTTATGCTCTCGGCGCTTTTTTTATTATAAAAAATTAAGGATACTTTTATGAAAAACTTTTTTAAAAATTTACAAAAAAGCCGCACAACTACTACGTCAAACGTGCTGGCCATGCACCCACTTAGCAAGCCTATTTTCACGCCAAGATGCTATGAGCAACTGGCCGATGAAGGATATCAGCGTAACGTAATTGTGTTTCGCTGCGTCAATTTAATTGCCAGAGGACTAGGATCAGTACCATGGCTTTTATATAGGAAAAATCACAACACAGAAGAAGAAGTTGAACGCCATCCACTTTTACGCTTACTCAATTGCCCAAGTCCGTATCAAGCTGGATCAGCTTTTATGGAAAGTGTAGTTGGGCACTTACTGCTTTCAGGCAATGCATACATTGAAGCGGTGATGAATACGCAGAACCAAATACAAGAATTGTATGCGCTAAGACCAGATAGAATGCGTATTATTGCAGGAACATCCGGCGTTGAAGCATATGAGTATCGGGTTGGAAATCATAAAAAAAGATATGATGTAGATATGCTGAGCGGTAAAAGTCAGATTCTGCATATTAAGCTTTTTCACCCCCTACATGATTGGTATGGGCTAAGCCCTATTGAAGCAGCAGCGTGCAGCATTGACCAGCACAATGCAGTTTCCAATCATAATTTAGCGTTGTTACAAAACGGCGGCAGGCCGTCTGGAGCATTTATTATTAAGCCAAATAATCATAGTATGCCGCTTAGCGATCAGCAAAGAAATCAGTTGCGAGAAGATATTTCGCACCTGTATGAAGGCGGAAAAAATGCTGGACGTATTATGATTATGGAAGGAGATTTTGCTTGGCAAGATATGGGCCTTAGCCCAAAAGATTTAGATTTCATTTCAGGAAAATGCGTTTCAGCCAGAGAAATTTGCCAAGCCTTTGGTGTGCCCCCTATGCTTGCAGGCATTCCGGGTGATGCAACATTTGCCAATTATAAAGAGGCGCGTTTTCACCTGTGGGAAGATAACATATTACCCCTGCTCGATCATTTGGTAGCAGAAATGAATTTGTGGTTAATTCCATTTTTTGAAAATGGATTACGACTTGGTTATGACCACGATAGCATTGCTGCACTTTCACCCAAGCGCGAAGCTACTTGGGCAAAAATTAGTGCAGCAGATTTTTTAACAATTAACGAAAAACGCCAAGCAGTTGGATACTCACCAATTGCAGATGGTGATCGTTTAGAAAGAAAGACATATGAACAAACAACATCAAACTAGTCAATTTTGTTTAAAAAATTTGGAAGAAGACGGAGTTTTCATGGGGTACGCCTCTGTTTTTGATTGCGTTGATTTTCAAAATGATCAGGTACTACCTGGTGCCTTTGCAAAAAGTTTAGAGCACTGGCGCACAAAACAATCGTGGCCAAAAATGCTGTGGCAGCACGACCATCATCACCCTATTGGGGAATGGCTTGATATGCAAGAAGATGCTACTGGTTTATTGGTTAAAGGGCAGTTATTGCTTGATGTGCGAAAAGGACGCGAAGCATACACCTTATTAAAACGTAATGTTGTAAATGGATTATCCATCGGCTTTTCCTTAGAAAAAGCAGCAACTTCGCCAAAGGGACACCAACTACTGCAAGAAGTGCATTTGCATGAAATATCATTAGTGACTTTTGCTGCAAACCCGAAAGCTAAAGTTGAGTGGGTAAAAAGCATAGATATACCGATTGAAAGTAGGTTAGCTAATGTGGTGGATACGTTAGCAGCAAGGATTTGTGAGATGAGGGTAAAAAAATCAGAAATACACTTAAGCAATTAATTATAAATTGGTGAAAATTCAAGTTGTTGAAAGGAAACAATAAATATGTCAACAAAACTAATTTTACTAATACCGCTATTAACAATGATCGAAAATAAAATTTTGGCTACGGATTCAAGAGATGATGAAGCTGACACAACAAATCAAGAAAGAATAATTGCTAAAAAGCGATTCATAAAATGTGTAAAAAAATGTGAGAAGCATCACGTGCATGCCAATACTATAAAAGCATGCATAGAAAAATGTCCAATTTAGATGCTTAGCCTTAGATAAACCTAGCGAACACAACTCAAATACCGCCTCTTTCCAAACCGCAGTTTTCACTGCGTTTTTTTTACGCCTAAAAGGAAAGGATTACACAATGAGAAAGCACCATAAAATTATTACCATGAGCGTTATCATTTCTGTGTCTTTATCGAGCTTACGCCCTGGACAAGAAGAAATATATTTTACTAATTGCAATGTTGCCTCAATGGTTACAAGAGATTTTTTTATTAGTGAAATGCATTACCTTTTACATCAGCAGCAACCTTTTCATAAAATTAAAAATTTAATGTTAATTACTGCTTCTATTGAGAAGTCCATTCTTTGGACAATGACTTAAATATTGAAAAAATGCTGCGCAAGAAAATTTAGAGAATATTCTATCGGACAGACAAAGCAAATTAACGCAAAGAAATAATTGGAAGCAGAAATTTTTCACTATTATTGCCAAAGAAAGCTGGAAAATCGTTGCAGGTGTTTCGACACTTATTATTGGTGAGTTAATATACCACCATTTATCTCACCACAGATAAGGAAACCTATAACATTTTATAGGATTTTGTTTAGGAAATTTTTAAGAAAACTATGATTAAAATAGACTTAATACAAAAACTCCAGAAGCAATTACATGCTATTTCTGATTCAGTCATTGACAATTGTAGCGTTAAATTTATCGATCTTATGCGCAAGTAATGATCCATTTGCAATAGGCTCGGGATTAGATGAAATTTCTGTAAGGAATTCTACTTCGGTATCTGAATTAAGAAGTAATATTGCTGAGCCACAAGGTGTTATTCTTTCTTATACAGAAAAATTTTTCTGTAGAACTGCATCAATAGTAACTGCTGGAATTACTTTGTACGGTCTATATTATTTATCCTTTGAAAGGCCAGAACTAATCAACTAAAAAACATAACCCCACGTATGCTTTGCCATTAGCAAGGCTTCGTTTGAGCAAGTATTAGAGCTTGCTCAATTTTTAACCCAACCGCCGATTCACCGGCGGTTTTTTTTATTCCTAAGGAGGGAATATGACTACATTAGAACAATCAATTGATCGCCTTGAAAAAACTGTACAAAATTTCGCTCAACAAGGCATACACAACAAAGCACTTGAACGCCCCGTACTGGAAACAAAGGTAGAGAATAAAAATAAAACTAGCTCTGTACAGCACTTTGTAAAATACGGAGAAAAAGCTCTATCTTCGCAAGATGGTGCTGGAAGTTTGGTCATACGCAAACCAAGCATTTCAGAAATTGTTGAAAAGCCCTCTGCCCCTACTCTATTTCGTGATATTGCAGGCAGAGCAATCATTCAATCAGATCACCTAGAAATTGTGCGCGAAAGAGGCGATACCGATTCTGGATGGGCAAATGAAACTATATTAGGCGCAGAAACAGCCACTACGGATTTGATGAAAATACTTATCCCTGTTCATGAAATGTATGCGCGCACAAGAATTAGCCAGCGACTTATTGATGACGCAGCTATTAATTTGGAGAATTGGTTAATCGATAATATTGAAAGACGTTTCAGCCAATTAGAAGAAGATGCTTTTATTAATGGTACAGGCGATAAAATGCCGAAAGGGTTTTTAAGCTATGAAAAGGTCACGGGCGAAAACCACCAATGGGGAAAATTAGTTGAGAGACGCACCGGCAAAAATGGAGAGATTGGTAATGCTGATATTCTTTTAGATACAGTTTCTAGTTTGAAATCGCCCTATCTTTCTGGAGCTGCGTGGATTATGTCGCGCTCTGCTTTTGCAGAAATACGACGATTGAAAGAGCCAACAACGGGTCGCTATTTATGGCAACCAAGCTTGCAAGAAAGAGGTGGCAATACCTTGCTTGGATTCCCAATTATTTTAAGTGACGCGATGCCTGCTTTAAAAACTGATAAAGCATCAACATCAATTGCTTTTGGAAATTTTGCCCTGGGATATCAGATTGTTGATCGTGGTGAATTTACAATTTTGCGCGATCCATATTCAGCAAAACCATTGGTTGAGTTTTACGTAACCCAACGACTAGGTGGTGACGTTGTAGATTTTGACGCGATCAAATTAATTACTCTTGGTGAATAATGATGCATATTCAACGACTTAATAAATCTTCAAAAGAGCTGGTAAGCCTAGCAGAATTAAAAGAATACATGCGCATTGAGCATGACGCAGAAGATAATCTTTTAAGGACATTGCAACGCTCAGCCTATGAATGGATAGAGCAATTTACATGCAGGTCATTACTTACAACCCAATGGCGCTTTAAATCATTACCCTTGAAAGAGGGTAGTGAAATTCAGCTATGCCTTCCCTTCCCTAGCTTGCTAGAGATTGAAAAGGCAAACCATTTTCATGCACCTGCTAATAAAGAAGCCGTAAAAAGATACGCAATCATTGAGAAAAACGGTATGGCCTACGTTTGCTTACAAAGCAAAGGCTTTCCTGTTGAAATTATTTACACCGCGGGATTTGGAGCTGATCCAGACTGTGTTCCAGAGGCTTTTCTTCACGCAATAAAAGTATTAGTAGCCTATTGGTTTGAAAATCGGGAAGGGTCAATTTGTGGCATTCCAGACACAGTTGAGATTTTTTTGCGTCCTTATCAAATTCGGAGACTTATATGAAAATTTCAGATCTAAACCAGCGTGCACAAGCTTTTTACGAGGATTGGAGCGAAGAAAATGATGGTGATTTTACAAAAAATTTAGAACGCGGAGGATGGGTGTGGGCAAAGATTACACCCATTTCACCTTCTGTGAATTTTCTTGAAAGCAAGTCAGGAGCTCAAGGAAACCGATATGAAGTATCCATGCATAAAAATCATATCAGCAATACTAGACATGCATGTTTAAGACAGTTAGGATGGAATCATAAACTTTTAGAGATATATACTCCGTGGCTAGAAACAAAGGATATTTCGTATGTTAAGAGCCTTGCAAGAGAGTGTAACGAAGGAGAACACAATGGCTGATTTTGGCGTACTAAGTGCGATACGTGACATGCTAAAAATGCAATTCTCAACAGATGAGCAAAAGATGGGTGATCACATTCATATTAATTATCCAGCAAAAACCTCAACATTTCCGATGGTGGTGTTAGAGTTAGAAGAGGTGTGGACGTCTCTTGCTTTGGGGAAACATTCCCCCAGAGCTAGGCTAAAGTTAAAAGCAAGAACGTTAAGCAACAAACTTAGCGGCAAGGAATCTATCACCATTTCTGAAAAACTGCGCGGTTCAATCGATGGAAAAACAATTCAGTTAGAAGACGGAAAAATTGTAACTCTGCGACTTGAAAATAGCATTGTCGATATTCCAACAAATTTAAACAAAACACGAAATGTTCAACAAGTTTTCGAAGCGATAGTAAGGGGATGACATGATAAACGTTGATGAAAAAATGATAGAAGATTTACTAAATATTCTTGAGCGCTATGACAGCACACTAATAGTTTCACTGCCACGTTGGGCACAAAATACTTAGAGGTGATTTATGGAAACAGAATTAACCATTAACATAGGAGGACTTCCTCCCTTTTCTGCACGCGGCTGTGAACAAGAACTTATACCAATTAGCCAAGGAGATTTTCATCGTAACGTAAATGGTGAACTGATTTATCTTGGTGATGATACCCATACAAAATACAGAAGTGTGATTAAATGCAGTGATAAGGCTGCCATTGCAACTGATGGACTATATAGAGGAAGAGAAGTTGAATTAGGATGTATTCAGCGCTTATGGCAAAAATTCGAAGCAGACCAAATTGATTTACGCTTAGACAAATTACCGGTTGGAGGGTCTATATACGCCTACGATACAGACAATACAGAAATTCCAATTTTGCGCATACAAGGAAAAAGTATACAACTACAAACTCCCCATTCTTCTGGATATATTTGTTATAGACCTCTTCTTAGCATGCGTATTGTTCAGTATTCGCTTAGTACGAATGAGTGGGGCGTGAAAGTTGGTTGGCACATGGAGTGCGAAGAAATTTAGTTTTTTCAAAAAGACACTCTAAATTACTTATCCATCACCAATATTTCTCTAGAACTTACCTTCATCATACACACCATATAAAACAGCGTCGCGATTTGCACCATGCGAGGACTAAATCACTACGTTCATTGCATGAAGACGTGCGCACTTAAATGAAAGCACTGAAAGCACAAACGCTTTTGGTGCTTTTTATTATCCAAAATTTTCACAATAAAAAGGAATTTTTATGAAAAAACTCTGCTTAATTTTATTATTCTTAAATGCTGTTTTCACCGCACAAGATTTAGAAGATAGCACACACACGCCAAAACTTATTCTTAAAAATGTATTTATTACTACACAGAAAACCCAGCAAGATTAAAGATAAATGGACTTTTATGACGATAAAACATATTGATCTATTCATGAAAAGGCATGCGCGATTTAGTGATGCACCTGGAGATCGATTTGGACGTCTGATTGTTAATGGAAACTCAGCATTAGGCATTCATGATGAAGAGTAAACCTTGCAGAAGGGGCTTTCTTTAAAATAATTCCTATGACACAATTTTTATGTACGTGTTAACAATTTTTAGGAGAATTTTGTGAGGAAATATATTTATTTAGCAGTAGTTGCGTTGGTTGGAACCAGCATAGTTTCAACAGTTGTGGCGCCTCCGCCAGCAGGAACAAATGCAGCATCACCACAACCATCGCAAAAGGACCAGACCAAGAAGAATGCCACATCTCATGCTTCAGAGAGTGGTGAGCAGGAAAAAGGGAAATAAAAAGCACACCTATTGTTGCATTAAGCGCTCCATTAAATACTGCAAAGACGCTCCTTCAGGGGCGTTTTTTAATTTTCAAAGCCATTAATATTTTGTTAACTATTGGTTGGGCAAAGTAACATTCTAAACATTAACTAATATAATTTATGCGGTTTATACTATTTGCATTTGTAGGATTTTTATTAATAACCCCATCTGATCAACAACAAATCAATAAAAGAATTGACTGTATTTTTGACTGCTAAAACACCCTTCAAAGAAGATAAATTTAAATAGGAATTTTCACAATTCAAAAACTGACGAAAAACTTTTCGGAATAAGCGCTGATTCGAGCGCTTGATTTTTTCTAAATAGCTTTAACGTATTATTAACTATCAGTTAGGCACAGTAAAATCGTAAACGAAAACTGATATAAAACATGCGATTTATACGCCTAACTTTTTTGAAAATTTTACAAATACACTTAGAAAATCAACAACCAAACTGCAAAGGAATTGAATATACTTTGGGGTATTAGAAATCGTAGACGCAAATCATGATTTTAATGCTGACTATTGCTTCTCTTTCTTTGTTTCCATATAGGAGATGTAGAAAGCGCTAAGGCCAATAACCCCCGCACCGAAGATAATAGAAAGGTCTGGGATTTGGCCAAAAAACAAAAATCCAAATGTGCCTGCGAACAAAAATTCGGTATAGCGAAATGGCGCGAGTGCAGAAGCATCAGTAGAAGAATAGGCGCGGAACAAACATACTTGAATAAGGTTTGCGCCAATACCTAACAAAATTAAAAAGCCAAGCTCATGCAGAGTTGGTGCAGCCCAGAAAAATGGCAAGAAAATTCCAGCAAAAATTGATGTTCCAAGGCCAAAATAAAACAATAATGTAAGAGTATGCTCAGTTGAAATCATCTGCTTTGCCATAACACAAAGATAGGCAAACAACATAGCAGCAGCCATAGGCACAAATGCTGTTACGCGGAAACTTTCCATGCCCGGCTGCACAATCACAAGCAAACCAATAAACCCAACAAGAGTTGCAATCCAACGATTCTTATCAACTTTTTCTTTTAAAAGAAAATACGCCATGGGCAAGAAAAACAAAGGTTCACAAAACATGATTGCGGTGTTTTCGGCAAGCGGCATAATGTTTACTGAAAGACAACAAAGGCCCAACGCTGTTGCCCCAACAAGGGCCCGCAATGCATGATTTTTAGGATGGCTTGTTTTAAACAGATTTTTCTTATGGCGCAACATTAAAGGCAACACACTAATGGTGCTAAACAAAAATCTAAAAAATATAATTTGCACTACATGTAATCGTTCGCCTAAAAAACGCATGAGTACATCATTTGTAGAGCTGACCACACAAATCATTAATGCCCAAAAAACACCTTGCATGTAGCCTTTGCGGACAAACCATCCAAGAACAGGAATATTAACTATGGAAGATGCAGTAAGAGCGGTCATTGTAACTTTTTCATTGATAATCTATGTTGGAATGTAACGATGTTTTTGATAAATTACCACTTTTTAATTTTTTGATTAACTTGCAAACCTATGGTTAAAGAATGATGCATTTTTTAAAATCTATAAGCCTTACATTCTTTTACATTTTATTTCTAACCCGGTTTTTCCTTTTGGCAAATATTTGCGAAGATCCAGGAAAAGACCGATTCCCTGATATACACAAAATAAGCAATGGCATGTATATGGGGAAAATGTGCAGTAAAAGTTTATTTGCCAGAGAAGACTTATATCTAGTGATGGAGCGATTGGACAAAACCAATCTCACGTGCTGGAAAGAATATATGGGCATGCAAGTTCGTCGGCAAAAAAGATATCGTAGTAGTACTGGAGCGAAAGTTTATACAGGCACCGGATCTGAGGAAGCCTTACGCGTTATAAATGATGGACTGCACGCCCCTGAAGAAAAATGGATGGCCTATATCACCTACGAAGCAACCCCTATAAAAATTGTAGATGCGACGGCAAGTTGGGAAAATTATTTAGGCTCTGGGCATTCTCAGCAAAAAGAATATATTGAGTTTGCTAAGAAAATTGTTATGTTCACAACTGTTACTGCTTCCCCAGAGGCATTAATTGGCACACCTATGGGCATTGCACGAGCGGTTGACGCCAGGCATGAAGTTCATTCTCCGTTTAGACCTAAATATATATCCATAGATTTGCTCTCCTTTATTGCTAAGGTGTTACTGATGCGTAACCCAGAACGCAAGTTTATGATTAATGCACCTGAACAAGGCATGGCAAAAATTATAGTATACAATTTACCAGCCAATACTGTTTTTGAAGGAACAAAGGAAGGACGTGATTATTTCTATCAGTTTCCGAAACGATGCCCGCCCATTTTATCACTAGATAGCGATACACCGTATGCATCGCTGTCTAGCTATTTAATTATTTATGATAAAGAAGACCGCACGAAAGAATGGCTAAAAATTGATAAAGGAGATTGTAACTACGATTGGATATTTAGGGGCCTTGCTGACGCAACACTCTGCCCTCTTATAGCTGTTGACCTACAGGCTTTGGCAAATTGCAGAACGACAGAAAAATTTGTTCCCAAAGAGCCACCAGAAATTTTAACCCCTCTCGAGGTTTTAAAAGAAGAAGTGAGTACACCTATTGCGAAAACTACCCCTGAAAAGTACTACACGGTATGCAAAAGAATTGAAACGTTTTTAAAAGAGTTGAGCCATTTTTAAAGAGAGCGAGAGATCTTTAGAATAGAGACTTTGGTGAATTTATAACCGGATCCTTACGCCTACTTCGAGGGCTAGTGATCTCATTTTTGCAGGAATACGACTGATTTTAAGGATCTAAGGAAGCTATACCTACCATATTTTATAGGGTTTTCTTTAATAACTTTTTAAGAAGATCCTTTTTAAAATAATCGAAGCATAAACAATTTAATATGCAGATGTTGTCATTTCTATTATTGATCTTTACCAATGTATCGATTATCTTTGCAAGTCACGCATCAGTGCCAGTAACTGACACTGATGAAGAAGTTCGAACAGATCAAAAGCTTACTGAATTAGCATATTCAAATCAGGCATATGACAATGTGGGAAAGTTATATTTTCGCACACCCTCTCAGTGGGTAGCATATGGCTCTGCTGTTTTTTTTGAAGGAAAAACCTGTTTTACAACAGCATGCTGCGTTTCACGACCTAACAGTGCAGTTTGCTTTGAGACGAACCATAAAAAAACCTACTATGACGTTATGGGCTCTCTTCCGCTTGTATCGTCCGACGAAAAATATTCTTATAATTTTTGTCTCCTCATTCTAGATAGACCTGTTATCGGCCTACAAAATCTAAAAATAAATTACGAGTTTCCATTGCGTAACGCATATGAAGATAATCAACATCTTTTAACTTATGTTGGTTACGGCACAGAAATTTCAGAAAACAGTTGGTTTTGCTCATTAGATGGTCCACGAAAAGCCATGAAAGCATATACACAAAAATGCTCTTTTAAAGTTCATAATAATAAAATGTACTCAACACCCTATGGCCAGTACAACTTATCAAAAGAGAATCGGCCCCTTGGAGAGTTTGAATCTTGTCTTTACGATGAGATGGATGGGGGTGGTGTGTTTGACTCAAATAATGAACTTGTTTCAATTATTTCTTCTTCTCACTTTCCACTATGCGTACCTATTAGTACGCTTTTATACCGGCCTTTTTCTTGCTCTTTGAATTTTATTCACGCTAATTTTTGCAGACTCCGTTGCACAGAATTATATCTAAATACACATAATTTAGTTCGCGGAACCAGAGCATGCAGTATACCTTTAAAACCTTTAAAAAACGCGATTGAGAGAGTGCGTCAACAATATGACAGCACTACCCCCCCGTTGGTTTATGCCCAAGCCGAGATAATTAGGTAAAAAATACCAATACCCCACCAACCCAACCGCAGTTAGCCACTGCGGTTTTTTCATTTAAGGAACAACTATGTTTAAATTTTATTTTACTAACACATGGAATGATTTTGCCCAAGCTCAATCATGCACTTGGAATATTGTTGAATTTGCCATCACACACCAAGAAGGACACGTTGCCAAAGCGAGTTTATTGGCGGGAAATTTCACAACCCCCACAGGCGCATATTTAGGGATATTTGAGGATGATAGATTGTTATTTCAAGGGGTTGTATCGGGCCAATTTGAGCACCAGCAGCATTTGACAAAAGTTGAGGTACTTTGCATTTCGCCCACTTTTGAAATGGATCTTAAAACTCTAGTTCAAGAAACAACCCTGCCCTACAATGCAGATTTTTTCCAAGGTAAATCTTGCAAACCAAGTGACTATTTAGAAGCTGGAAACCTGCTTTTTTATTGGAATAGGGTTACTGGCAATATTAGCTTGAGCGATTATTTTCAGGGTAAGCGCTGCATTAATGTAAGCGGACAGTACCTTGATAAAGCTTTTAAAATTCAACAAATTTCGATGCCTCTTGGCAGTACTGTCATTGAATTAAAAGTGCATTGGACGCAAAGCTTGGGCGGAACATTTAATGCAAGTTCATATATTGAGCGTGCATTTCCTGAAAAAATAATAGCAACCCTAACGCCTACTGCACTTACGCAAAGCTGGCCAAAAGAGGATCAGCGCTTGGGGATGGGGCGTCGCCAAAGTGGATATAGAGTTGAACATTCAAAAATTTGCCCAATAAGTTTTGAAGGTATGCAGTCTTACACAAAACTTTTGTGTACAAAAATTGGTGAGCATCAAAAAAATGTAAAAGCCAAAATTCATTATTTCAAAACAACTTTAAAAATTCACTGGCAATACAATCAGCAAAGAATGGAAAAAATGTTGATAAAATCGTCATTAAATCATATTCAGCATAGGTTAACCAAGCATCGCATTCGACATATTCCCATTACAATTTCTCTGCCCAAAAGTGAACAAGCAGTATTTTTTGAAACTTCAAAGGGCCATGAATTTGTGCGTTATGCGACTGCCATTATTACAAGTCAGCTAAAGGCATCAGCGCGGTGTATACAAGTGCAGTGCACCTTGCCTTGGAATTTAGGACGCGATTTAACAATTGATGATTCATTGATTGATACAGAAAAGTTTATCGGAAAAATCACGTGCATACGCCATGTGGCTAAAGGTTTACAAAAACGAGTTGAAGTAACAGTTGGGGGTATGATTCAGCCAGGAGATCTAAGAGATGTTAGCTCATCACAAAATTGTGAATATTTTCAAGAAGCAATTAATGATGAAATTCAATCGTCTGATCCCTTGCTTGGCATTACTTATCCAAAGCTTAATCCCAAAGATTTGATCACCCAAATTGAGGTAAAGAATTCAGCCCAAACACAAGAGCTACACCTTTTGCAAAACCAGTACCCAGTGCGTGATTGCATGATGGGTGTTTTGCAAGAAGTTCCTACCAGCATTTATTTAACCTTGAAAGATTTGCGCAGCAATAAGTCTTTAGATAGATGTTTTGAAAAAGTGCTGTCTGTGGTTGAAGTGCGCCTGAAAGGACAACCATTATGATTCGGTCAAAAATACTGGGACAAGAGCGTTTCGCCCACGCATCAATTCTACCATCTATTGGAGTGAATGCTGATTTAGGAAACTTTTCAATTGGGACAAATGAAACAATTTCACCTCTATTCGAAGAAGTGCTGATACCGCCAAAATTCTTGTGGATCAGAGCTAAAATACATATTGAACCGTGCCCTGATATTCCAGTAATTAGTGCTAACAATAGCTTTGTGTGGTCAGGACAAGGTCGTTTTGCTTCTGTAAAATTAGAGGGCACGCAAATTTTACATGCACAAAAAGACTATGAGGTTGATGCAAGTTGGACACTTTCTCCAACCCAAAAAATTTACGAACATAGATTTGCGGTTGCTTCTGCAATTTATGCAGCCGATAAAGGTATGCACTTGTGGCCATGTGGAGGCTACGCAGACAGCATTTTAGAAACTGAGCAGCTTTTTGTACAAGTTGGCAGTGATGCACCCCAAATGTTTATCAATAGTGCTAGCGCTTGGAAAAAATACCTGAAAGATTGCGACGATGTTATTTTTGAATCCGAAAAATATCTATATTCAACACTTTTAAGCAGCATAGAAGCTGGGAAATTTACAGCGCTTATTGAGCAAAATGGCACGCAGTTTTGCTTTTTGAGTTGTCGCGTTGATACAAGCGAAAGCCCTGATTTTATTAATATTTTATGTGAAAGGAATACCCAATGATTACTTATCGATTAGAAAAAGGATCTGCCCTTACTATTTTAGAACTAGATGCAAATTTTCGCGAACTTGAACAGCGTATAAACGCACAAGAAGACCGTAAATTGTGTTCTGCTATTACTGCTGAACAACAGGGTGATTTGCTGATTTTAAAAGCAGATAGTCAAACCATTTCACAAGTTGTTTTGCCAAAATTTCAACCAATATTCAAAGGCGCGTGGCAGCAAAATACACCTTATCACCCTGGCTGTTGGGCGCAATTTAATAATGCCCTCTATGCTTGCCAAACTTATCACCTTAGCGGTGAAAAGTTCGAAGCGCATTTTTGGCAATTAATTTTTAATAACGAAGGAGACGCAAATGCTTAAAATTGAAGAACGGGATTTAGAAATTTTAGCACGCACAATTTATGGAGAAGCTAGGGGCGAATTTCATTACCCAAACGGAGGAATGAAGAGCTTGCAAGCTATTGCTTGGGTTGTAAAAAATAGAGCGAAACTTCCGCAGTATACACCTTATATTTATAAAATTTGCATGCAACCCTGGCAATTTTCCTGCTGGAATATCAATGATCCCAATCGCAAAATATTGCTAGAAGCAAGCTTTGCTAACAAGGTCTTTCAGCAATGTTATTTAGCTGCAACCACCGTGTTATTTGGCGATATAGATGACTGCACAAAGGGTGCTAATCATTATCATAATGTCGCTATTAACCCTCCTTATTGGGCAAAGGGTCAAAAGCCAACGGCATTTATTGGCCATCATATATTTTACAAATTATAGGAGTACTTATGGCATTTCCATTGATTGCTGCAGCTTTGGGGCTTGCAGAATTTGCGCCCGTAATTGCCAGGTGGATGAGCGGTGAGCATGCTGAAAACGTAGCTCATCAGGTTATTGAAATTGCAAAAAGAGTTACCAATCAGCCAGATTCTACAGAGGCCTCAAAAGCCTTGGCTGAAAACTCTTTATTGATTGCTGAGTTTCAAAAAGAAGTCATTAAAATTGAAGCCGAACTTGAACTACAATTTATGCAAGATCGTAGAAATGCACGTGAACGCGACATTGCTTTGGCACAAGTTGGCAGGCGAAATATTAGAGCCGATATTATGGTGTTAAGTGCAGCATTTGGTTTAATTACCTGCTTGGGAACGCTAATTCATCACGCTGGAAATTTACCTGGAGAAGCCGTTGGCATTATTTCAACAATTGCAGGAATTTTCGGGTCGTGCCTGAAAGATGCATACACTTTTGAATTTGGATCTTCGCGTAGCAGCCGTGAAAAAGATTCAGTGGTGGCACTGATGCGACATGGATAGAACAATAATATCTTATTCTGGAATGAATAAGATATTATTTACTTTTAAACTAATTTAGACATTTTTTCATGCAGTTTATTTGTTCATTTTTTAGGCCTTTAATATCTCCATTTAACATTTTAGAGAAATTCCTAGGACCAATCCCGCACCTTGCAGAGCAAGCTGTACCTTTAGCCAAAAGCTTAGCTTTTCCGAAAGTACTTGTTTCCGGTGCGTATGCTGTACTTGTAATACCTAGTCCAACAGCTACAAAAACTAGTGCTTGTGTAAAATGTTTCATTATAAAATTCTCCTGATTTTTGATATACCTAAAAAATATTAATATAGTTTTTATTATATTCTTGATTATAAAATAAATACGTTAACGCATAGTTAATTATATTTATTATAATGATGAACTTTCACTCAAATAAATCACTGTGTGAGCCTGTACGAACAAGCTCTAAAGAAGTTTCATTGCAGCGGTATACTAATAACCAGTCGTTTTCAAGATGGCATTCAAAGCAATCACTAGCGCCGCCGGTTAGGCGATGGGGGTGAAATTTTTTCTCAAGCAAGTGCGAGTGCGCAAGCTGGTCAATTACTGATTGTAGTTTTTCAAGACATTTACCGCGCTTCTTTGAGCGCCTAACATCCTTTAAAAAAACGTTAGTTGTTGTAACTTTGCGCATCAAGAAATTTAAATTTACTTAATTGAAATATTATTCCAAAAAATAGTTAATAAATTACTAAAAATACTTTGATGCGCTTCTTGTTCCTCTTCTCGCTGATCAGGAACAACAGTAATTACTGTAAGTGTAGCTGGGTTAAAATCAGTGGGTTCTTTTAATTTTTCTTGTTGATTGGGTATAGCCACTATAGATGATGCAGTTACATTTTCAATGCTTTGAGGCTTCTCACTTAAATAATCATTAAATATTTTTATAAGTTCTAAATTTTTTCTGGACCTTGCGTTATTAGAACAATCTATTATAACATCTCTTTCTGGTTGTAATTGTTCATCGGAAATTTGAAATAGTACAAACGTAGTAACATCAGAACGTTCTTTTGAAACAGAGAGTCTCAAAATATCATGAACCCCTAGGCGATTAGCCTTTAAAATTTCTTGTTTTTCTAATAAGAAAAGCGCCATTTCTTTGTGAGTATAAAAGAATAAAGATCGCTCTAATAAGCTGTTTCTGTGATTAGAGGTAAGTTTTTTTTGAAGAGGATGCGAGAAAAGGTTTTCTATCTCTATTTTATTCTGCGCTTTAACTGCACGATCGAGTTGATTAAAAAGATCTACTGGAGTTACGATAATTTCTGCACAAAAGAGCTGAAAGCTAAAAAAAGCTAATAGCTGTAATAATTTAATTTTTATAAAAACCACCCTATAGCAACATCATCACCTTTACAGAATACTGTAAGAAATTTTGTTTAATCAAATATTAAAGGAGCTTTTATGTTTTATCCAGATTTTCGCAACAATTCGGCATTATCATATTCATGCAAAATTAGTAGCTGGCGCAGGGCCAGACCTTGCGGAGACAACAAATCTGGATCGTTATTCAATATATCAGTTGCCATTTTGTGCGCCTTGGCAAATAATTCTTCAAGAAAAACACTATCGCTTGGATCATCTTGGACCAAATCGCAAAGACGAAATTTTGGCACGCCGCTTTGCTTTGTACCAATGATTTCTCCACCGCCACGCAGGCGCAAATCGTGTTCAGCAATTTCAAATCCATCATGGCAATCACGCATGACTTCTAATCTTTTGCGGGCCTGGAAGCTTAACGGTTGCCCGTAAAGCAGCAAGCAAAATGATTGAATATCATTACGCCCTACTCTTCCGCGCAACTGGTGCAACTGAGCAAGACCGAATCGCTGAGCATGTTCAATAATTATAACGGTTGCTTGCGGCACATCTACACCAACTTCAATAACAGTTGTTGAAACAAGTAGCGTTGCCTCACCCCTTACAAAACGTTGCATCGCAGCATCTTTTTCTGGACCTTTCATGCGCCCGTGCAGCAGCTCAACTTGATTACCAAACATTTCACGAAGCATTTCAAAGCGAGCAACTGCTGCTGCAAAATCACTTTTTTCGGACTCTTCAATCAATGGGCAGACCCAGTAAACTTGTCTGCCCTTACTCATTACCATTTTGACCTGCTCAACAACTTCTTGCAGTCTATCAGCACTGATTACTTTAGTTTGAATAATTTTTCGGCCCTTGGGTTTTTCATTAAGAACCGAGACATCCATATCGCCATGATTTGCCAAAACTAACGTTCTAGGAATTGGCGTTGCAGTCATTGATAAAATATGTGCAGTCCTAGATTTTTGAGAAAGAGCCAGACGCTGCTCAACCCCGAATCGATGCTGCTCGTCAATGACAACCAGACCCAATTTGTGAAAAACAACTGAATCTTCTATCAATGCATGAGTACCTATAACTACTTTGGCGCTACCAGACTTAATGGTTTCAAGAACCTGTTCTCGAGTTTTACCTTTTTCACGACCTGTCAACAGCGCAACTTCAATACCTAATGGTTTTAATAGCTCACTAATCTTTGCCATATGCTGGCGTGACAAGATTTCTGTTGGTACTAAAATAGCTGTTTGCATATCTTGATCTGCCATATCAAGAGCCGCCATTACAGCAACCAATGTTTTACCACTACCGACGTCACCTTGCAAAAGACGAACCATTTGATTGCCGCTTTGCATATCTGCACGAAGTTCAGCAATTGCTGTTTGCTGGGCATTTGTTAAAGTAAACGGCAATAAATTTTCAAGCTCATGCGCGAACTTTGGCGTATAAATACTATTTGCTATAATTTTGGGTGTTACACGGCGATTACTTAAAATCATTCCTAGATGGTATGCTAAAAATTCATCAAAAATGAGACGTTGGCGTGAGAGATCAGCAAATGTCAAATTGTCATAATGCTCAGGTTTATGAACCTGTTTTAGCGCGTTTAAAAATGTTGGGTAATGGCAATCAACAAGCCATTCGGGCAAATCTTTTGCAGATTTAAGCGCTTGGTCAATAGTACTTGCAACCATGGACCTTGTTATACCGGCAGTTAAGCCATAGATACGCTCTGCTCCAACCCATTTTTGAATTTCATCAACAGGCCCCATAAAATCAGGATGAGATATGTAGTAACGGTTTTGGCCATGAGTTCCCTCACATTTTAGCTGACCGCTAACACCAATTTTTCGCCCTTCTGGGGCTACACGTTGTAAAAACTGCGGATAAGCATTAAAAAAAATCAATTCAAACTGATTGTTTTTAGTATCGCGCATCCAAACACGATAGGGTGAACGCTTGCGAAGACTTGGCTGATGCAATTCAACTGTTGCTTCGAGGGTAATCAGCGCGTTTTCAGAAGCTTCTTGTATATGATTAACAAAAGTACGAAAACTAAGTTGATTAGGGAGATGCCATAAAAGATCGATAATTCTTTCTCCCACCAATTTTTTGTAAAATTTTTCACGACGCTTACCTATAGAAGGTAAAGTGTGAAGAGCTGTTACATAGTAGTCTAAAGGTGTGGACATGATCCTATAACATCAATTAATTCTTGCATTTCTTCATGTTTTCCGATGGTTATACGCAAATATTGAGGCAAATCGTATGCACCCATTGGGCGAACAATCAGACCCTTTTCTCCGAGATACCTATAAACCTCTTGGGTTTTCTCAAAATAAGCCATCACGAAATTTGATGCATATTGGATCATAGGGATATTCAAACCCTTCATATCATTTACAAAATTTGATAGATTTTCCTTATTCAATTGCACGCATTTTCTAATCCATTCTTGATCGCTAAGTGCAGCTATTCCTGCAGCTTGTGAAAGGCCCGTTGTGTTGAACGGAGGGCGAATGCGATTAATTGGATCGAGAATTTCAGGATGTGCATACAACCAGCCCAATCGTAAATTTGCCATTCCATAAGCTTTTGAAAAAGTTCGTGCCATCACCACATTTGGGTACTTCTGCACCCACTTTGTGCCATGATGATAATCTTCATTATCCATATACTCAGCATACGCAGAATCAAATACCACAAGCACATGACTTGGCATACAAGCTAATAGATCTTCAATTTCATTATTGGTTAGATAATGCGCAATTGGATTACCAGGATGATCAAGGTAAAATATTTTTGTTTTAGAGGTCACTCGTGCCAGAACATCCTCAACATTTAATTTGAAATTCACCCGCGGAACTTCGACAGGAATTCCACCCATTACCAACGTGGCAATTTTGTAAACACCAAAACCGTGTTGAGAAATAAGAACCTCATCACCTGGTTGCACGAAAGTGCGCGCTAAAAGGTGTAAAATATCTTCTGAACCGTTACCAGTTACAATCCATGACGAGTCAAGCCCATGAGTATTTCCAAGTGCTTCTCGCAGTTCATTTGCTGCACCACTTGGATAGCAATGAATACGACTAGTATGCTGACGTATAACCTGCTTGACCAATTCTGACGGACCATAGGGATTTTCATTGGATGCTAAGACTACACGACGTACAAAACCCTGGGGGGTAACATCACCACCAATATAAGGAGAAATCGAATATATTGACGCGCTGGATTTTGGAAGACTCATCTTTACCGTGACTTAGATCCTTAGTATTTCCTACCATATTCACCAAAAATTTTCAATTGATGTGCTGTTGCGTCAGCAACCAAGAAGAAAATTTCAAAAAGCGTAACTTTCAAACATCAAAATAAAAAATCTGTAAAATAAATTTAAAAATTTCATTGATATTCTTTCAGAACATCTCTATGTATAAAAAAAATCAAAAGCCAAAAAATCATGAAGATAAATTTGAGCAAAATCACTTTAGGAATTTTAGTAACAATAGGAAGCTTAGCGTTTTGCGCTAATGATGCTGAGGATGAAAATCCCCTTGATACAAGTTTTGAAACAATCACAACGCATGCTGATTATGAACATGCCCTCACACATATTATTCCGCAGGCTGTATTTCATGATTTGGTTGCAACAAAAATTGTTGAAGGAAACCCTGTAACCAGCCTTATTTATCAAAGAGATTGCGTAGAAAATCTTACAAGAAATCTTTTGAATATGGCTTTTTTGTTTCCCAATGGTGACCTAAGACCAGGCGCTGCAGAAAAAATCTTCGAAAGCCCTGCTCTAACTTCGTATTATCATGATCACTTAGGTGAAGATTTAATTTCTAGCGCCCCTGAATTAGGTAGGGAATGGCTGGAAAAAACCATTGGCTTTGAAGCTTTTGGTGTAAAATA
This sequence comes from Pseudomonadota bacterium, assembly GCA_018062345.1. Taxonomy (GTDB): domain Bacteria; phylum Pseudomonadota; class Alphaproteobacteria; order Paracaedibacterales; family CAITNM01; genus CAITNM01. The sequence goes on along the minus strand of JAGOSL010000003.1, from coordinate 65,012 downwards.
CGCACAAGATAATAGAGAACTACTAACTGGTATTGATAACATTCTAGCGCTTATGGACGGCTTCATACCAAGCCTTAGAAACGGCGGATCACTACCCGGCTACACTGAAAATCAATACAGAGCTTATAGATTAAATAAGCTGTGTAAATATTTAAGCACAGAGACTATAGATATAAAATTCAATCCAAAGAGTGTTCAAAATTATGAAGATGCAAAATTGACATTTATCATTAAGGGAGGGCCAAAAAAGAAAAAAGAGAACGTAACCCTTCTTATTGCCCAAGAACATGTTTGCATTAGACATAGAGATGAAATAGCGCATTAGTTCAGTATTATTCTCACGCAAAATTTGAGAATACATATGGATTTTTAACGATTTTTATATAATCATTATAGTAATTAATACCAGTAACTATTTTGATGAAACAAAAGATTTTCGTTTTTTTCTGTTTTTTTATTAGCAATTTATGCTCAACCCCTAATTTGCAAACATCTAATCTGACAGGAATATACGTAAGGTGCGCTAAAAAAAATCTTTCCTACGCTAGAGCCATACAGCTACTGCAAGACGGTACTATAAAAAAAATACGTACAGAGCCTCCTTTTGTAAGAAATTACACATACAACACAGTAATTCCAACTTCTGTTATGCCGCCAGCTGCAATAGAATCTGCTTCTACTGCATCAGCAACAGAAGAGCAAAAATTGGGTACGATTGAATCAATTGGTTCTTTAGATTCTATAAAATCTTTTTTCCCCACGTTCTTTTATAAAAATCTTAAAAGTCATGCTCGGTATATTAGCAACGTATTAGTACCTGAGAAAAAAATAGCTAAACTAATATTTTTTCTTTTCCCATCACACAATGGAGAGTTCAAAGTTAACAATCTTTCCAGTTGCTTTCTAGGCACCTCTTTTGGAGCAGCCATTATAAAGCATATTTTAAATACTTTGATTTCTGAAACACCAGGCGAAGCAACTGATGCACAGATAATACTTGAAAGTCTTGAAATTGCTAAAGCCTTTGAACCCAGCATGACACCAAAAAGGAGAAGGTCGATTCAAGCAGAACTAGGGGAATTCTTACAAACTTTAAGAGAAGCTATAGATGAAAGCCGTTCGTTAGATATTCAAAATAGAAATCTGCCAATCAATATTTTAATGAGCTATCTGTGGGAAAAATCCAGAACTTATGAAGAAGCAATAAGGGGCTTAACTATCTACCCCGAAACAGAAGCAGTAGCATATACCCAAGCAGATGTAATTCGAGAAGCTGAAATTATTACGCATTTAAAAGAATCAGACCCATCAAAAATTTTTCCCCCTATACTGGATAAAGTTGTTCTTAAATTTGGTGAAGCACAACATGCAGATTGTGCTGAAGTGACGGTTAGAAATTTCTTAAATTTAATTCTTCTAAATTCAAATGGTAGTGTTAAAGATGAATTTGTTTATTTAGTAAGCAACTCTTCTTTCTTAAGCGGCTTGTATAGCTTAACAAACTTCAGTAGCAACCTATTAAACGATGAGGAAAAAGCTCGTCAATGGCATGAAGCCCTAATGTCCATTAGCGTTATATGTACCCCAGAAAATCCTGAAACAGAAATGGAAACAGGGTTTGATAACTTTATTTCCACCCTTAATAAAATTTTAAAAATAACAACTATCGCTGACACTGCTGAGGATCAACTTAACACAATTTGCAGAACACTATCAGACGAAAACACAATAATTGATTGGTATAAAGATTCTGGTGCAAAAGGAACTATATACTATTCGGATAGAGTAATCATTTCTATGCGAACATCGAGAAAAACTAAAAGATTTAGCATTAATCAAAGCGTGGGACACGCTTACATTGCTTTTTAGTTTTCCTCGGTTTTATATTTTATTTCAGCTAAATCTTTTTGCAAATGTTGAAAAGCCATCTAACGTTGAAACAAAACGCTTTTGATCATCTGGATTTACAAATCCGCCTTCATTTAATGCTTCATGGGCAACACCCAAACTAAACATTTCAGGATAAACGTAACTTCCAAGTCCCTCTAAAGGAATGCGTGTCTGCCAAAGACCTCGGATGCCTGCTATTGACCCCATGGATGCTGCAAGAAGCAAGACAGGCTTTTTTGCAAGCGGCATGGGGCGCACTCGAGATACCCAATCGATGGTATTTTTCAAAACCCCAGAAATAGAATAATTATATTCAGGGCTTGCAATAATCAGCGCTTGGGCTTGTTCAATACTTTTGGCAAGTTTTTGTACCCCTTCTGGAATGCCTACAGCTTCTATATCACCACTGTATAAAGGAATTGACAGCTCATTAAGATTAGCAACATCAGGTTGCTCACATTGCAAGAATTGCGTCGCCAAATGAAGCAATTTTGTATTGAAAGAATCTTTTCTCAAAGACCCAGATAGAAAAAAGTAGTGCATATTTTGCTTTAACTAGATTTTGATACAGTTTATCTAAATTTTTAATTTTACAAAACTCTAAATTTACATATACAATGCTTGTATAGCTTTATTAGAAATACTGCATGGATATTACTAAGATTGCGACACACGGCATTAGGGGCACAAGCCCAAAGAAGCTTGAAAGAGTTAAGGGAGACGAAAAATTCTCTCTTGGGGAGAGCTCTACAATTGCTGAAACATTTGCCCCCATGGAAATCAAACTGAGCCCGATTGATGCGCTGTTTTTAAATTTAGACTCCAGACGTAGAGGGCAAAAGCAGGCAATTGAAAAAGGGGATAAAATCTTAAAGCAGCTAGATGAGCTGCGCTTAGATATTATTACCGGCAGTATTCCCAAAGACACATTAGAAAATATTACTTCTCTTTTGAAGGATCAAATTGAATCAACTGTTGACGAACGCCTGCGCAACATTTTATTGGAAATAGAAACACGCGCCAGAGTTGAGCTGGCAAAGTTAGAGAGATAAATAACGCTTAAGTTATGTAATAAATTGATAACATCTGGCGGCACTTTTAAAATAGCTAATTCAATAAAACTGTTAGTTTTGCAAGAATGTCTGATAAGGTAATTTCTGATAAAATACCAATAAATTTTGCATCACAATCAGACCAATCAATTGACCTTATTTGATCGCATAATACTACCCCTTGAATCGTATCAAGCTTGTCATCAATTTTGTATATCTAAAGTATATACATTTACAGGTTAGACAAAGCTATTCTTCCGACAGAGCTTTGCCTAACCTGGCAATAACAGCTACCTACATTTCTTGAGTAAACCCTACTTCGGTTAGTATGTTGTCAATTTGGCAACCTTCCATAAGAGCTAACAAAAACTTCAGGTAGCATTCATTGAAAGGCAGATTATGACCACCATTATACCAAAACATCCTGAAAGGATTGCCGGCTGAAGTTAATGCGCTAGCAAAAGTTCTAATATCATTTGCTGAGCATCTAATATCCACTTTTCCATGCACCATAAAAAAAGGTGCTGACAACTGGCCATTCACTAAATTTACAGGCATGAAAGAATTATAAAATATTTTGGGGTCAGTTGTGCCCACAATCGTCTCTCTGTTTGCCCAAGGTGATGAGTCATTATCTACATAAGCAGCTTGCGCAACAATTGATTGAAAGTTAAATAATTTTGGCAATCCTGCTTGTTCGTGTAAAAAATCCCAACGCAAAGCAAAAGAAGCAGCAACAAAGCCACCATAACTGCAACCATATAAATGCGTTTGTTCTGGTTTTTCAATTAAGTGCTTGTGTATAGCATCATGAAAAATGTGTAGTAGTTGGTGTAAATTTTTGCGTCCCATTTCGCCAATACCCTTAGAGTAATGGCTCCACCCATGCCCTGTACGAAGACTTTCCTGAGGAATAATCACAGCCCAGCCAGCTTGCGTGAAAGTTTTTATGAAGAGAGAATACCCTCCTGTATATGCGCCTTCAGGCCCACCATCCATCATAACCAGTGTTTTTCCATTGGACAAACCATCGACAGGAGGCACGTAAAAATATGGTACCGCATGCCCCTCAACATCAACACTGTATATTTGCAATAGCATCATGAAAAATGTGTAGTAGTTGGTGTAAATTTTTGCGTCCCATTTCGCCAATACCCTTAGAGTAATGGCTCCACCCATGCCCTGTACGAAGACTTTCCTGAGGAATAATCACAGCCCAGC
>JAGOSL010000003.1:0-60749 GCA_018062345.1 Pseudomonadota bacterium | reverse complement strand
CCTGTATATGCGCCTTCAGGCCCACCATCCATCATAACCAGTGTTTTTCCATTGGACAAACCATCGACAGGAGGCACGTAAAAATATGGTACCGCATGCCCCTCAACATCAACACTGTATATTTGCAGTGGTTGGTGAAATTGATCTTCATTGCCTAATAAATAGATTGTTGAACTAAATGAATGAATTTCAGCATAGAATTGCAGAAGAGAATTTTCAGGAAAGCTAACGAACATTTTATCAAAATTATTCTCTTCATTTAAATGAAAAGACTCAACTGATAAAGTTCGATCAGCATAATGTTTTCCTTGACTCTTCCACTGCCGACGAAGATCTTCAAGGAGAGAATCATATTCAGCTTGAAGAGTTAATACGCTAGAGGGTGGAAAACGCCAAAAAAAACTTCCAGCGCTATAATCTTGTAACGCCAAAATCTCACAAGGATTTTTAGTGGAGGCTGTGAACGATCCACAAATAAGCTGAATAGGAAAATCATTTACGTTTGTCGATTCAAATACATATTCCAAATTAAGCCATTCCATGGTTAGCCCAGTATCAGCGTAAGAAAATCGATACACTTGATCTGCTCCATTTACCCGCAAACTTTGAGCAGGGAATAGCCCTTCATGGATAATTTTCCAATCTCCATTCTGAATTATCCAGTATTGCGCAACCAAAGTTGCTGGCAATGTATGTCGAGCAAATAATAAATTACCTGCATTACTAAATGCTAATTCATGCCAATGCAGTTCAAGTGGATGAACCGGCAATGCTTCTTGTAATGTCATATTTTCTAGATTAATTTTCTTTGCATAGGAATGCCCATCTAGCCCTTGGTACCTAACAAACATGCCGTCCGCCTTTATACTATCAGCCTTTGCTCTGAAAAGCTCAGTTTGTTCACAATCCGTAGCCCAAAGGCGCCTGAATAGGATGGCCCGCTCAACGCCCACATCCAATGGATCAACGAGAAATGCTAAAACATTTCCTTTACTGTCGCTTATAATATTACAGGCATGACCTGGGTATAAAGTTTGAATTTGCTTTTCTCGCTGTTCTGGATAATATAGCCAATCGTCTTCCGAAATGGCTTTCCAGTTAGTATAATCAAATTCCCAGCAAAAAATTTCACTAGCATTTTCAGGATTTTTTGACCTTAGCTGTAAGAAACCATTGTGCAGCGTAAACTCAGTAAAATATAAATCACTCTGATTTTCAGGGCATATTACTGTAAGCGTTACACCAGTTGAGTTAGAGCCATAAATACTGAAAAGCTGCCCTTCACCATCACGAACTTGACACCAAACAAAATCAGAGAATGATTCGCAAGTACTCATTCCTGTTAATGTAATCATGTCCTTGATTTCACCAAATCTTTGGGTAAGAGCAGTTAAACAATACTGTTTTACATCTTCAGGAGGGTTATTGATATAACTAGGTACTGATGGACAGCGTGGAGAACAAGTACCACCCAATAGCCCAGGAGCAAGAACAGTACTTGCACAAAAACCAAATGTAAGAATCAAACAAGAGAAAAATCTAACCATTTTATTGTGTTGTGTAAATCTATTAATTTGAATTATTGTTACCATAATAAATGCTTAATCAAAATAAAAAAGAGAGCTAAGGTCTCATTCAATACAAACTCACCATCTCCTCCCAAACAAATGCATTTCCACAAAAATTTTCCGTGATATACTTAAACAATCCAATGTAAATTTAAGCAGCATTGAAAGAATTTTTAGACGCCCTCTTATTATCTTTGGGCCCCGACTTGCAAAAAGTCGACTCAATGACTGACCCCACAAGTATTGTGGTGTTTCCTGCAAGCATTGTTCGGGTGCTAATGCTGCTGCGTGATCACCCTAAAATGAAATTTTTACAGCTGATTGATTTAGCAGGGGTAGACTATCCTGATCGTCCTCTTCGATATCAGCTTGTGTATCATTTGTTAAGTCATTCTGTAAACACGCGACTAATGGTAAAAATAGAAACAGATGGATCAGTTGCAATACCTTCTGTTATTAATGCTTTCCCTAATGCTAACTGGTATGAACGTGAAGTCTGGGATATGTTTGGAATTCCCTTTGATAATCACCCAGACCTAAGGCGTATTCTGACCGATTATAATTTTACAGGCCACCCTTTACGCAAAGATTTTCCCCTTTCAGGATACAACGAAATAACGTTCAACCAAGATCTTGGAAAAGTTGAATATAAAAAATTGGATCTTGAGCAACCTTTTCGCAAATTTGATTTTTTAAGCCCTTGGGAAGGTCAGTGGGAAGATCTATTAAAGGACGAAAAAGAGGCTCATCAGCCATGAGCGGTAATAAGTATACTATCAACTTTGGCCCACAGCACCCAGCCGCACACGGAGTATTGCGTCTGGTTTTAGATTTAGATGGCGAAGTTGTCGACCGGGCAGACCCTCATATTGGTTTTTTGCATCGTGGCACAGAAAAACTTATAGAAAATAAGACCTATCTGCAGGCCATTCCATATTTTGATCGCTTAGATTATGTTTCGCCCATGAATCAAGAGCATGCCTATGTACTGGCGATTGAAAAATTATTAGGAATAACAGCGCCCATTCGCGCGCAATACATACGCGTATTATTTAGTGAATTAACCCGCATTGCTAATCATTTACTTAATATTGGCACGTTCGTGCTTGATGTTGGCGGTATGACCCCATTCTTGTGGGCATTTGAAGAACGTGAAGTTATTATGGGCTTTTATGAAAAAGCTAGTGGTGCCCGCTTGCATGCAGCTTATTTCAGGCCGGGTGGTGTTCATCAGGATTTAAGTCAAAATGTATTAGATGAAATTCACCAGTTTGCCATGCGCTTCCCAACCACTATCAATGACATTGAAAATTTAGTTACAAACAATCGTATATTTAAGCAACGCACTGTAGACATTGGCGTTATTAGCGCAAAAGATGCCATTGCCTGGGGGTTATCAGGCCCAATGCTCAGGGCTTCAGGGGTAGCGTGGGATTTAAGGAAATCTCAACCATGTGAAATTTATGAAGAGCTAACCTTTGATATTCCAATTGGCAAACATGGCGATTGCTATGATAGGTACTTAGTGCGCGTTGCTGAAATGCGTGAATCGGTCAAACTAATTTTGCAATGTTTAGAAAAAATGCCACAAGGCCCAGTGACCCATGAAAACAAAAAAATAGCCCCCCCAAAACGTAATGAAGTAAAAACCTCGATGGAAGCACTTATTCATCACTTCAAGTTATACACAGAAGGGTTTCATGTCCCAACAGGCGAAGTATACGTGGCGATTGAAGCTCCAAAAGGAGAGTTTGGAGTGCACCTAATTTCAGATGGAACAAATAAACCTTACCGGTGTAAAATACGCGCTCCTGGTTTTGCATTTTTACAAGCACTTGATCATATGAGCCGAGGACATTTATTATCAGATGTGGTCGCAATTTTAGGCTCTATGGATATTGTGTTTGGGGAGATTGATCGCTAATGACATTCACATTTACCAAGGAAAATCTTTGTGAGATTGAAAATATTTTAAAGAAATATCCACCAGAACGAAAAGCCAGCGCTGTTCTTCCTTTGCTAGATTTGGCGCAACGTCAAAACGCAGGATGGTTAAGCCCTAAAGCAATCGAAGTTGTTGCTAATTTTTTAAGCATGCCTGAAATTCGTGTATTTGAAGTCGCAAGTTTTTACAGCATGTTTAACTTAAAACCAGTCGGTAAATACCATATTCAGGTTTGTGGCACCACACCATGCATGCTTTGTGGTTCAGAAGAAATTCTAAAAACCTGCGAAAAAGAATTAGGCGTAAAAACAGGTGCGACCACAGAAGATGGTATGTTTACCTTATCAGAAGTTGAATGTTTGGGCGCTTGTGTAAACGCCCCTGCCCTGCAAATTAATGATGATTTTTATGAGGATTTATCACCCGAATCAATCACCAATATTATTAAAACATTAAAGGCTGGTAAAAAGCCAAAAGTTGGCTCGCAAACGAATCGTCAATGTTCGAAAGCAGCTTCATGTTAAAACCTCAAGATCGCATATTTTCTAACCTTTATGGCGAAGCACCTTGGAATTTAAAATCTGCAAAATCCCGAAATGATTGGGACAACACGAAAGCTTTTATTGCAAAAGGCCAAGACTGGATTATTGAAGAGGTAAAAGCTAGCGGGCTTAGAGGGCGTGGTGGAGCTGGATTTTCAACAGGGATGAAGTGGTCTTTTATGCCAAAAGACAGCTCAAAGCCGCATTATTTAATAATAAATGCAGACGAAAGTGAGCCAGGCACTTGCAAAGACCGCGACATATTACGTAACGAACCACACAAATTATTAGAAGGTACAGCCATTGCTAGCTGCGCTGTTGGCGCTCATGTCGCATATATTTACGTGCGTGGTGAATATTTTCGCGAAGCAGAAATACTCCAAGCAGCTATCGATGAAGCATATGACGCTGGTTTTTTCGGCAAAAAATCAGAAAAAACAATCGGCTGGCATTTAGATGTTTACTTGCATCGGGGCGCTGGCGCGTACATTTGTGGTGAAGAATCCGCATTAATGGAAAGCCTAGAAGGAAAAAGAGGATTTCCGCGCATAAAACCTCCTTTCCCTGCACAATCTGGTCTGTATAATTCACCCACAACTATTAATAATGTGGAATCTATCGCAGTTGTTCCAACAATTTTAAGACGTGGCTCTGGGTGGTTTTCAAACATTGGCCACCAAAATAACACTGGTACAAAAATCTTTTCTATTTCTGGACACGTTAATAATCCATGCAACGTAGAAGAAGAAATGGGTATTCCGTTGCGTGAATTAATTGATAAACATGCCGGTGGCGTTCGCGGGGGATGGAACAATTTAAAGGCAGTTATTCCAGGTGGATCATCAGTTTCGCTTTTGCCAAAATCTATTTGTGATGACGTATTAATGGATTTTGATTCACTGCATGCTGCACAGAGTGGCCTAGGCACCGCGGCAGTTATTGTGATGGATCAATCAACCGATATTATCAAGGCTATTGCTCGATTATCAAAATTTTATATGCATGAGAGCTGTGGACAATGTTCACCATGCCGCGAAGGCACAGGGTGGATGTGGCGCATGATGGAAAGACTTGCTAAAGGACGAGCTGAAATTAGTGATATTGATTTACTACATCGCGTTTCGAAACAAGTAGAAGACCATACAATTTGCGCGTTAGGAGATGCTGCAGCATGGCCAGTTCAAGGACTAATTCGCCATTTTCGCCCTGAAATGGAAGCACGCATTTTAAATTCATCAGAGGCTTTAAATGTTTCTTAACAACCTTCGATATATACTAAATACTATCCGGACCATAACGAGTGTGATACCGACACTCGACCAAAGAAACTTATCTAAGAATAGGTTTTTAATGGTTTGTGGTGCCCGCCCTTCTGAAGGGTGGGGGTGGGGGGCGGATACCCCTTACTCTACAAAGGTTAAAAATTGGTTAATACCCCTATTAAAAATCATATTTATGACGCTGCATGTTTGCACAAATAATCAGGAAAGCAACATCATATGATAAAATTGCTGATCGATGGTCAAGAAGTCGAAGTAGCTCCGGGCACAACAATTTTAAAAGCCTGCGAGAAAGCAAAAAAGGAAATTCCTGTATTTTGTTATCATCCTCGGCTAAGTATTGCGGGCAATTGCCGTATGTGTCTGGTTGAAGTTGAGCACTCTAAGAAACTAATAGCTTCTTGTGCCACTACTGTTTCAGAAGGAATGGTTGTTCATACAAAAACCCCAATGGTAGAAGAATCTCGCAAAGGCGTTTTAGAATTATTATTGATCAACCACCCTCTTGATTGCCCCATTTGCGATCAGGGCGGAGAGTGCGATTTACAAGACCTTACAGTGAATTACGGCTCTGATAGCAGTAGGTATAAATTCTACAAACGCTCTGTTGTTAATAAATACATGGGACCATTTATCAAAACTGTCATGAATCGTTGTATTCATTGTTCTAGATGCACGCGCTTTGCAACTGAGATTGCTGGAGTAGAAGAGATTGGCACAAAAGGACGCGGCGAACATTCAGAAATTGTTAGTTATCTTGGCAAAGCTATGCAATCAGAACTTTCAGGCAATATGATCGATATTTGCCCAGTTGGTGCCCTTACGAATAAGCCCTATGCTTTTCATGGACGTCCGTGGGAATTAACACATACTGACTCTATTGATATACATGATGCTGTGGGTAGCAACATCCGCATAGACACGCGCGATAATAAAGTTCTAAGAATTATGCCGCGCACTAATGAAGATATTAATGAAGAGTGGATTAGTGATAAAACACGCTTCGCCTATGATGGCCTTTTTTACCAGCGACTTGATAAGCCCTATATTAGAAAAAACAAGAAGCTTGTTCCATGTACATGGAAAGAAGCATTCGAAGCAATTGCAAAAAAAATTAAAAAATTAAATGCTTCTGAAATAGCAGCTCTTGCAGGCGATTTGAGCGATCAAGAGAGTCAATTAGCACTACGCATGCTTTTAGATAGTCTAGGTGTAGAAAATCGCGATTGTCGCACAGATGGCGCCATGATCCCCTATGATCATCGCAGTCACTATTTATTTAATACATCCATAAAAAATTTAGAAAATGCTGATGCTATATTGCTGATCGGATGTGACCCACGTCGTGAAGCCACCATGGTTAATGCACGTTTGCGCAAAGCTGTTGTAAAAAATAATTGCTCTATCGGACTCATTGGTGAGCTTGTTGATTTAACATATTCTTACCAACATCTAGGCAACACTAAAGACGTTTTAGATGAAATCATAAGTGGCTCTCATCAATTTTCTAAAACTTTAAAGCTTGCAAAAAATCCTGTCGTCATACTTGGCATCAATTGCTTTTTAAATAATGCGGAAAAGGCTATTTTACCTTACATTAACAAGCTGCGTGAAAAATTCGCAACTGAGGTAAACCTGCTACATACAGCAGCTGGAAGAGTTGGCGGATTAGACGTTGGCTTTACACCAACACCCAATGGGAAAGATTTTCATCAAATACTTGAGGCTACAAAAACAGGTGAATTAAGACTTTTATATTTATTAAATGTTGATATAGATGCAGATTTCTCTGATACTTTTGTAATCTACCAAGGTCATCATGGTGATAAAGGCGCCCATCAAGCTGATGTCATTTTGCCAGGCTTGGCATATTCAGAAAAGGTTGCAACTTTTACAAACATGGAAGGTATAAGCCAGCGCACACATCAAGCAACATCTGCTTTGGGTGAAGCAAAAGAGGATTGGAAAATACTGCGCGCTCTTTCTGAAAAATTAGGGAACCCCCTACCCTTTGATACGTTGGATCAACTGCAAGAATTATTACCAAAATTTGATGAACCTGCTGCTTTTGAACCATTCAGAACAACCGTTTCCAAAGGCACTATTAAAAATTTTACACCTGTAACCATGAACTACTATATGCACGATGTTATTAGCCGTCATTCAGTGAACATGGCCAATGCAATTCGTGAAATTCAGGAGGGTCAACGTGGCAGAATTTAGCAATCATTGCATGGAATTTTTCTTTTTTTCTTGCTGCGCACTTCCGCAGATTTTGTGGGTTGCGCTAAAGTGCTTATCCATCATTTTGCCATTAATTTTAACTGTTGCGTATATTACCTATGCAGAACGAAAAATTATTGGGGCAATGCAACTTCGCATTGGGCCGAATATGGTTGGGCCATTTGGCTTATTACAGCCAATTGCTGATGCGATAAAACTATTACACAAAGAAATAACTATCCCTTTCGCTGCTAATAAAATCTTATTCATTTTAGCGCCAATTCTAACTTTTGGTTTTAGCTTAGCTGCTTGGGCTGTTATTCCTTTTGATGACGGTGTTGTGATTGCTGATGTTAATGTGGGCATTCTGTACTTGTTTGCCATTTCATCTTTAACAGTATACGGGATTATTTTGGCAGGTTGGGCAAGCAATTCAAAATACGCTTTTCTTGGCGCTATGCGTTCAGCAGCTCAAATGATATCTTACGAAGTCTCGATTGGATTAGTAATTATCACCGTATTACTAAAGGTTGGATCCTTAAACATATCGGCCATTGTAAAAGCACAGCAAGAAACTTGGTTTATTTTAACGCTATTTCCTATGTGGATAATTTTTTTTATATCATCTCTGGCCGAAGCCAATCGCACTCCATTTGATTTACCAGAAGCTGAAGCTGAGCTAGTGGCAGGATATCATGTTGAATATTCTTCGTTTCCATTCGCACTATTTTTCCTTGGTGAATACGCAAACATGATCTTGCTAAGCGCAATGAATACAATTTTATTTTTTGGAGGATGGCAACCTCCTTTCAACATATCTTTATTTCAAATGATTCCTGGGTATATATGGTTTGCCATAAAAATTGCATTTTTTCTTTTTTTATTTATTTGGATTCGAGCAAGTTTGCCACGTTATCGCTACGACCAATTAATGCGTTTAGGTTGGAAGATTTTTCTGCCAATATCACTAATAGCTGTAATATTGGTAGCAGCCATAAAGCTATCACAGGTTGGGGCTATTTAATGTTAGAAAAAATTGAAATCTTTAAAAAACATCTAAAAAAGCTTGTTCTCTACGACATTCTTTTAGGGCTGGCAACCACTTTTAGATATATGTTTAAGCGTAAAGTCACCCGTCTATATCCATTTGAAAAAACAGAACAAAGCACAAAGTTTAGAGGTGAGCACGCACTCAGGCGTTACCCAAATGGAGAAGAGCGCTGCATTGCATGCAAATTATGTGAGGCCGTTTGCCCAGCCCAAGCTATTACTATAGAAGCTGAAGAAAGAGAAGATGGTAGCCGCAGAACAACTCGCTATGACATCGATATGACAAAATGTATATATTGTGGCCTCTGCCAAGAAGCTTGCCCTGTTGATGCTATCGTAGAAGGACCAAATTTTGAGTTTTCAACACTTACACATGATGAACTTATCTTTAACAAAGAACGCTTACACAAAAATGGCGATATTTGGGAGACTGCCATTGCTGAAAATCTAAAAGAAAATGCGGAGCACACGTAATGGGAGAGAGCATTCTTTATATAATGTTCGTGGGCGGTTTGTTAAGCTCTGCGACAGGCGTTGTATTAATGCGGACCCCAGTACATAGTCTGTTACTATTGATTATGACATTTTTTAATGCTGCTGGTTTATTTTTACTGTGGGGCGCTGAGTTTCTAGCAATGATACTTGTTATTGTTTATGTAGGGGCTGTCTGCATTATGTTTCTCTTTGTTGTGATGATGATAGAAGTTGATCAAGAAAAACTTAAATTTGAATTTAGTAAATATACCGGATTTAGCGCTCTTTTAGCTTTCACACTTTTTGCAGAACTTATTATAGCCGTATTACCCTGGAAAACTTGGGAAAAAGCAATAGATGTTATAGCACTTCCTATTCCGCAAATGATTACAAATACTAATGCTATTGGAAATCACTTATACACATACTATTTTTATATCTTTCAGCTTTCTGGGTTGTTGCTTTTACTTGCTATGATTGGGGCTATTCTTTTAACTTTGCGTCATCGCAACAACATACTTCACCAAAATATTAAGCAACAATCTAGCCGTGAACCTTCAGATACACTAGAACTTGTAAATGCTCCTTTTCATAAAGGGGTTGATTTATGAGCCATTTAATGGTTTTGGTTCCATCCATTTATTTATTTTGTTTGGGCTTATTTGGTATTTATCACAGAAGACATAACATCATTTCAGTTTTATTAGCGATAGAAATTATCATGCTAAGTGCAAGTATTAATTTTGTTGGCTTTTCTTATCTTTTGAAAGATCTAGATGGCCAAGTGTTTTCACTTTTTATTTTAACAACTTCTGCAGCCGAAGCAGCTATAGGCTTAGCAATTATAGTGCTCTATTATCGTAATCGTGGTAGCCTATTCTTAAGTGAAATGAATCAATTAAAGGGGTAATTTTATGAAGTTTTTTGGAATTTTACTAAGTTTTTTATTGTTTTCAGCTTGTGAAAAAGCTTCCGATACGAAACAAAATAATACCGATGATTCTACTTTAAACATCGCAGTTTCTAGCGATTATCCTCCATATATTTACAATAAGAATGGCAAGCTAGAAGGATTTGAAATTGAAATTATTAATGCAGTTGCTAAGAAGCTTAATAAAAAAATTCATTTTCACGATATAGCTTTTGAAGGAATCTTAAAAACTGTTGAACAAAAGCAAGTTGATGGAGCAATTGCCGCTATTGGAAAAAATCTAGTGCGCGAAAAATATGCAGATTTCACAATACCCTATCACCGCTCAATGACAGTTGTTGTTGTGCCTTTTGCCACTTCAATAAAAAACCTTGAAGATCTTTCTGGAAAAATTGTGGGAATTGAAGCTGGCACTACTTATGAGCATGATATAAAAAATAACTTTAAAGATACTCAAGTAATAACTCGCACAAAGTTTTCTGAACTTTTAGCTGCTTTGCTTGAGGGAAAATGTCACGCTATCGCAACGGGGGTTTCGGAGGCATACGAATTGCAAAACAACAATCCAAACTTAAAAATTATGCCAATAGAAGGAACTATTACTGATTTTTCAATTGCTCTGCCAAAAGGATCCCCTTTATTAAGCAGCATTAACGAAATTCTGGAAGAAATGATAAAAAACGGAGATCTTTATACACTAGAAAAGCAATTTTTCAAAAAAGTTGTTAAAGAGTAACACCCATATTTTCGTTTTATTCCGCGACTTTTAGCAGATAGATAGGATAAATTTTCCTAAAAATTTTTATTTAGGCAATTTTTGCCGGGTTGTTAACCAATTATTTAATTCTTTCGGTCTACCTTAAGGGTACAAACAACCATATTGAGCATACCCTTGAACGAAATATTGCAACGCTTTGGCATCGGACGCCTTTTTACCATGGCCGGAATCGGCTTGGGATTGATGGTTTTCTTTGGCTACATTATGGTGCGTGCGAATCAAACAGAAATGGCTTTGTTATACAGTCAAATAGAAGCTGCCGAAGGGGGCCGCATTATAGAGAAACTGAAAACAATGGGCGTTCCTTTTGAAGTAAAAGGAGATGGAACACAAATTTATGCCCCTGCAGATGAAGTTGCAAAATTGCGCATGGAGCTTGCGCAAAATGGCATGCCATCGGGCGGAGGCAACGTTGGATACGAAATATTTGATAAACAAGATATCTTAGGCACAACAAATGCTCTGCTTGGAATTAACCAAATAAGGGCACTGGAAGGAGAAATTGCAAAGTCAATTCAAACTATCCAAGGAATTCAAAGCGCACGCGTTCATTTAGTTATTCCAAAACGTGAACTCTTCAGTGAGTTTAAACAGGAACCCTCCGCCTCAGTTATGGTACGATTAAAGGGATCATCTGCTCTTTCTGCAACGCAAGTTCAATCAATTCGCTATTTGGTTTCATCAGCTGTCCCAAGTTTGATTTTAGATCACGTGTCAATTGTAGATGATAGAGGCAATTTGCTTGCCCGTGGAAAAGATTCATTAAAAGCGGAAGGCGCTATTACAACCCAGCAGTCAGCACAAAGAGAGTATGAGCAAAGAATAGCAAGATCTATTGAGTCCCTTCTTGATAGAACACTTGGATTAAATAAAACACGAGCAGAAGTTTCCGTAGATATGGATTTTGATCAGGTCTCATCAACATCTGTACTATTCGACCCAGATGGACAGGTAATTAAAAGCCAAACCATTAGCGAAGAAGGCGCAAATTCCAATGAACATACCCCCGTCGGAGACTCAGTTTCAATACAGAATTCTCTTCCGACTAAGGACCCTACCCAAGGAAATATTGCAGGATCTCACAATAAAAATCAGTCAAGTAATACTGAAGAAAATACTAATTATGAAATTTCTCATTCAACAAAAACTTACGTTAAAGAGTTGGGGACAATAAAGCGTTTATCAATTGCTGTAATGGTTGATGGTACTTACAAGAAAAATGATGATGGCACTGAAGAGTATCAGGCGTTACCAGAAGAAGAGCTTAAAAAACTTCAAGAACTTGTAAAAACAGCAAGCGGGTATCAAGAAAAACGTGGAGACGTTATCACTGTAGTGAATCTAAAATTTAGCGAGCCACCACAAGATAGCACGGATAAAAATAAGGAACATATATTATCTAAATTGAATATTAACATAAACAAATTAATCGAAGTTGGCCTGACAGCTCTTATTGTATTGATTGGTTTATTTACGGTTGTTAAGCCTCTTTTTTCTTCCTTGATGAAAGCAATTCCTTCCAGGTACTTAACTGAAAAAGTATTAAGCTCTCTTATACCTAGCGCACCAAAAGAACAACAAATAGTTGAGAAAAGTCATCAACCTTCAACGAACACCATAAATAAATCTAATGAATTAGAAGCATCATCAGAAGAACTTCCAACCATTGAAGAAATTGATGAAAAAGTAAAAAAATCATCTATTAAAAAAACAGCTGAACTTATTGATAGACACCCTGAAGAGGCAGTTTCAATTATCAGATCATGGATAGCTTTGGATAAATAAATATGGAACTTGAAACAGTAGATATAATCGAAGAAAGAGCCAACTTCACAGGTCATGAGAGAGCAGCAATTATGCTTCTTTCACTTCCTGAAGAACAGGCACAAGTAATCTTTAAACATCTTGATTTAAATGAAATTAAAAATTTATCACAAGCTATGGCAAGTCTTGGAACTGTTAATCCCCGAACAATAGAAATGTTATGCAGTGAATTTGTAAATCAAATATCTGGTTCTGGCTCATTAGTGGGCACAGTAGAAAGCACACGGCGCCTACTTTTTAAATTCATGCCTGCAGAAGACGTTGATAGAATTATCGAAGATATTAGCGGCCCTACTGGCAGAAACATGTGGGACAAGCTAAGTAGCGTTGATGAAGAGATGTTAGCTGGTTATCTTAAAAACGAATCACCTCAGACCATTGCCGTTATTCTGTCTCGCATACGTGCTGAAGCTTCTGCAAAAATTCTTTCCTGTTTACCTGAATCAATGGCAGATGATGTTGTTATGCGCTTATTACGCTTAGATACAGTAAGAAGAGAAGTGCTTACAGAAATAGAAAGCACTCTACACAAAGAATTTATTAGCACATTAGGTAGATCTTCAAAGAAAGATCCTTACGAAATGGTTGCTGAAGTATTCAATAATTTAGACCGCGTTTCAGAAGCACGTTTGCTTGGCAAACTTGAGGAAAAAAAGCCTGAAATTGCGGAAAAAATACGCAATCTAATGTTCACGTTTGAAGACTTAGGACAGCTAGACAAATCAAGCATTATCACTTTGCTACGAGTAGTAGATAGGTCAAAGCTAGCTGTTGCACTAAAAGGAACCCCTGAACGTATTAAAGACAAATTCCTTAAAAACATGTCTGAACGCAGCGCAAAACTTCTGCTGGACGACATGAATGTTTTAGGTCTTGTCAGATTAAAAGATGTAGAAAAGGCCCAAAATGAAATTATAGCAACAGCCAAAAATTTGGCTGCGCATAACGAAATTAGCATCTACAACAGTGATGAGAAAAAAGAACAACTTGTGGAATGATTATGAAAGAGCAAAATTTTGACACATTTTCTAATGCTAAGCCTAAACCACTAGTGGTGTTTGAGTTTGGTAATCATAGTGAAAACATAACATTCACTCAAGAAGACTTGGAAAAAGCCGAGACCAAAGCAGAGGCCAAGGGTTATACAAAAGGTTTTAACGAGGGAATGGAATTAGGCCTTACTCAAGGAGAATTAAGAACTAATAGAGAACTTGATGCAATGACTCAGGAAGTACTTGCACAACTTGATTCATCCCTTAAAGAAATTACTGCTTTAGAAAAATCATTTTCTGAGCATTTCTTTCCTAATATCTTAAAAGTTTGCTCTATGGTTTTACAAAAGACCATGCCTTATTTTTTCCAAAAACAAGGCGAAGAAGAAATGAAAAACATTTTACACGAAGTCATTGAATCACTCATCGTAAAAGTTCCAATTCAAGTAAAAGTTTCTGAACAACTTTATGAAAATATAGCGGAAAATTTGCGAAGTTTGCGTTCTTCGTATCCTGAAACTATCGATGTGATAAAAATTCCAGAATTTGGCAAAAACGCTTGTGAAATTAATTGGGAAGGTGGAAGCGCTAAATGGAATCTGGATTCACGTTATGAAGAAATTCATTCAAAATTACAAAAACACTTAAAGGTTAATGCAGAAGAAGGAGAAAATCATGGATGATATAAACAATCCAGAAAATAACATAATGTCTGAACCTGAAGAATTAGGCGCTATTCAACCTGAAAATACGAGCATTAACCCAGAAGAATTAACAACATCTTGGGATAAAGAGCTAGAAGAAGAAACACCATCAGTTGCTGAACACTTAAAAGATTTAATTTCAGGAGGACAGGAACAGAAAGACTTAGAGGCTGTTTTTGAGGTGCCTGTTAAAGTTTCTGCTGTTCTGGGTAGCGCAAGCATGCCTGTGCATCAATTGCTAAAACTTGGCAGAGGTGCAGTTATTGAGCTTGATCGCCGCATAGGAGAAGCTATTGATATTTACGTCAATAATCTCTTAGTAGCACGTGGCGAAGTGGTGATGGTTGAAGATAGGCTAGGCATCACAATGACTGAAATCATTAAAAGCAAAAACAAAGTGTAAGGATTTAAAATATGCGTTTATTAATTGTGGGGTCCTTAAATGGATATGTTAGTACAGCGGCAAAAATAGCAATCAGCAAAGGTGCTAAAGTGTCTCATATTCCCGATATTGAAGGCGGGCTTGAGAGTTTACGCTCAGGCAAAGGTGCTGACATGGTTATGGTTGACATCACTCTAGATATTATCAAATTTCTAGCTGCTGTAAAAAGTGAACGCATTGTTATTCCGGTGGTTGCTTGTGGAGTGAATCCAGATCCTGAACGTGCAGCCGAAGCAATTCGAGCAGGCGCTAAAGAATATGTTGCTCTACCACCAGATCCTGAATTAATTGCGGCAGTTCTTCAAGCTGTTACAAAAGAAGATTTGCAAGTCATCCATAATGATGAAAAAACAAAAAAAATTCTAACTTTCGCATCTCGCATTGCTCCAAGTGAAGCAAATATTCTAATTACTGGAGAATCTGGAACAGGTAAAGAAGTCATGGCTAATTTTATTCACCATCAATCAAAACGCCGTGAACGCCCTTTTATTTCGATCAATTGCGCTGCTATTCCAGAAAATTTACTTGAATCTGAATTATTTGGTCATGAAAAAGGATCTTTTACTGGAGCTGTAGCAAGACGTGTTGGAAAATTTGAAGAAGCATCTGGGGGAACATTATTGCTTGATGAAGTCACCGAAATGCACCCAAGATTACAGGCAAAATTGCTACGTGCTGTTCAAGAACGGGTAATTGATAGAGTTGGCGGCACAAACCCTGTGCGCATTGATATTCGAATCATTGCCACATCAAATCGTAATATGCTGGAAGCGGTAAAAGCTCAAGAATTTCGAGAAGATTTATATTTTCGCTTAAATGTTGTCAACATCCATATGCCAAGTCTTCGTGACCGCCCTGGCGATATTGAGCCCTTAGCCAAATATTTTGCGCATAAGTACTGCGATCTTAATACTATTAATCAAAAAACGATATCTTCATCAGCGTTAGAAGTACTACAATTGCACAGTTGGCCTGGGAATGTGCGTGAATTAGAAAATAGCATGCACCGTGCTGTATTGATGGCTCAAGAAGATATTATTATGCCTGAAGACATTTTTGGATTATCTGGCCCACTACAAGCTGAAACATCTGATAAAGGACCAATTTTGGTAGGACGAAAAGTTTCTGAGGTTGAAAAAGAATTGATTTTACACACTCTAGATCATTGCTTGGGCAACCGAACTCATGCAGCAAATATTTTAGGCATTTCTATTCGAACCTTACGTAATAAACTTAAAGAATATTCAGATTCTAGTGTTGCATCCGGCTATCTATAAGAAAGTAAACTATGGCAGCTTCAATTGATTTTAAGACAATAGTCCCTAGCTTTGCAGACCTGATGCGAAGAACAGATATTTCTTTCGCAATCGGCATTCTTGTAATCATGGTAGTGCTATTAATGCCAATGCCAGGGCCATTAATGGATTTTGCTTTAGCGCTGTCTATTACATTCTCTGTTATGATTTTGATGACTTCTTTATTTACCATGAAACCAGATGAATTTAGCTCATTTCCAACGGTTCTTCTGATCGCCACAATGATTCGATTATCGTTAAATGTAGCCTCCACACGCTTAATTTTATCACACGGACACGAAGGAACAGCATCAGCTGGTAAGGTTATTGAAGCCTTTGGTCAGTTTGTAGTTGGCGGAAATTTTGTTATTGGAATTGTTGTCTTTGCGATTCTTATTATCGTGAACTTTGTTGTTATTACAAAAGGTTCAGGGCGTATTGCTGAGGTTGCTGCAAGATTTAGTTTGGATGGAATGCCAGGAAAACAAATGGCAATTGACGCCGATTTGGCCGCAGGAATGATTGACGAAGCAGAGGCACGCAAGCGCCGCAAAGGAATTGAATCAGAAAGTAATTTCTATGGAGCAATGGATGGTGCGGCAAAATTCGTACGCGGTGACGCAATTGCAGGTCTTCTTATTACATTTATTAACATAATTGGCGGTGTAATCATTGGCGTTGCCCAAAATAACCTGAGTTTTGGTGACGCTTTTCACACGTATACATTACTAACTGTAGGAGATGGCTTAGTCACACAAATTCCTGCTCTTATTGTTTCCATGGCCTCTGGTTTATTAGTTTCCAAAGCAGGTATTGAGGGATCAACAGATAAAGCTTTGTATAGCCAATTAAGTGCATATCCTACTGCTTTGGGTATGGCTTCTTTTGTAATGGCAATTATGGGTATGCTGCCAGGCATTCCAATTATGCCGTTTGTTATTTTAGCCTCTCTTGCAGGATATGCTTCATGGAATTCATATCAAGAACAATTAAGCGCTGAAAATCAAAGAAATCTTGATCAACAACAAGGGCAAGAAACAGCAGATGAACAGAAAGAATCCCAATTAACCGCGTCTCAATCAATTTCAATGCCACTGGATATGATTCGCCTAGAATTAGGCTATGGGTTACTAACCCTTTTAAATGGTGAAAAAAACAGGCAGCTAGGTGAGCAAATTAAAAATTTACGCACTCAATTACAGCAAGAAATGGGAATTTACCTTCCATCAGTTCGCATTCAAGACAACATGCAACTTGGCAATAACGAATATGTCATTCGCATAAAAGAACTTGATGCCGGCAAAGGATACTTAAAGCCAGGTGAGCTAATGATTATGAATCCTAGCACTGAACCCATTACCCTAAGAGGAGAGCATACACGAGAGCCAAGCTTTGGATTGCCTGCCATGTGGATTGCAGGATCGTTAAGAGTTGAAGCTGAAAATCTTGGTTACACAATTGTTGATCCATCCGTTGTTTTAACAACCCACTTAACAGAGGTTATTAAAGATAATATCAGTGAAATGGTTACATTTGCTGATGTTCAAAAACTACTTGATGATTTAAGTGAAACTTACAAAAAACTATTGAACGACATTGTCCCTGGTCAAATTACTGTGGGCGGTATTCAACGTGTGTTACAAAACCTTGTTGGAGAACGCATCTCTATTCGTGACTTACCAACGATCCTTGAAGGCATTGCTGAAGCATGCAGTTTTTCAAGAAATATTGTGACAATTACTGAGCATGTGCGACTGCGCTTAACCCGACAAATCACTTTCAGCAATGCAGATAATGAAGGCGTTCTTAACATCCTGACGCTAAGCCCTCAATGGGAACAAAAAATCAGTGACGCAATCGTTGGCGATGGTGAGTCTAGACAGCTGGCTTTACCCCCAAGCCAAATGCAAGAATTCATTTTCCGTTGCAACGAAACCTATGATCGTCTTTCCATGATGGGGGAAATGCCAATCCTTGTAACCACTGCTTATGTTCGATCGTTCATTCGTTCAATTCTTGAAAGGGTACGCCCATCGGTAGTAATCATGTCACAAAATGAAGTGCACCCTAAAGTAAAAATTAGATCACTTGGACAGCTTGAGTAGATTAGAATCTTTATTCTCAAGTCCCATTATTTTGTTGCAAGATCAACCCTAGAAATTCTATGATTTCGATTATGGTTAATTTTATAGCTAATGATTAAAACGTGTTGGGTTGTTACTGAAGGAAAAGCAGGCATGGAAATGCAGGGGCAAGCATTAGCCGACGCCCTGAAAATTCCACAAATTATCACAAAACGCGTGACGCTTCGCTTTCCTTGGAATTACATTTCCCCCTGTGTGCGATTTGCCAAACAATTTAGTATTTCCAATAAAGGAGACACCCTAAATCCTCCGTGGCCAGATTTGGTTATTACAGCAGGACGACGTTCAGTTTTAGCAGGTCTTTTAATTAAGCACTATTCACCTG
This sequence comes from Pseudomonadota bacterium, assembly GCA_018062345.1. GTDB lineage: Bacteria > Pseudomonadota > Alphaproteobacteria > Paracaedibacterales > CAITNM01 > CAITNM01. The sequence continues at coordinate 42,232 of JAGOSL010000003.1, read as the reverse complement.
CAACAAAGTTGATTTGCGTACAAAACCCAAGAATTTCAAGTTCGCATTTTGATGTTGTCATACCTTCAGACCATGATCAAATGCCATCTTCTCCTAATGTTATTCCTGTATTTGGAGCAATCCACAGGGTAACAAAAGAAAAACTTTTAATTGCTGAAAAAGAATTTCAGCAAACCTTTTCAAACTACCCCCAACCAAAAATAGGAGTTATTGTCGGCGGCAATAGCCGCGCTTATAAAATGGACCTTGATACCATCAAGAAAATATTTGAAGATATTAAATTGGTTCAACAACAACATTCAGCTTCTTTGTTGATTACCGCTTCAAGACGCACCCCCCCAGAAGTTCTTAATTTTTTACGAAAGCTTAAATTGCCTAATACCTTCTATTGGGATGCTGAACAAAACGGACAGACTGCTAATCCATATTTAGGCATTTTAGCTTCTGCTGATGCACTACTTGTGACGTGTGAAAGCATTAATATGATTAGTGAGGCATGCGCGACAACAGCGCCAGTATATCTATTGCGCCTACCAGGACACAGCAAGCGTTTTGATAATTTCCACCAGACATTATTCGTTAAAAAACGGATAGAGTGGTTCGAAAAAAAAATCTGCTTTAATAAAGCTGAAGCTTTAGAACCAGTTACCAAATCGTTGATCAAAAAAATCAAAGAAATAATCGATCTTCCATCTTCATGATTGTAAAAAATAGCCTAAGGGATTACACGCCCCAGTTAGGCAAAGCATTAACAGCGTGCCAGATTTCCTAAATTAGATAAATATTTCAAGAATTTAAATAAAAAAAGAATTTATATTTAAATTGTATTAAAAAATATTTAACTTTAAATATGTAGAATTGTATTTGTTTTTAATTTTATTATTACAGAGGAATGTTATGCAAAAAAATCCAATTCTAAAATACTGCCTAGCCATTGCACTAGCATTTGGGCTATCAAAGCAGGCTGATGCCACTGCCTATTTGGGCTATGAACTTGAAACTGTTGCGAGTGGCTTAGATCATCCCTTAGGTATTTGCGTTGATAGTTCAGACAATATCTATTTTGCAGCAGGGGGTGATATTAAGCAGATTCTTGCTAGCACAGGGTATTCAACAATCAATACCCTTGTTACTGGATTGAGCGGCCTCCAGGGTCTTTGTGTTGATAGCTCAAACAACCTTTACGCCTCACAAAGCAATGGTGATGTTAGACAAATTCTTGCCAGCGATGGCTATTCAACAGTTAATATTCTTGCCACTGGCTTATCTAACCCTCAAGGTATTTGTGTGGATAGCTTAAATAACCTGTACCTTGCAGAGTATTCAGGTGGCAGAATCAAACAGATTCTTGCCAGCGGGGGCTATTCAACAATTAATACTCTTGCTACTGGTTTTTCTAATCCTCAAGGCATTTGTGTGGATGACTCAAACAACCTCTATTTTGCGGAAGGCGATACAATCAGGCAAATTCTTTCCAGCGGCGGATATTCAACGGTTAATACCCTTGCCACTGGCTTAAGCAGTCCAGTTGGCATTTGTGTGGATAACTCAAACAACCTCTACCTTGGAGAGTTTGGAGCTGGCACAATAAAACAGATTCTTGCCAGCGGTGGCTATTCAACAATTAATACTCTTGCGACTAGCGTAAACAATCCATACGGAATTGCAATTGATAGTGCAAATAATCCTTACTTCACACAGTATTACGCAGGCACTATTCGCAAACTTATTACTCCCCCTCCTCCCCCTGTTCTTGAGATAGACTTCACAAATGGTGCACAATTAACAGCACCAATCACAGGCGGACTAAAGTTTGCGGGAACCGGAGATTGTACATTCTTAGGAAGTGCAACAGCTGGAATTGAAATTAACGCGGGCAATGTAAAAGTGGCAAGTGCAACACCTCTTGGCACCAGCGGAGTAAACATGACAGGAGGTAGCTTAGAAGCAACTGCAGCTTTAACAACTCCAGCTCTTACCATAACAAATAATACTACGGTTAAAGCCAGCGCAAATAATGTTCGCGTAGCAACTGCAGGTGGCAATGGCTCACTAACATTAACTGGTGCAGCAGGCAATGAAATCATCTACTTGGATAAAATTGCTTCAACTGGCGGTGTGTCATCTGCAACTAACCGAGTAAGATTCACAAATCTTACAAATTTACATGCCAACACAGCTGCGTTTGGCTATAGATTAGGGTTAGATGGCCTGCCAAGCAGTAATGTCTATGGAACTGGTGCAGTAACAGCAGCAGAACTTATTGTGAATACGCCAAATGTTCCAGCAGGAGCATTTGGATCGTTAACCACATCACGCATTTTTCTTGGTTCAAATAGCATCAGCCAAGCAATAATTGCTGGAAGCTCTAGTTAGTAATTTTTGTCTTTGCGAAGGGGGAGAATCCATACTTCGTCTCCCCCAGAAGCAGCAATATGATTGAAGCACAGCATCTAGTTTTTGACAGGAATCATGCTAACCCATTGATTCCTCAAAAACACTGCTTTTTCATTATCTTTTTCCCAAGGCATAAATTCATAGTCTGTGAAAATTTCACTGCCATGTACAAATTGTAATGTTTTTTCTTCATTTGGATTGGTAATTTTAACACCAATAAGTTCAGCAATATATTTTCCTAAATCGTAATGACTAATGATTTTGTTTTTGAGCGAGGATAATAATTGAGTATGAGCGTTTATCGCAAAAGCCCAAATGGGTATATCTGCCACCTCGGGCTGCATTTGATTGTGTCCAAACAGCCCTCTTTCTCCTAGTAATTCTCCGTGATCACTAGCAAATAAAATCATTGTATCTTGCGGAAAAAGTTTTTGAATTGTTGCAACACACTGCTTAACCCAATAGTCATGGTAACCAATAGCCTGAGAGTAGTGTTGCTGAGTTTGTGAGAGCCTATTATCATCAGAACCTGCATGAATTATAGGATCAGGAAGATATTTCAAATAATCACTATAAGGTTCGTGAACATGACGAAGATGAATAACAATGAAATTTTTCTGTTCAAATTCAAACTCAGATAAAGTCTTAAGAAGCACCTCGTCCCCCTTATCCTTCAATTCTTGTTGTAGATCTTTTATGGAAATGAATTTGTCAACAAATTCTGTGCCTGTATCATGAAATAGCCTTTCATTTTGCCCAGATACGACAAAGGTTTTATAGCCTTGGTGTTTTGCTAATCGAAACAAATTGGCATCTTTTTTCCTAATTAACTCAATAAATCCGGGATTGTGCACCATGTTAAAAAACAGCTGTAAGCATATTTCTGTAGATACGCTACTAGAAATTCCTTTAGCAAATACAAAATTCGGATTATTTTTTAAGGAATCTAAATACGGAGTATTTGGCTTTTCATATCCATACAGGTGCATGTAACGACTACTTAAACTTTCACCCATAATAAGGATAATATTCTTAACCTTAGGAGCACCGTAAACAATGTTGTATGGTTTGTAGCCTAAGTTCTTATTTTGTTTCTTTGGAATAATCCAATCAGAAAATGCCCGTACAGTATTGTAAATTGTGCTTGATGTTGGCTTTGTATAAAAAAATGAAGGGCCTTTGAAGTATGATAGGGCAGGAGTAATACCCAAAACTAAAACAACAACCAACCACACATGCGCTAAACGCTTACGATCTTTTGTACAAATTAAGGCAGATATAATACATATAGTAGATACACCTAGCGTTAACCAAACAGGCCATAATCTACGTGCTAGTGAAATTCCCGTCGGTATTATTTCATCAAGCTCAACAAAAGCTTTTATAATATCTTGTGAATGAATAGGAGCCCCAAAATATGCCCAGTGATTAACTTGTATAGTTTGGGTAACAATCAGCAAACAAATGGTCATGCCAAGAATCCATTTATTGCGCACAAAACTTAACAGAGATGAAAAGCCGAATACACCCAACAATGTTGTTGTTGGAATCGTACAGGTTAAAATGCGCCCATAACCAAGAAATAAATCTGGTAAAAGAATGCCCAAACTTAAAAAAGCGGCACAAATCAAATTTTTATGTATTATTTTTCGAGATAGCAATGCAGAAAACACCCAATAGAATTAGTACTATTGATAACAGATAGGTCTCTTATCGAAAAGACTTCTATTGCTACATACTACTGCTTCTCAATTTCTGCAACAATTCTTGGCGTACTAATGGCAAAGGCTTGTGATGGCTTGCGTAGTGCACCAAAAAGTGCCCCGTAAGCAGCAATGAATTTACATAGTCTGATTCAGCAGGCGAATTTTGGTTGTTGATCAAAAAATCCGGCAATACAAGCAATCTTTCAATATAGGGCAAAGCTGCATCATAGCAAACAGCACAGCCAGTTTTTGGGGAAACGTGCGTTAAGTTTTTCGTGCCACCTGTAACAGCGCATATATTTAAGCTTAAGCCGAAACCTAATTCTTCAACTAACAACACTTCAAATAAGCAATACGCTTTTATGGCTTCGCCTTGCTTATAAAAAAGCTGTAAGGTCTCTTCAACCTTTTTCCATAAATTTGGATAGGGATGATGTTCAGGCAATAGCGTTCCTAGCAATTCCAACATAGATTTTAAGGCATAAACCCTAGTTGCATCGCAAAACTGTAAACTTGAATGGCTTTGTTTTGTTTCCAACTTTAAAGTACCTAAATGCTGTTCTAGCCTTGCTTTTTGGTGAACAAGGCAAATATCCCCAGGTTGCGGCATAGCTGACTTAGCACGCGTTACCATGCCATCTACTCGCCCACGTTGCTTAGTAAGTACGCTAGCAATTAATTGTTTTTCAGAATAGGTTCTGTATTTCAGAACAATTCCTGTGTCTTCCCAGTTCATGAAAATTAAAAAGTTTTTTTATTGATAATGAAGTTACCCTTTTGAATGTCAATGATTTTTATTTTTTTAATGACAAAAACATACAAGAAAGGGTTGCTGCGTTATCAGTTGAGGATGCTGAAAGAGAAATATACACTGGTATAGATAACCTGCTTTTTGAAAAGACCTATACCCATATGATTGATATTTTGAAAAAATTCCCTGGTGCTTTCCATGATGCTGCCGCAGAAAAAATTGCAACAGAGGAAACCGTTAATCAAAAAGAATTATTTACCACTAAAAAAGTGAATTTGATGGCAATGATTGCATTTTTGAATGGGTGTTATGCAGCAGCAGCTAGCGAAGAGAAGTCAGAAATTCCAGATATTGATATTTCGCAAATTATCTATCAAGGAGAATTGAGAACACCACAAATACCTGTTGTTACGACACAATCAGTAATGATATCTGCTGACCCAGAAATGCAGGCGTCTGCCTCAAATAATCTAGTAGCAAAGACTACTAGCAAAAAATCTATTCTGGAATTATTGCAATTAATTAGCGTTGCTGATGAAGAAGCTTTATTGGCATTATCTGGAGAAGAATTTACTTCCTTACTGCAAAAGATTTCTTCTTGCCGAGATCGCACTCAGCTAATACATATCCGCTCTAGCCATGAATTCAAAATTAAAAAGCAACAAGAGAAAGAAGAAGCTGCCAGAAAGACGGCGGAACAAAGATTAGATGTAGCAATATTGTTAGAAAAAATGGGAGTAGCCACTGAAGAAGAATTATTAAAAATGGATAAAGCCAACTTTAATATGCAAGTTAAAATAATTATGCCCCTAAAAGATCGCTTAAAAATAATACATATTCGTTCTGTCTATGAATCCAATCTCAAAGAACAACTGGAAAGAGAAGAAGCGATCAAAATTGCAATGGATCGAGAGACACAACTCGATCGATTTTATGCGACGATGCAAATCAAAAAAATCTATAAGCACCCAGATGGCAGTATTCTAGGCTGCGAAATTACTGATCCTGAAGGTTTGTTGTAGAAATGTTTATGCTACCTACGTTCGATATATCTGACACAACATCATCAGAAGCAATAACTCCGATTATTGAGGGATCAGCATTTACTCAAAAGCTAGAAAGTTCCTTAGTTTTAGAAACCTAAAAGCAGAATATGATACTTTTTAGGCACTAAATACCTCTTTTGAAAATCTCTGCATAAAGAAATTTTGACTTGCCACGAGAATGTTTTACACTTAAAAAAAGAGAATGGGGCCTTAGCTCAGTTGGGAGAGCGCTACAATGGCATTGTAGAGGTCAGGGGTTCGACTCCCCTAGGCTCCACCAAAGAAAGCACCTAATAATGAATCCCGCTGCGAAGTCGTTTGATATCTGTTCCGAAATTTATGAAGACAGTAGACCTGGCTATCCAGACACTATTGCAAATTTTTTAAAAAAAAAATTAGGTTTTAATACATTATCAAAACTACTAGAACTTGCTGCGGGCACAGGAAAATTTACAGATTTGCTTGTACAACACGATTTGCACCCCACAGTAACTGAGTGGTTGCCTAACATGTTAGCTATTTTAAAAGCTAAGCATCCTAAACTTTCTTCTGCTATAGCAAAAGCTGAAAGCATTCCCTTTAAAGATAGTACGTTTGAAGGAGTGTTAACTGCACAAGCTTTCCACTGGTTTGCTAACCACGCTACACTTAAGGATATAGCTAGAGTGCTGAAGTCAGGCGGATATCTTTGTATACTATTTCAAGAAAGGAACAGCCAAGTTTCATGGGTGTATGAATACCATAAAATTATTTTCTCTTATCCTCATGAAGCAATTGTAAAATTTGAACTGGGCGCTTGGAAAAATGCATTTGAAAATCAGGATTATTTTTCACCTTTAGAACATCAACAATTTACATATTCCCATCATTTTTTTAAAAAAAACCTTATTCAAAGGGCGCTGGGTATGAGTTTTATTGCAGCCCTATCAGAAATAAAAAAAGCAGAAGTTGTAGACCTCATCGAAAATCTTTGCGCAACCCACCCCCAAATCAAAGATCATGATATTATTGGATTTCCCTATATTACCCATGTATATTGGGCGAAAGTTTTGAAGTAAATTTATTGTGTATCAATCTATTGCCCTAAAATATCTACAAGATTTATGCGATGCATTAGAAAATGACTGGGATGCTGATTACACTGAAGGCGCCCTTTTAATTAAACATCCTCTGGGACAATTTCTTTTAAATTATCACGGAACAATGGATCAAATTTGGCTTTCGTCGCCAATAACAGGAGCGCACCATTTTTCCTACCATGCCCCAAAGTGGCTATGCACCAGAACAAAAGCGGAACTTGAAAACGTATTGAGGCAAGATCTACATGCGTGAAAAATCATTTTATGATGACACAACATTGAAGAATGAATCAAAAGCACCAATAGGTACAATTTGGACATTGCTTGGAAAATACGTCTCTGATTTTAGCAAACCTATTATGATTGCTAGCATTATGCTGGGTGTTGCCGCAGGCATGGTAATTGGGTTTGGGAAGTTTTTAAGCTTTTGTGTTAATACAGGATTGTTAACAAAAGGATCTGACTATTTTGGGTGGATTTTAATAGGGCTGGGCACAAGCGTTGTACTGTTAGCGCTAGCAAGCTATGCGCGTACTTACTACATCAGTTGGATAGGTGAGCAAATGATGGCGCGTTTACGCTATGACCTTTTTAATCACATTCTCAAATTTCCTGTATCTTTCTTTGAAGAATATCAGCCAGCAAATCTAGTAGCGCGCATGACCAGCGACATGAATTTGTTGCAATTAGTCTTAACCAATAGTTTAGGAATTTTCATAAGAAACGCCCTAATTATAATTGGGGGAATTGTCATGATGGCAATAACTTCTTGGAAATTATTTGCTCTAAGTTGTGTGATTGTCCCTGCTCTATTATTACCTGTTATCTATTTTGGAAAAATTGTGCGCATTTATGGCAGGTTTGCCCAAAGTGTTCTTGCAGACCTTGCTCAGTTTATTGATGAAACTCTAAACAATATAAAAACAGTGCTTTTATTTTCGCACACATCGCAAGATCGTGCCTCTTTCCATGGATACAACACGCATTTTGTACAAGCAGTTTTAAAATCAGCAAAAGCTCGCGCAAAACTTGTTGGGTTTGCAATGGTTTTAATTTTTTCTGGCCTATGCGTTATCGCATACCTTGGTGCAGAAATGGTTTTTGAACAAACTATTACCAAAGGCGATCTGTTAGGATTTTTATTTTTCGCTATTGCTGTATGTGGAGCGCTAGGGTCATTTTCTACCTTATTTGCTGATTTTTATCGAGCTGCTGGTGCCAGTGACCGCATTTTAGAAATCATTAATATTTCCCCTCCTTCGCAGGTAATTACAAAAACACGGGCCTCAAAAAATCATGGCATTTTAGCAATGCATCAGGTTAGTTTCTCATATCCTTCTCGCCAAGAAAGCAAGGTTCTTGACCATCTAAACTTAAGCGTACTTCCTGGTGAAACCATTGCAATTGTTGGCCCTTCTGGTGCTGGCAAAAGCACTATTTTCTCATTACTTTTAAAATTTTACGAACCAACTTCTGGCAGTATTTATCTTGATGGAATCAGCTACCAAGATTTATCACCAGATACCATTCGCCAACAGCTTGGGCTTGTAACGCAAGATGCAGTAATTTTTTCCACAACAATTTTTGAAAATTTAGCTTATGGTCTAGATACCGTAAACGAAAATGATTTATGGCATGCGCTAGAACTTGTGCACCTGAAAAAATTCGTTGAAGGATTACCCTATTCACTGCAAACAAAAGTTGGTCATCGCGGAGTTCGACTATCGGGTGGACAGAAGCAAAGACTAGCTCTAGCTCGAGTTCTTTTAAGGTGCCCCAACATTTTATTGCTAGATGAAGCGACAAATTCACTGGATGCAGAAAGTGACTTTGTTGTACAACAAAACTTAAAAACCTTAAGCAAGCAGTGCACAACATTGGTGATTGCACATCGGCTTAGCACAGTTATGGAAGCAGATAAAATTATGGTCTTAAATCATGGACGCATAGAACAAATTGGCACCCATAAAGAATTAATGCTTTGCGATGGGCTTTACCAAAATTATGCGAATCTAGAATTTGGCTTATCTGATGCTTCTACGGGAAAAGCACATATTTTATGAAAATAGCAATCAGCAGAAATACCTTTAATTTTTTAGCTTCACTATATTTTGTGTGTTTTTTAAATATCCCGTTTTGGAGTGAAATTTTTAAAATTATAAAGGCCAGTAACACGTGTGATTTGCTGTATGTATTATCCATGTTCATTTGTTTAAGTGCTGTATTTACCATTGCTTTTAATCTTATTTTGTTACCGCACATTCAAAAAACAGTTGTTACTATTCTTTCTTTGATAGCCATTTTTGCTACCTACAACATGTACTATTTCAAGGTTGTAATAAGCGCTGAAATGATACAGAACGTCTTTGAAACAGACATTCATGAGGCAACGGATCTTTTTAGCGCCAAGTTTGGAACTTGGGCCTTGTTGCTAGGAGCTCCGCTTTTTTCACTTTTTTTCTTTAACATCAGCAACAAAACTGAAGTTTCATCAGAAATAAAATCACGACTGAAAGCAATTATTATGGCAGCGTTTTTAATTATTATCGCCGCGGGAATTTCTTATAAAACAATCGTTGTTATTCACAGGAACCATCGCAATCTTACAAGCCTTGTCACCCCGATTAATTGTTTTTACTATGTTGGAAAATTTATAAAAAAGCATAATGCCGCACCACCTACATTTACCAAAATTGGACAAGATGCAGTAAAAGGAACGCAATGGAAAAATGTTACTAAAAAAACTGTTGTTGTTATCGTTGTTGGTGAAGCAGCACGATCAGGAAATTTTTCATTAAATGGATATGCGCGTGAAACCAACCCACTATTAAAGAAAAAAAATGTCATTTCTTTAAGAAATGTTTCAGCGTGCGCAACATCTACTGCCGAAGCAGTGCCTGGAATTTTTTCACGATTGCCTCGAAAAAATTATACCCCTGAAAAAGCAGCACATGAAGAAAATCTTCTAGATGTATTAAGCCGCATAGGCTTTTCAATTTTTTGGCGTGATAATAACAGCAGCTCGAAAGGCGTTGCATCAAGATTCAAAGAAGAAAATATCCGACACCTAAATCAAAATGATGAAGCACTTCTTAATGGTTTAGAAGACTACGTAAAAAATATAAAAACTGACTCTATTATTGTGTTGCACCAATTGGGTAGTCATGGCCCTGCCTACTATAAACGGTACCCAAAAGAATTTGATAAATTCAGACCTGGCTGTAACACCAATGAAATTCAAAGTTGTAAAGCACCAGAACTTGTTAACACTTATGATAATACCATTTTGTATACAGACTATATTCTTGCAAAAGTGATAGACCTACTGGAAAAAAATAAAAATCTAAACACTGCCATGATTTATGTTTCTGACCATGGTCAATCACTTGGCGAATTCGGCATTTATCTTCATGGAACTCCATATATGATTGCCCCTAAAGAGCAGATACATATTCCATGGATCATGTGGTTTTCAAAAAGTTTTTCCAAAGAATTTTCTATTGATGAAAAAAATTTAAGAGTCAAAGAAAGGGCGGAATATTCGCATGATAATTTTTTCCATTCGATGCTTGGTTTATTAGGTATTGAGACTCAGGAATATCAAAAGAACTTAGATATTTTCAAAAAAGAACCCTGAGACACGATCTGAACAATCTTTTTTAGCATTTTTATATTTTAAAATAGCAACTATAAACACAAATACAATCATCAAACAACAAAATTTCACAAAATAAATTTAAGAAAATATTGCTTATTTCCCACTTGATTACTTAAAATCGACACAGAAAACAACATTTTCATCACATCTTTCCTATGTTTTTCTTACACAAAAAAATTATCCACAGGGGGCTTGTATTTTGCCTTCCTGTCTTCTACCTTAATGCATACATTAAGTATTTTCATTTTATAGGTACACCGGAATGGCCCAACCTCAGTTGGCTAATCAGGGGATCGCTGCTGCACCTGCAGAACGTTTAACCCCTACTGCAATGCTAAAAGACCAGTGGAATATGGTCAAAGAGCTAGTAGCCGCTGATATTGGTGCTAATCACGCAAAAAGCTGGATAAATCCACTTGATTTGTTAGGGCTAGAAGGCATGACTCTTGTGCTTGGTTCCCCTAATACTTTTGCAAAAGATTGGATCGAAAATCATTACTTGGACGCATTAGTCAAAGCGTGGAAGCAAGTAAATGTAATCATTCAAGAGGTAAAAATTGTTATTGCTGAACCTCAAGTAACGGTTGCTAACACCAATTCGGTTGCTACCGCGCCCCAGATCAAAGTTGTAGAGGCTTTTGATTCATTCGAAAAAGATGAGCCAGGAAGCAGCTATACAGGCGCTCCTTTAGATAATCGTTTTACTTTTGAAAATTTCGTTGTCGGCAAACCAAATGAACTGGCTTACGCCGCAGCTTTGCGGGTTGCCGAATCTTCAACCCCCCAATTCAACCCATTGTTTTTATATGGTGGCGTTGGCCTTGGTAAAACTCATCTTATGCATGCTATTGCTTGGAAAATTCGCCAGTGCCATCCCAACCGCAAGGTTATTTATTTATCTGCTGAAAAATTCATGTATCAGTTTGTGCGCGCTTTGCGTTACAAAGACATGGTATCTTTTAAAGACCAATTCAGAGCGGTTGATGTGCTAATGATTGACGATGTGCAATTTATTAGCGGCAAAGACACAACTCAGGAAGAATTTTTCCACACATTTAATGCCCTGGTTGATAAAAATCATCAAGTCATTGTATCTGCCGACAAATCTCCGTCTGACCTTGAAAATATGGAAGAGCGTTTAAAATCCCGCCTAGGCTGGGGGCTTGTAGCCGATATTCATCCAACAACCTATGAATTACGCTTAGGAATTTTACAAGCCAAAGCAGCGGCTTTAAATACCGTTATGCCAAAAGAAGTGCTAGAGTTTTTAGCTTTTAAAATCACCTCAAATATTCGTGAATTAGAAGGTGCTCTGAATCGCATTCTAGCCCATTCAAGCCTTGTAGGCAGGTCAATTTCACTAGACACAACCCAAGAAGTTTTGCGTGATTTGCTACGCTCAAACGATCAACGTTTAACAGTTGAAGAAATTCAGAGAAAAGTTGCTGAATATTTTAATATTAAAATGTCTGATATGGTTTCAAATCGCCGCATGCAAAACATCGCACGCCCTCGTCAAGTTGCTATGTTTATTGCAAAGCAATTAACCAGCAAATCACTGCCTGAAATTGGACGAAAATTTGGTGGACGTGATCACACAACAATTTTACACGCAGTTAGAAAAGTTCAAGAATTGTGTGCAGATGATTTTGATTTCGCAAACGATGTAGAAATTTTAAAACGCAGTTTACAAACCTAATCTTCAATACGGAGCAATCATGGAATTAACGGTTCAAAAAAACCCATTTTTAAAAGCCTTATCACACGGACAAAGTATTGTTGAAAAACGCACAACAGTTCCTGTATTAAGCCATGTTTTGCTTAGCGCAACGCATGCAGGCCTTACACTTACAGCTACTGACCTTGATATGGCTTTAGTTGAAACAGTTCCTGCACAAGTCCGCATTGCAGGACGCATTTGTGTGTCAGCACATTTACTGCATGACATTATCAAGAAGTTTCCTGACCTTCCAATTGATATTGAAATCAACCAAGAAACACGGCAGCTTAGCCTTAAAGCAGGGCGTTCTCATTTTAATCTTCCAGGACTTGCCCCAGAAGATTTTCCAGAAATCACCAGCTCAGTCTTGACCCATCATTTTGATATTAATACTAGCGATTTCCGCTATATGATTGATCACACGCGATTTGCAATGTCGAGCGATGAAACACGCTATCACCTAAATGGCATTTATTTTCATCCATTCGAAGAAGATGGCATGAAGCTTCGCGCCGTTGCCAGCGACCTGCATCGCCTAGCTTGTGTTAGCATTAATGCTCCCGAAGGATCGGCAGATATGCCACCAATGATCATCGGGCGCAAAGCTATTGCTGAAATTAGAAAATTGCTTGATGAAGCGCAAGAACAGGTAAAAGTAGGACTTTCGGATAGTCGCTTTGAACTTAGTATTCAGGGTGGGCAAAATCGTATGAGTTTTAGCACACGCCTTGTTGATGGGCAATTCCCAGAATACCAACAAACGCTTACATCAGACATTGAACGCACCGTAAAAGTAAATACGCGGGCCCTAGCTGATGCTGCTGACCGGGTCAGCACCGTAATTACCGACCGTGACCGCATTTTACGCATTAACCTTGAAAATCAACATGCGAAACTTTCTGGAATAAGCCAAGAACTTGGCGCAGCACAAGAAGAAGTTGATGTAGAATCTACATCTAGTGACCCTATACAAATTTGCTGTAACGTTCGCTATATGCTTGATGTAGCAGGGCTGATTAAAGATGAAGAAATGAACCTTCACTTAACATCTCCTGAAACGCCAATGATTATACGCCCAGCCAACACAAATAGCGAAGCGTATGTAATTATGCCACTGTTTGCTTAGGGTAAAATGTTAGCCATAAAATTTATGGCTAATTCTTTTAGTTACTCAATACATACCAAAAGCCCCCGCATAAATTCATGTTTATACCACATGAGCATTTGATATGTCTCAGATTTTTCAGCTTATATAGATCTAGTCTCTTTTAAAAAATCCACACCTCCTAGTTCTGAGGACTGAATAATTAGGCAAATCTTAATCATTTTTTTATATCATTGTTGAGTGAAAAAATTTAACTAAATTTTAAAAAAGGATGACACATGTTAAACAACAAAATATTAAACACATTCGTATTTGCATTAATGATTAGCCAAATAGTCGTTGCCAGAAGCTCGATAAGAGAAGAGGAAGAAGAAGAACGACGCGTCCGCAAAGAAATTTTCAAAGACTGCATGAAGCATTGCCGTAAAAACAATGCAGAAAAAAATCCAAAAATTTGTGCAAAGAAGTGTAATAGAGAAGCAAAATCTCAAAATAAATAAGAAATTTTGCTGTTGGTTAAAGAAGTATATTTAGAGGAAGCTGGGTGGTATTTCAATAGCCCCATAGATTCATAGCTTACAGTAATCTCTATTTTTCTATTTACCTTTCCTAGCTACATGTGAAATAATCCAGCATTGAAAAAGTCATTTTTTTTATGGAACCAAAAATCACTCGCTCTTTTTATGGACGGCGCCAATCGCGCCCCTTAAAAGAGCACCAGAAAAACCTGCTTAACACACTTTATAAAACCATAAAGTTAGACCAAGAAAATTTGCCAACATCTTTTCCCAATGACGTAATTTTTGAAATTGGTTTTGGCAGTGGTGAAAACATCATCCACCAAGCACGAAAGCACCCACTTGCTTTATGTATTGGCTGCGAACCATTCATTAATGGGGTTGCGGCACTCTTGCATAAAATTGATGAAGAAAATATCGAAAACATTAGAATTTTTTCTGATGATGCCAGGCTGCTACTGCATACCCTGCCCGACCAATTAATTACTAAAGCTTTTATTCTATTTCCCGATCCTTGGCCCAAAAAGCGCCACCATAAAAGGCGCATTGTGAATATACAAACGCTGAAACTTTTGCATCAAAAAATGCAAAAAGCTGGAACACTAACAATTGCAACAGACCATTTAGGATATCTGGAGTGGATTCTAGAAGTTATTGAAACACTGGAGTTTAAAAACTATTTTAAGCTCATCAGCACACCTGATATGCCCCGCCCTAGCGAAGAAGAAATTCCTGTTACCCGCTATGAAAAAAAAGCGCTAGAGAATCGCCCCGGCGCCTTTTTAAAATTTAGAGTTGTTTGATCCCCCATCTGCACAAAGATGACAACAAGACCCGCCATAAAAAAGCGCCCAAGAAACGCCCCGGGGCCCTTTTTTTTTAATAAAGATCACCAAGGGCAAGCATTAACCCATTAATAGAACGAATATCATCTCTAGAGCTAGCTATAGATAGTAAGTTTTGGTCAATTTCTGGATCAAGCACATCTCTAGTATAAGGCAAAAATCCATCCATAAGAGTATGTATTGAATGATATAATGAAGCAGCTACGTTATTGTAAACATTCCTTAGGTCTCCCATTTTACAGCTAGTTGGAGCCGAAACATAAAAATTAGTAGCATCGATTATTTTATAGAGCGCGGCTCTAAAAGTACCCTTTGTTCGAGCACGTAAAAAATTGTTAATAATTTCAGGATTTATAAGACCAACTTGCTCATCACCTGGCGCAATTTTATCTAAAAATTGATTAATATCATCTTTAACTTGGCTTTTCAAAAAGGCTAGATAAGGCTTTATATCTCCAGTCTGTACTGCCTGAAAAAGCAAACCTGTATCAGTACCAGCAAGAGTATTTTGGTAAGCTAAAATCCTGCTTACAGTCAAGACAGCATCTTCCTCTAAAGGACTATTCCCCAGTAAAGTTGTCATTAACCCAGCATAAACACGATTATCATTCTGAAAATCAGCTTCCGGCAACCCAATCGTACTGGGATCAAGCCCTTTCTCCGCAAAAGCATGAAAATTATGAAAAAGAGTATCTGTGTATTTAGCTATCTGCCCTATAAATATATTATAAACACATGCTAAATCCTTCATTTGATAGCTTGCTGGTGCAACTGCAATAGCAGCATCAATTGCACCATTTAGTGCAGTTTTAAAAGCACCTTTTGACCAAGCATCCATTACCAGAAGCTGACTCTCATTATCACCTGGAACAACCTGATCCAAAAACTGATTAACCTTTTTCTTCACTTGCTCTTTGCAAAAATTTAAATAAGGCTGAACATCACCTGTTTGTACTGCTTGGAAAAGCAAATCCATCTCTGTACAAGCTCTAGAATGAACCGTAACTATGCTTACAGCGACAGCATTCTCTTCAGTCAATACTGCCTCAGGAGCAGCTTCACTTGAAAAAATATTAAAATTTAACCCAATAAACATAAGAAAAGCAGTGATTAACTTCATAAATGCCTGAACAAAAAAATAACTTCTGTCTGATTCTGTAGTGAAATGTTAAAAACGACAACTCCTAAAAATGATAGGTTTTTCGGGCGGTATAAAAAAGGCGCCCGAGAATTACCACGGCGCCTTTTTAAAATTTAGAATTGTTTGATCCCTCATTCGTCATCCTGAGGCCCCTACGGGTGCTCAGGATGACGAGAAGACCCGCTATGAAAAAAGTGCTCGAGAATCAGCTAAGAAGGCAGCACAGCGATCGAAGGTTATTTTTAGATAATGCATCCCGATTAGCTATAATACTCGGATCAAGCATATTCATATCATCAGTGAGGCTGTCGAAAAAGTCAGCTATTCTAAGGTATAGTTCAAATCCTACGTGACCATAAGTCTTCTCTAAATCTCTCATTCGATAGCCAGTCGGTAAATCAACCTGCACAACAGCAGTATCGATTGTTTCATTGATTGCAGTTTTAAAGGCACCTTTTGTATGCCTAGACAATAGATGATGATTAATCGCAAGGTCTATAAAACCAATCTCATCGTCACCAGGAAAAACATTATCCAGAAATTCATTCATTCTACTTTTTACTTTGTCTTTACAAAGAGTTACATAAGGTTGCATATCACCTGTCTGCATTGCTTGCATAAGTAAGCATGTATCTGTGCCAGCAAGAATATTCTGTGGAAAAGCGGGAAAAAATCCAACCTCTGCATGTTCATCTAAAGAAATTTCTTCGGTATCAGGATCAGGTAGTAAAGCATAAGAGAAACCATAACTAGTTGGAACACCATTAATGCTGACCTTTGATAACGCCTCCAGATCAAGCGCATCAATATTGTCAGGGATATTGTCAGGAATAATAGAATCTAAAAACATTTCCAGTAAATTAGATAATTCAATTTTTAACTCATCATCAGCACACACCAAATCTATCATTCGATAGCTGGCAGGGGGAGCAACATGAAAAATAGCAATATCAACTGCGTGACCAAATGCAGCTTTAAAATCGCCTTTTGACCAGCCGTTAACTACCATACAACTAATTTGATCATCACCTGGAACAACCTGATCCAAGAATCGATTAATTCTATGCTTTGCTTGGCCTCTATAAAAGCTTACATAAGGCTGCATATCACCTGTTTGAACGGCTTGCACAAGAAAACCTGTGTCAGTGCCTGCAAGAGAGCCTAGATAAGATTCAGATACATTTTCAACTTCTTGTTCTTGCTGTTCTATAGTGGGAATTTGCGCAGGAAGCACTGCCTGTTCATTTACTGCAGTAGGAATTTCTTCAGGTTGAAAATACTGAATGATTAGTCCAGGAAAAAACATCTCAAGTGGATGCATTAGCGCAGGATCATCATCATTTTCATCAATTCCTGACATAATATCTTTAGAAACTGAATTATGGCTTTTTTCACAAAAAGCTTGCCCTACATTTATAATAAAAAGTATCATCATAAGTATTTTTAGTATGCCCATAGTATTTTTTCTTTCTTTTTGTTTCATAAGAAATATAGGTATAAAAATTTTAATTTAAATGTATAAAAAATGATAGGTTTTTCGGGCGGTATAAAAAAGGCGCCGAAGAATTACCCCGGCGCCTTTTAAAGATTTAAGGTATTAACTAAGCTGCTGGAACTGCTCCTGCTGGCGCTTGAGGAATTTCTTCCTTAAGGCTAAGCGCTCCACCATTCATATCGAATGCTTTAACACCAGAATCAACACGAAGTTTTTCTAGCACTTCAACGATCTTCTCAGATTCAACAATCTTTTGCAGCTCGCCCTTAACCTCTTCATACTTTGGAGGTTCAATCGGGCGCTTATCTTCTACGCGCACAACACTCCAACCAAGTTTTCCTAAGCTCACAGGGTTAGGCACAAGTGTTGCTTTTGCTGATGAAAACACAATATTTGCAAAATCAGCAGGAAGATCTTCACGTTTTACGTAACCAATCTCACCCTTCTTCTCTTTCGTCTTATCATCAACTGATTTAGCTTTCACTAAGTCATCAAATGATTTGCCTTCTTTAATTTCTTTGATAACTGCTTCAGCTTCTTCTTTTGTTTTAACCATGATATGACGCAAGCGAACTTCCATTTGATTTTTTGGAAGCAATTTCATCAATTCTTGATATTTAGTCTTTAACATAGGATCGGTAACGACCTCTGCTACTTTCTTATCCAAAAATGCTTTGTGAAGAGTTGCTGTGCGAACGTCTTCAAGCTTTTTCACTGTTATCTTATCGCTAGCAAGACCTGATGCTTTAGCTGCATCAAGAATTAACTTCATATCCACAAGACGTAGAGTCAATGGCTCAAAAATATCTGCAAATGGCGCAGATTTAAGCTGAGGTTGTAAAGTTTTCAAAGCTTCCCTTACATCTTTCAATGTGATGGTATGTCCGTCTTTAAATTTAGCAACGACCATATTTTCATCAAGTTTTGAAAGGTCAACTTCTGGCTTTTGAATGCCTTTTTCAGCATCTTCCTTCATTTGCTCTGGAGTTTTTTCAACAATTGGCTTTCCGTCAAGACCAGTAATTACAACACCGGCTTGCTTTTTGATTTTCTCAATAACTTGAACCGCGTACTTTGGAGTTAATGCTTTTGTAAGCTCTCCTTTAACTTGTTCAAATTTTGGAGGCTCTACAGGACGTTTTTCTCCAACAAGAACAACGCTGAATCCATTTGGCCCCATGTCAATTGCTTGTGGCAAAACAGCCCCTGGCTTAGCTTCAAAAACAACTTTAGCAAATGCTTCTGGCAAATCACCTTTGCGAACATATCCTATGTTCCCGCCGTTAGCCTTTGTTTGGGGATCAATTGATTTTTGTTTTGCAACTTCCTCAAACTTTGATGGATCTTTTTCCAATTCTTTCACCAAAGCTTCAGCTTCTTCTTTATTTTTCAAAAGAACATGCTTTAGCTGAACTTCCGTTTCATCTTTTGGAAGCTTTGCCTTTAATTCTTCAAAATTCTTTTTCAACTCATCATCAGTCAAAAGCTTTGCAACTTCACCTTCAATGAATAATTTTTGCAGCATTGTCTCTGCATTCTTATTCATCATGTCAATAACTGCAGCGTCCTTGTCTAATCCAAGATCACCAGCAGCCTTATTAAGAATATGCGTATCAATTAAACGGCGTACAAGCGCTGAATAAAGCTTTGAAAACGGACGATCTTTAACCTCTGCCGGTAAAAGATTGAGCTGTTCGTAAACTTGCTCCATTCTTAATTTTGCGCCATCTGGAAATTCAGCAACAATTTTCGACTCTTCGCCTTTTGGGGCCTCTGTAACAACAGCAGTTTCGTCTTTTTTCTCTGCTTCCGTTGCTGCTTTCGCTGTTTCGTCTTTCTTTTCACAAGAAGCTGCTAACGTCATTAGCAATGCTAAACTTAACTGACTAACTATTTTTTTCATGTATGAATTGCCCTTTTTATGTTTTATTAACACAATTATTTGCATACTATAGCACATCGCAATGCAATGAGTAGCCATTTTTGTGCAACCAAAGTATACTGTAAAAAATTGTTATAAATTTAGCACATTAAGGTTTTTATGTTTCCTAATTTGATGCGTCGTTTTTTTGGCTCCGCAAATGATCGTTTCGTTAAGCAACAGCGCAAGCTTGTTGCAAAAATCAACGACCTTGAGAATCACTATCAAGCACAGACAGATTCGCAACTGCGAGAAAACACCTTGCGCTTCAAAGAACGAATTGCCAATGGAGAAACGCTTGATGATTTGCTGCCCGAGGCGTTTGCCAACGTTCGCGAAGCTTCAAAACGCGTACTAGGATTACGCCCTTTTGATGTGCAATTAATCGGTGGCATTGTTCTTCACAAAGGCATGCTAGCTGAAATGAAAACCGGTGAAGGCAAAACCTTGGTCGCAACCCTTCCAATGTATTTAAATGCTCTATCTGGAAAAGGTGCTCACCTTGTTACCATCAACGATTATTTAGCAAAACGTGACGTTGAGTGGATGGGAGGAATTTATAGCTTCCTAGGCCTTAGCTCAGCTTGCATTTACCATGAATTAAATGATGCTCAGCGCCGTGAAGCCTATGCTTGCGATATTACCTATGGAACGAATCACGAATTTGGTTTTGACTATTTGCGCGATAACATGAAATTCCGCAAATCTGACCTTGTAATGCGTGATTTTAATTATGCAATTGTTGACGAAGTCGACAGCATTTTAATTGATGAAGCAAGAACGCCACTGATTATTTCTGGTTCAGCTGAAGACTCTTCAGACCTATATGCAAAAATTAATGATGTTATTTCTGTTCTTGATGACATGGATTATGAGAAAGATGAAAAACAGCATAGCGTAATGCTTACTGAGTCAGGCATTGAAAAAATAGAACACGCCCTAAGACAAAAAGGCATTATTAAAAATTATGGATTGTATGATGTGCAAAGTATTGCCATTGTCCATCACGTGCAAGCAGCCTTAAAAGCACATAAACTTTACACACGCGATGTGGAGTATATTGTACGTGAAGGCGAAGTCATCATTATCGATGAATTTACTGGCCGCATGATGGAAGGACGTCGCTATTCTGACGGCCTACACCAAGCCATTGAAGCAAAAGAAAAAGTTGAAATCGCCGAGGAAAATCAAACCTTAGCGTCTATTACCTATCAGAACTTTTTTAGGCTCTACCCTAAATTAGCAGGTATGGCTGGAACAGCCATGACTGAAGCACCAGAATTTGATGAGATTTACAAATTAAATGTTGTAGAAATTCCAACAAATAGATCAGTTACACGCGTTGATGCAGATGATGAAATTTATCTAACCGCTGCTGAAAAATACAAAGCAATTTTGAAATTGTTGCGTGAATGCCAAGAGCGTGGTCAACCAGTACTTATTGGTACAACCAATATTGAAAAATCAGAACTACTTTCAACGCTTTTAAAAGTTGAAGGCATTAAGCATGAAGTACTGAACGCAAGACATCATGAGCGTGAAGCACGCATCATTGCCGAAGCAGGCCAAAGCGGGGCAATTACTGTTGCCACAAACATGGCCGGCCGAGGCACAGACATAAAACTTGGCGGAAACTGGGAAATGCGGGTAAAACTTGAACTCGCCGACATTCCAGAAGGACCAGAGCGCGAAAACGCTATTCAACGCATTAAGGATGAAGTTGAAGCGGATGAAGCAAAAGTTATTGCAGCTGGTGGCTTGTACATCATTGGAACCGAACGCCATGAAAGCCGACGCATTGATAACCAATTGCGCGGACGCGCTGGACGTCAAGGAGACCCAGGTGCATCAAAGTTTTTCATTTCTCTAGATGATGACCTTATGCGCATATTCGCAGCAACCGACAAGCTGCGTGATTACTTACGTAAAATGGGCGCTCAAGAAGATGAAGCGATTTCTCATCGCTATATCAGCAAATCTTTGGAAAAAGCCCAGCAACGCGTAGAAGCAAGAAATTTCGACGTTAGAAAACATCTTTTGCGTTACGACGACGTCATGAACGATCAGCGTAAAATTGTTTACGCCCAACGTCGTGAATTGATGGAAAAAGAAAGCATCAAAGAAATGGTGGAAGAAATTCGAAGCGATGTTGCCCAAGAGCTAGTATTAGGGCACTTACCTTCTGATACGGTTGCCAACAATTGGGATTTTGCCGCCCTAAAGTTAGAGTGTGAAACTGTTTTTGATGTTGAGCTAGATGTTGAAAAAATTAAAAAAATGCCAAATGTTTCAGCAGAATTTTTAACTGAAATGGTTAAAAATTTAAGTATTAAACGTGCAAAAAATTTAGAAGACACACTTGGCAATACGGCTGTCCGACATGCTGAAAAAAGTATTTTGCTACGTCTTCTTGATCAACATTGGAAAGATCACCTGCTTGCCCTTGATCACATTCGCCACGGCATTAATTTGCGTGCATATGCCCAAGGCAACCCTTTAAACGAGTATAAGCGCGAGGCCTTTAATCAGTTCCAAATGATGATGAGCAGACTTAAAATTGATTTTCTAAGTGCCCTGCATCACTTTAAAACATCAGCCCCTGTTGATGTTGCCCTTGAAGAAATGCTGGGACAAATTGATTTTACCAAAATGCATGCAAATTATCCTGCAGAAGGTGAAGAAACTCTACCAGAAGCAACACAAGGCTCGACACCTGAAGCAAAAGTTTTTAGAAATGCACTCTGCCCTTGTAATTCAGGCAAAAAGTTTAAGCATTGCCATGGAGCGATTGGATAAGCTTTGAAGAGATTAGATAATCGCTTTATCCTAATGAAACTACCACATCTGCTCCATAGGTTCGCAGAGATGGCGGTGATATAATGAGGTCATCATGGTGAACATCCGAAGGAAGTGTGGCAATCCATATGTCGCATTTCCATCAAATAATAAAAGCTAAAAATGAAGACTCAAGTGAAAACAGCTAAAAAGTTTCTTTACTTTTATAAGCAAATAAACGTATATACATAGATATTATTAAAATTAAATTTTTAAAATGTATTCTTTTTTACTATTTCTATGCTTGTTATTTTCTTCGCCCGAATCATGCGGTGCTGAACTCGTTATTCATAGAGATGATGCAGTTGTTATAAAAAAAGTAACCAAAAATGAACATATAGAATTGCTGATCAAAGAAAAATTTAGTGCAGAGGCTGCAGATGATCATACAGAGTCTCTTCATTACGGCCTTGAAAGTCCTTTTGGAGTTTACATTGCTTATCAACTTGAAGGTATGAAACCAGTTGCTATTCAGTCATTTAATCCTGGCGCAGAAGATGATTATCTTTGCGCATATCCCCATACAAATGTTCTAGAATCCTACCAAAGACTTAAATACGGCAGTACACTGCGTGCTCAAACTGCTAAATATCTTGATCCATTTTTTGGCAAACAGGTAACAGTGTCTAATGGCGAGTTAAGTGAATTATCTCTATCTTGTTTGCTTTCTAGTAATGAATGGTATTTTGGAGAAAATTATCCATCCCTGAAATCAGCTTTAAATGCAGGCTATGGCGTACATTCTATTGCCCATTTCGGCACTCTCGATATGCGTTACCCAAATAATGCTGGTTTGTGGAGCCAAAATAGGGTAGCTGCAATAGTAGATTTTTCAAAAATTATGATGAATCCTAGCTCGGCTTCTTCTCCAGAAATAATGGTGTCCGCTATGGATAATATAGACTTTATTTTAAACGATCTTAATTTTATTAAAGAAGCTGATGTCACTACACTTCTCAGCGTAGCTGAACGAGTAATAAAAATTACGCATCCTGATTCATTTGAAGGACCAGACTACAGAATTACCATGGAAAGAAAAGCGATATATCAAGCAATTTATAATGGCCCCCTCAGCGAAGTGTTTGCAAGTCTAAATGAAACTCAGAAACAATTAGTTAAGAGGTTTACAGAAAAAGGGTATTCACCATGCCACAACTTCAACGGTGTTTTAGAGCACTTTAAATTGTAACAATAGTAAGCACAAAACCCTCACACCATTAGCATGCCACCGTTAACATGCAGTGTTTGCCCTGTAATATATTTTGACTCAGCGCTTGCTAAAAAGGCAACAGTAGCGCCTATATCATCTGGTTTTCCATAGGTGCCTGCTGGAATATTTGTCAACATTTTTTCACGCACTGTTTCTGGTAAATCAGCAGTCATTGGTGTCTCAATAAACCCAGGAGCCACACAATTAACTGTTATCCCTCTTGACCCTACTTCTTGAGCCAGGGCTTTTGACATTCCAATCAACCCGGCTTTTGACGCGCAATAATTGGCTTGCCCGATATTTCCCCCAACTCCAACAACAGAAGAAATATTAATAATTCGCCCGTAACGTCTACGCATCATTGCTTTTATGGCTGTTCGACATATGCGAAAGTTTGATGTTAGGTTCACATCAATAACTGCTTGCCAATCTTCGTCTTTCATGCGCATGGCCAGGCTATCACGAGTAATACCAGCGTTATTCACCACAATATCAATTTTCTCACATTGTGCTTCAGCCTTTGAAAAAAGTTCATCTACTGATTGTGGATCAGATAAATTGCAAATAATTGCGTGAGAAACTCCACCGATTTCCTTAATTTTATTAGCTGTTTCTTGCAAAGCCTCAGGGCGCGTGCCACTTATTACAACGGTTGCACCTTGCCTTGCAAGACTCACGGCAATTGCACTACCAATACTACCACTTGCCCCCGTTACCAATGCGTTAAATCCTTGCAGAGAAAACATCTTCATTCCTTAAAATCTTGAATTTTTAATTTCTATATCCGCCGACTCTAGAAAAAAATAGTAACAACAGCAAGAGCCTTCGAATAACATCAATATTTAAATAAATTTTCATAAAATTTTCAATTATTTAAACAAGATATAAACTATTATTTTACTCATATTTAACATTATAACAATATTATTTAAAAGTTAAATCAACCCAAGAGAATCAAATGCGTACTTTTTTAATACTACTGCCAATTTTTGCTTCATTACACGGAGCAACTACCACCACACCAAGCACAGGTGAAATTGAAACAATTGAAACCTTAATGAATTTTAGGTTAAATAAAGAGCATGTTTGGCGTGACCCCATAACAGACCAGCTATTACATCGCGTTAATAACAAAGGTGAAACTGTTCAAGCTGCATACGACGCTGATATAACTTTATCTCCATTTAATGCACCTTCAATTATAGCCAATTATTTAGCGGAGCCTAATTCACCCCCTCAAGCAACCAAAAGAAGTGAAGAACTTATAGGTCTTGTTTCTAATCAAAATTGGAAAGCATTATTAGAACTTGTAAAAAATTATAGAGTATCTAAAGGCGAAATAGCTAAAGATTGCTTTGGAAACAGTTTATTTGAACTTTGCCCAACTGAAAATAAACCAGCAGCAAACCTGCGTGATATTACAAATATTTCAACCCTTATCGACGCTATTGAACCAGCAATCCGCGCAGTGTCTCCACTTCCTGCAAGAACGACAGCGGCTTTTACTGCAGCTGAACGTACAAATTATGATGCATTCACAGCTTTCAGAACAGCCCACAATGTTATGTGCGTTGATCAACGCACTGGCGGACAATTGTATAAAATTATTAACGATGCGCTGGTTAAAGCAGTTAAAGATACTGATGTACTTCCAGATCTTTCAAACTTAGTTACGCTTATGGCTGCAGCTGTAGCTAATAAGCCAGCAGCAATCACAGTAGGCTTAGTTCCTTCCACTTTATCGCCTGTATTTTCAGATGCAAATTTTAATCGATTGTATCAGCTGGTAGAAGATGCAAGACGAGCACAAGGACGTTTATTGATTGATGCAATAGGAAAACCTTTGGTTCTTGAAAATAGAGTACAGGTTGTTGATATGCAAAACATTACTGATATACCTAGCTTACTGAAAGCAGTTTTTGAATTTTTCCCAGAAACTATAAGGCCTACTATTTAAAAAACAACGTCTTAGCAAAACTGGTGTTTCATGGTAGCCTTGGTCTGAAGATAAGGAGCTCCCATGAAACATGACATAAAAGAACTTGATGCACGTTTTGGCTCACAAAATTATCGCCCATTACCTGTTGTGCTAGATAAAGGCGAAGGCGTTTGGCTGTGGGATACTGATGGTAAAAAATACCTTGATATGATGTCTGCTTATTCCGCTGTTTCTCATGGGCATTGCCATCCTGAATTAGTGGAAACAATGCACCTGCAAGCACAAACTCTTGCTATGTGTTCTAGGGCATTTTTTAGCGATAAACTCCCCCTGCTATTAGAACGGTTGTGCAATCTTTTAAACTATGACCGGGCCCTGATTATGAATTCTGGAGCGGAAGCTATAGAAACAGCTATTAAAGCCGCTAGACGCTGGGGGTATTTAAGAAAAGGCATTCCTGATAACAAAGCAGAAATCATTGTATTTTCAAATAATTTTCATGGACGCACTGTTGGCATTATCAGTTTCTCATCAGATGATGAATATAAACATCAATTTGGACCCTACCTACCCGGCTTTCATATCGCCCCTTATGGAGATATTGAAGCTGTTCAAAAACTCATTAGTAAAAACACCTGCGCTGTTTTGGTTGAGCCAATTCAAGGCGAGGCAGGTATTGTCATTCCACCAAAGGGATGGCTAAAAAAATTAGAGCAACTTTGCAAAACTGAAGACGTATTATTGATTTGCGATGAGATTCAATCAGGCTTAGGACGCACAGGAACTTGGCTTGCATGCGAACATGAAAATGTCAAACCAGACGCAGTAACGTTGGGTAAAGCTCTGGGCGGAGGATTATACCCAGTTTCAGCCGTTGTGGGACGTGAAGACTTAATGAATGTTTTTAACCCGGGAAGTCATGGCTCAACTTTTGGGGGCAACCCTTTAGCTTGTGCTATTGCTCATAAATCTCTCGATATTATGGAACGCGATCAATATCTACAAAACAGTGCAAATTTAGGTAAATACTTTTTGGAACAGCTAAAAACCATTTCAGCACCTTGTATAAAATCTGTTCGAGGCCTGGGGTTATGGATTGGAGTTGAGCTCGATCCAGCCTATAAATCTGGGCGCACAGTGTGCGAAGCTTTAATGGAAAAAGGAATTCTTTCAAAAGAAACTCATGAAACCGTCGTTCGCTTTGCTCCCCCCCTTATCATTACAAAAAATCAAATTGATGATGCTATAGGAATAATTGAACAAGTTTTTGTTAGATAAATCTTTAAACCCATTAACGATAACGCTGAGATATTTTATAGATTCTTTCTGCGCTTCTCCATTTAAGCAAAAGATACAGAACTCGACGATCATCCTCTCTGGTATCAAAACTTGCAGAGCCATCTTTCATTAAATCAGCAATTACTTGATCATATTGTGGGCGCGCAAGATAGAAATTCTGCGTAATCTCTTTAAATTTACCAAACTCTCTATACAACAGATCTGCAGCTGCTTGTTGTGACATTCCCACCCTTTGCGTTACATAAGAAACCACAGGCGCAGCAGCAACTCGCACATGCTGGACTGGCTCTACCACAGGAAGTGAGATTGTGTTTAATACTTTTACTTTAGTTCTTCCGCGAAAAAAGCCGTACATGCCTCCTCTTCTCCATGTAATTGTTGCGGTCTTTGTTTCTTTGCTAAAGAATATATCCGTTGGCATACCATATTTGGTTGCTACGCTTGTAATATCACGATATGTTCCCGGGAAAAATTCGTAATCACCATGTTTGCTAAGCAGGTTATTAAACCCCGCTATTGTCACGTTATTAATTTTCCCTCTGTCCGCAAAAGGAGCGCGCGCATTATAATCAGGAATTTGACTGCAAGTTACCGCACGTAATAAAGAACCATCTAGACCTGAAACAGCCTCAACAAGTGCTGAGGTACTTTGCTCAGCTGAATATATTTTTTGAGTGGCAGCAAGAAAGAAAAAAATGAATGAAAAATAAGTAAAAACAGCCATATGATCTCAAAATAGATTACGCAACGCTGCAATTATATTACAATAATCAAGTTAATTATAACTTAATTTTTCATTATCTAGGAGTTCATTAATCTTTTGATAATCGGCTCATCTGCCGAAGGAACCAAGTAGTCTTTTAAATTTTCTGGTAACACCCAAGCATACTGAGGTTGCCCCTCTTTAAGAACAACTTCCCCAACCCAGTGCTTGCATAAAAAAACAAACATATTCAAGTGGAAATGATCATAAGTGTGGGAAACAAATGTAAATGGTTCAATATTTTCAAGTGAAACGACTACACCCAATTCTTCAAACAATTCACGAATTATAGTTTCTTGAGGGCGCTCAAACTCTTCAACTTTACCACCAGGAAATTCCCACATACCACCCATTGACTTATGCAAGGGACGTTGCACTAAAAGAACAGTATTATCCTCTTTGTGCAAAACAGCAGCACAACACAAGACCGAAGGCACGTTTAACATATATGCTCTAATTAACCCAATATCAAAGAAGGTAATGCTTTAGAAACCTTAACGCAAGTTTTCATCTTCATACAATGATTCAAAAAATAGTATTGAGCTGTCTAATCCAATTTCAATCCATTTAATCATTGCTTTTTGACGCATTAATATCTCTGCTTCAATACACTCTTGTGCTTTTTTTAAAAATAGATGCTTGCAGTCACTAAATTTTTTCACGCGAATTTGGTGATTTTCATCATTACTAGCACAATGATATTTTTGGCGATCGCGGTGCGCATACAACAGATCCAACCCTATTTCAGTACTTACGCGAATACCTGCACACCAACAATTGGTATAAAATGGCAGAAATCCTATGGCGGTATGCTGATTGTCCATTTCAGAAAACATCCTGGTTTCAGTTGGTCCTATCAAAATAGTTTTTATTGGTGTTTCTAAATATTTACACGTTTTAAGAACTGGCAATATAACATCTTTTATCGGATCAATTGATTGAATCTGGGCATAAAAATAATTGCAGCAACTAACAAAGGGATGCTTTAAAATTGACGCCTCGTCTAAATTATCAACTGGCCTTGCTGCATTTAAAATCGAATGCATCATAAAAATAGAAAGCGCAAATACTAATTTTTTGCAACGCATAAGCAAATCGAACAAAACGAAGAACAACTATTGTACGATTAATTCATTTAATCAGTAGTTAATTTTTAATATCAGTACTTACAATTTCAAATTTTACTCTTACGCCTAATTTTTACATAAAATGCGCCACTACCTCCATCGTCAGGCTTAGCATTCGTATAGCCCGTTACAAATTCCGGCATTGACTGAAGCCACTTGGGAGTTTGCTCACGCAAGATGCTTGGATTACTAAGCGAACCTTTTCCTGTAATAACTCGTACCCAGCGCCAATTTTTATAAACAGCATTTTTTAAAAATTCCCGCAGTGCCGACTCACCAGACTGCTGAGTAAATCCATGCAAATCAAGCTGTCCATCAAGACGCATAGACCTCAAATCATTAGCATGAAGCATCTCAACTTTTTGAGAATTTCGAATCTTGGGCTCCGGCAGGCATTGCTTGTAAGGAATTTTTGCAGGAGGCAGCTCTACTGGTTGTATTCTATCACTTTTTAGTGGCTTTATATTTTTTACAAAAGCATCCCAAAGCAATTGCTCATCTGGTGGTAATTTTTTAGTCATAGGCTTGCCAAAATAGATAAATATAGAGATCCAAACCTAGTTTTATCCAGATAAGAAATTAACCATTTATTAATCTTTGAAAGATTTAGGTAAGCCGTCCCCCACCCCCACCCTTCAGATGGGAGGGCATCCAACACCAGCAAAAACTTATTTTTGCATAAGTTCTTCTGAGCGAGTGTCAGTATCACACTCGTTATGGTCCGGATAGCACCAAATATATACTCAAAGTAATTAATAAACATTTAATACTACATACCCTTTTGTAGATTTACTTTTAAGAAATGGTTACATTTAAAGCTAAGTTTTTCTAACAATCCATTTCCATGATCACTCTAGCACAGCGTACAAAGTCAATAAAACCCTCTCCAACCCTTGCTATAACTGCAAAAGCGATTGCTTTAAAAGCACAAGGCAGAGATATTGTTAGCTTAAGCGCCGGTGAACCTGACTACGATACCCCCGATTGGATAAAAAGTGCCGCAATTCGTGCCATAGAAGAAGGCCAAACAAAGTATACAGCCGTTGGAGGAACCATTCCTTTAAAGCAAGCTATTATAAAAAAGTTGCATAAAGATAATCAGCTTACTTACGATACCGATCAAATTATTGTAAGCACTGGCGGAAAACAAGTTATTTTTAACGCGCTAATGGCTAGCATTAATTCTGGTGATGAAGTAATTATTCCCGCACCATATTGGGTTTCATATCCTGATATCGTAGCTTTATTTGGAGGCATGCCTGTTTTTATTAATTGCCCAATTGAAAGTGAATTTAAGCTGCAACCAAATCAGCTAGCAAATAGCATTACACCGAAAACCAAATGGCTCATTTTAAATTCTCCGTCTAATCCCACGGGCTGTGTTTACACTAAAGACGAATTACTGGCCCTAGCAGAAGTCTTGCGAGTAAATCCCCATGCAAATATTTTGAGCGATGATATTTATGAATATCTTCTTTACGATGGTTCTGTTTTTTCGAACATACTAAATGTAGCACCTGATTTATATGATCGCACACTTGTTATCAACGGCATTTCAAAAGCCTATTCAATGACTGGTTGGCGCATTGGATACGGAGCTGGACCTAAACATCTGATCCAAGCTATGGCAGATTTACAGTCGCAGAGCACTTCTAATGCTTCATCAATTTCACAAGCAGCAGCGGTGACAGCTATTAACGAGCCACATGATTTTTTAGCCCAGTGGCGCGCAAGTTTTGCAGAAAGGCGCGATTATGTAATGCATGAATTATCTAGCCTTGCCGAATTGCAGTTAATCAAACCAAACGGAGCATTTTACCTGTATATAGGCTGTAAAAACTTAATAGGAAAAATAACAAATTCAGGTAAAACCATCAAAACCGATAATGATTTTTGCACCTATTTATTAGAAGAATTTGACCTTGCAACAGTTAGTGGCAATGCCTTTGGATTATCACCGTATTTTCGCATATCTTACGCTACAAATATGGAAAATTTAGTCAAAGCTTGCTCTAGGATTAAGGCCGCTGTTACAACATTAAAATGATATTAAAAACAATTAAAGACAGGACGTAATCATGACAACAATCACTTGGGAAGAATTTGAACGCGTTAATTTGCGCAGCGGCACAATTGTCAAAGCAGAAGAATTCTCGCGTGCAAAAAAGCCAGCCTTTAAAGTGTGGGCAGATTTTGGACCAGAAATTGGAATTCTACAGACCTCAGCACAAATAACTGAGCATTACACGCTAGAATCCCTAGTGGGCCGTTCCATTGTGGGCTGTGTAAATTTAGGCGAAAAGAATATTGCAGGATTTTTATCACAATTTTTGCTCGTAGGATTTGCTGATAAGAATGGAGCTATCTGCCTTGTCACCACTGACCCCAAAGCACCTAATGGAATGAAGTTATGCTGAAAATGAAATAAAATACTTGTATTTCTTGCGAAATTGAAGAAAATGATATGGCTAAATAATAATTCGGATTTTAAATGAAACGCTCTTGGAAAATGATAGGAACAAGCGCCTTAGGTAATGCTCTTGAATTTTATGATTTCGTTATTTGCGGTGTTTTTATCGCAAAAATTTCTGAAGTTTTTTTCCCGAGCTCGTCTCCAACTATCGCTTTATTTGCAAGTATCTTTGCCTTTTCTGCAGCATTTTTCACACGTCCGCTAGGGGCTTATGTTTTTGGCTTGATTGGAGATACTTTTGGGCGAAAAGTTGCATTAACATACTCTGTAATGTTAATGGGTTTTCCAACTCTAGTAATATCATTACTACCTGGGTATAACACCCTAGGAATCGCGGCACCTATTATTTTGGTGCTTTGCCGTATGGTACAAGGGCTTTCAACAGGCGGTGAATACAATGGGGCTGCAATTTTTGCAATCGAACACGGTCAAGCAAAACAAGTAGGCCTAATAAGCGGTATTATTGCGGGCTCATGCATGGTTGGCGCCGTATTTGCAAGCTTTGCAGGATCATTAGTGCTGCAATCAGGCATGCCCGATTGGGCATGGAGAGTGCCATTTTTTATTGGTGCTCTGGTAAGCTTTATGGGGTTTGTTTTAAGAAAAAATGCAAAAGAAACAGATGCTTTTATTCATATTGCAAATAAGAAAAAACAGCAAAAACAACCAATGAAAACCATTTTCAAAAGTCACAAAGGTGCCTTTTTAATGAATATTATCGTAGGAGTTTTCAAAGGCTCGCTCACTTATACCGTATTTGGATTTATGAATGTATACATGACTAAATTTCAAGGGTACGAAATGTCAACCGCAGTATTCTTGAACACATTCGGATTACTTGGGTATACATCAGGATGCGTGTTTTTCGGCTGGCTGAGTGACAAAATAACCATGCGCAGATCAGTATATCTGTCATGTTTTTTGTGCTGCAGTCTTTCCTATTTTAGTTTTTATCTACTACAGACAAACGACATATTTTTGGCAGGTCTTGGACAATATGGTGTTGGTTTATACGTAGGAAGCTTTGTTGGTTTGAGCCATGCTTTCATGCAAGTGTTGTTTCCACCTGAGACTCGTTATACAGGCATTGCTGTTAGCTTCTCTATAGGTATAGCCATATCTGGAGGTTTCATGCCATCAATCTATACATTCATGACCGGCTATACTGAAAACATGTACATGGCAGCGATTATTATTTCTATTTATGCCATTATTTTTACAGCAATTTCTAGGTTTTACCGTTATAAGGCTACGCTTTACAGCCCTGCCCCTCACTATTCAAATGAAAATGAGCAAGAAGAAACAACTAAAATTAGTATTGCTGGCACTTGAATTTATCCTTGCCTTTAAGTCATTTCCTGGCTATAAATCTAAGTTACAAGTAAGGTCCTTGCTTCCTGAAGTATTTAGGCAGCTGGTGCTTGTTTTAAAAGCCCATCCATAAGGAGAATTAAATATGCAACGTTTCTATGAAACAATTTTCATTGCACGCCAAGACATTACCGCTAATCAGGTAGAAACATTGGCAAAGCAATACACTAACGTAATTAAGGAATTTGGCGGTGAAGTTACAAAAACCGAATTTTGCGGTCTACGTAATTTAGCGTACAAAATTAAAAAAAACCGCAAAGGTCACTATGTTCTAATGAACATTGCTGTGAAACCTGAGGGAATCAAAGAAGTTGAACGCCAAATGCAGATCAATGAAGACGTATTACGCTACCTAAGCGTACGCGTAGACGAGCTTGATAACGCTCCTTCCGCTCTAATGCAAAATCGTGGCTTCCGTGAAGATATAGTTCGTGAAGAAACTACAACAGATGCTAAGTCAAAACCAGAAGCAGAATCTGTTGAGGAAACCACCGAAGAAAAAACCGAAGAATTAGCAGTATAGGAGATACAAAATGTCAGATTACATGGAAGAAGGCGAAAACCTAAAACCTAGCATGCGCAAGCAGTTTTTCCGTCGCCGTAAAAGCTGCCCATTCACTGGTGCAAATGCTATGAAAATTGATTACAAAGACACGAGAACTCTTACAAAATTTGTATCAGAGCGTGGAAAAATGATGCCAAGCCGTATAACGGCAGTTTCAATAAAGAAACAGCGCGTTTTGGCTGTTGCTATCCGTCGGGCGCGTTTCTTGGCTTTAATGCCATACGTTAATGGCTAAAAGCGATATACGACTTATTATTCAAGGCGGCGCTCTGTGCGCTGCCTTTTCTTTTATGATATTTCTTATTCCTATTCTTGGCATATTTACAAATTTCTTTTCTTTGCTACCAATTTTTTATGTTGGAATTTGCTTAGGGTTTAAAGAATACTTACTAGCAAGCCTTATACCTTTAGCAGGATACACTATCCTTTTTGGCCCTATTGGTATTGGTATTTTTGGCATTGCAATTTTTATCCCTACCGCATCAATTTTGTATTGGCATTTTTTAAAAGAAAAAAATACATATAAATTTTCGGCTACTGACATACTAAGCCGCTTAGCAATTTGGTCTATTGTTGTAGCAGCGATTGGATTCTCTTATCTTAAACTTACCAATAGCACCATATTTGAAACGCTTGCGCAAAAAATTGAGATTGCCACTAAACTGGCTAAAGCTCCTTCAGCACCAGCTTTGTTTATTCAAATTTTTCCAGGAATTGCTGCCATTTCAGGATTAGTAATGGTGTGGTTGAACTATCAAATAGCCTATATACTTGCTTTGAAGGCTAATAAATCCATTCGAAAACCCTCTGCTAAGCAAAATATTTTCTTACCACCTTATTGGGACGTTGCCTTCTTTACAGCGCTCTGGCTAATACTTGCAAACGATTTGTTTATAGAGTCTTTTTTGCTTGGTATTTTTAGCCGAACGGCACTGTGTATCTGCGCCTTTCCATTACTTATAGACGGGTTGGGAATTGCCCAACTCATGGCAAAATATTATAAAATTCCGCGGGCTGTTATTGTGATTTTCGCTATTGTTACATTTTCACTTGTCTGGCCAATGATTTTTGTAGTAGTGTTAGGGCTTGTGGAGCCGCTGTACGGACTCAAGAAAAAATATTATTCAAAAGCTAATTAGGAGCTCAAATATGCTAAAGCGTAAAATGCAAGTAATTTTAATGGAGCGCATTGAAAAATTGGGGCAAATGGGACAGATTGTAACTGTTGCTCCTGGTTACGCGCGCAACTACTTGCTCCCAAACAAAAAGGCACAACGCGCTACAAAAGAAAACATCGCTCAGTTTGATGCTAAAAAAGCTCAGCTTGAGGCAAACAACCTTAAGCAGCGTCAAGACGCTGAATTCGTTGCAAAATCAATGGATGGCACTCAAATTATTATCATTCGTCAAGCCAGTGAAGTTGGTCAATTATATGGCTCTGTTCGTAGCCGTGACATTTCAGAAGGTTTAACAAAAGGCGGATTTACAGTTGATAAATCACAAATTGTGATCACCTCTCCAATCAAAACATTAGGTGTACACACAGTTTTTGTTGCTCTTCACCCTGAAGTACGTGCACCAATTAGTGTTATTATTGCACAATCAGAAGAAGAAGCTGCTCTAAAAGCTAAATCGGCAGAAGCTGAAACAACAGAGGCAGAAGCAACCACTTAAGTCTTTTTGTCACAAAATTAAAACCAGTGTTTTATACACTGGTTTTTTTATATCTAGCAGTTGAAACCAGGCACATTTTGTAAACAATTCCATAAATTGCCATTCCAATACCAACAAGCCCAAACACATAAATAGCTTCTTTTAAGAATGAACTAGGAACAGGAACTTCTAGCTGAATATGATAAACAACCACTGCCATACAAATGCTTGCTAGAATGACATATATCACATCTTGGAAAAATGCTTTGCTTAAGTCTATCATTGATTTTTGTGATAATTTCCACGCTAGCAAACCCGCCTGAACCCAAGCAGCTATACCCGTAGCCAATGCCATGCCTACATGCAAAAATGGCCCAATCAAAAGTAAATTAAGAATTAGGTTACACCCAACTGTAATCATACCAATTTTTAAAGGAGTTTTAGTGTTTTGCTTAGCAAAAAAACCTGTCGTGAAAACTTTACTTAAAGTATACGCGGGAAGCCCAACAGCAAACGCCGCCAAAGCAGGCGCTGTTGCTTGCACATGCAAAACAGAAAAACTTCCATGTCCGTATATTAAATCGATAATAGGATAAGATAAAACAATCAACCCAAACGCTGCAGGAATACTCAGACGTAACCCCATAGATAGGGCCTTTTCTTGCAAGCTAATAGCTTCCTGTTCTTGGCCTGTACGTAAAGCTTTAGAAAGACTAGGTAATAGAACAGTGCCAATAGCTACGCCAAAAATTGAAAGAGGTAATTGATTTAACCTATCTGCATAATACAAGTAGGAAAGAGACCCGGTCTGCAGAGTTGATGCCAGCATCATATCAATAAAAATATTTATTTGCATAACACCAGCCCCAATTGCGCCCGGCAGCATTAATTTTAAAATCTTAGAAACAGAAGGGCTCAACAATGGCCTTTGTAAACGTAACTTAAAACCATGTTTTTGTGCTACAAAATACAACCATAAAAACTGCACAATACCTGCAAGGATAACCCCAACACACAAAGCAAATCCTGGTTCTTCTACAGTCATTAGCAAAGCACCAATCATAAAAATATTTAAAAGCACTGGTGTTGCAGCAGCCGCTGCAAAGCGATCTAGAGAATTCAAAATTCCAGATAATAAAGCAGCAAGCGATATAAATAAAATGTAGGGAAAAGTAATACGCGTAAACTCAATTGCATAGTTCAAACGGTCAGGTGTATCGCAAAATCCGGGTGCTATTAAATGAATAATGAATGGTGTGAACACCACAACAAAAATCACAAAAGCGCATAACACAAAAAACAACCAGCTAAAAACTTGATTTGCTAAATCATTTGCTTTCTTTTGTCCATCACTTGCAAGAATTCCCGCAAATTCTGGCACAAAGGCAGCATTAAAGGCTCCTTCTGCAAAAAAGCGTCTAAAGAAATTAGGAAACTTGAATGCTACAATAAAGGCATCTGCTACAACACTTGCTCCAAGAAAATGGCTCATTAGCATCTCGCGCAGCAAACCAAAAACTCGACTTACCGAAGTTAAGCCACCAACCGTTGCGATAGATTTTCCTAATTGCACTAACGTCCTTTAATTTTATTAAATCAGCCAAGTTCTGGAATAAGAGAAGATGGATCAATTGGTTGCTTATCAATACCTCTAATTTGTAAATTCAGCTGAGGTTGAGTAACGCCTCCTGTAGATCCTACTGTTCCAATTTTAGACCCAGCAGTCACAATTGCATCTGGCTTTACATCAATACTATTAAGATGTGCGTATGTAGAAATTTTTCCATCTCCGTGCTTGAGCATGATCATTTTTCCATAACCTTCGGCTTTTGATCCTGCGTACTTAACAATACCATCAGAAATTGCTTTTACAGGAATTCCTTTTGGCGCTGCTATATTCACACCCTTATTAAAGCTACCGTCTGGCTGTTGGCCAAAAGATTTGATAATATTACCCTGCACCGGAGAAGCATAAGTCCCTGACCTAGTTAAAACTGGCTGATGAATAGACGGATCGCTCATTACGGGTTGATTCAAAGTGCCACTTAAATCATTTGCAGGTATTTCGGCCATTTGCTCATTCAAGCCCAATCCATCAATAGGCTGACTCACGTCATCTAATGACTTAACAACTATATCATCAGAAAGTCTTTGTTCTTCTTGCTTATTACGCGCTTTTAAAAGTAATCGCTGTCCAGGCACAGGCGTTGCATCACCCAACTTATTGAGCCTTAAAATCTCAGCTGGTGAAACATTAAAACGCTTTGAGATTGAAGCCAGTGTGTCACCATTTTTTACAAGATAGTAATCACCTTTGAGAACTGACTGTTTCATTCTGCGTTGAGTTGAAATAACTTCTGCTGGTTGATCATTTGTTGCACAATTTGTAAGCAGCAACAAAGCCAAACATGCCATTATATTCTTCATGAAAACAGTTCCTTTAATTGTTCAAAAGTTTTTGTATGGGTCATATCCAAAGAAAGAGGTGTAACAGAAATATATTTGCTCGAAATTGCCTCTATATCTGTACCTGCTTCCGCGCACTCTTTCATGTTACCATAACGCTGATCACCTGGTCCAATCCAATAGTAAGGAATACCTCTTGGGTCTTTCCTCTCATAAATTAGATCAAAACATTTTCTTTGCCCTTGGCGAGTGATTTTTATACCCTCAACCGATTTATAAACTGCATCGGGAAAATTTACATTGATCAATATCTGTTCTGGAATAGGAAGCTCTAATACTCTTTCTACAACCTTAGGCCCCCAATGCTCAGCGGTAGCCCACTTAGCTGGATGACCCGGATCAATTGTTAAGCTCAACGCAATGGCAGGTATACCTAAAATGGTTGCTTCTAAAGCAGCAGCAACTGTTCCTGAATATGTAACATCCTCTGCAATATTAGCTCCATAGTTTACCCCTGATAAAACCAGATCTGGTAAATTACCTACCATTAATTGCCGAATAGCCGTTAAAACACAGTCAGTTGGTGTACCTGAAAGCGCATATTTTTTCTCAGATATTTCTTTAACTCGAAACGGCATTCTAAGCGTTAAGGAATGCCCCACAGCGCTTTGATCATGCTCAGGCGCCACAATCCACACATCATCTGAAAAATGACGCGCTATCGTTTCTAGAACTTTTAAACCCGTAGCATTAATTCCATCATCATTGGTAATTAGAATACGCAATCTAACCGCCAATCCTGTCAAAACCTGTATAAGGGCGAAGAGCTTCAGGAATGGTTATTGACCCATCTTCTTCTTGATAGTTTTCCAAAACAGCAATCAATGTTCTACCCACAGCCAAACCAGACCCATTTAATGTGTGTACAAATTGTGGCTTACCCTGTTCATCACGATACCTTGTGTTCATTCGACGCGCCTGAAAGTCTC
The DNA here is from genome assembly GCA_018062345.1 of Pseudomonadota bacterium. GTDB lineage: Bacteria > Pseudomonadota > Alphaproteobacteria > Paracaedibacterales > CAITNM01 > CAITNM01. Next base: position 4,220 of record JAGOSL010000003.1, on the reverse strand, counting down.
CACAATTAGAACAACTTGAAATTTCACGATAAGCTTGTGGACCAGGTAACCAGACTTCTAAATCGTAGGTTTTTCTGGCTGAAAACCCCATGTCTCCGCTGCATAATAACATTTTACGGTATGGCAAATTCAGCTTCTGCAAAATTGATTCAGCAGCAGAAGTCATACGTTCATGCTCTGCATCCGATTGCTCGGGTGTAGCAATGCTTACCAATTCAACTTTTGTAAATTGGTGATTACGTATCATCCCTCGGGTATCACGTCCTGCAGCTCCTGCTTCTGCTCGAAAACATGGAGTATAAGCAGTAAAGCGCATTGGCAATTGCAGCTGAGGCAATATATCACCTGCTACCATATTAGTAAGGCACACTTCAGAGGTTGGAATTAACCAGTGATTATGGTTTGTTTGAAAGGCGTCATCCCCAAATTTTGGCAAATTCCCTGTACCAAACATCGCCGCATCATTAACAAGCAAAGGCGGCGTAATTTCTGTATAACCAAACTCATTACAATGAATATCAAGCATAAACTGGGCAAGTGCCCGCTCTAATTTACTAAGCTGCCCTTTTAATAAAACAAATCGTGCTCCAGACAACTTAGCCGCCGTCTCAAAGTCCATTAACCCCAAAGATTCACCTAAGTCATAGTGTTGCTTTGGCGTAAACGCAAATTCCCTGGGCTTCCCCCATTTTTCCACCTCAACATTAGCATGCTCATCGGGCCCTATAGGTGTCTCGCTTGCTGGAAGATTAGGAGTGCTTGCTAAAATACCATGCAACTTTTGCTCTTCTTCTTTTGAAGTTTCTTCAAGAATGCTAATGTGCTGTTTTATTTTTTCACTCTCAAGCGCAATTGAATCAGTTGGCTCACCCTTACGCTTGGCTTCTCCAAACTCTTTTGCAATGGTATTGCGCTGGCTTTGATAGTTTTGAAGATCTGTCAGAATCTGCCGATGTTGCTTGTCTAGCTGCATAATGCGATCAGATATTGGCGGCAACCCCCGACTTTTTAATAAATTATCAAATTGTTCAGGGTTTTCCCTGATAAAGCGAATATCATGCATGATAAGAATCTGTATTGTTTTTAATTTTATATTGGGTCCACTGTATCACAATGATTGTCACCCCATAAAGCACAATCATTGGCACAGCAAGTGCCACCATACTTAGTGCATCAGGTGGTGTAATCACAGCACTAAGCGCACATAATAAAAACACAACGATTCTCCATTTTGATTTCAGACTTTGCAAACTTAACATTCCAAAACTTACTAAAGTAAAAAGCAAAATTGGCAACTCAAACCCTATGCCAAACACAAACATCAACCGCTGAACAAAGTTTATGTAGTCACTAATCTTGGGCAAAAAATACAGCGGCACTGCCCCATGTTCAAAGTTAATGAAAAATTCAAAAGCCCTTGGCAAAACAACCGTATGAGCAAACATCACACCTAAATAAAATAAACCTGGTATACAAATCATAACCACCCTTAAGATCTGTCGTTCTATTTTAAAAAGACCTGGCCTTGAGAATAGCCATATCTGCATTAAAAGAAACGGGAAAGTTAGTAAAAAACTTGCGAAAAGTGATGTGTTAATTTCGCTTAAAAATGCCTCTGGAAGACTTGTATAGACCATAGATCGTCCCTGATCAAAAAGCGGCTGTAATGGCTTCATTAAAAGATACTGAATATCACTTGAAAAGTGATAACACCCAGCAAAACATGCGGCAAAGCATAAACTAACCATGGCCAATCTGTTACGTAGCTCTCGCAAATGCGCATAAAGAGTTTTGGGCTCATCCAGCATTTAAGTGTTTCCCTAAAGCTTGTAGCGCTTCATCAAGTGTATTAATAGGTAGTGAATTTTCAGGTAAAGACTTTTTTATCGCGCCTTTTTTTACCTGGCCTTGCGTTGTTTTAATACTACAAATGTAAGCTGAGCCAAAAAATTGATTAACTCGTTGCAATAAAATTGGCTCAACATAACGTGCTGTTGCCATTCCTGATGATGTGGTTACAAGCTTCAGCACCCGACCGGTGGTTTGAGTATAAATTTCGATTGGAGAGAACCCTCTGGAAAATTCAGTACCCACAACTGTTTCCCAGTCATGCATTAGCAGTGCTTCCTTATATGCTTTTTGTGCACGAAAAGGCTTTAAAGTTCGCGATACTAAATATTGTAGCGATGCCATAAATCAAGGAAGTTCAGGAATAATGAATACTAACATAAATACGTATAGCAGAGAAAGCTCACTTTACATTTACACACGTGCTTCTTTTGCTTTAATCAGCACACCCTGCCAGAATTTCGCAAAGTCAGCTTCAGAAATATCTTGCGGCGCGTAATCAAAAGCCCCTTGATATTCAAAGCCGATAAACTGAATATCCGGAAAGTCAGTTGCCATAGCTTTTTGAGCATCTTCCAGATTTTTATTCTTATCATCAGCCATGATAATAATTTTTGGCACATACCCTGTTCTATAGGCGCCACCCTTTGTTGTCCCAACCTGCCTTAAAAAGGCAGATAAAACTTTTCCTTTTCCAACACCACTTCCTTCGCCGTTTGAGCAAAGAATCCCATGGTATAAAGTTGGATACCCGTCAGCATATAACGGAAAATTCGTATAGGAAACAACGCGCCCTTGGAATGAAAAATCAAACCCCAGTGCTTGCAAATCATCTTTGCGCTTAAAAATAATTTTGTTTTCACTGTCTTTCCATGAACCTGTTAAAGTCGCTGTTAAGGCAATAACTTTAATTCCTTTTGCTTGCATAGATTTTATAATCTTGGGAGAGTCTTTTTCGATTAAGCGCTGGGGCAACTGCAGGGTTGATGTTGCCAAATAATCACGTTGTTCAGGCGCAAGTTCGTCCCTAATATTTTTCATCACATTCTGGTGTTTTTTTAAGTTGGGATAAAATGTTGCAGGGTGATCAGGCTGTGTTAGAGTCATGTCGATATCAAAAACAACTAATACATTTTCAGGATTTTCGGTCTTTAGAATCTCTGAAACTTTTGTCTGCACTTCGTGAATTGATTTGACCATGGTTAGCCTTTCTTCTTTGCAAGAAACCAAAAAAAGCAAAACAAAAGCTGTGAGAAAAATTTTTTCGGTCATTTATTTTCCACTACATGCACAGATGGCGTAGTTCTTTTAATGATAGTTTGAGTATCAAGCTTTCCAAGGAAAAAGGGTTGCTGTTTTATTTCTTGTAAAACCCGTTCAAAAAGCTCTGCATCTATTGCTTGATTCTCTTCTTGTTTCAAATAATTTTGCGCTAAATTTTCTTGAACTTGAGCAATGGTCTTAGGTCCATCTTTAAAAAAATCACCAAACCCTACGAACACAGGATAACCACCTTTAAAGCCAACACAAAATACGTTTTCACCACGAGCATAATTTAAGTGTTTTTCATCTGAATACTTTGGATGGCCATGAATGTAGAAAAAATCACTTAACTCAAGATTATTTATCTCTGCTGTACTTATATTTACAGCATAAATATATGAGCGCATAAGGCTTTGAAGATCAGACATAGGCGCATCTTCTTTCATTTTGGAGCGCAAATATTTTTGCATAAAGTCTACTCGCACATCTGAAAAAAAAGCACTCATTACAGACATTGCGGCGATCTGTGCAGCATTAGTGCAATCTATTACTAATTCAGAACAAATTCTAATACTCTTAATACATTGTGAAAGCGGCACTCCTAAATCAGGCATTACCAAACGTAGCATTATGCCCGCTCTAAGGACTACGGTTTGCTGCCACTCACTGGGAACAAGAAATTCCTCTTGTTCAACACCTCCTTCACAAAGGCTAAGAGTTGGAAACCTCCCTTTTGAATTTAAATACCCGTATATTTTAAGTAGAGAATTTGCTGCCCTGCGCCGCATTTCATGTTCTATAGGAGACATTGTTCTGCCTGGGCCAATACTTGAAAAACCAGCTTGATCAAAAGGCAAAGGGGCATCTGTGCCTTTTATGGGCAAGGATATACAAACAACAATAATTAAGGAAGCTATAAAATTTTTAAACATAACAATGAAGTAACAAGTGGTTTTTTTGGGGGAAGTAAGAGATAGAGCAAAGCTATGCGAAGAGATTTGGTGAGGACCTACTTTCCCGGCGCTTAAGCGATAGTATCATGGGCGCGGAGCGGTTTCACGGTCGAGTTCGGGATGGGTTCGTGTGTGTCACGCTCGCAATACCCACCA
>JAGOSL010000017.1 GCA_018062345.1 Pseudomonadota bacterium | reverse complement strand
CCCAGAAGGTGGTTGGAAGAATTTTACTGCTGATAACGCTCGTGATCTTGCTGATCAGTTGGTAAATTTTCAAAAGCAAACTGGTTGGAAAATATTAATTACTAACGGCTCACGCACTGGCAGAAGCCCTACTGCACACAGGGCTGGAGAATCTGACGAAATTTCCGAAGGATTTTTAAATGCACTACAGCAAGCTGGTCTCAGGCAAGGTGAAGATTTTGAATTTTTTGATTTTCAATTTGCACAACCTGGTCAACCCTCACTATCAGCCTTAAAAGCAATTGTAAAAACCGTTCTTGGTAATAAAGGCTTCATGATTGTGCCAGGTGAATCAACGTCCTCTATTTCAGAAATACGCACTGTAATGCCTATCGCCATTTATACAAATAGCGCAATGAATGAAACGCACCAAGAATTTGTTGATCAGCTTGTGCAATCTAACCTAGCAACGTTGTGGCCTATTGCTCCAGAGGCAACGGAATCATATATTCTTCCCCCTCGTCAAGAAATTGCTGTTGTTGAAAAATTTTTATCATAACTACGATTAAAATAAATTTATACAGATATACAAACATTGTATAGGCTTCTAATTTTTGTAAATAATAAAAAAATTTTATTAAACATGTATTAAATTTATATTCACTTTTTTTTAATAAATATCCTTTAAGTTGATAGTTGTTGATAGATCTATTGGTCTATTGAATTTTCAACAATTTTATTTAAGAAGGAATATAAAAATGAGAAAAATAAAAAATTTAACTTTGTCTTTACTTTCAGTTATTACAATGTCCGCTACAAATACAGCAACTGCAGGGGAAGTAGTAAATCTTGTTGCTGTAGATTCAGATTTGGCAACGTACTCAGGTAGCATTACAGGTGAAGCTAAAAAACTAGGAACTGGTACAATTTTAATGTCAGGAAGCAACCCAAGCATGACATCTTTAGAAATCAATGTGGGTACAATCCAAGCTTCAGCAGCAAGTGCTCTGGGCCAATTAGTTGATTTCACTGGTGGTGCCCTTGAAATATTAGCTAACTCAACTGTAAATTTGCCTGCAGTACGCATGACTTCATCTGGAACAATTACTGCTCATCATGATGCAGTTTCAACAATTGGAACTGCTACTGGTTCGGGACCTCTAACTCTTGCTGCAGGGCCAGTTGCCACAGGTGAAACTAACGGTATACACGTTATTGGTGGTGATCTTAGTGCATGTACAAGTACTGTTGCTGTTGGCCTTGGAACTGATGCGCCAGTTGTTAAAGCGGGTGGAGCAGGTTCAGCTACACCTAGTGGCGCTATGACTGTTAATAACGGAGCATTCCTTCAATTAGTAGATGTTACTACTAACAGTATTACAGGAGCTGTTGATGTTCTAGCTGGTGGTACAGTACAACTAGATCCATCTTTAGTTGTTCCAAGCGGTTCAGATATGTTCGTTTCTACTGTGAACTTCAGGTCTAACTCTACGCTATGGCTGCGTCATGGATCAAATTGGGGCAAGAACATTGTTGTTGGTACAGCAGGCTAATCCCTTCGAAAATTACGTTTACTCTGACACACCTCAATCAGGTTTTTCTGATTGAGGTTTTTTTATTGGATTTTTTCATACATCTTCATTTTAGTTTGGGTTGGGTATACATATAGTATATAAATATTTATACTGTATTTTTATTTTATAATTAATTATATTTTACTATTTGTTAAATAAACAAAAATATAATAATAATTGTTACATGTGTTAATCATCTTATTCGTAATAAGAAACATAACAAGACTAATAGTACCAATATTATTACTTTTATTGCTTGTTATTAATATTTTATTAACATCTTTAACGTAAAGTCTATTTGTTACCTATCTTAATCTTTTTATTCTAAAAAGGAGTATTAAAATGAAAAAAATCCAAAAATTACTAGCTCTAGCAGTTCTTACGTCAACAACCGCTTTTGCTTCAGTTGTTGAAGTTAATTTCGCTGATGGTGCAACGTGGAATTCTGCTATCACTGGTGGAGCAAAACTAGTTGGTTCTGCTGCTACTGCTGTTTTAAATATCGGTGCTAACTCAACTGTTACTGAAAATTTAGAGCTTAGCGCTGGCCGAGCAAACCTTGGAAAATCTGGTGTTGTTGACGCGACTAATAATAAGTACATTGAGTTAGCTGCTAACACTCAATTAAATGTAACTGCAGCTATTACACCAGATCCGATCAAAATGACTGGTGCAGCTACAATAAACAACGCTGCTAATGCAATAACTCTTGATAAATTAACAGGTGCAGAGCTTGCAACGTTGACTGGTGCTGGCGTAGTAACTCTAGCTGATTTGTCAGGTAACAGCGGCGGTGTTGCAGGTGTTAACGTAGCTATTAATGGTAGCACTAAATTTCCTGCTGCAAACTCTTCTTTCTCTGGTATAGCAACTGTTTCTGCAGCTCCTGCAGCAGCAGCTAGTGATAACCTAACATTTAATCAAATTACTGCTTCATACAACGTAGGCGCAAATGACTTTATTGCATCGGGTTCTACAAAAGTATTGAAAGCAAGCAAGCTAGTTCTTGGTGGAAATACTTGGGCGGCAGCAGTTACTGCTAACTAATTTTTCTATCTTTTGCTGTGCGCTGTACTCCAGCCAATTTTCAGGCTGGAGTATTTTTTAAATAAAAAATCAATCTATATATAAAAAGTTCCTACTATTTATAATAAAAATTATATATTTATTAATTTCATTATAGGAAAATAAATACTACAAAGTATTTACAATTTTTTATTTTAAAGGGAGTAACTATAATGATTAATTTCAATAAAAATAATTTATTTTTTCTAGCAATGATAACTGCTTCGTACACTGCAGTTAGTGCAGCTGAACTTGAAATTCAATTCACTGATGGTGCCGAAATGAACGCGCCAATTAGTGGCAGCGCCAGATTTAATGGTTCTGGTACTTGTGAATTGAATGGGTCAGTAACAGATGATGTTACTTTAATGGCTGGAAATACAAAAGTTTCTTCCGCGGCACCTTTTGGAACTGATAAAGTAATTTTTCTCGACGATGGCACTGGTCATTTGCGCAGCTTAGAAGCAATGGCGCCAATGGATTTGCCAAATTTGCAAATGAATAGTTCAGGGAAAGTAATTGCTGATGCTGCTGTTAATTTGAAGCAAGTTAGCGGTAATCATAAACTAACCTTAGCAGGTGTTGGTGTATTTACACCTATAGTTGACTCAAGTTCCAGCACTAACGACACTGATATTGTCGGTGCTGGTGGATTAAGCGTTACTTCTTTATCTAATAAATTACCCACTGGAATAGTTACAGTTTATGAATCTTCTTCAATGCTCATCGCTCCAGGTCTTGCCTTTGGTCCAACTGATGTTGTAGCTGAAAATAAACTAGTATTTAAAAATAATTCAACATGCATTTTAGGAAATAACGCTTCTCTAGATCGCTATATTACAGTTGGTAGTCCAAGCTAACATTAAAATTTTTATCTTTAGTCAAGCATATCTTGACTAAAGGTTTCTTTGCCATCTTTTTCTCTTTTTGTCATCACTTTGTTTTTTCATCAATGTGACTAAATCAGAATAAGTATTTCTCTGAAAAAATTAAGTAATAATTTTTTAATTTAAAAATATTCACTCTTTATTAATAAGATCAAACAATAATAATATTATTGCTTTTATTTATATTTTTTAAAGGGAGTATTAAAATGAAAAAAATTCAAAAACTGGCATTATCCTTGTTAGTAATAGTAGGGGTCTCAATGTGGAATACTGCTGCAGCCACAACATTAAATCTTGAGGTGGACTCTGGTCTTGCTACGGTTTCTTCTGCCCTTGATGTTGGAAATTCTGAGGGTGATACTATTTACAAAAAGGGTGCAGGTGCTGTTGCTTTATTGGGCGTTAATACAATGTATAGCCTAGAAATTCAACAAGGGTCTGCGCAAATTGCTAATCCTAGCTCTATGCCTTCTAACAATATTGCCTATACAACAAATTCAGGAAACATTTGTGAAATAAATATTGCTGGTGCCGCTGTGCCAAGCGTTTCTATGTCTAGTCCTGGGTACTTATTGGCTGACCACAATACAACTCTTGGTGGAATGAGTGGTGCTGCCGCGTTAAGTATTGCAGGGGGCTTTTATCAAGGAACTGCAGGCGCTGTTTCTATTAGTGGTGATTTATCTTCAAGTGTTACTCCAGCAGTTGTTGCTGCAGCATCTTCAGCACTAGTAAATCCAGCAACAGGTATTGCTGGAAACACGCCTGCTGGTCTTTTGCAAGTAGGTGGAGCAGGCAATAAAATGTCTGGCGGGGCATTAACAGTGAATGGCGTGCTAGAATTAACATCAGGAATTGAAGCAAAAGCAGTTTCTGGCGCAACAACTATTGCCGGCAGCGGTATGCTTCTTGTTGGCGCTGGCATCACGGTTCCACCAGCTGAGGTTGTAGCCCCCGGAGGTTCTCCCGCATCAGTTTCTGATATTTTTAGTAACGCCGTTGCTAATACTTCAGCTAACACAAGCGGATTAAAATTTAATAGTGGCGCAACGCTGAAACTTGGAAACGGTGCAAACTTTGGCCGCAACATTACAGTTGGATCATTTGATAAGTAATTTTACTATTTATATTTTTATTATTTCATCTCGGTCAATCTATATTGGCCGAGTTTTCCATTATAAAATTTTAAAATAGTAAAAAACACTTACAAAATATTTAATTCAGTTTACCCTCTTGTTTTTTAATTTAAATTTGAAATAATCAAAGGTAAGAGTATTTGAAAAGATTGTCATGCGCCGGCAGCGAAAAGCTAAAATAATTGCAACCCTTGGGCCTTCCTCCTCGGACTACGAAAAAATTAAAGCATTGTTTGTTGCTGGTACTGATGTTTTTCGCCTGAATTTTTCTCACGGCGAACATGCAGAGCACGCAGAGCGGTACAAGATAATTCGACGCATAGAACAAGAATACAAACGGCCTATTGGTGTGCTTCTTGATTTGCAAGGGCCTAAGCTTCGCATTGGAACTTTTTCCAATACAAAAATATCTCTAAAGCCCGGGCAATCATTTCTTCTTGATCTGGATATGACGCCTGGAAATAATCACCGCGTGTGCATGCCGCACCCTGAAATTTTTCAAGTTCTTAAAAAAGATGTGGATTTATTATTAGATGACGGAAAAGTACGTCTTAAAATTACAAAATGTGGACAAGACTTCGCAGAAACAACTGTTATTTCCGGAACAGAGCTCTCAAATCGTAAAGGAGTCAACGTTCCGGATGTTGTTTTGCCAATTGATGCCTTAACAAAAAAAGATATCGAAGATCTAAAATTTGGCCTAGATTTAGGCGTTGATTGGGTTGCTTTATCCTTTGTGCAGCAGCCAAATGATCTAATAATGGCGCGTGATCTAGTAGGTGAAAAAGTTAAGCTTATCGCTAAAATTGAAAAACCTATGGCAATTCAACATTTGCATGAAATTGTAGAGTTATCAGACGCTGTTATGGTTGCACGTGGTGATTTGGGTGTGGAAATGCCAGCAGAAGACGTGCCAGTTATGCAACGCCAAATTATCCGAGCTTGTCGTTCTTCTGGAAAACCAGTGATCGTTGCTACGCAAATGTTAGATTCAATGGTTCATATGGCAACTCCCACACGTGCTGAAGCATCAGATGTGGCGACTGCTGTCTACGACGGTGTTGATGCTGTAATGCTTTCAGCAGAATCTGCTTCTGGAAATTACCCGGTAGAAGCAGTTTCCATGATGGATCGTATTATTCAGCGAACGGAAAAAGATCCTTTGTATCAAAAAATGCTTGATGACAGCTACACTTCACCATCACCGACAATGAATGATGCCGTAACAGCCGCAGCTAGATCAGCGGTTGATATTATCGGAAGCCGATTGATTGTCACTTTTACAGAAACGGGACTTACCGCTTTTCATGCTGCTCGCCAGCGCCCTCATTGTGATATATTAGCGCTCACACCTGTTTTAAAAACTTCTAGGCAACTTACCCTTGTATGGGGGGCTCACTCTTCTTTAACAGATGATATCTTCTCCGTTGGGCAAATGGTTGATGCTGCATGTGTTTTTGCTAAGCAAGAAAATTTCTCACAAGTAGGTGATTACATTGTAATAACAGCCGGTATACCCTTTGGACAATCTGGCGGCACAAATATGATTCGTATAGCAAAGGTAGTTTAGTAAAAGTGTGTTATATCATTGGTGGTCCAACAGCAAGTGGGAAGTCAAAGCTAGCATTGTGGCTTGCCCAACACGTTGATGGTGAAATTATCAACGCTGATAGTCTGCAGCTTTACAAAAGCATTCCTATATTAACTGCTGCTCCCGATAACGCAGAGCTTGCGCAGACAAGACATCATTTATTTGGAATTTACTACGATAACCAAATATCAACGGCGCAAGACTGGGTTGAACTTGCCCGCATCACTATTAATGATGTTAGAAAACGCCAAAAAATGCCTATTATTGTAGGTGGAACGGGTATGTATCTCCATGCTCTTACAAACGGACTTTCTCCGGTGCCTAATATTGATGAAGATATAAAATTGCTAACTCGCAAGCTTCAGCAAGATTTATCAAAAAAAGAATTTTATGATTATGTAATCGAAAATGATCCTATTATCGAAGGTGTTTTGCACCCCAACGATACTCAGCGATTAGGCCGAGCTCTAGAGGTTGTTTTACAAACAGGGCGATCAATAAAAAGTTTTCAGGGTAAAGCGGCTCCAGTTATTGACTCTATCAAAAAATTTATTCTGGTGATGCCCGAAAAATCTAGATTATATAATCTGATTGATGCTCGAGTTCTTAAAATGCTAGATGAGGGTGTTATACAAGAAGTGCAAACCTTGAAACAAAAAATCTCTCTTGATGCGCCTGTTTGCAAAGCTATAGGCATTAAAGAAATTTGGCAGTATCTAGATGGGCAAATTACAAAAAAGGAAATGATTTTCTTGCTTCAGCAAGCGACAAGGCAGTATGCTAAACGCCAAATTACCTGGTTTAAAAATCAAGTTGATGACGCACTTCTTATCACAAATCCATTTGATTCAAGCCAAATTACTCAGTTGGTACAGCGAAAATCAACGAGTTTTGCCTTGGAGAAAACAGCCAGTTGATCCTTACCACATTCTAGTTAGCGAAGTAATGCTGCAACAAACAACTGTGGCAACAGTTACTGGCTATTTTTCTAAGTTTCTTGCAAGATGGCCAACAATTAAAGATTTGGCTATGGCATCACACGATGAATTGATGCAAGTTTGGCAGGGGCTAGGGTATTATTCTCGTGCTCGCAATTTGCATAAGACCGCAAAAATTATCACAGACCAGCATCATGGAATCATTCCAAGTTCTTATCAAAGCCTAATAACCCTTCCTGGTCTTGGCTCTTACACGGCTGCAGCCATCGCAAGTATTGCCTTTAAAGAGCCAGTAATCGCGATTGATACCAATGTTAATCGCGTGCTTTGTCGATTGTTTGCAATTTCATCCTCAGGAACTCAGCAAAAAAAGCAAGTTCAAGCAATCGCAGATCAGTTAGTGCATACGCATCATTCTGGCGCATTAAGCCAAGCTTTAATGGATGTGGGGTCAAATTTTTGTAAAGCAAAAAATCCAAGATGTATGGATTGTTTTTTGAAAAGCGACTGCATTGCTTTTTCAAAGAATTTGCAAAATGTTCTGCCAAAAAGACCAGAAAAACCAATTAGGCCAAAACGTTATGGCCACAGCTTTATTATGCGAAACGCAGATCAAATATGCATTGAAAAGCGTCCTGAAAAAGGTTTGCTCGCTGGATTATATCAATTTCCTTCAAGTGAATTTTTAAGTGAAAAAACTAAGGCAGACTACCCTGTGAATGGGAAATGGGTACATATCGGCACAGTGCGTCATATTTTTACACATTTTGAGCTTGAGCTGACTCTTTGGGAGCTATTTGTTTCTAATACAAATGAAGGGCTATGGACAGACATCAATCAATTAAGTAACTACGGGTTGCCAACAATGTTTAGAAAGGCACTAACCTATATTAAAACCTGAATACGCTTTTCCCGTGTTGTATGCCCATTCAAGATTTGAATTTTTGATTTGGGTTTTCGTAAATACTCAGACAGTTGTTCAATAACAGCTATATTTGCCTGATTATTTTCTGGCGCAGCAGTTACGTATACTTTAAGTATTTTTTTGTGTGTTGTTGTGTCCGCTAAATCACCAATACGATTTTTTGAAGCCTTGGGGGTGACTTTTACCCAAAAGGAAAATCCTATGTCATTTTTTTGTGCGAATGGTGGAATATCTTCAAGCAAGAACATTAACAACTCGTTTGTGTTTGTATCCATTGCAAAAAGTCTGGATCAGCATGATCAATCTTTATCGTAAAGATAGCTGGGGTTTTATAAGGATGAATCTCAACTAACCTTTTATATAAAGCTTGCCCACATGCTGCGCTTGTTTTTAGGTACATTGCGACTTCATCGCTTTTTGTCAAATTTTCTTCCAACGAATACATAGAAGTAATTGCCCACATATTCGCACATGCAATTAAATGTTCAGCCAAAAGCGTTTTGGCTAAACACTTAGCTTGCTCAGGTGTTTCAACGGTTGTGTATAATACAATCACAAACTACATCCACAGTTTTGTAATAGCATCCAACTCATCTTTATTGCCAAAATTGTATACGTTTGCTTCAGGTGCAATGCGTTTGATTAACCCTGAAAGAACTTTGCCTGTTCCTATTTCTACAAAAGTGTTAATTCCTTTGCGATTCATGTTACTGATTAATTCTGTCCAGCGTACTCTTCCTGTAATTTGCTCCACAAGTAGTGGTGCTATTTCTGCAGGATGCTCGATAACTCTTGCTGTTACATTTGCATAAACATCCAAGCATGGTTGATTTATGTTCACGCTTGCCAAGGCCTTCTCCATTGTATTCGCCGCTGGCTCCATAAGAGAGCTATGGAAAGGAGCGCTCACAGGCAATGAAAGAGCTCGTTTTGCTCCCTTCTCTTTTGCCTGCTCAATTACCCATCCAATCGCATCTGTATGACCACTCACTACTATTTGTCCCGGAGAATTATCATTCGCAATTTGTGCTATCCAATTCGTATTTGGCATTTTTTGCAGCAATTCTTCTATCAGAGAGGTTTCCAATCCAATAATTGCAGCCATAGATCCTTGTCCTATTGGAACAGCTTTTTGCATAGCGTTACCACGTAATCTCACAAGCGATGCGGCATTTTCTATTGAAAAACATCCTGCTGCAGTTAGCGCAGAATACTCTCCCAAAGAATGGCCGGCTACTGCTGTCGCAAGTTGATTAATAGGTTTTTCAAGTTTTTCTTCTAGTACTTTTTGCGCCATCATACTCGCTGCCAGCAATGCAGGTTGAGTATTCTCAGTTAGAGTTAACTCGTCAGTGGGCCCATCAAACATTAATTTTTTTAAATCTTGTTTTAATGTCGCGCAGACCCTATCTAGTACATCCTTAGCTACACTGAAATTATCATACAAATCCTTAGCCATTCCCACTACTTGAGAACCTTGCCCTGGATACACAAACGCAATCGTCATTAACAATGCTCCAATATTTATTGCTGCGATGATAGCATAAAATCTATTTGTTCTTGAAATCTTAAAGAGCAAGGCCTATATGGTTGATTATAAACTGCTGGATAATAGACTTCTTTCACTTAGTTCTCACAGTGAAAGGAAGAGGAATCGCCTAATTTCTAAGGGTTGTAGCAACTTGATAAATACGCTCAATTGCTCTCATATTCAAACTTGCACCACCTACTAAAACGCCATCAATGTTAGGAGTGGAAAAAATAGGTTGAGCATTATCTTCGTTGACGGATCCCCCATACAATAAAGTTGTGTTTGGCAATTTTTCTCTAAGATAAGCGTGAACTGTTGATATTTCAATGTTTGTCGGGGTGCATCCTGTGCCTATAGCCCAAATAGGTTCATAGGCAATCCAAAAATTGCCCTCGCTTGCACACTCGTTTAATTGCTTCTGCAATACTTCAATAGTTTTTCCAGCTTGATATTGTTCAAAAGTTTCCCCAATGCAAATAATCGGCGTAATAGAATTATTCAAGCAACTTTCAGCTTTTGCTCGAATAATTTCATTAGTTTCAAAAAAATACTGACGTCTCTCCGAATGCCCAACAAGACAATACTCAATATTCATATCTGCCAGCATTTGTGCGCTAATTTCTCCTGTGAATGCTCCTTTTGGCTCTTGGTGAATATTTTGGGCGCAACGCAAGAAGTCTGTAGCTTCGTCTAGGTAAATTGAAGGAGGGCACACAATAAGATTTTTTGAGTTCTTAAATGTATTTCTGTATTCATTCAAAAGGCTTTTTGATCCATTCATTTTCCAATTAGTAACAACCCATTTTTTCATAAACTAAAATTCCGACTTAAAAACATTTATATAATTATGTGGTGCATTAAAAATCTTATCTACATAATCATTCCATTTGCCTGGTGTTCCCATAAAGATTTAAATTTTCCATTATGCAGCTGTAACAGTTTCTTAAACGAGCCATCTTCAACAATTTTTCCTTCTTCAAGCACGATAATGCGATCCATATGCATGATTGTTGAAAGTCTGTGTGCTATCGCAATAACCGTTGTATTGTGTGAATCAAAAATTTCATTAAGTGACTTTTGAATATCGCTTTCTGTTTCGCTATCAAGGCTGGAAGTTGCTTCATCTATAATTAGGATGCGTGTATTTTTTAAAAATGCTCTGGCAATTGCTACGCGTTGTCTTTGTCCGCCACTTAGTTTAATTCCGCGTTCACCAACAAGCGTCTCATAACCATCCTTTAAACTCATGATAAAATCATGAATTTTTGCGTGTTTTGCCGCTTGCTCAATTTCATCTTGAGTTGCATTTTCTTTAGCGTACCCAATATTTTCTCCAATAGATCGATGAAAAAGAATAACATCTTGCGGGATGTATGTAATATTCACTCTAAGTGAATCTGAAGTTACATCTGCAATATCTTGATCATCAATAATAATTTGTCCACTGTTTGGTTTGAAGTTTTTAAGAAGAAGCGATATAAGAGTTGATTTTCCAGCTCCTGAACAACCCACAATGCCAATTTTTTGCCCTGGTTTTATGCAAAGATTCAACTTGCTTAACACCACATTGCCATCAGAATAGGAAAATGTCAGATCTTTGAATTTTATTTCCCCGTTAGTTACGGTTAGTTCTGATGCATTAGCTTTGTCGATTGTGCACGGTTCAACTTCCATAATGCTATACGCAGATTTAAAGGCAGCAATATCTTCCAAAAAATCTTTGATTTTCATTGTGGCATCCCAAGAATTATCCATAAAGGCAAGAGTAAGAGCCATGATAAATGCAATGTCTCCAATTGAAATGATGCCATGGTTTCTAAGATGAATCACATACAGGAACAGCGATATAATAAATATCCAATAAATTATTGAAAGAATAATGCTTATAACAAGGTCATATTTAAAAAACCTGATAGTTATTGGGTTGTGAATGTCTTCATAATAAGCTCTTATCTTGTTGATTTCGGCTTTTTTTCGTGCAAATGAAAAAATGTTAAAAATATTAGAAACACGATCCGAAACAGTGCCAAATAAGTGGTACCATGATTCCTGCTTTTCCCCTTCGATTTTGGATAACTTATAAAAGAAATAATAGGCAAGTGGTGCATAAACTAAGGTAAAAGCAGTAATAAATAGAAAAATATCTAAGTTAGTAAAAGCAAGGGCAATTCCTGAAAAAATTGTTATCAAAAAGGGCTTTGATACATTATGTTCTAACGCCATGTGAATTTTGTAATATTTATCACCTATGCCCTTAACTTTTGCAACAATTGAGCCTGAGAAATTATTTTGAAAATACGTATAAGGTAAGTTAAAGCAATGCTCGCATATTTTGCACAACATATCCTCTAAGATGTAGGGAATTGATTTAAGCTGCGCAATATTATGGCAGCGCCACGCAATGTCCAAAATGGCTTGGGCACTAATAAATACAAGTATTGGTTTCAAGCCGTTAGTAAATGTTATTTGACCTTCTTTTGAAAATAAATCGATAAGTAATTTCACGGCATAATTGTAAATGACTGGATATATTCCGCTTGCAAAAGGCGCCACCATCATAACGATGTAGGCTATTTTGTAAGGTTTTATAATTTGCAAAACAAAGGAAAAAGCAGATGCGTTTTGCTTTTCCATAAACCACCAGTCGAAAACAGCATAGAATAAAGAATTGTAGTCTAAATTTGATGTTTGAGAAAGTGATGCCCAACCTGAACTTATAAGCTCTTTAAGCCTAATCTTGCCGAATGCGTTGTTTTTCAGTAGTGTTAAAAGGTCAAAATCTACAAAAGTTATGTGTATATGCTACAAGTTTTTCGTGATCATGCCCACAAGTGGTTTGTAAAGGTATTACTTTCTCTGATTATTCTAAGTTTTGGAATATGGGGTATTGGTGATATTATCTACAAGTTTTTTGCTTATCGGCCTGTTGTAAAAGTTGATAGGCACTCTATCAGCCAGGAAGAGCTTGCTCATCATTTGCAAAAAGAACATGCGCGTATTCACGAAATGACCAAGGGAAAAATCACTGCTCAGCAAATTAAATCTCTTGGCGTGCATGTTTCGGTAATTAACAGGCTTGTTAATCAGCTTATTTTGAAAGATGAACTTGAGCAAATGAATTTAGGAGCATCGGACGAGCTTTTAAAAGATCAAATTTATGCAATGCCAGCATTTCAAACTGATGGAAGATTTGATTCAAATAAGTTTTTAAGTGTCTTACAGCAACAAGGTATGAATGAGCGCACCTTTTTGCAAGAAGCTCGTCACAGCATGTTGAGCCAACAACTAATGTCCAGCCTAGTGCTCGGCGCAAGCCTACCTGATTTTTATCAAAATACTTTAGTTGAAGCATTAACACGTGAGCGAGTTTTTTCCCTTGTTGAAGTTGATGCTGCCAAAATGACTCTTGATCATGCTGCTACACCAGAGCAGGTAGAGGGCTTTTATGAGCAACATAAGGATAAATACACAATTCCTGAAATTCGCAGTGTTGCTGTGATTTTGCTAGATATTAAAGCTATGCGTCATCTTTTAGGCATTACAGATGCACAAGTCCGTCAATCTTATGAAGCTCAAAAGGAAAATCTAAAATTTCCTGAACGCCGTCATGTTACGCGCTTAACATATGCACAAGAAGATAAGGCTATTAAAGCATTAGCTCTGGCAAAAAAGGGAATGCCACTTGCGCAAATTGCTAAAGAAATTCTAGAAGGAGAGCTTGAACAGCCAGGTCTTGTTGCTAAAATGCAAATGCCAGAATTCGCTGCAGCAGAAGTATTCTCCCTGAAAGCAGGAGAAACCACAAAAATTATTCCAACTGGATTTGGCTTTCATTTGTTTCAAGTCTCAAAAATTGAGCCTTCTCGCACAGCAACGTTTGATGAAGCTAAATCTGAACTTGAAAACTTTCTCATTCAAGAACAAAAATCTGGGAAGCTTGATGAAATTCGCAGCCAAATCGATGATGCAATTGCAGCAGGACAAACTTTGAAAGAAGTTGCTGCAAAAATGAATTTAACTGTTCAGACTTTTGAATCTATCAACAAAGACGGTATAGGCGCAGACGGTAAGCCAATATTTAGCAAGCCAAATGCATTACAGCTGGCAATTCTTGAAAAAGCATTCTCAGTTGAGCAAGGGCTTGATAGTGGTTTTGTTGACGTTCCAGGAGAAGGCGCTTTTGTTTTAAGTGTTACCAAAGTAAGCCCAACCCATACACCAAAATTTGTTGATATAGAATCAAAAGTAAAGAAAGATTGGGAAGCAGAACAAAAACTAGATTTAGCATCAAAACTTGCTTCAACTATTGCATCCGAAGCAAAATCTCTAGAAGAGCTGAAAAGTTTAGCCGCAAAACATGGTTGTACTATTTCTGCAAACCATACCCTCTCAAGACTTGACGTAAGCAAGCAAGGCAGAAAATCAGCAGATATTTTACCAGCCGCGTTGGCAGAAAAAGCTTTCATGTTAGCATCAAACACAGCTGTTGCTGGGCATAATGCTAAAGGTGGCTTTACAATTGTTATGCTGCAAAAAGTTGGTGATATGAAAGCAACAAAAGAACAAAAGAAAAATCTTGAAAATAGTATGCGTAACATGATCCAGGAAGATATTTCTTCAGCTACCATCAATGCCATGAAAGAAAAGCATAGCATTGAAATCAATCAAGAAATGCTTACAAAAATGATGGAATAGTATGCTAAAAATTGGTGATGCACTTCCTTCTTTTGCTGCTCTTAATCAAGATCAAGCAATTATTTCTTCAGAGCAATTGAAAGGAAACTGGGTGGTATTGTACTTTTATCCAAAAGACAATACACCCGGATGCACTCAACAAGCTTGTGATTTTCGCGACTCTATCGATCGATTAAGAGCTCTGGGTTGTACTGTTTTTGGTGTTTCTAAAGACTCTCCAAAAAGCCATGTTAATTTTATTTCCAAATATGCATTTCCATTTGACCTTTTAAGTGATCCAGAAGGTAAACTTTGTGAGCTTTTTAATGTATGGGTCGAAAAAAGTATGTATGGAAAGAAATATTTTGGTATTGAGCGTTCAACATTTTTAATCGCACCAAGTGGAAATATTAATCATATCTGGCGTAAGGTTAGCGTTAAAGGTCATGTAGCTGAAGTTCTGAAAATATTAGAATCTAAGCTTGATAGTTAGAAAACGACGAGGTGTTTCCATGAAAATGCGTACAGAATACGATTCAATGGGAGCTGTTGAAATCCCAGATGATGCATACTGGGGAGCTCAAACTCAGCGTTCTTTGCAAAATTTCAAAATTGGCAAACGTAAAATGCCGCCCTTATTAATCAAAGCTTTTGCCATTTTAAAGCGCTCAGCAGCGCAAACGAATTGCGTTCTTGAAATGCTCGATCACAAGCTTACAAAAGTCATTGTGCAAGCTTGCGATGAGATTATTGATGGAAAATTTTGTGATCACTTTCCTTTAGTTATTTGGCAAACTGGCTCTGGAACTCAAACAAATATGAATTTGAATGAGGTTATTGCTAATCGAGCGAATGAGTTGTTAGGGGAAGAAAAAGGCACTAAAAAACCAGTTCATCCCAATGATCATGTGAATTTTGGGCAATCATCAAACGATTGCTTTCCAACAGCCATGCATATTGCAACAGCTCTAGCTATCACTGCCAAACTTAAACCAGCTCTTGAACTTTTAAAGCTTACGCTTGAAAAAAAAGTAGAAGAATTTGCTCCTTTTTTAAAAGTTGGAAGAACTCATTTGCAAGATGCAACGCCAATCAGGCTATCTCAGGAATTTTCAGCTTACGTTATGCAGATCGCCAACAATATTAACCGGTTAGATGATATTATGCCTCGCGTACTGCAACTGGCCCAAGGCGGCACAGCCGTAGGCACTGGTATCAATTGCCCTAAAGGTTTTGCCGATGCCTTTGCAAAAACTGTAGCAACATACACGAAGCTTCCGTTTGTTAGTGCGCCCAATAAATTTGAAGCTCTTGCTTGCCATGATACGCTTGTAGAAGTATCGGGTATTTTAAATGTTATAGCTGTAAGTCTAATGAAAATTGCAAATGATATCCGTTTTCTAGCATCTGGCCCACGATGCGGGTTAGGGGAATTGCACTTGCCTGAGAATGAGCCCGGCTCATCCATTATGCCTGGAAAAGTTAACCCTACTCAAGCTGAGGCCATGACTATGGTTTGTTGTCAGGTTATAGGGAATCACGCAGCTGTCACAATTGCTGGTAGTCAGGGGCACTTTCAACTCAATACGTTTAAACCGGTTATCATTTATAACATTCTTGAATCAATCTCTCTCTTAACAGATGCGTGTCATAGTTTTTGTACTCATTGCTTACAGGGCATTACTGTCAATGCTAAACAACTACAAGAAAATCTTAGTAAATCTCTTATGTTGGTAACAGCTCTTAATCCCATTATTGGGTACGATAACGCCGCTAAAATTGCAAAAAAAGCTCTGGAAGAAAACATAACTCTTGCTGATGCAGCAGAACAGTTAGGGCTGTTAAGCAAAGAAGAATTTATAAAACATATTAAGCCAGAGCAGATGGTTTGATAAATGAAAGAAATTAGGCTTGCGGCTTACAATCCAGCATGGCCAAAGCTGTTTGCCCAAGAAGCCAAAGCTTTAAAAAAGATCTTCAAAGATCTTTCTATTGCTATTTATCACAAAGGCAGCACTTCTGTACCTAACTTGATGGCAAAACCTGTTATCGATATTACTATTGAAGTTGAAGATATAGCTAAAGTTAGCCAGTTGAATCAATCTCTTGCAGCAATTGGATATGGGGCGCTAGGCGAATGCGGTATGCCACTTAGGCGTCTTTTTAAGAAAACTGATCCATATTCTTATAATTTGCATGTGTGGGATAAAGGTCATGATGAAATTGCGAAAGATTTATTATTCCGGAATGCCTTAATTCAAAATCCTCAAGCACGTTTAGCGTATGAAAATCTGAAGAAGAAACTAAAAGATCAACATCAATTTGAGCCAGAACAATATCTATTTGGTAAAGATCGTCTCATTAAGGAAATTTTGCGTAACGCTCAATACAATGGTTTGTCGATGGTATTTGTATTGCTAGGCTCAGAAAAGCAAGCTTATCAAAAATTTATGCAAGAAGAATTTTTGCAAAATAAAAGTCTTGTCGTTACTCAAGGTGTAAATTTTATTGGTGCACTTTCATTAAATGAGAATGGAGATATTAACAAAAAAAATATTACAAAAGCTCATTCACAGGTGGATAAACTTATCAATCGCTGGCTTGAGACACGAAATTTATAACAGTTTCAAGGTTTGCTCTTCAATTAAATAAATTGCATCTAACTGTAGATTTTTTAAAAAATCTTCATCGTGACAGACAATAATAAATCCACCCGGATAATCACGTAAAAATTTTAATAGATGTTCTTTAGAAGTCAAATCCACATTGTTAGTAATCTCATCTAAAATCAAAAGTTTTTGTGTTTTTGCAGCGATCTGAGCAAGACTTAATCGAAATTTTTCACCACCTGAAAGTGTTTCAGTTTTTGCATGAACTTCCTCATTCTTGCGAAATAAAAAATCATTAAGATGGCGTCGTACTTGTGCGTGTTCCCAATTCAATACAACTTCTTCAATTGTTTCGATAACACTTTTTTCAGGTGAAAGAGTGCAGTAATGTTGATCAAGATAACCTATATCTTTAGGGGCGAGCCAATCGCCTTTTCTGGTAACGCGTGAATCATTCAAAATCGCTTTTATCAACGTTGATTTGCCACTGCCATTATTGCCACGAATTGCAATTTTATCTAATGGCCTCATTGACAAGTTAATGCCTTCAATAACAACAGAATTTTCTTGGTAACTCACAGACCCATCAGTAATTGTAAGCAAGGCGCGATCTCTTATTTCAGCTGCTTGTATGGAAAATTTGGGGGTGATAATTTCAGGAATTCGTAAATCTGATAACTGCTCGGTTAATTGTTCTCGTTTGCTGCGAATTGCTTTTTGTTTTTTTCCCAATGTTTCGCCAGCGCGCTTTGCTTTTGTAGTAGAAACAATCGTTGGCCATTTGCGCTCTTGTATTGATTTTTTGCCTTTTAAACTACTTTTTTTGGCTCTTTCTTGTTCTTTCATTAATGCGTTATGAACTTCTCTTTTTCGGCATTCTAGCTGCGATAATTCATGTTCTAACGAAGAGCGATTGATTTGTATCTCGCGTACATAGTCGTCATAAGATCCTTTGAAAACGCTAATTCTACCATTATCAATATGCCATAAAGTATCAGCGCAATTTTTCAAAAACTCTACGTCGTGAGATGCAGTAATAAGTATACCGCGGTATTGTCGCAGCATGCGCATCAATGATTTTTTGTTGTGATGATCCAAATGGTTTGTCGGCTCGTCAAGAAGTAAGATGTCGGGATTAAGGCTTAGGGCCTTTGTTAGGGCTTCATTAAAGCGCTGCCCTCCACTTAACGATTCAAACTCTTCAATAATCTGTGGTACATAGCCAATAGTGGCGCCACTTAAAATCTGAACCGACCCACAAGAGGGCTCAAACTTTTTCTGCAGAATCTTAAGTAATGTTGATTTTCCACAACCGTTTTGACCAATTATAGCAATTCGGTTTTCATCATGAATTTGATTTGAAAAACCTTCAAAACATATTTTTTGGGGAAAGGACAGACCAAGATCTTGGATTTGTATAACAATGGACATAAATTTCTCATTTCAAAAAAGTGAAAAGCGCAAATAGCGCGGTATCTTAATTTTGAATTGAGCGATCCATAACACATCATGAAAATCTTTACTAATTTCTAATATGTAAATCGCAGGAAGTTTTGTCAAATAAAATTTATTTTTGCCCGCAACACTAGTCTGTATAAGGTGTCAAGGTATGGGCTATTTTATTTTTTGCCAAAATACCTATTTCATGAGATCGTAAAATAGGATTTTAAATCCAAGGGAAAG
>JAGOSL010000007.1 GCA_018062345.1 Pseudomonadota bacterium | reverse complement strand
ATCCCTCACTTATTAACACCGGTGGTAACAGAGCCTAAAAAGGCGATTGTAGCGCTGAAGTGGGCAGTGCAAGAGATGGAGGTTCGTTATCGCAATATGGCAAGGCTTGGAGTGAGAAATATTGAAGGGTATAACTCACGCTTAAAGGAAGCAAAAGAGAAGGGTGAAATTATTGCGCGAAGGGTTCAAACAGGATTTGATCCAGACACAGGGCAAGCGATATTTGAAAATCAAGTGCTAGATCTAAAGCCTCTTCCTTATATTGTTGTTGTGATTGATGAAATGGCTGATCTAATGATTGTGGCAGGTAAAGAAGTCGAAGCAGCTGTACAACGCTTGGCGCAAATGGCGCGTGCTGCAGGAATTCATATGATTATGGCAACTCAACGTCCTTCTGTTGACGTTATTACAGGTACAATCAAAGCGAATTTTCCAACGCGTATCAGCTTCCAAGTGACGTCAAAAATTGATAGTAGGACTATTTTAGGTGAGCAAGGTGCAGAACAACTCTTGGGTCAAGGGGATATGCTATATATGAGTGGGGCGGGAAGAGTCATTCGTGTTCATGGTCCGTTTATGAAAGATACCGAAGTTGAATCTGTAGTTGCCTTTCTGAAAGAGCAGGGAGAGCCTACATATGTTGAAGACGTGACAACTGATACTGAAGACATGTTTGCGCAGTCAGCAGAAGCAAGCGATGCAAATGCAGGTGATGCTTTATTCGCTCAAGCTGTTGAACTAATCAAACGAGAAAATAAGATTTCAATCAGTTTTATCCAAAGACACTTTCAAATAGGCTACAATAAGGCCGCACGCCTTGTGGAGCAAATGGAAAAGCAGGGCATTGTAAGCACGGCTAATCATCAGGGTAAACGAGAAATACTTGTGTCTTGAGCTTAGATAAGGTATATTGTGTAAGGTCCCCACCTGGGATTTATTAGTGTATTTAACTTTAAAGATAATGGTTACGTTGGGTTCATGAGAGACGATTTCAGTCAAGCTAATCGATCACAGATAACAGTGAGTTTTATGCCGCCAAAAACAATTGTTTTGGTTGGGCTGATGGGTAGCGGAAAAACAAGCATAGGAAAACGTTTAGCGAATAGATTAGAGCTTTCCTTCTACGATTCAGATATTGAGGTAGAGCAAGCTGCTGGTTACCCTATTAAAGAGATTTATGAAATTTTTGGAGAGCAATCCTTTCTTGATGGAGAGCAAAGAGTTATTAAGCGTTTGCTTGATCAACCAACGCATGTTCTAGCAACTGGTGGTGGATCATTTGCATATGAGCAAACAAGAAAAATTGTTAAAGAAAAAGCAATTTCTGTTTGGTTGAAAGCAGACATTGAAACCCTAGTCGCCAGAGTTTCGAGGCGTACCGATCGACCAATGTTTACCGATTCAAATCATCGTGAAGTTTTAGATAAGCTTATCGAAGAACGCTACCCTGTTTTTGAAGAGGCTGATGTGCATGTACAAACATTAGATGAGCCGACGAATGCAACAGTTGATAGGGTAATACAAGCGATGAGTGATTTTATTCGAGCAAAGTACCCAAATTACTATGTTTTAAAATCTGTATAGCCAATACTCTTTTAGAGTGAGTAATAGCGTGTTATTGAAGAAAATATGTTGCATCGTAGCGCTGCTTTCAGTTCTCTATGGGGAGAGCGCAATAACCACTCAATCAAGAATCTATGTGCACAAAAGTCTTAAACAATTAAATGATCTTGTGAGAAAAAAGAAACTCGCTAAATCAGATTTTCAACTAGATACATTGTTTGATGAATACGTTGAAGATGCAAAAAAATTATTACAGAGCTGTGATCAGCAAAATATTTCAGATCAGCAATCTATCGCAAAAGACGATACAGTTAAACAAATTGCGCACTACATGGCTGTTTTACAAAAACTATTAGCTATTATGAATAACAGTGATTCAAAGCCACTTGAGTTTTTCTGTCTTCATCAGCGTAGTGATGAAATGTGGGGGACCTTGTGCGGTGACCGGCCAGCAAAACGCGTTATAAAATATGACGAACAGCTAAGAAATAATACTCCCCACTGGGCGCAAAAAGCTTCTAGTAGTGATTTTGAAGAAACTCAAATAGTAAAAGGCCACTGATGATTACTCTTATAATACTTTTTGTTGTGTTATTGCTTTGTTCATCATTTTTCTCAGCTTCTGAAACGGCTATTACATTTGCTTCTCGGCCAAAATTGCACCAGCTCGCGAAAGCCGGTAATAAATCGGCGAAAATCATTCGAGATTTGCAACAACATTTAAGCATGGTTGTAAGTTCTGTTTTGGCCTACAATACCCTATTAAATGCTGCTATTGCATCAGTTTTAGCTAGTTTAACATTCGATTTAGTTGGTGATAATTCAACTGTTGCTGCTGTTATTGCTTCCGTTGCAACGGGTGCAATTGTCTTGGTTTTTGCCGAAATGTTACCGAAAACTCTTGCAATACAAGATACAATTCGATTTTTGATGTTTGCAGCGCCTGGAATTCGTTTTTTTTATAACTTATTTTTGCCAATAAACAAGGCCTTGTCTCTTTTTGTCACATTTTTAATAAGGATATTTGGTTTCAAAGTAAAAGCTGAAGATAACCAAGCAAAAATGGAAGAACTACGTGGTGCTATTGATATGCACGATGGTCCAGGCCAAGATACTCTTCACGAGAAGGCAATGCTAAAAAGTATTCTAGATCTTGGGTCTGTGCAAGTTTCTGAGATTATGGTGCATCGTCAAAATGTGACTATGGTGAACGCAGATGATTCGCCAACGGAAATTGTTGATCAAGTCCTAGCGTGTCCGTTTACCCGCTTACCTTTATGGCAAGGAAATCCTGACAATATAGTAGGTGTTATTAATACAAAAGCGCTGCTAAGAGCTGTGCGGGCTCATTCTGGATCGCTCGATAATCTCAATATAGTTGACATTGCGCATAAGCCATGGTTTACACCAGAAAGCACAGATCTATTAGAGCAACTTCATGCATTTAGGCAGCGACGTGAGCATTTTGCCTTGGTGGTAGACGAGTATGGCGCTCTCATGGGAATTGTAACGTTAGAAGACGTTTTAGAAGAAATTGTCGGTGACATTGCCGACGAACATGACGTTAATGTGCGTGGTGTGCGTCCTCAGCCAGATGGAAGTTTTGTTATTTATGGAAATGTCACTCTTCGTGATTTAAATCGGCAATTTGATTGGGAATTACCTGATGATGAAGCGGCAACTCTTGCAGGTCTGTTGATCATCCAATTTCGTGTGTTGCCTACAGTTGGCCAAATATTTAATTGGAGAGGGTTCCGATTTGAAATTTTAAGGCGTCAACGTAACCAAATTACATTAGTTAAAGTAACGCCTCCACAGCAACAAGATATCAGTCAGTAGAGTAAGAACTTAATTGAAGCAGGGCTGAGTTTGCGGTTCTTGTGTCTAGCTGTAGCTTTTTGCCTGCCTGCATTTCACTATGCTGCATTTTATAGGCAGCAACAGATAAAATCGTAGAAATACTTAGAATGGTAATGAATTGCAGCATTGAATCCTCTTTTGTTTTTTTTTCTATTTAAACTTTGCCATGCAAATACCTAAGAGAAGGTTAATGAAAAAATTAAACAAATAAAGATGCAGCGTTTCGCTGGTATGCATATCCCAGCTAAGTTTTGCTAAGGGGTGGGTTCTTACTTTCATAAGAAAAAGGACACTTTGAATGTGTTTGGTTTCTAGCTACATAGACCACTATTCTCGTGTGATGTTACTATTCAGGAAAATTGTGGTAATCGTTTTTCTGCCAGTATTAATAGATAAGGTTATATGGTGTTAAAAAACTGGATCGCTTTAGCTAGTGCGTAATCTCGTGATAACGTCGTCAAATTTGACCCTCTTGCGAAGGCTCGCAAGGCCGCAGCAATCCAATTTTATTACTCAGTGATATTACTTTCCAAAAAATGATTTCACAAAACTCTTAATTTTGCAGAAAAATCCTTCTTGCGAGCAGCTTGTCGTTTGCACTGCTTCTGGTTGCCATCCATATGCCATTACATTTGTGCCAACTTTGGGATTGATTTCTGGGAATGCTAGCTTATCCACCCAGTATGCAAATCTGTTCGTGTTATCGTAGAACAAAGGTACTTGATAATACATATTCATAACATAACGATCTAGCATATGTGCTCTGGTTGCAAGCTCATCAGGCGTTTTAGCATCTGCAAGATTTATTGCTAGTTCCTCAGCAATTGGATCCTTTAGCCCTAAGTAATTGCTACTGCCGCTTACATCTGCCATTTTTTGAGAAAAGTAAAATACCTGCTCATTACCAGGCGAAGTACTATTTGCCCAGGTGTGAATAATCATATCGAAATCACGATCTTGCACGCGATTTTCATACTGAGCATTGTCCATAACACGCACAATCAACTCAACCCCAAGTTTGCGCAAGCCTTCTTTGAATGAAAGAACAATTTTTTCAAGTTTCAAATCTTTGTACATGAGCTCTATTTTAAGTGGTTCACCCGCACTGTTTTTACGAATACCATCTTTAATTTTCCAACCAGCAGAGTCTAATAATTTTCCAGCTTTCTCTAAGCTTTCGCGCTGATCTCCATCGCCTTTTGTGCGAGCAGGCATAAACCCAGTTTTAACCATCGATTCATAAAGTTCTTCGGGAACTTTTGTTTTATATTTTTCTAGAGTTTTTAATTCTTCTTCGCTTGCGGCACCTTTATGGGCTAGGTATGTATTGGCGAACAAACTGTCTGCTGGTTGCATTGATCCTGAGAAAATCATCTTATTCAAGGTGTCAAAATCAAATGCCAGTGCAATAGCTTTTCGTACCTGCCAGCTTGCAAAAATAGGGCGCTTCATATTATACAAAATTGTGCGTACAGCGACTGAGCGCTCATGCACTAAATCCATTTTCTTAACCCTGCCATCTTTGACTGCAGGGAAATCGTACCCAGTTTCCCAGTTCGCAGGGTTCGTTTCAAAGAATGCATCAAACTCACCAGCAGTGAATCCTTGGAACTGTGCTTGGGTTGTTTTGTAGTAATCAATGCGAATATGTTCAAAGTTGTTCATACCTTTGACAACGCTCAAATTTTCGCCCCAGTAATTAGGTACCTTCACATAAGAAATGCTACGACCCTGATCTACGCTCTCAATTTTGTACATTCCCGTACCCGGGCACTGTTCAAAGTTAAAGGAAGCCAACTCTTTTCCTTCTAAAATATGCATTGGTAAAGGGCGCATTAAGGAAAGGTTAAAGGGCAATTCAGGATTATAAGTGCCATCTTCTTCCTTTTTAAGGGTAAGGCGAATGGTCAAATCATCAATAATTTCTATCTTCTCAATTTTTCCGTAGTAGTGTTTGTACACAGGAGGTCCTTGTTCAAGCAAGTATTCATAAGTGAATTTCACATCCTTTGCAGTGATTGCTGTGCCATCGTGAAACTTTGCACTGGGATTAATGTAATACGTTATTTGAGAATTATCAGGTGCTATATCTACGTATTCGGCAACTAAACCATACAGTGTAAAAGACTCCTCTGAATTTCTGACCATTAAAGGATCAAAGCACAAAACTAATACTCCTTCTGCTTTTGTTCCTTTTATCGCGTGTGGGTTGATAGTGTCAAACGTACCAATCGTACTTAGCTTCAGCACGCCTTTCTTTGGCGCGTTTACATTCACATAAGGAAAACTATTAAAACCCTTTGCATATGCTGGTTTGCCAAAACGTGCTATTGCGTGCGTTTTTTCAGCGCTCAGGGTAAGAAAAAATGTTGATAAAATGATGAAGGAATAGCGTAGCATTATCTGCGTCACTTGTTGAAATTATGTGCAGAGCATAGCGACTTAGTGCACCAATGTCATTAGCATAAATGAAAGAGATTTCTTGTTTAGAATCTTCAGGCCAAACGATTGTAATTTTTTTCTTTGTTTTCATTTCTTTAATTGAAATTTATCGTCGAAACGGCTATTAAGGTGTATCGTTTTTGATCTAAGTAAATGCATGAAAATTGGTGTTCCAAAGGAAATAAAAAATCACGAGTATCGCGTTGGTTTAACGTCATTGTCAGTGAAAGAATTAGTTAGTGCTGGCCACGAAGTTGTTGTTGAGACAAATGCCGGTATGGGAATTGGTTTAACAGATGATGAGTACAAATCAGCTGGAGCTAAAATTTTACCAACGGCGAAAGAAGTTTTTGACGCTGCTGATATGATTGTAAAGGTTAAGGAACCTCAAGCTAGTGAGTATGGCCTTATAAAAGAAAACCAGATTTTATTTACCTATTTACATTTGGCACCAGATCCTGAGCAAGCAAAAGGACTGATTAATTCAAAATGTGTAGCGATTGCCTATGAAACCGTAACAGATGAGCGTGGTGGTTTGCCTCTTTTGGCACCTATGAGCGAGGTGGCTGGACGCATGTCTGTGCAAGTTGGGGCATGGATGCTTGAAAAAAGCCAAGGTGGCAAGGGTGTATTGCTTGGAAGTGTTCCAGGCGTTGTTCCTGCAAAAGTTGTTGTGCTTGGCGGCGGTGTAGTTGGCGCAAATGCAGCGCGTATGGCAACAGCATTAGGTGCTGATGTAACCATTGTCGATCGTAATTTGAAGAGATTGAATGAGCTTGACTGGATGTTTATGGGGAGATTAAAAACCGCATTTTCAACCCAGGCAACTGTTGAGGCTCTTGTGGCAAAGGCAGATCTTGTCATTGGTGCTGTGCTTGTTGTTGGTGCCGCTGCTCCACGTTTGGTAACGCGTAATATGCTAAAAACAATGAATCCTGGAAGCGTTTTAGTAGACGTTGCGATTGACCAAGGTGGATGTTTTGAGACAAGCCGTCCTACTACTCACGCAGATCCGTATTATGAAATTGATGGCATTTTGCATTATTGTGTCACTAACATGCCAGGTGCAGTTGCTAGAACGTCAACTTTTGCACTTAATAATGCTACTTTGCCATTCACCATGGCGCTCGCAAACAAAGGTTACAAGCAAGCATTACAAAATGATCCACACTTACTCCGCGGTCTTAATGTTTACAAAGGACACATTACGCATGAAGTTGTTGCTAACGATCTAAACATGCAGTACGTCGCGCCAGGAGAGGCAATCATTGCGGCTTAAAGCAGGTGATGTGATTGTCTTGGCAACGCATAATCAGGGAAAGCTAGAAGAAATTAAAACTCTACTTTCCCCGTATGGTTTGCATATCAATAGTTCTGGAAATCTAAACATAGATGAGCCAGAAGAAACTGAAAGCAGTTTTGAAGGCAATGCTCTTTTAAAAGCAATATATACTACGAATAAAACCGGTCACATTTCTTTAGCGGATGATTCTGGGCTTGTTGTTCCTGCTCTTGATGGAATGCCCGGGGTTTATTCGGCACGGTGGGCAGGGGCAGAGCGGAATTTTGACAAAGCTTGCCAGAAAGTTCATCAATTGCTCGGTGATAAGTCTCGAGAGGCCTACTTTGAGTGTGTATTGGCAGTAACTTGGCCAGATGGTTTATCAAAAATTTTTAAGGGGCGAAGTCAGGGGCATCTGGTTTGGCCAACACGTGGGGACAATGGTTTTGGCTATGATTCTATGTTTATCCCATTGGGGGATACCAGAACCTATGCACAAATGACAAAGCTTGAAAAAGCGCAAACATCTCATCGCGCAAATGCATTTAAGCTTTTTGAAAAAGTGCTGCTGGGTATACAATAACGATGATGAAAAAAATATTTATAGCTTTTTTTATATGTTATGGCTGCCTTCAGCTGGGGTATACACTTTTCGATATTTCGACCCGAAGTATTGATCCCGTTTCTAATCCTGATTTCCAGGCTGACAAGAAAATATTTAGTAACGGAATTTATTTGATTTCCTACGCAGATGGCCACCAAGTTTTTTTTCAAAATCAAAATGCACTTTCTCAGTCAGCGCTAAATCGAGGCATTGATTTCATTTTTAATTACAGGCGTTCTCACATTGATGAAGCATTTTATAAAAAAAATCAAAGCGTCCTAGGTGAAAAGACCGGTGCTGGTTGGTGGTTGTGGAAGCCATATTTTATTTTAAAAACAATGGAAAATACGCCAGAAGGCTGTGTTATTATTTACGCTGATACCGGGGCAATTTTTACAAACTCGCTTATGCCAATTTTAAAGCATTTGCAAGAAAATGATGGTATTTTTTATAGGTACTCTAATGATAAGGAAGGTACTTTAAAAACAACTATTGACGCACAAGTTGCTAGCGAGCTGGGGGTCTCAACTTATCCTAATTTTGATAGTACGCCGCAGGTGTGGGCAGGGTTTATGATATTTCGTAATTGCCAAGCGGCGCGTAATTTTGTCAAATTCTGGCTTGATCTATGTACCAATCCCAGTTACTTGAAAGGTTATGGAAAAAGCAGACATTTGCACGATCAATCTTTGTTGAATATCTCACTTCTAAAACATTCAAACCGAATGATTGCTGTATCGGAAGATGATTTTTTGCCAATGATAAAATGGCAGCATCGCCATCCCCATGAATCTTCGTTCAGTTTAATGCCTTATCAGCAGTCCTCAATGTCTTATATTGAACATAAAGCCTGGCGCTTTCCCCCGCTTAAATGGTTGCGTTATGTCTTATACACAGGTTAGTATAAGCGCAATTGTGTTGTGTGTATTATCATGAAAAAAATTACAGTTTTACTTGGTGGTTGCGGCAAAGAAAGAGAAGTTTCTCTGAATTCCGGGAAAGCAACCATCGATGCACTTAAAGAGCTAGGGTTTATTACTTCAAAGATTGATTTACCCAGCGATATGAATGATCTGGTTAGTCAGCTAAAAACTCTCAATCCTGACACTGTTTTTAACTGCTTGCATGGTCCAGTTGGTGAAGATGGTACGGTTCAAGCAATTTTAAATGATTTAAAAATTCCTTATACGCACTCCGGAGTTACCGCATCTGCCGATGCTATGGATAAATGGAAGTCTTATGAAATTTTTAAAAAAAATGGTATTCCAACCCCTCAAACGCAAAAAATTAATATTAAGCAAAGTAATGTATGCCCTCTTCCCTTTCCTTGTATAGTAAAACCCATCAATGAAGGTTCTAGTGTCGGCATTTACGTAATTGCATCAACCGAAGAATGGGGCGATCTAAAAAAAAGTTGGATTTTTGGTGATGAGTGCATTGTCCAAGAATATTTAAAACTCAGAGAAATTCACGTAGCGGTTTTGAACGGTGTGGCTTTGGGAACTATTGAAATATCTCCTAAGGAAAATTTTTTAATATTTAGTTATCAAGCAAAATATCTACCAGGGGAGGCACGCTTCACCTGTCCAGCTAACATTGATAAAGAGATGGAAGATCTTGCAAAGACTACGGCACTAAAAACCTATCAGGCTTTAGACTGCAGGGGGCTTGCAAGAATTGATATGATGTTCGATGGCAAACTTTTTTATGTGTTAGAAATTAATACTCAACCTGGTTTCACGTCAACTTCTCTAGCTCCACAAATTGCTAAAAGTCAGAACATCTCATTTACTGAGCTTGTGGGCAAAATGGTAGAAAGTGCTAAATGCGATTAAGCAAAGAAGATAAAAAGCGTACATCTTCGGTGAGAAACTTCAAAAGTGAATCACAGAAAGCTACAAGTACAAGAAAAGTAAATAAAAAGAAGAATGCTCGAACTATTCGAGTATATGCAGACTACAGTCGTATTTTTATAGCGCTTGCAGCAATTATTGTTATTGCTATTTTATGGATTCAAGGATATCCACACCAGCTCTATCTTGAAACTATAGAAAAAATCAGCAGACTTTCGACTTCGCTTGGATTTAAAGTTCAAGAAATTATTGTGCAAGGAAGAACAAACACTCATCAACAAGATCTATTGAAAGTACTTAATATAAAGCGTGGTGATCCCATTTTTTCTATTGATGTTCAACAGGCAAGGTTTAAACTCGAGAAACTAGAATGGGTTCGTCAAGCAACAGTTGTGCGTAGTTTGCCTGATATTATTCATATAAAAATTGAAGAGCGTCATCCCATAGCAATATGGCAGCATCAAGGGCAATTCAATTTAGTAGATACAGATGGCACTGCGATTTTAACTAAAAACCATCGCCACTATGGTGTTTTGCCGTTAGTTGTAGGGGAGGGAGCTCCTCAAAAATCTCCGGAAATTCTAAAGACACTTATGAGCTATCCTTGTGTGCAGAAAAATCTTCAAGCATTGTCTAGAGTGCGTGAAAGAAGATGGAATCTTTACCTGGTGGGCGGAATACTTGTTAAGCTGTCAGATCATTCTATCAATCAGGGATTAAGTGTGTTGGAAAAACTCTTGAGAGAGCAGCGCTTAGCAGCCAGTAATATTCAAGAAGTAGATTTACGTACACCTGATCGATATTTTTTAAAGGTGACCCCTGAAACTATCAAACACATAAATGCTAATCGCAAAGGAAAAGCTACCTAAGGGCAAATATATTGTTGCCCCCAGGTTTTTCCAAAATTTATTAATCTACTTTTTTCTTGTGAAGATTACTTACAGCATTACTTGCGCTTTTTCTAAGGCCTTTTAAACTGTTAAGTGCAGATTTCCCCATATTTCCAGCAGAAGAATTTGCCGCTTTGCTCATGCTTTGGCTAGCAGCTGCTGCTTGTTGCTTGATTTTATCCATCGTGCTAGGTGCCTTTCCAGCTGCTGCGCTAGCAGTTGTGCTAACAAGTGCTGCAAAAATAACAGTCATTATTACTTTTTTCATATTGGTTTCGTTACAAATTTCAAATAATTTTAATAGTAGCGCTAGGACGTTAAAATACTGTTAATAAAATAAAAATTTTACAATTAAGCTGCATTTAAAAGGGGGCTAGTGTAGCTGCTGTTTAAAAGCGGCCTGACATAAGGAGTATCAAGTAGCCTTAAAAGTGCTGTCCATTCTAATTTTAAATGCTCGTTACGTTTTTCAAGCGCTTGCTCATGGGCTCTTACGCACACCTCTGTGGGTATGGTGCATATTGGCAATCCTTGTGCAAGTGTTTTAACCTGAATTTCTGCTGCTTTTTCTAGCATATACATCAGCATGAATGCTTCTGCAATGCTCGCGCCAGCGGTCAAGGTTCCATGATTGCGTAAAAGCAAAACTTTTTTTTCACCCAAATCATTGGTGATAGTTACTTTCTCGTCCTCATCCATCGCAATACCTTCGTAATCATGGTAAGCAATATCCCCGAATAAGTGTAGTGCATGTTGTGAAAGTGGAAGTAGACCATCCATTACTGAGCTAACAGCGACACCGTTAGTTGTGTGTAGATGTATAATACATGCTATATCAGGCCTAGCCCTGTGAATGGCGCCATGAATTACCATGCTTGTCGGATTAATATCATAGTCAGTATCACTTAAAATTTCACCATCAAAACTTACTTTAATTAGGTTAGTCGGTGTTACTTCATGGAAATGCAAACCAAAAGGGTTGATCAAAAAACATCCGGGCTCATCAGGAATACTAGCTGTAAAATGCGTATAAATTAAATCTGTCCAGCCGAATTTTCCTGCTAAATGATAGGCAGCAGTAAGTTCTAGCCTGGTCTTCCATTCATTATCTGATATACCTTTGTGCATAATTTTAAATTTCTTTTTCGTTTCTATAGCTTCACCTTAGAAAGCAAATGGTTAAAAATTTGTTAAAATTCAACCTACCAAAATATGCGTATTTTTTATATCGCAATTTTTATCATCTTTTGATATAGTCCACCAGTTATATTCATATTCATCTTCAAATGTATTCATTAAAAATAAAATTTGCTCTAGTGGCGCTGATTATAAGTGGTATAGGCTTTTCACAGCTTTATGCTAGAAAGCATACAAAATCTGAAACAGCAGGTGACGTTTTACAAATAACGATTCCTGTTTCTGCTTTGATTGTTGCCTTTAGTAAGGATGATACTGAGGGAATGAAACAACTTTTTTATAGCGTCGCAGCATCAACTGCGGTTACCTGGGGATTAAAACTTGCTGTAAATAAAAAGCGACCTCGTGGTGGAAAATATTCCTTCCCTTCAGGGCATACAAGTTTAGCATTTAGCGGTGCTTCCTTCCTTGGGATGCGTTATGGTTGCGCGTACGGAGTGCCAGCCGTAGGAGTAGCATCATATGTAGGATATTCAAGGGTTCAGGCTAAACGTCATGATTGGGCTGATGTTATTGGAGGAGCTGTAATTGGGGGGCTTTCAAGTTATGTGTTTACAACAACATTTGACCAAAACAAAACTCAGAAAAAAACTAATAGCGATAAATAGTGTAAGGCACCATTTGACAAATGGTGCTTTCAAATATATCCGTGTTATTAAAAGCTTGTCGGAAAGACATAAGTAATGTGCTTAAAAAATCGCTCCTGCTTTTAATTTTGGCTTTTCAAATGTTCTTTCGTTATATGATATAATTAGTGTGCAAGAACTCCAACAACAAAGAGTACACAGCAATATAATTTTACTCATCTTGTACAGACACAATTAAATAAATTCCTGCCTTGATTAATTCTTGTAAATAGGTGTAAATAACCTCGTTGGAGCAATTTTGGTTTTCCATGAGTATTTTTTCTTCTTTAAGTAGACAACAAAAAGAAGCAGTTGGACTTCTTCAAATTGGCACTTTCCTCGAATATTTTGATCTTATGCTCTACGTGCATATGGCAGTGCTGCTGAATGAGCTATTTTTTCCCAAAACTGATCCTCACACCGCTTCCTTATTAATGGCATTTGCTTTTTGCTCTACCTATGTTTTAAGACCTTTTGGTGCATTGCTTTTTGGATACATAGGCGATCATATCGGGCGAAAACCCACAGTTATCCTTACCACAATGATGATGGCTTTAAGTTGTATTATTATGGCCACTTTGCCGACCTATTCGCAGATAGGGATAGCAGCTGCTTGGCTTGTTACTGGATGTCGTATCGCTCAGGGCCTTTCTTCTATGGGAGAGATTATAGGAGCTGAAGTATACACCACGGAGCTAGTAAAACCTCCAGCTCAGTATCCCATGGTTTCTTGCGTTGCCGTTGCCTCGCAATTTGGTGCAGCTTTTGCTTTGGGTGTTGCATCCTTAGTTACTCATTTTGGTTTTAATTGGCGTAATGCCTTTTGGATAGGAGCTGCCATTGCTGTTGTGGGTTCTGTCGCTAGAACGCGCCTCCGAGAAACACCAGAATTTCTTCGAAAAAGACAGAAAGTAAGAGAAATGCTAGAAGCGCAAAATAAAGGAAATACAGGTAAGATATTGGGAGCGATTAAAACTCAAAAACTTATTAATCATGAAAAAATGGATAGAAAAACGTTTTGGGCTTATATTGCAGCTACACCAGGTTGGCCCCTTTCATTTTATTTAACGTACATGTATTTTAACCAAACCCTAAAGATCGATTATGGTTACACGTCAGAAGATGTAATTTTTCATAATTTTTTATTGTCAATAATTTCACTTGTCGTCATCATCGCGCTTGCTATTCTTAGTTATAGAATTAACCCTTTAAAGATAGTAAATGTAAAAGGCAAAGCTAGCTTGGCTGTTATGATACTACTACCATTATGTATCACAAGCTCAAGCAGCTATATTCATATTTTTTTGTTACAAGCCGTTTTAATTATTACAGCAATGTCCTTGGTTCCCGGGTATTCGCTTTTCTTAAAACATATTCCTATCTTAAAACGCTTTACTACAGCTAGCTTCGTTTATGCTTCAAGTAGGGCTCTTACTTATGTTATTACGTCGTTTAGTTTGGTGTTTCTAACCGACTGCTTTGGTTACTATGGTCTATGGATTATTATGATTCCCGTTAATTTAGGATTTCTTTGGGGTGTTCGTTACTTTGAAAAACTAGAAGGCCAAGTATAATTTTAAGTTCTTTGTCCTAAGTCTGCTTAGGCAGGCGTGGAAATTCGGTGAATATTATTTGCATAAGTCCTAACCTCTCATTTTGTGCTTGTTTTTTAAGCACTTTTAGCTTAGTTTGTACCTCATGCACAAAAATATTAATATTGGCCCTGTTTGCCTTGACATGAATGTTTTTCTAGCTCCCATGACAGGTGTTAGTGATAGGGCATTTAGAAGTCTTGTTAAACGTATGGGGGCAGGGCTTGTTGTCTCGGAAATGATAGCAAGCCAAGCAATGATTCGATTGACGCGCGCTAGTATGCGTATGGTACAAGCTCATGGCGAAGAACCTATGGTTGTGCAGCTTGCTGGATGTGAGCCGGAAGTTATGGCCGAAGCAGCAAGACTTAATGAAGATTTAGGAGCTAAAATTATCGATATTAATATGGGATGTCCTGTTAAAAAGGTTGTTAACGGACACGCAGGTTCTGCTTTGATGCGCGACGAAAAATTGGCGGCAAGGATTATTGAAGCCACTGTCAAAGCTGTTAAGGTTCCTGTTACCCTTAAAATGCGTACCGGGTGGGATGATAATACTCGCAATGCACCAAAGCTTGCAAAAATTGCCGAAGACTTAGGTATTCAAATGATTACCGTTCACGGACGCACGCGTTGCCAGCTTTATAATGGTCGTTCTGATTGGAAATTTATTCGGTCTGTAAAAGAGGCTGTGAAACTTCCTGTGATTGGTAATGGCGATGTAGTGACTGTGCAAGATGCTAAAAATCTTTTAGAACAAAGTGGCGCTGATGGTGTGATGATTGGTCGTGGAGCTTATGGGCGTCCATGGTTTATCAAACAGGCCTATGATTATGTGTCGGGGGGAAAAATGAGTGAAGATCCTTCAATACAACAGCAGCTTGACATTGTGCTTGAGCATTTTGAGGATATTTTGCAACTTTATGGAATCGAAGGCGGTGTTAAGATTGCTCGCAAACATCTAGGGTGGTACAGTAAGGGGCTCAAAGATTCCGCTGAGTATCGAGTACTCGTTAACCAAACAGAATGTCCGATAAAGATGCGTGAACTTGTTCAAACTTTTTATAACCAACGAATTGAATCTGTATAAATTATGACTGGAATTGCAGCTGTTATTGAAAAAATGGTAGAAGAGTATTTCACAACGCAAGGTGATCATATTACTGACTCTAGCTTGTATAACATCGTTTTGCATGAAGTAGAGCGTCCCTTGCTAAAGCAAACGCTCTGCGCTGTAAAAGGCAACAAGGCAAAAGCCGCAAGAGTTTTAGGGATTAACCGAAATACCCTTCATAAAAAGCTTAACGAATATGGTCTATAATGCTGCGCATTTGTGCAGGTAAATTTAAAGGGAAACGCTTAAAACTTCCTCCACCAACTATCGTTAGGCCTTCTTCTAATAAGCTGCGTCAGGCTATTTTTAATATTCTTGGAAATTTGGTCTCATTACAAAATCTGCGTGTGCTAGATGCATTCGCAGGTTCTGGTGCTCTAGGGTTAGAAGCTATTTCTCGTGGTGCCGCTCAGGTGACTTTTTGCGAAAATAATCCTCTGGCTAGAGGCGTGCTAGAAGATAACATTTTAAGTATAGGTCCATCTATTATTAATCAAGTTAGCTGTGTTCCAGATATTTTTGGGTTGCTCTGCAATCAACCGTTCAACTTGATTTTTCTCGACCCTCCTTACGATAAAGAGCTTGAAATAAAAGCAATACAATATCTAGACAAGCAAAAACTTATAGCGCCAGAGGGGTTTGTAATAATAGAGCAGCGTAAAGGAGCAAAAATACCTGAGTGCGCAGGTTTTGTAACTCATCCCCCACGTATCTATGGGCAATGTCAAATCACGTTTTTATGTGCTCTTAAATAATTAAAATACCGAAAGAATCTTCATGAAATTTTATTGACTGACCATTCATGAGAAGTTTTATCAAAACGAAACTCTTCAGCTTCGCCGTCGTGTTCGTAAACATTAATTTCTTCCAGTAGACGCCCCTGGTTGAAAATAACCTTCTCATCATAGCCAATTTTTATACCGTAATTGCGAAAAGCAATTGTAAAACGGCCATTCTTAAGTAATGAAGGAATTGCCTTAACAACATCATCAAGCGTGAAAATGTCATAAGCTCCTAGCTTTTCAACGCAAATCATTGCTTGGTTCGATCCAGGAAACATTGGTAATTTTTCAAGAAAACTACTGCCTAAGCGTGTATTGGTAATAAGTACGCGGTTTTTTCCTTTTAACCCTGTGCGACGAATCATAACGTCATCAGCTTCAAAAAATGTAGCGCCCCCAAATACGATCATTCTATTTATTTGATGATCGTTCATGCAGTAAGGAACAATAGATACTTTTATTTTTTGACCATATCTCACAATTGTTAATTCAACCGTTTTACCAGTTGCGCCAAGTTCATTTATTATTTTGTCTAGCTTGTAAAGGTTCGGTCCGATTTCCTGCCCATTAACTTCTAAAATGCAATCGCCTGCTTCTAATTTTTCTTCGGCAGGGCTGTCTGGTAAAATACTTTGCACTTTTAACACGCGATGGAAGGCTTCTGGGTATTTTTTTGCATAATCTTCTGCGATGTCTTTAGGCAGGTTGTAGTACTTAATCAAGTCATCTAAAGAGCAATATCCAAGAATCGCGCCTAAACCAAATCTTTTTGGCTCTTCTCCTGCTTTGAGGGCTCTTAAAATATCTACGCCATAAGTTATAGGAAGTGCAAAAGCACTAGTTGCCATATTAGACGCAAAGATAACCCCAATTACCTTACCGGATGATACATCATAAACCATTGAACCACTTCCGCCACCTTGCATATTAAGACTAATACGCATGGCATGTTGAGGAAGGTGTCCTTCGATTTCATTTGGATTTGCAACAATTCCTGTTTGGGTAGAAAAATGGCGATTTTCATTTTTCCCAATAATAAGAACGTTAGTGCCTACACGCACAGGATCACTGGATAAAGGTAGATCATTCTTAATGTCAATCTCGTTTGGGCTTCCTTGAAATACAGCAATGTCAGCTGCTGGGTCGCTGTAAATAAGTTTTATAACAATTTCTTTTCCTGAAGAAAGGGTGGCAAGATATTCTGGAATAACTTTGTTTCCCGCAGCTACGTGCGCATTGGAAAATATATAGCCATTTTTTACGTCAACAATAAACCCAGTTCCAGCAGATGGTGAAACATCTCCGTAGGCTGCAACAATGCT
The DNA here is from genome assembly GCA_018062345.1 of Pseudomonadota bacterium. Lineage (GTDB taxonomy): Bacteria > Pseudomonadota > Alphaproteobacteria > Paracaedibacterales > CAITNM01 > CAITNM01. The sequence continues at coordinate 48,520 of JAGOSL010000007.1, read as the reverse complement.
GCGTGATTTTATGCTGACTACATACGGCTGTAATTTTGCCAAAAGCTTCGGATTAGTGCTGCAAAATACTGAGCTTGAAAAAATAGAGCTGATGAAAATAAATTTCATCAGCCTTTTAAAATGATAAAAAATTAGCATGAATGCTATTTTATTTTTGCTTCGCGAAATACTACGTGTTTACGTACTACAGGATCATACTTTTTAAACTCTAGCTTTTCTGGTTTTTTGCGTGGATTTTTCTTTGTTACATAAAAAAACCCAGTATCTGCTGAGCTGAGAAGCTTAATACTTAAAGTTGCGCTCTTCTTTGCCATAATTTATTTTTCACATATCTATTTACTGTTATAATTACCAAATTGCTGCAGGTTATGCAAGCAAGAAATAGCTAAAAGTGGTCAAAATGAACAAAACCGAATGGCGAAATTTTTTAAAAAATCATCGTGTTGATGAAGCTCAAAAAGTGGTTCAGCAAGACTACTTATTAAAAGCCTTATGGCAAATACTAAAAGAGCATCAACCTACCTGTGTAGGATTATACGCAGCAATTGAAGGTGAAGTAGATTTAACAAGTATTTTTAAACTATGCCAAAAGCAAAAAATCCAGATTGCTTATCCTCGTATAACTAATAACCGAATGGATTTTTACGAGGTTTCATCAAGTAATACATTGGTCAAAGGGTACCATGGTATTTATGAGCCACCCGAATCTGCCTTACTTATTAATCCTGATTTTTTAGTAGTGCCTGGCCTAGCTTTTACTTTGCGCGGTAAGCGCTTGGGAAGAGGGAAGGGCCACTACGATAAGTATTTAAATGCTAATAATCTCAGTACTGTAAGCTTGGCTTTTTCCTGGCAATTGTTTGATGATCTTCCAACAGAGCCTCATGATATAAAAATTAGTGAAGTTATTGCTCCTGTATTGGAAGTTAAAATTTGAAAATACTAGGATTTCAGTTGTAAAACTCATATAGTGTTGCTCATTAACGCTTAATTTTGAAATTTAAAGTTTTTATATGTTGCATAATGCTTTTTTATACATTCTAATGTCCTTTCTCTTTTTGAATGCTGCTGATGACGACGTATTGTTGCTATCTCAAATAAGTCTTGAAACTCAGCGTGTTTGTATAGCACCTCTGGTGCAGCAAAGAGGAGGCTTATCTCATGGTCCATTAGCGCAATGGGTCCCAGCTGATTTTTATTTAATCGATGACCAGACACATATTCTTATTCCTAAAAACATTCAAATGGAATGGAGGCTTGGTGAAGGTGGTGCTATACGCGCGAAATCAAAAAAGGACTGGAGAAGTTTAAAAATTATCCCAACAATTACTCCTGAAATATACCGAGATTTGATATTAAAACCTGAGGAGGTCTTGTTTTTTGAGCTTGCTCTTTACAAAGTTGGAGCAACGCAGAGGATCTGTTCTGATGTTATAATGGTTCGCCAGCAAGAAGATCAGATTTATCGTAAAAAAATAGAGTTGCCAATTCTGAATAATTCTAAAGGAATAATCCATGTATCTAGATTGTAATTTTTAAATATTAATCATTTATTATTGTTTAATTCGTAATATAAATATGGTGTTTTCTAAGAACAGCATGTGGATAAATGATTTTCCTAATATATTTTCTGGTAGGGGTATTTTGTTTCAATGCTTTTGCCACAGCAGCTTCTGATTCTCAATCAACTTTTCAAAATCGTTTCCGTGAAAAAGTGAAATCGGCTGGTATATTTGGGAAAAAACTTCCAAATCAAGAATTCAGGCCTAAAACTGCTGAATTTTCTCGCACTTCTACTCCTGGTTTTAATAAGCGCCTTTCCCCAATAGGTTTAGAATCTCAAGCATCTACGGAATATTCTTCAAGCAGTACTCCTACTTCTTCGCCTAAAAATAGTATCAGTTCTACAAATACATCAAGTTCGAAAGATTCTGCTAGCAGCTATATCACTAGGGTTCCTCGAAATTTGGGAAATCTTAAGAGACCTTCGTCTACACGGCGTTTAGCAATATCAGCTAATCCGATTTTAACTGCAAATGATCAATACTCAACAGCGCAGGCATATTCATACCTGTCAAAAATTCAAGACACGCAAATAAGAAGAGAAGCAGAGAATTTTGTAGGTGCAGCTAAAACATCAGAGGATAAAAAAGAACTTGCATTTGCTTGGTTAGAATATCTATCAAAAATCGAAAGTGTGGTAGATCGTCATGAAGCAGCAAATCAAGTGCGAAGGGTTTCAGCGGAAGATAAACAGTGCCAAGCTCGGCTGTGGTTAGAGTTTTTTACAAGAATTCCGGCAGGTTCTATACGAAATAAAGCAATTGCCGATGTGAATGATGAACAAACGCATGAAAGCAAAGAATTAATAGCGAAAATATGGGCTGAATACCTCTCTCAAATAACTGATGAAAAAGTGCAAAATAGAGCGGCTTCTGCTGTGAGAAGAGTCTCTTTTTATAGCAAAGAGCCATTAGCAAAAGAATGGTTACGATTATCAAAAACAAATGCGCTGGATTTTGTTGAAAGAACTTCATCACCAGCTCAAAAAACAACTTCTTGGTGGAAAATTTTATCAGAGATTAAGAATGTAGAAATTAAAAATGAAGCCCGTGGCTACATAGAAAATGAAATAACAGACCGAAATGACAAAATGACGATGGCAAGAATATGGGTGGAATATTTGTCAAAAATCTTGGACGAATCACAAAGAAGTGCTGCAATAAAAGCAGTAATGCAAGCTTCTGTGAATCAATGGGAAGATATCGCCTCTCATTATCATGCCCAATACAAAGGCTGGGCATAGAAAAAAATAAATAAAATCCTAACTATAACTAAAGCTTTTATTTCTAGTATTTTGGTTTTTTGCTGCTTTAAAGTGCGCTCAGACACTAGAAAAAATATTCTTTCCCCTGCTATAGTTTTAAAAAATTTACACTAAATATTTTTATGAAAAGTCCTTTTTTGCAAGATCTACAATCTAGAGGATTGTTATTTCAAGCAACTGATTTAGAAGCTCTAGATAGTTTGTTGTCTAATAAGCCAGTTGTTGCCTATATTGGTTTTGACCCAACTGCTAGTAGTTTGCACGTGGGAAATCTTAGTCAAATCATGAAATTGCGCTTGCTACAACGCCATGGACATAAACCTATTATATTAATAGGTGGTGCGACTGCTCAAGTGGGAGATCCTACCGGTAAAGACGAGATGCGCCAACAAAACAGCGATGAAACAATCGCCAAAAATATTGTTGGTATAAAAGATAGTTTTTCAAAATTCTTGAAATTTGGTAATGGGGCAAACGATGCTGTGCTGGTTAACAACGCGGATTGGCTATCTGACGTTAATTATATTGATTTTTTAAAAGATTACGGCAGGCATTTCTCTATTAATCGTATGCTCAGCTTTGATAGTGTTAAAGCACGCCTTGATCGTGAGCAACCCCTATCGTTTCTTGAATTCAATTACATGATTTTGCAAGCCTACGATTTTATGGAGCTTTTTAAAAAATACAACTGTGTGTTGCAAATGGGGGGCTCTGATCAATGGGGAAACATTGTAAACGGTGTTGAGCTAACACGACGAGTTCTTGGAAAGTCAGTGTTTGGCTTGACAAGTCCACTAATTACTACAGCAAGCGGTGCAAAAATGGGTAAAACCGCGAAAGGAGCTGTTTGGCTAAATAGTGATATGTTGAGCCCTTTTGATTATTGGCAATTTTGGCGTAATACTGATGATGCAGATGTCATTCGCTATATGAAAATTTTTACAGATTTTTCGGTAGATGATATAGCAAAATATGCCGCTCTAACAGGAGAAAAGCTGAATGAGGCAAAGGTCGCATTAGCCGATGCTGCAACGGCAATGTGTCATGGTAGTAGCGTTTTGCAAGAAATTCATGCTCAGGCTCAGGCCGCTTTTGGCTCAGGAAGTGATGCAAATCTTCCGACCAGGTGGATAGAAGAATCTCAAATTGATACTCCAACTTTGGAAAATATATTGGTCATATCAGGTTTGTGTGCAAGTAAAGGTGAAGCAAAACGTCTTGCTCAAGGGGGAGGATTGCGCATCAACGGTGAGCAAGTCATGGATGCCAGACAAGAAATTGATGTTCTAGCTTTGCGAGCGACACCAGTGAAGATATCACTAGGCAAAAAGCAACATTGTTTGGTACAGATCCGGTAATAGGTTAGCCTAATAGGCTGCCTAGTAAATTCTCTCCACCGAGTTTACTAACATTTTCTAAACTACTGCCACCACCGCCGAGTTTGCTGACATTTCCTAAAACATCATTCATAATGTCTTTGAAGGCATCGGTGGATAAACCTTTGGTTTTGACTGAATTGATGGCATCCCCTTCTAGCTTTTTTACTAAAGCCTTTTTCTTTTTTTTCTTTTCCTTTTTTGCTTTTGCGTTTTCATTTTCTTGAGGGGGGGCCTCTTTTTTCTTCCAGATTGAAATTGCAGGTTTTGCTTTTGTTTTGGTTATTATTTTCCATTGATCAGAGGCTTTATCTTCAAGAAATTCCTTATATTTATCTTCTATATCTTTTTTTTCATTCTTTGAATTTTTTACAAGGCTGATGATGTATTTTATCAAAGCAGGAAGAGGAGACTCTTCTTCAGCAGCTTGCACAATGGATGAACGCAAATTTGAAAAACTTCCAACTATTGTATAGGCAGGGTCGTCACCAAATAAATTTTCGATTCTGCTCATATCTGCTTCGATAGAATCGAGTAGTTTTTGGCGTGTGCTATTACGTTTTTGTGCATCCCAGACAAGCTGCATGAATAAAATTTCTACAAGAATTGGATCAGCATATACAGATTCAGAACTTTTACTATTTCGTGATCGAGTAAACCCACTAGTTTGTACTCGTACTCCATCGCGAAAAGCTGTTTGTGCATCTGTTGATAGCTCATCAAAAACAATATTGGTTACATTTAACGCGGGTTTATATTGTAAGTCTTTTGCAAAATTGAATATTTTTTTTATCGCATCATGATAGGCGCCAGGAATGAATCTTTCTTTGATAAACTCATTCAAAAAATCTAAAATGCCCTTTACCATGTCTGAGCGATTTTCTTCAGACTCATGAAACTGTTCAGTCAATTGTTCTAGTAAGATTCGAAGTACGTTATTTTGAAAATTTCTTTCCCTTAACACATTATTATCTTCATCAAGTTTATACCAGATCGGTTCTATTCCATCTTCTGTTTCTCTTGGGGAACGCAGAAAATTTTCTATGCGGGTATCGACCCTTTCAATACTTAATAACATTTTGTCAGGGCTATCTGAATTTTTATGATTGCTATAATTATTATGTTTGTATGTTGATCCATATGAAGAGCGGTGAGAATGATGATAACTAGCCCAACCACATTGTATTGCCAAACAAAAAATAATAAAAAAATACATTTGATTGGAAGATTATGTTTTTTCTAGTATAAAAGGATAGTCTTAATAGTTGGTAAATACTGTTTAGCTATGGTATCTTTTTAGCCAATCAGGAGAATGTCACCATGGCTCAAGTTTTGGCCTTTGAAAAACAGCAAGAAGTTCAAGCATTACATAATTTAGAGGCAGAGCAGTCATTGCTAGGCGCGTTAATGCTTAATAATCAGGCTTTTGAAGCGGTTAATGAATTTTTAAGGCCTGAACACTTTTCTCACCCTTTGCACAAAGCTATTTATGAGGTTATAGCAAGGCTTGTTGACCGTTCACAAGTTGCGGATCCCATCACTTTAAAGCCTCTGTTAGAGGGTGATCAGTTGATGCAGGAAGCGGGTGGAGTTGGTTACCTTGTAGATCTAGCTGCCGGCGTTTCTAGTACAGTTAGTGTACGTGACTATGGGCGAATGATTCATGAATTTTATTTGCGAAGAAGTTTATCATCAATTGGCGATACAATTATGCGTGATGCGCATGATGTGAAATCAGAGAATACGGCTATGGAGAAAATTGAAAATGCTGAAAAGCATCTTTATGATCTTGCTAGCCGAGGAGACACAACCCGCGGTGCGGTTAGTTTTAAAACAGCACTAACAGAAGCTGTGAAAATGGCAGAGATTGCTTATCGCAGAGAAAGTGCAATTGTAGGCGTAACGACAGGATTAATGGATATTGATAAATGGTTAGGCGGTTTACATCCATCCGACCTATTAATTGTTGCAGGACGCCCTTCCATGGGAAAAACAGTCCTTGGAACCAATATCGCTTTTAATGCGGCTAAGGCGTTTTTAGAAAATCCTAAAGAAGGGGCAAACGTTGCATTTTTTTCCCTAGAAATGTCAGCAGAACAATTAGCTACTCGTATTTTATCTACTCAATCAAAAATATCATCTGACCGTATTCGCCGTGGTGAAATTAAAGCAGATGAATTTCCCAATTTAGTAACAGCAAGCCGATTAATTGAGAATTTGGGATTGTTTATTGACGACACTCCCGCTTTAACAGTCACAGCACTTCGTAATCGTGCGCGCCGCTTGCAACGCCAGCATGGTATTGGGCTAATTGTAGTCGATTATTTGCAGTTGTTAGAAGGTAGTGGTAAAAGCCGCGGTGGAGATAATCGCGTTCAAGAAATTTCTGATATTTCGCGTGGCTTAAAGGCCCTAGCAAAAGAACTAAATGTTCCTGTAATTGCGCTTTCTCAGTTATCTCGCGCCGTAGAACAGCGTGAAGATAAAAGACCTCAACTTGCAGATTTGCGTGAATCAGGATCAATTGAGCAAGATGCCGATGTAGTGATGTTTATTTACCGTGATGAGTACTATGAAGCGCGAAAAGAACCACCAATCGGTACAGATAAGCATCTTGAATGGCAGCAGCGAATGTCAAAGGTGCAAAATCAAGCAGAAATCATTATAGCAAAACAGCGTCACGGTCCTGTTGGAACAGTGAAGCTCTTCTTTGATGGTAGATATACAAAATTTGGGAATTTGCAGTAAGGTAGTATAATTTTTGATTTACTTCCAAGCTAAAATATGGCCTTGTATAGATCTCACGTAAGAGCTAGTGCCCGTTTCAGCAAAAGCTTTGCCAATAGCTTCTTTCCAAACATCAACTTGCTCAGATGTAGCTAGCCCCGCGCTAATAATTCCATCTCGCAGCTCATCAATTCGTGCAAGAAAAATCAGCGCAGCTTTATTAGTCTGCAATTTGAATTCAACAGAGCTTGATAAAATTTGGTCAAATTCTACTTCTTCGCATAGCTGTTTCAACTGGTAACCAATATCAAAATTCACGCCTCTACTTTTCCCTAAATCACAGGTAGCTTTTACATAAGCATCAAATTCAGGGCACCCTTCGGAAAAATGCGACGAACTCATAACAGATTCTTCTAAAACCAATACGCCTCCACGCTTTAAAAGGGATTTCATTTTTTTAATTGCTCTTAGTGCATCTCGTTGATGCATTAAAAGGAAACGCGTATAAACTATATCGGCTTCACCTTCCGGTAAATCGGTAGTTGCTATGTCACCAATTATAAATGTTGCGTTTGAAAGACCAGCCTCCTTAATGCGGGTCCGAGTAACATTCACCTGATCAGGACTGATATCCAAAGCGTAAACATGACCTTCTTTACCAACTACACTGGCTAAATACTCGGTCATTACACCGCTGCCGCACCCTATATCATATACTGTTTGCCCTTCGGATAGTTCAGCTTCAGCTAAATGTTGGTAAGATTTCTCAGCAAAAAGTGCGTGTTGCAGATCAAGGGTTTCTTTTGCTTTCCTACCAGTTGTTAAAACATAAGGATTTTCTATCATGCGTTCTTCCTCACAAGCCGTATGCAAGTTCCAAAAGAAACAAGCTGTAAACATTACGGTAACCATAGGTAGTTTCATCATCTGCCCCAATCATTAAAAATAAGAAAGAAATTATTCAGCAACTACGGATTTTGTTTGTATAAAGCTTACCATTTCACTTTGAGTTTTTAGCTTTGCAGCCTCAAATTTTTTCAAAGAATTCCCAGTAAGTTTGAAAGTTGGAAGGCCTTGAACCTTCATGGGGTTAATATGGCGCCCGTTAAGAATCACTTCAAAATGCAAATGTGGACCAGTTGCACTCCCCGTCATGCCTACGCCGCCTAGAAGTTGACGCTGTGACACAAGAACCCCTGGTCTAATGCCTTTGTTAATATATTTTAAATGTCCATAAAGAGTTTCGTAACCACCTTGATGACGTATTTTTACATGGTTGCCATAGCCACCATACCACCCGCAAGAAACAACGCGTCCTTCGCCAGCAGCAAGTACTGGCGTTCCGCTTGCAGCACCAAAATCTACCCCCTTATGCTTGTGGCTAAATCCGTGAATAGGGTGCCTTCTCATACCGAATCCTGAAGTAACGCATAACTTAGTTGCGTTTAATGGTGTTTGCAAAAGGGAGCGCACTACGCTATTACCTCTTGTATCAAAAAAACGAACCTTTCCATTTTCATTGAATGCAAAAAGTTCATGAGTCTGCCCGCCTGTTTGTAATGAAACAAACCGTAGTTGCTGGATTTTAACAATCTTACCTTCATCATTTCTTAAAGCATCGCACAAAATCTTAAAACTAGATCCTGCTTTTATTCCGTGTTGGAAGTTTACAACGTAACTTAAAACGTCAGCTGCCTCTTGTACAAGCCGTGATGGAACACCTGCCTTTAAAGCTGCACTATAAAAGCTAGAACGTACATTACCCTCAAAAACATGGACAACGGGAGTTAAGTTGATTTTCAGAGATTTACTAACATAATCACCTTCTGCCTTGGTGATAATAATTTTTTGATCTACGCAAAGCTGAGAATTGAAAGATTCAATTTCTACACCTTGGTCTAATTTTTTGTAACGTACATTGAAAGCTTGTCCTGATTTTAGTTTTTTATGGGGCACATGTTCTGTATAGACTTTTGCTATTTTCAGTGCTGCTTCTTTTGTTGTCCCAAAACTGGTTAAAAGCTTTTGTATGCTGCCACCTTGCCCCAAAGTAAGAGTGGTCTCAAGAAATTCAGGTTCACACGAAGTTTTACTTGTATCAGCTTGACTTGCACAAACTTGTATAGGGGATTTTTCAATAGGGAAGTAGCGCTTGTACACGCGAGAAGATCCAAACAAGACCATTACCAAGCCAAAAGCTGCGCCTAAACGCCTGTAATAGAGATGTAATCCTTGCAATGGCTTTTCCCCCTACATTTGCAAAATAAAACTCAGCACAACTTAAGTATCCCAAAATGAAGCCATTTAGTCAAGATACTGAGTTTTGTAATTAAATTTTAAATATCTCGATGAGTTCGCTCTTCTCTCTCATGTCGTTCTTGGGCTTCTATGCCAAGTGTTGCAATGGGACGAGCATCTAATCTTTTAAGGCCGATAGGTTCGCCAGTTTCTTCGCAGTATCCGTAAGTGCCGCTATCAATACGTTGAAGGGCTTCCTCAATTTTTTTAAGAAGCTTGAAATCTCTGTTTCTTGCCCGAAGAGTTAGCTTGTAATCTGCTTCTTTTGCTGCTGCATCAATAACATCTGCTTCAACCTGGTTATCTTGCAGGTCGGTGATTGTCTCAGAGCATTCTTTTAAAATTTGATCACGCCAATTAATTAGCTTATTTTTGAAGTACTCCAACTGTTTGGGGTTCATGAATGTTTCACTATCTTCTAGTGCACAATTTTCAACTTCTTGATTCATTAATGATCCAAATTTGTTAAGTGTCTGCATATAGTACACAAAACTTTTAAATTTTTCACAATAGGGTTTTTGAAAAAATTTTACAATATTTGGTCTAGCTTATTTTTTAACCATTTTTGCTCATTTCTTATCAGTATTGGCGAAATTTTTGTCCAAATATTTTTATAATAAGATTGCAACCAGTCCATTTCCATTTGTGTAAGCAGAGATTTCTCAATCAGAGACGCTTCGTAAGGAACTAAAGTTAATGATTCAAAGCACAAAAAATTTTTATGCTTTGACTTTTTAACCATTTGCAAATTCTCAATACGAATTCCATAGGCATTTTCAATATATAAGCCAGGTTCATTTGAAACAACCATGCCTACTTCCAAGGGAACGTTACGGAGTCTACTAACTCCTTGAGGGCCCTCATGCACGTTAAGAAAACTTCCCACTCCATGACCTGTGCCATGGGCATAATCGAGCCCATGATTCCACAGATATTGGCGCGCTAAAGTATCAAGTTGTGCACCTGACGTGCCAACAGGGAAAAAAGCATTTGCTAGAGCAATGTGGCCTTTCAATACTAAGGTATAATGAGTGCGTTGTTCTTGTGTTGATGGGCCAATACAAAAAGTGCGTGTAATATCGGTTGTGCCATCGAGATATTGTCCCCCCGAATCAAGCAAATATAGTCCTTTGTTGATAGGAATATTCGTTTTGGTAGTTGCTCGGTAATGCACAATCGCTCCGTGAGGGCCAAATCCTGAAATTGTTGCAAAGCTATCGCCTCGATATAATCCTATCTTTTCTCGGCACGTTCCAAGGTAGTCTTGAGCTTGCATTTCGGTTATAGATTCTTGATTTTCTAACCATATCCAAAATCGCATCAATGCAACTGCGTCTCTAGCGTGGCAATCACGCATGCCTTGCTGCTCGATTGGGTTTTTGACAGCTTTGGAGAGTTCGCACGGGTCAGTTTGCCAATTAAATGGAATACCTAATGCTGACGGTGTAGTACGTTTATCTGCGATAATTTTACCCTTTAATGTTTTTAGTTTATCAGGCAAGTCTTTAAATGGGCTAACTTTAAGGTTGAGTTGCGCTGCCAATTCAATTGAAATTTTCGAAGGTTCACAAAATAATGTGATGTTTTCTTTTTCAACAAGCGCCATGGCTTGTAACAAGGGGGTGTATAGCAAATCCTCCCCGCGAATATTTAATAGCCAACAAACTGATTCAGGATTACTTAAAAACCAAGCAGTGCAATTGTGCTTATCTAAGTCTTTGTAAATTATTTTCAGTTTTTCCTGGGTTGCGACTCCTGCATATTGAATAGGGTAATTGAAAGCCGGCTTATAATTTGGTTGAGGTCGATCACTCCACAATAAATCGATTGGATTTTGGGTTAGTGCATGCATTTTTGCACGTGTTTTCCAAGTATCTAATTGTCCTTCTGACATTAGCCAGGGGTCATAGTGTAAAGTGCTTAAGGTTTTGCAAACGCTACTAATAGCATTGGCTGTTAGGTCATGAATTGCAAAATGGGAAGATTGCGTTTTTGCCTGAAGAGTGTAGCGTCCATCTACAAATAAATGGGCTTGATCGCACGTAATAATTGCAAGACCTGCGCTTCCATTAAAATTACTTACCCAGGCTAGGCGTTCGTCATGAGCCGCTAAATATTCTCCGCCAAACATATCTTCATGGGGAACAAGCAAGGCCTGCACATCGTTTGCGTGCATCCATTTTTGTAATTTTTTTAAATTTTCTCTTTGCTGCATATCTGTGCCATCGCTAAAAAAGTACAAGTATCTAATTCTTCAGGGCGTCTTGTCTCATTAATCTTCAACGTATCACAAATATTTTGCCACAAGGTTAATGGTAACATTTTCCCAAGGCTTACACGTAACATTTTGCGCCTTTGTGAAAAAGCCATGTTTGTTAATTTAGCAAGAGTTACTAATACGGCAGGGTCGGGTTGCTGAGCAAGCGGCCTAAGATAAGCAACGCTTGACCACACTTTTGGTGGTGGAATGAACGCTTCTGGTGAAATTTGAAAGACTTCTTGCACGTCAAAGCAAGATTGCAGCATGATTGCAAGTCTTCCATAATCTTTTGTGCCAGGCTTTGCTATCATGCGATCAACCACTTCTTTTTGTAGCATCACTGTTATTGAAGCAATGTGCTTAATATCATTAACCCAGCGTACAAGCATTTCTGTGCCTACATTATAGGGAAGGTTTGCCACTATGTGATATGGCTCAGTTGTCGCATGCTTTTTTAAAAGCTCAGAAATGCAAATATTAAGTGCATCTGCCTGTTCAATATGGAATTGAGTGTTACTAGATCGTTCAAATTCCTTTAAAATTTCAATGAATCGTTGGTCTTTTTCTATCAGCAATAAAAACCCAGGTTCTTCTTTTAATAAAATGTCCGTTAAACTTCCAGGTCCAGGGCCGACCTCAATTACAGTTTTCTCTTTTAAATTAAGATGTTGCACCATGCGTACACAAACAGATTCGTCATGCAAAAAATGTTGCCCCAGGGATTTTTTAGCCCATAGGTTATGTTTTTCTAAAATGGTCTTTAACTCTTGGAATTTCATAAAATTTGATAGGTAGCTTTATGAGCGATCATAGCCTAAGTTTTAAAACAATCAATAACAACGACTCTTGTTGGTATTGATAGCAACTCTTTGGTTGTCATGGGCTAAGCAAATTTGGACGGACCTTCTCTTAATGCTTAGCCTTTTTAGTTTTACCAAACTCTTTCCCCCAAGGTGCATGATTTTTAAAGTCGTGCGCCTTGGTGAGCTTACCTATCATTTTTTGTAGGTAGCTTTTTGTGAAGCCATTGAAATAGATTATTTAAATTACCAATTAACAGAATAATATTCTAACAAAGGTACCATATGAAAATAACCTTCTTAGTCTTACTTTTGGCGTTTTGCCTAAACAATCTAACGGCGACGTCCGAAGAAGAAACTTCCGGAGGCCTTGAAGAAGTTTTACCAGTGTTTGCATTTAATCGTGAAGCATTGGTAAAGCCTACGGAAACTGCCTGCATGCAGTGGCTAGAGCTGCTTGAGATAGAGCGTAATAAAGCGGATACCTTGGGCAATTTTCTGGCATTCAAAGCTTTTACTAAAGAAATTTCTGCAACTATTGGTGGGAAATATGGGTTCTCAATACCTTCAACACATGAAGAAACTATAGCACTTAGTTACTCCATTATTCGCACGCGCCATAAATTCTGTGGCAAACGCAACATGCTGAGTGATTTTTATGGGGTGGGTGCTGTCGCTGATGATCTAGAAATTCAGCATTATTTGAGCCTGGTGCTAGCGATTGACACTATGGCTGCGAAGGCAATTAATGATGAAGATGATACATTTTTTGATCAGTGGACGGCGGTAAGCCAAACAGGATCTACTCATGACTTTATTGAAGCGGTGAGAAATCATACGCAATATCAAGAAAAGGCTTCACTGTTTACCGCTTTAGATGAGCCACTGACAGCAGTATTAACAGATAGGGAAACGATTGCCACGGTTAAAGATGTTTTTGATATATTTGCTCCAAAAATTACCTTGAAGAAAATCTACACAGAGATGATAGGGGGAGAATATCGCGGCTGGACTATTCATGGTGCTGATGCATTTGCTTATCCGATTAGTTTGAATGATCGGGATAGGGAGCAATATTCAGGATTTGAAGCAATTTTAAGAGGATTGATGATGCAATCCGTCGCTAATCAAGCTTCACAAAAGCAGGCAGGGCTTTCTTGTTGTTCTGTTGTGGCCTGTCTTGTCTCGTCTGATCTGGCTGCAATGTTATCCCTATCGTCTGAAAATATCATACTAGATTATATCTCAGTGTCTGCCATAGATGAAGCGTTGAAAGATTTGATTGAACTGGAAAAAATTCCTACAAGGCATATTTTCTTAACAAGGAAGATTAACCCTGCATTAATTTCGGTAATAGGAAAGCCCTTTTGTAAAGTTTTATCGGAAAACACCCTTGATAAAGAAATTAAAAGATCATTGAGAGTTCAACGGAATTTTATGATGAGCAATGAGATTGAATTAGGTGAAGATTTCTTTTCCCTTTTAGAAAATGGTAATACGCACGCAATCCTTCTCTATTCTCGGTTACTTTTTAATGGCATAGGAGGCGTAAAAAGGGATATCTCGAAAGCTGTTGAAATTCTTCGGGATCCTGTGGATCTAGGTTGTGATGAAGCAATGCCAGTTCTTTCAGAGGCTATTTATGATAGTGCTGTTGATATGCTAAACGGCCGAGGTGAAATGACAAAAGATATACCGCTGGCTATTGCATTGGTTAGAGAGTCAAAAGCTTTAGGTAGCGAGCGAGCACAAAAGTCTCTACCTTCGATACTTAATCATTGTGTAAGTCTTATGGTTGACGGCAAAGAAGGCTTTGCCAAAAATCCGTTAAAGGCTCTGGTATTTTGTAAAGAAGCTAAGAATTTAGGTAGTAGAGATGCAGAAAGAAATTTGCCAATCTGTCTGGAATTTTACAGAGATAGCCTTTTTTATGGGCAAAATGGTGTTGCGAAAGATGCTGTAAAAGCAATAGACATTTGCAAAAAAATGATAGACTGCTTTGGAAGGAATAAGGCAGAACAGCAACTGCCGATTTATTTGTTTAACTATGGAGTATGGCTTTATAACGGTGAAGAAGGAATTGCAAGAGATATACCATGTTCCATTGAGAATTTAAAGGAATCTGCCGATTTAGGGTTTACAGCAGCAAAAGAATTATTACCCAGCATCATGTTTAATTATGCTATTTGGCTTTCAAATGGCGAGAATGATATCGCTCAGGATATGCAAAAAGCAGTAAATTTTTGTAGGGAATCTGCTGATTTAGGCTGTGAAGGGGCAAAAGAAGCTCTACCAGTGTTTACTCTTAATTACGGTCTTTGTCTTTTTAGAGGTGAAAACGGTATTAAGAAAGATCTGGGTGAAGCAAGTAGAATGTTCAAGGAATCTTCAGATTTGGGCAATGCAAAGGCGAAGACAATACTTGGAGAGCTTCAAGACTTTATTTCTAGAGATAATACTGATATAGGGGAGAAGCTTAGCATTGAGTTTGCACTGGGTTTTTCAAGATTTGGAAAATGTTCAGAAACGACAAGAAAAAAATATAAGGAGTTTAATGGATTTTTAAAACTAGACGATATTATTGATGAAGTCTTAAAGTATGCAGGTGTAGCACAGGCTACAAAAAAGTTTAACGATAAGCAGAGTTGGATTTCTGATAGAGAAGACGAAGAAGACGATGATGAATTTTAATAACGAGGGGGGCTTGTCCCCCTCAAACCCTCACCCTAACATCATCTGCTTTTGCACCACTCAACCAAGTGTTCCAGCCAAGGCCGTGTTGTTTGTTTAATTTCGCTCCTTGATTTTCATCAACGTTGAGCGAAAGCTTTAAAAACACCCGGGGCAACGTCCCCATATAACTAATTAGCAAATGCTTTAGTGAGTGAAAATTTGCGCCTCCAAGTGTATTGTTTTTAAATGGTAAGAACTGGTGGATGGTATTCCAATCAAGTGAGGTTATGTTTATGGTAAACCCTGCAGCCTGATCCCAGCACCTAAGGCCCAACGTGGCATTTTTTCCCAAAATTTGAAATTGTCCAGCTTGTCCTAATCGACTGCCTTCAGATTTATCAACGGTTCTCCAGGCTCCTTCGAAAGGATTTATAGTTGCCTTCACCTTGAAAATTTTTGTAATCATTTGCAGTAAGCTTGAAAGTGAACGGGAACGTCTCCAAAAATGGTCAAAAAATAACGTGTGAGTAATGTCTGCTTGTTGTTCAAATCCGCTTAAACTTCCTTGGAGTCTTCCAAGGGGCGTATTAGTTGGGGGACTTTTGAAAAGGTGAGGGTAGGTGCGCTTGCGCAAACGATGCCACATTGCAGCTAAGCGGTGATGAAATATATCTAAAAAATGAATACCTGAATAGTCCTTTTTCTTAACCTGCTCTAGCAGCATTTCGGTATACGGGGTAGGCAGTGGACCATTAATACCGCTAAGACTTAAGGTATTAATATAAATTTCTGGCAGGTGAGAGGGCGTTTTTCCAACTTTTAAGCGATTGATTTCCGTACCTTCTTGATGCATCGTTAGTTGGCTGCGTATCCGCACAGCTTCTTTCTTGGGGTTTGTTGCCTCTCCTAAAGGGTGAACATTGGTTCTAAGCGATTCGATGATGTATATCATCTGATCCAGGTCAAATGCCTCGGGTGTTTCAAGAATCTGTTCAGGAAGCGTTTGCTTTACAGCTGCACTTGTGCGCCGGGCTGGGGCTGCCATTTCATCCATTCTCCATTATTTTTTCCATCGTTTAAACTGCATTCAACAAAACTATTCCAGTGAACCAGTGAGCCAAAATACATCTTTAATATTGTTCCCAAAATTAGGTTGTTTCCGCCTTGATGATTTGTCTTTTCCATTTCAAGTTGTATTTTGTAGCCTTGCACGAAACCTCTCCATGCTTCTTGGCCAAAACGCCTAGTAACTTGGGAGATCTTCATATTTTTTAAGTCTTCAATTGTGGTTGTTGGCTGATCTGGATAACGACTTGCAAAAAGATACAAAAATTCCTTTAAAGCATTCAGTCCTTGCGATGTATCTAAAACCCCAAGGTAATTACTAGAAAGCTGAGATATCAACATCCATAAACTCTCACCATCGTGCATGGTATAGTTTTGCGAAGCGGGTTTATTCAGAAGTGTAATTTTAAGGACTGGGGCTTTATCTTCTGGTTGCAATAGGGAGTTGGCAGATAATTGATCAGCCAAATACCTATTAGTGCAGGTAATTTTAGCCGTTACAATAATATCTTTTGCTTTGATTGGTTGAAAATCACGATTAATAAATGACAAATAAATATCAGTTCCTGGCATTCCTCTAAGTTCTGCAGGGACACGTTGCGCCAACCAAAATGATCCTTTCGTGCTATCATGCGCTTCGATCCCGTAGTAAGGATTATATTGAATAATGTTTTGGCTTTTTTCTTCAATACCTTCAACGTCTTGAATACTGTAGACTTCAGTTGTTCGTTCTCGGCGTATATCAGGTATAAGGCGATATCGCAGATGTCGATGATGAATTCGAATAGGGTCAGCGGGTCTATCGAACAAATTAATAACAGGCAAGCAATTGAGCGAAAAAGATGTTGCGTCTACCCCTTGCTGTTTGAAAACGGCCGGGTTTTTAATTGGAATTAAAATGTGCATTTGTTTTTGAGGGGCAAGCTTTCTAATTACAGCCTGTAGTGCTGTAATGCGGAAAAATAAGAATTTTTCACTGAAATGAAAATATTCTTGAAAAAGAGCATAGTGGTGCAGGCTGTAATCGGGTACTGGGATTGCTAATTCATCACGTTTATAGCCAACTTCTTCTAAATCACACCCTCCAACTGCTATGGTTTGTTCATCGGTTGTGACATGAACATTGCCTGCATACTCACTGAACAAGGCTTCATGCAAAAGATTTGCTTTCACCCAGTTGCTGCTTATGTGAACCAATAAATCTTCTAGTGCCATAGCGCCAAGTGGTGCGGTTTTAGAAGATATTGTTATTTTTAAAAACCAATGATTTTCAGGCGTTTTTTCAAATGTAAAAGAGTCTCTTGAGACTATATCAACAGACTGAATGCTGATCGGCCAAAGTTGCAGATCATAAACAGTTCGAAAACGACACTGAACATTCTCTATTGAATGTGCTAAAAGTTGTGTACCTTTTTGCAAATGGTACCCTTTATCAGGTGCAATTTGACTGCTGTCCACTTGAAGTTTTGCAATAGCCATTGCAGGGACAGGATTAATCAAATGGGGGTATAAGACACTCAGCAATGCTTGGGCAGTTTGTGGAAAGCGATCATCAATTGCTCTGCTAAGGCGTGCTGTCAAAAAGGCAAAGGATTCAAGCAAGCGCTCTACATGTGGGTCGGGCGATTCCCCATCAGATAATTCGAGCCGTCGCGCAATCTTGGGGTACTGTTTAGCAAATTCCTGACCGCTGGAGCGTAAATAATCAAGCTCATCTTGGTAGTAGCGAACTAGGTTGTCGTCGACCCTTGCCATGCAATCTTAATTTTAGCTTCCTCTTACAATGGTAAGGGAAATAGTCACAATTAGACAATAGTAAATCATAAATTAACGCCAATGCCAGCTAAGGTGTCTAAGGTGACAGGCAATACTGAACCTGTGGATTGTTTCACGATTTTCTGTGGGTATGTTGCATATCGCTGATCTCCTAATTGTGCCCATGCTATGTGTCTCATCTGTTTTGCTATGGCTACGTAATCGTTTGGCAATATAAATTTGTCATAGTGAAGAGCTGACTTGTCTAAAAATAGATTCCTAGCAGTTGGTGATGTCAAAATTACAGTCGCTAAATGTTTTCCACTAATATCTGCTGGGTGCGTCGTTGCTTTTTGAGTGTAGGGCTGATCTTCAAGTCGAGTCATAAGGTCAAGTTTTGATCTGCCATGTGCTTCTCCACTTGAAAATACAAAAATATTTAAATTATTAAGAATGGCCCATAACTGAGTGTAAGTGGCATCACAAGGCAATTCTCCGCCCAATTCTCCAACTTTTAAGGCCATTTGTGCCATTTCGGTGCTTAATGAGTGCGGAGAGATTTCTTCGGGAGTAGGTGTTAGTGATGCAGCAATTTCTAAGCGTTGTGAAAGTAGTTGCTGTTCCATTTCGTTGGTTATTACTTCCTTTTGACTATCGAACGTGTCCCAAGCTTCTCTGCAAGCTGTTGCTGTCTCTTCGTCACTTATGAATGCACATATTTCTTGGCAAATACCATTAACGAAATTGCTATACCCTTTTGCGCATAAATTATCTGTAGAAAAACTCGCAGAGTTTTTCCCCGGTAACATGCTGCTTCCAATAAAATCTTGAAGTGCTCTGCAGATTAATGTGTATTTTTCAATCAACTTAGCATCGCTTTTGGAATAATCCTCCACTACGGCCGCGAGTGTCTCTGCTGCATTTTTTAGTGCGATACTTTTTTCACGAATACTTTCTACAAACACCGGGTTTTTTTCGTCAAATTCTTTGAACTGTTGTTCTATGTTTGCTTGGATCTTTTCCGCATTTTCCACAACAACTCCTCTTTGCATTAAAGTTACAAACTGCTGTTGTCTTGAAAATAATATTTGATGTTGTGTAACTAATTCACGGTTATCACTTTGAAATTGTATAAAATCTGTTTCAAGCCTTCTAAAATCTTGTTCTGCTCTGAGACGAGCCTCTCTTGCTGTAATTGTGGCCACTTTTCTTGCCTCACTTATTTCTGTATTGAGTCTTAATATTTCATCATCAATACTTACTAAAAGATTTTCTAATTCAATGTTGGCGTCTCTTAAAGATAGAATTTCATCAATAATATTTTTGAAATTTCTGTTAACAATACGAGCTGGAAATTCCTCTGAATCTTTGATTCGTGTTTGAAAAGCATTTAACGCTAGCTCTAGTTTGGCTAATTGTGTAACATTTTCAATCAGCACTCGTTTTGAAAGGTCAATATGTGCCTCATTCTCAGCTTGCTTAGTTTGGATAAGCGTTTTGTACGCATCTAACTTTTCTTGCAATGCTTGGGCTTGTGCAGGGTCTGTTTGGGTAAGGAATGCGATTTGCTTGTTTATTAAATCAACAAACTGAAATCCATCCATGTATTGGCTGGCTCTTAAATAAAGTCGTTTAGCTATTGGGTCACTTGCGTTATCCAAAATAGCGCTAAGCATTTTAGCTCTTCCATTGCCTTGCGCTATCCCGCTTTCTTTGCTTTCTAAAGCACCGTCAGTGGGTATAAATAAGCTATGCTGCCCACACATACCATCGCCAAATGATGGTACTGCTTTCACACTTAAATTTAATGGAAAGCCCACAGGTACAAGAGCATCTTGTAATATAGAATCTACGGGCAAACTAACAGTCGGAATCGTTTTTGCTGTTGCTTCTATATAATCAAAAATCTCTGTATATGTTGCTCCTAGTTTTTTTTCTTTAAATTCATCCATTAGCAACTTCAGCCTGCCTAGTAAACTCTCCGTAATATTATCTTGTATTGTGTTATGCACACTCGCATCATCAAGATAGATCAGCATTGAAACATTCAGTGCGTGCCCTGGTTGACTGTAAAGTTGGTATTTAAGTTCTCGTTGAGCGCGGTTTCGTAAATCATTGACTGTAGATTTTTCATTCCAGAAATACTCTTGAGCTGCCAAAGATAATACGGAAAAATTAGTCAAATGTTGACGCTGATACTGGTTGTGTATTTCTTCTTTACCAAGTTGGCTTAAAAAATCATAAATAAGACGGGGATCTCGTGTTTTTCCAGATCCCCATTTTGTATTGAAAGCATAGTAGAGTTCTGTCTTTAAAAACACAGTAATTAAGGCATTTGTTTCATCAACAGTAATTGCTTGATCAGCTGGTAAATCAATAATTTCTCTTGTAATTTGTCTTGCTAAATTATCAGCATCTTGTGAATAACCTTTAATAGAAAAATCACATGCTTTAGCAAGTAATGCATCGACATCAATTTCAAAAGTACTGCTTGCAGATTTACAAGAATTTATTGTGCAAAAAATAAGCATTAGGCAAAGAAAAAATGACATCCAGCGATTTCCTTGGTTGGTAGAGAACGCCTTTAGTATTGAATCTAAAAGTTAACAAAAAGTTAAAAATTGTGGGGCTTAATCCATGGGGTAAGAAGAATATTTTAGTGGGTCAGCACTCCATGCTGTGTGGCGTGTTGCACGGGCTATGGCTGCATAATCACCTAGCGCTATAAACTTGTCGTAATGCGCCGATGATTTGTCTAGAAATATATTTTTAGCAGTTGGTGAGGTCAAAATAACAGTTGCTAAATGTTTTCCTGTAGTATTTACAGGGTAAGTCGTTGTTTCTTGAGTGTATGGTTTGTCTGCAAGACGAATCATGAGGTCAAGCTTTGATCTGCCATGGGTTTCCCCACTTGAAAATACAAAAATGTTTAAATTATTAATAATAGCCCATAGTTGAGTGTAGATAGCATCACACGGCAACCAACCAGACAATTCCCCTGGTTTTAGTGCAATTTTGTGCATTTCATCTCGTAATGTGTCCGGGGAAAAAATGGGCGGTAGAGTAGCCAAGCGTTCTAAAATAGCAATTCTTTCCATTGTCAGCGTATGTTCAATTTCAAGAATAGTCGCTTCTTTTTCCTCACGAATGCTTGTCACTTCGTTTTCAATAATGGCTTCAGTGGAAACAGCAATTGCTGACGTAGGCGAAAGTAAACGGCATATTGGAGCACACAACCCTGTCAAAAATGAATATCTTTCATTGCCTTCTTCGCAAAGTTTATCAATGCTAAAAGCTTTGGTGCTTTCTTTTCCAGGAAGAATGTTTGCATCAATAAACGGTCTAAGTGTTACCCCGACTAACTTATTTATTTTGGCAAATGCTAGTTTGCGTTGTTCTCTTGGGGCATTTGTATCTCTAAAAATTCCTTCGCGGATAGGGGAAATTAAGGCTTCTAATTCTGGGTTAATGCGTAAGCTCTCAAGGGCTAGTAATTCCTCTATAATATTATTGAAATCCCTGCTGATTTGATCTTTATAAGCATCCACTCCATTACCAGTCCATAGGTGCAGATTTTCTTCTTTTGCCAGTTCATCTCTGAACTGCTCCAAAACTGTTGTTAGCGCTTCTTTTGTATTTGTAATAAGCGCCCGAATTTGTTGATTGGTACTTGTTTTTCTTCTCAAATCTAATTGCACTTCTCTTTCTTTATAGGCTTCTATTGAAGCTCTAATTTCAGCTTCATGTGGTTCTGCAGCTGAGTTTAAGTATGCTTCAACAACTTCTAAAAATTTTCCAGAACTACTGCTATTTGGGCTTGCTAGTAAATACAAACGTCTAGCTTCTTGGTCAATTGCCTGGTCTAAAATGGCTCGTTCAATTTTATATCTGGCATTGTTTTCAGAAATTCCACCCACTGCTCCATCTGTTTGAATGAAAAGGCTATTTTCACCACACATACCATCACCTGCAGAAGGAGCTGGTTTGAATTCTATATTTTCCGGTAAAGAGAAAATTTCTCTAATTGCAGGGGCAAGATTTACAAGTAATCTTGTTATACCTCCCGCTGCAAGTTTTGCTGCTAAACTGTCTGCAATTTCTGCGTAAGTTTGCCCAAGGCTTTTTGCCTTAAAACCAATCATTAGAGCGTTTAGTTTTTCTCTTAAATCTTCGGTAATTTGCTCGTTCACAATTCTGTCTATATTTTCTTCATCAAGAAATACTAAGTTTGAAATGTTAAGTTTGTGTCCAGCTTTTTTGAAAAGTCCGTAGCGAAATTCTCGTTTAGCGCGGGATCTTAAGTCATTAAGTGTTGACTTTTCGTTCCAAAAATATTCTTGTGCAGCAAAAGAAAGAGCTGTGATTGCCGTTAAGATTTCTTTTTGAGCACTACTTCGAGATACGCTATTATCTAGCTTGCTCAAAAAATCATAGGTAATGCGATGATTCCTAGTTTTTCCTGTGCCCCACTGCGTATTAAAAGCATAATAAAGTTCTGTGCTTAAATGTGCGTTAATCTCGTTAACGGTCAGCGCTCTATCAATGATGAATAATTGATTGGTGATTTTTCTTGCTAAAGAATCTGCTTCTTGCGTATACCCTTTTGTGAAAAACGCATTAATTTCTGATGAAATTGGTTCCTCTTCAACGCTTATAGTTATGGCACTAGATTCGACTGGTTGGATTAGATTTAATAAAAAAACTAAAGTTATATAATTTTTAAATTTCACAATTTAATTTTTTATAAAGGTAATATTAAATCATCATATAGGTTAAAAATTAATTTTTTGTTAAATAATATGCACTCTTCGTCAATACGGAATTTTCAGATTTTTTGCAAAAAAGCATGATTATAAATGCGTTTTCCTAAGCACCACGCAAGTAAGCCTTCAAGGCCTATCATGATTGCTAGTGGTAAAAAACTATGATTATAAAAACATGCCATGACTTGTAGGCCAATAGCGCAAAATACAAGGCGTAGTGCAGCTAATAAGCCTGATGCCCTTGCTGATGCGTTAGGAATAGCTCCAAGTGAAATAGGGTAGGAGATATTAATAGGGATCGCACAGGCGATGCTTGATCCCACTAAAATGATTGTGAGTACCAAAGGATTTGTTACAGGAAAAAATCCATAAAAAGCAGCTAGAAGGCCAAAGAAAGCATAGAAATTAATACTTACTTTAAAACAGCGTTTTCTGCCAAACCACTTATACAGCATATTGCTGCAAAAACACATGATTCCAAAAGCAGATGAAAGTGCTCCTTGGTACATACCAAAACTTTCTAATGAAACATGTAAATCTTCTCGGTATAAAATTGGCGCGAATCCTACAAAGATAAAGTAAGATACCGAAATGCTTAAGCCAAGAGTGGCAGACTTTTGAAATACAGGTGATTTGAAGAGCGGCAAATATGTGTTTAATGTAAGCCTAGGTTTAGTTTGGTTAATAATTTTTTTGCTCGGTAAATATAGCATGCCCAAAACTAAACACAGAAGGGACAAGATAAGAAGACTCAAAAAATTGGCTCGCCAGCCAAACCATAAATTTAAGTAGCTGCCCAAAACTGGGGCAACGCCCATGGTAACACTACTAAGTCCGGTTAAAATCGCCATGTAGTGTTCACGAGACCTTGGGTAAAAATCATAAACAATTGAATAAGCCAAAACATTAGGACCGCTCATGCCAAGCCCTTGTAATACACGTCCAACAAGCAATAATTCAAAAGAGTTTGTTGTATAGCAAAGAATGCTTCCGGTGGTAAAAATACAAAGTGATAAAATGGAAATGCTTTTGTGGTTAAAGCGTTCAGCCAAAGGACCAATCCACAACGTACTCAAAGCATATGCAATAAAATTCAAACTTAAGGTTAACTGCACTTGCTCAATATTAACAGAAAATACATCTATAATTTCTGGAAAACTTGGTGTGAATATATCCATTTCCATTCCCGTAAGAATGCTCATTAGGCACAATGTTAGGAAGCGAGGATCTATAAATGAAGCTGCTCTAGTGGCCATCTTGGCTTTGGTTGAAATTCACTAGTTGATGGTAACACGCCGTTGTGTATCGCCTCAATAGCAGCCCAGCCAATCATTGCAGCATTATCTACGCACAGATTTATCGGAGGAAAAATAGCTTCTATGGAATTGCTGCTGCACACTGTTTGTAGCTGATTCCTTAAATATTGGTTAGCTGCAACTCCTCCGGCCATGACTAAACGTTTAACTTTATGATTGCTAGATTTTATAGCTTTTTTCAAACGTTCTTTGAAAATTTCACCAACAGTATATTGAAAGCTTGCTGCAATGTCGCAAACAGTTTGCTGATCCAGTGTGCTTTTTTCAATAGTTTGCTTTACTGCTGTTTTAAGTCCTGAAAAGGAAAAATTGGGCATTGCGCTATGTTCTAAGGGTTTTGGAAAAGTGAAACGGTAAGGGTTTCCTAGTACAGCCTTTTTTTCTAAAGCTGGACCTCCAGGAAAATCAAAGTCCAAAAGCTTAGCTATTTTATCAAAACATTCTCCAGCAGCATCGTCAAGAGTTTGGCCTAAAAGATTGTATCGACGAAAACCCAGCACTTCTACAAACATGCAGTGACCACCTGATGTGAGCAGTAATAAGTAAGGGTATGCAACATCATGGCTTAATCTGGCTGTAAGGGCGTGGCCTTCAAGGTGATTAATGCAATACAGTGGCTTATCTAGAGAAATATGCAATGTTTTTGCAAGCATAACTCCCACCAAAACCCCACCAATTAGTCCTGGGCCGCCTGTAACCGCAATTGCATCAATTTTAGCTAACTCAATATTTGCCCGTTCAACTGCCTGATTTAGAATCAGTTCAATATTGGTCAAATGTGCTCTTGCTGCAAGTTCAGGTACAACGCCTCCATAGGCTTGATGCTCATTTACTTGTGAATGGGTAACTAAGCTTAATATTCTCTTATCCACTGCTCCATCTTGAACGAATGAAACAGAAGTTTCATCACAGCTTGTTTCAATTGATAAAATAACCATCTTGGCCCTATTTTAACTTTTTATTAAATAATTCTGTATACCCTTGATCTTATTGATAAAGAATTTTTTATATTTTTGGAAGGTAACCCATGGAAAATAAAACAAAAAAACGCATAGCTATTGCGTGTCAAGGTGGAGGTTCCCATGGTGCTTTTACTTGGGGGGTTCTAGATAAGTTATTAGAAGATGGCCGTTTTGAAATTGAAGGTTTAACGGGAACCTCTGCAGGGGGCATGAATGCAGTTGCTGCCGCTCAGGGTTTAGCAAAAGGCGGCAATAAAGAAGCTCGGGCTTTATTAAGATTATTTTGGGAGCGTGTTTCCGATAGTGGAAAGAACAGCATGCTAAATAATCGCGGCCCTATTGATAAATATATGAATAATTGGACAATGTATAATTCTCCAGGATTTCTGATGTTTGAATATTTAAGCCGCATGTATTCTCCATATGAACTTAACCCCATGAAAAAAGATCCTTTACGTGATGTAATTGCAAAAACTTTTGATTTTGATTTTTTACGTAAACAAAATGCTTGCAAGGTCTTTCTATGTGCTACGCACGTATTTACTGGTAAATTGACTGTATTTAAAACCGAAGAATTGAAAATAGAATGTTTATTGGCAACAGCTTGCTTGCCAACTATTCATGGCGCTGTGTTAGTTGATGGTGAATATTATTGGGATGGTGGTTTTATCGGAAATCCAGTTTTGTTTCCATTGATTTATGATTGTGAAACTTCTGATATTGTTCTTATTCAATTAAATCCAACAATTAGAAACCGTTTGCCAACTAGTGCGCGCGAAATTGGGGACCGTTTGAATGAAATCACAAACAATGCTTCAGTGGTTCGTGAAATGCGCGCGATTCATCTAATTGGTCAACTGCAGGATGAAGGTGTTATTCCTGAAGGCCGCATGAAAAGAGTGCATATGCACTTAATAGAGGACGAAGCATGTTTCCAAGAGCTCGGTTGGGGTAGTAAACTTAATACTGAAATGGACTTTTTTGATCACCTTTTCAAAAAAGGACGTGATGCAGCAACTGAGTGGATTAAGAAAAATTATGATGGTGTAGGTAAGAAAACAACGGCACCAATTCGTGAGCATTTCACTGGAAAAGACTGGGATACGCACGTAAGTCACGCATCTTCTGTTAAAATGTTGAATAAAAAGAAGAAATAAAATTAAGCATTTTCTTAAGTTCTAAAGAAGAGCTCTTTTAAAAGAGCTCTTCTTAATTAGTTTCCTCTTACTGAGGAATAGTCATAATTCGCTCAAATCTTACACTAGTAAACCATTTCCAAACCTCATACCATTTTGCTGAAGTTGAAAAGAATACAAAAGCTACTTTGCCCATTAAATGGTCATATGAAATAAAAGTAACTTTATCATTCATATATCTACTATCAAGTGAACCATCACGATTGTCCCCAATAATCATAAAATGACCCTCTGGGACTACATATTCAGGAGTATCGTCTGAGCTATGTTCTGGGTCATGATGGAAAGGTCTTGCTTCGCCAAATGGAATATATTTTATGAAGGTATGTTGCACACCATTTGGCAGTGTTTCCAAATACCTTGGAACCATAATGGTTCTGCCGTCGCGATCGAGGTATGGAAAATCTTCAACGCGCTGAATTGGGCAAATTTTTCCGTTGATCCACAGGCGTCCCTTTTTCATTTGAATGCGGTCTCCTGGGGTGCCAATAATCCGCTTTACATAATCTTTTGCAGAGTCCCAGAGTTTAATACCAAAAATTGAAAATGGTTCTGAATCTTTTGGATTGTGAAATACTCCTATGTCGCCCATTTTTGGATTTTCAGCCATGATACGTCCTTTAAACCAATCAATATCAGACCCAAACGGTAAGCTGTACCTTGTGTAACCATAAGCAAACTTATTAACAACCAAAAAGTCACCGATTAATAAGTTAGGAATCATTGAGCCTGTTGGTATGTTGAACGGCTTGAAAAACAATGTGCTGAAAATTAAAAATCCAATAATAAATTTAGTAAGGCTTTTTGCTTCATGTCTGAATTTTTCGCGTTTTTCTTGCTTAACTTTTAATGTATCCATTATTGAATTGAATAGGGCCATTTATTTCTCGTAAACACATCACATGCAATTATTATAAAGAACAAACTAATACTTAACAACTCTGTGCCGCGCTCGCATCGTATTCTTGGTGAGTTTCATGACCTTCTTGATAGGTTTTCTTCAAATAAGGCTTATTAGTTGCAGAGAAAACGACGGTGTCACCGTGTAACTTTCCTTTTTTGTAGTGAGACTCAACCTGTTTTTGTCCAAGCTCATCATAAATTATTGATGTTCCATGCATCAGGCCATGCTCATATTCAACTTCCATTGCAGGCTTTCCATTTTCGTGAAATGACTTCATGGGGCCGTGCATTTTTCCTTGCTTGAAATATATTTCTCTCTCAATTTTTCCATCGGGATAATAGTATGTTGTCGCTCCATCAAGCTTGTCCTTTGCAAAGTTTGCTTGCATTTCAAAATGGCCCTCTTTAGTTTTTATGCTTGTAACTCCTTGTTTTAATCCTTTTGAGAACTCGGCCTGCAGCGTCTTATCGCCTATTTTTTGAGTTCTTACTTCATGATCTGGAGCGTTAGGATCTTCCTTTGAATCATCATCAGAATCCTCGTCAGAATCGTTATTATTATCCTCTTCGAATGGTTGTTGATCTTCTTTATCTTCTTGAAAATCTTGCTCATAACCAGCGGGTACAGTAGCGTTTTCATCCTTAGCTGTCTCTAAATTTCGATTTGCCGAATTTTGCGCCAGCTTTTTAATACTTAGGGAATTGATAGTCATTATCTAGCCTCCTAGTTTGGTAATGGCACCTTTGAACATGCCAATTGCTCCGCCCTCTACTTGCACCATAGCGCCACCTTTTAGTTCCATCATGGCGCCAGCAGTTGCTTTAAACGCTAAACCAGAGGTCATTTGAATCATTGTTCCTGCTTTTGCTTGCAAAGTTGCTGTCTTAAGTTGAATCATCGCGTCCGCTTTTTCTACAATGTTTGCGCCGGCAGTCTCTTGAATATTCATGCCTGCTTTTGATTGAATATTCATGCTCGCTTTCGCTTGAATGTTTTGTCCAGCACTTTTTTGAATATTTTTTCCAGCCTTCATCACTATATTTTCGCCCGCCGTCATTGCAATATTTTTTCCAGCTTTCATAGTAATGTTATCTGGGGTAGTGACGGTAATACCTTTTGTTGCCTTAATAAGGATAGTACCGTTTACATCAATAACGAAATTTCCTTTTTTTAGATTTGTTGTGTGGTCACCACTATCAATGAGGGTCAAATACATGCTGCCATCTCCTTTTTGGTGAATAAGTTTGTCACCCTTATCTATTGTTAGAGTGTCATCACCTGTTTTTATGTTTTCAGTGCGGCTGTGCTCAATCACTGTGTTCATATCATACTGGCCATGCAGGTATATTTCTTCTTCGCCGGCCTTGTCGCTAAACCGCAATTCATTACTTCCCGATTCATCATTAAAAGTTTTGCTTTTTAATGTCATGTAATGTGGCAAATCTTTGGGTGAATACGGCGGCATAAATGCTTGATTATATACACAGCCTGTTATAATCGGCTGGTCAGGATCTCCATCTATAAATGCAACCACAACCTCCATGCCGACGCGAGGCATGCATAAAGCTCCCCAAGCTGCTCCGCTCAATGACTGGCTAACGCGCACCCACAAAGAGCTTGTTTCGTCATCAGGATTACGCAAATCCCAGTGAAACTTAACTTTAATTCTGGCCATGGGGTCTCCATACACTTCTGTTCCGGCCCCTGTGACAAATGCTGTTTGCGACCCATAAATGCGTGGCTTCTTTGTTTTGCGATAAGGGCGGTAGTGAATCGTTTTTAAAAAGCCTTCAAAAGAATTTGAATAAGTTAAAGAAAAATTGTTATTGCTTTCTTCTAAGTTACTACTTGGCTGGGCAATGATTTCATGGCGAACATATGAAATGGCGTAGGAGTTATTGTATTTTTTGATGGGATGTTCTTTTAAGGTAAAGATTGATCCTGGGGCTAAACTGGGACAAGAAGATCTTCCATATACGCGCTTGGTAGGCCATTCAATCTCTTCCATGCGTTGATCAGATAATTTGTTGCCATCGCTTGATTTTTGAAAAAGCCCAGGATATTCATAAATTTGTTTACCGAACCCATTGCCACTGCTGCTGTTTAGTAGCTGCGCGTGTGGAGTGTTATAGTTATAATCAATTGTTTTGTAGGCTTTTGCTGCAACCTGTGATTTTTTTCCAAAAGCAAAAATATGATCAACTAGCGGCTCAGCTGTCTCAACATTTAGAAATGGCAGGGCTTCCTGGGTTATACTTACAAAACTTGTATTGCTATCAAATAAAACCATCATATGGGTTGATTCTGTGTGAGTAAAATAATACCCAATCCCTTCTTCTTCTAGTAAGCGCGAGACAAAATCATAATGGCTTTCGCCATATTGTACGCAGTACTCTCGAATGCTTGTTCCGCCACTTGCTTTTATTGCGAAATCTGATATTCCATTTTCACTAAAAATTGTCTGAATAATATTAATAGCTGAAGTTTCTTGGAAAATCCGATGATCACGGCTGTGTTTTAGCATCCAAAAAGCGGAATGCATTTGAAAATGGAAAAAATGTGTGACTTGGTTTTGTTCATCAATAACTGTTTTTAAGTGCTCCATATGAGTTATAATCCCGTGATACGCTCGCACTCCTTGTTTGGAAGATGAATTTTGCTGACCATAAACTTCGAAAATAATCCCTGCTTTGGTATGAATCAGTTCATCACCATCAAAGGTAGAAAGTGTTGTTGACGCGTACACATCAATTACGTAAGGTTCTGAAAGTGTTTCCTCAACAACTGCTTGTTGAACAACAAAAATGCCGTCTCCAAATGAAGTTTTGATCTTGATCGAGAGAATTTCACCTGCAGACACGTAAGGTTCCTTGAAAAACTATTGTTTTAATGAAATGTTAAGCACTGTTTGTCATTCTGGGACAGAATAAAAAGCTTTGTCTAGTGGGATGCGCATTGATAAAAAATAAGGAATGAAAAATATGACTGAAAGTAAATATCTTTGTGTATATTGTGGCGCTTCTGAACGTGTTGACCCTCAATATTACAAAGCGGCAGAAGACCTTGGAAAGCTTATCGCAGATAATAATTTTAGCATGGTTTATGGAGGCGGACGTCTAGGATTGATGGGGCGTGTTTCTAACGCGGTTATTGAAAATGGTGGAATTGTTGTTGGTATTACCACAGAGCATTTGGATGCGCGTGAAGGAGTGCAAGTAGGGCTGCATAAAGTGCACGTGGTCGATACGATGCACACCCGAAAGTATCAAATGTCAGAAAGAGCAGATGCGTTTATTATTATGCCAGGTGGTTTTGGAACTTTAGATGAGTTTTTTGAAATTTTGACATGGAGACAACTTAATCTTCATCAAAAACCAATTATCATCGCAAATATTAATGGCTATTGGGATTCGCTTGTTGCTTTATTTCATCATGTTATTAACACTGAATTTGCGCGGAAAGAGCATGAACAATTTTTGCATGTAGAAACAACCATTGATGGTGTAATTGAAACAGCAAAGAGGTTGTTAGGGTGACTCGTTTAGCAGATTCTTCGCTGATAACAAGTTTCTAGTGACATATTCTTATGTGGCCCCGTAATTATGGTGATCGTGCTCCAAGCATTTAAGCCTATGGCGGTAAGCTCCAACTGGTATTGGTCATTATTACAAAAATGTGTATGGGTTTTCATTGTGTCGCTTAAGCTGTGCAAAAGAACATATCCATCTTTAGGATTTTTTCCGTAAATATTTAAGTAATTATTTTGCCAGTAGAAATGATAGTCACGAAAAAATGTTTGTATTTCGTTGTTATTATAAACGCCTTTTTCATGAACCGTATAAAAATTATCTTTTTCTTTTTCTACGTTTAAAAATCCTGTTTGTGCAGGATTGCCTGATATGATTCGTTCAAACTCCCACAAGCCTGGAAGATTTTTCCAAAAACTAGCTAATTTCATCTGCCTATAAAAATTTTAACTGGATTTTTTAATTAAAAGCATCCTACCATACAAAAAAGCATCTTAGGTAATTTTGCATGCAAGCAGCGATAAAGGGCAAGGCGCGTTTAGTATCTGAATCTTGTGATAATAGTGCGAAGCAGGCTCCATCAAGAAGTAGATTTATAGGGGCAACGCTTATTGTTGCTGGCACAACTTTTGGTGCTGGAATGTTAGCGCTTCCTATGACTTCTGGAAAAGCTGGATTTATTAATAGTTCACTGTTGTTGATAGGAATGTGGGCTTTTACATGTTTTGCGGCGCTTGTTACGTTAGAAATTAACTTACGTAACGGCGGCGGCTATAGCATATCTTACTTAGCTGAAAAGATTTTTGGGCGTTTTGGTAAATGGGTTGCATCCCTAAGCATAGGGCTTTTGTTTTATGCCTTGCTTGCAGCCTACACAACAGGTGGTGCTTCTTTTTTAAAAGCTGGGGTAGAAAGCATTACAGGAATTTCAGCACCCTTTTCAGTGATGGCGATTTCTTTTGCAGCTATGCTTGGTGTTTTTGTCTATTCATCAACTACGCACGTTGATTACGCAAACCGCTTTTTATTATTTGTAAAAGTCAGCATTTTTTTCTGCTTAGTCTTTGCGCTAGTACCTTTTGTCAAAGCGCAGTATTTGGCAAGTCCAGGAAGTGAGCCGAGCTCCACCTGGTTAGCTATACCCCTATTTTTCACCTCATTCGGATTTCATGGCAGTATTCCAACGCTTATCAACTATGTCGGTCCGAATGTAAAATACCTTAGAAAGGTTATTATTGCTGGTAGTATTGCGCCCTTATTTATTTATTTACTATGGCAGGTGGTGACGCTAGGTGTTTTGCCAGTAATGATAACAGGTGCAGAAGAGCAAAATGTCGCCTCATTTATTAGCCATTTAAATCAAGCAACACAAAGCACAGCGATTGAATACTGTTCAAATATTTTTGCGTTTTTTGGGGTTTCTACATCGTTCTTAGGTGTTGCTATTGGATTATTTGATTACTTGGCGGAAAGTTTAAAAAAGGCCAATACCAAAAGCCAACGTTTTCAAACATCACTTTTGACGTTTTTGCCTCCTTTATTCTTTGCCTTGTTTTACCCTAATGGCTTTATTATGGCTTTGGGGTACGCAGCAATTGCCCTCAGCGTTTTGGCTGTAATGATGCCAGCAGCTGTTGCTTATAAAATGCGCCAAGCTGGGGGAGCAGCTCCCTACAAAGTTGCTGGGGGAAATGCTGCTTTAGTTGTTCTATTCTTTTTGGGTGCTGGAATTATTGTCATTGAGCTGCTCAGGTAAATTTTGTTCATTTTTTTCTGTGGGCGTAAATAGATTAATTTCTTGGGGCACAAGCAGTGATGATAAATCAACAGTAGGAAAACTGAAAGCAGACACATCTAAATCAGGAATCACTAAACTAGAAATAACTGAATTACTGGTAAAAACATGTTCCATATAAGTAGGAATACCTAGCTTCCTTTTCAAGCGTTCCTGATAATGATTTTCTTTAAGAAAAGAATAATCTATATAAAAAAGTGGCGTTGAATTTTTAGCTGGTTTTCCTGCTTGTTCTAATGCCTCTCTTAGGCCTTCCTCTGACAGCTTTTCTGCATAAGTGTCCAAAAGATGATCAAATCTAGCTTGGTTTCTAAATTTTATAGTTTCTAATAAGCCTCTATCAAATGCAGCAGAAGTTGGTGGTTCGTACGCCCAGTTCTCTCCTGTTAACACAGCAAAAGTGTTTTCTCCAGTTAATAATCCAAAATATTGGTCATTATCATAAGCAGTAGCGCAAACAAATAAATCATCTGTTAAAGCCTGAGGAACAGGAAGTGATTCGTCATACATGTTCGTTAAGACGCTATCAACGGCATACCACTCTCTATTTTGCGCCGATTTTGCCAAGAAAATATGTAAAATTCCTTTGTCTGGTCTATTAGTTTTTCTTGATAGAGCATTTTGGGCTGCAGAATATTGACCACAAACTAGCAATTCTTGAAAATTTGCATTTATTGCTTGTTGCGCGCTGTTTTTTGCATCAATTGATGGTTGAGGCCATGAATCACAATCTACAATCAGATCCATTGCTTTATAAGATTGATTCTTGGCTAGAGCCACATACAAAGCATCCATTAAATTTTGATAAATCTCATCCATATTTTCTTGATTTAAATGGAATTTTTCAAAATTTCTTATTTCTTGTTCAGGGTTAATACTAAATTGGCATTCCCTTAAAGCTGCTATAAAACATTTTCCTTGTAGACTTTTCAGGAATTGATTTCTTTCTCCTTTGAAAAAAATATGGCTATTATCAAACACGTGCTTAGTAAAATTTGTGTATCCTTCGTTTTGGCAATATCTAAAAAATCCATTTATAAAATTCCAGTGGCTTTCAAGTGAAGAGTTATCATAATGCATAAAACTCAGCACAGCTCCAAGTTGTCCTTTTTCAGCTGCGGCTTCAATGCTGGCAAAGTGCTGAACTAAATAATCTTTGGTAATGTAGTGGCGTTGGCAAGGCGATAATTTTGTGCTGGTTTTAAAATGCTGCTGAAAAATGGTGATATTTGACATCAAAAATAGTGTGTTGTCCCAACCTACTGAGCAGAGTAACTCAGGAATTAATATACGCTTTTGATAATCTGAACTTGATTCACACCCATATTTTGTTGGTTGGTGAACGCTTAGAAAATCAGGTGGCGCCACTTGTCCTTTCAGTTGCTCGTTTAATTCAGTTATAGCTTCCTGTTGCTGAAATTTAACAGCACCTACTGCGCGATCCCATAAGGCAAGAACATCAGGTGAGGAAA
Source organism: Pseudomonadota bacterium (assembly GCA_018062345.1). Lineage (GTDB taxonomy): Bacteria > Pseudomonadota > Alphaproteobacteria > Paracaedibacterales > CAITNM01 > CAITNM01. The sequence continues at coordinate 14,804 of JAGOSL010000007.1, read as the reverse complement.
CAGCGTAACCTACAGAAAATGAAGTGTACGCAAACACAAATACAAGAAATTTTAATATCATTATCTATACTTACATTAATTATCTATCGTTTATATATGATGATATTATTATGATTAATCAAGCTAGTTTTTATTAATTAAAATTTTTTAAAAATTTTTTGTATTTGCGCTATAGTGTTCGAGGGGAGAAATAGAATGCCAAAGTTTCGTGACATTAAAGTCGCCATCACTATTAAGCTAGTGATTCTTGCGCTGTTAATTTTCTATGTACGTGGCCACCGTTTCCACCTAAGCTCTAATCAAATTGATCAACACATAGCCAAATAGATATTATGTTCGAATCTCTTACTGCTATTCAGCTTGCCAGGCTTCAGTTTGGTATTACTGCTATGTACCACTTCATATTTGTGCCGCTTACGCTGGGTTTAAGTTTCTTGCTGGCTATTATGGAGAGCGTTTATGTAATGACGCGAAAGCCTATTTGGAAGCAAATGACGCAATTTTGGGGGCTGCTGTTTGGTATTAATTTTGCCATGGGGGTAGCGACTGGTATTACGCTTGAATTCCAATTTGGCACAAATTGGGCTTACTACAGCCACTATGTGGGGGATGTTTTTGGGTCATTGCTTGCAATTGAGGGGTTGATGGCTTTTTTTCTTGAAGCCACTTTGATTGGGCTGTTTTTCTTTGGGTGGAAAAAACTGTCTCAGCAAGCGCACTTATGCGTAACGTGGGGGTTGGCGATAGCTACAAATTTTTCAGCACTTTGGATTTTAATTGCTAATGCATGGATGCAAAACCCTGTGGGAGCATCTTTTAATATTGATACGTTGCGCATGGAGTTGACTAACTTTTATGAAATATTTTTCAATCCAGTTGCGCAATCTAAGTTTGTTCATACAGTTAGTGCAGGGTATGTAACGGGTGCTGTTTTTGTAATGGCAATCAGCGCTTGGTATTTGTTACAAAAACGCCATGTCGAGTTTGCTAAGCGTTCAATGACAGTGGCGGTAAGTTTTGGTCTGGCCTCAGCATTAAGTGTTATCGTATTGGGAGATGAAAGTGGTTATACAGCAAACCAGAACCAAAAAATGAAGATAGCTGCAATGGAGGCGATGTGGAACACGCAAAAAGCTCCAGCTGACCTTTTATTATTTGCAATTCCAAATGAGGAAAAGCGCGAAAATACTTTAGAAATTAAAGTGCCTTATCTACTTGGGCTAATTGCGACACGCTCATTTTCCATAGAAATTCCTGGTATTACAGAACTTGAAGAATCTGCCGTATTGCGTATCAAAAACGGCCAAAAAGCCTACTTAGCCCTTCAAGATTTGCGTAAAGATAGAAAAAACAGTGTTGCTATGCAGCAGTTTAATAAATACAAAAATGATCTCGGTTATGGATTATTGCTGAAAAAATACACACAAAACTTACAACATGTAGATGAGGCCACAATCAAAAAGGCAGCTCATGATACGGTGCCTAATGTTACATCGCTATTTGTGTTCTTTCGTATTATGGTTTTATGCGGGTTCGTTTTGTTAGCATATTTTCTTATTGGTTTTTGGTATTCTATAAAACGTCGTTTTGCTGAAAAACCATGGTATTTACGAAGCAGTCTGCTTGCTCTTCCTCTTCCCTGGATTGCTGTGATGAGTGGTTGGTTTGTTGCAGAGCACGGACGCCAGCCTTGGGCGATTGAAGGTGTCTTGCCTACATTCATGGCTGCCTCAAATCATGATAAATCATCCCTGGTTATTTCATTTTCAGTGTTTGTTCTTTTTTACTCGGTCCTTTTAATTTTTGATGTTGTGCTACTTAAAAAATATATAAAAGCCGGGCCTGATATTTTTTCAATGAAAGAGGGCGCTTAATGCCTTCTTTAGAAATGCTGCAGCTTATATGGTGGATTTTGTTAGGAGTACTGCTGACAGGTTTTGCCTTAACTGATGGATTTGATCTAGGCGTTGCAAGTTTGCTGACAACTTTGGCAAAAACTGACGAAGAGCGACGTTTAATGATTAACACTATCGCACCTGTTTGGGAAAGTAACCAAGTATGGTTGATCTTGGGGGCGGGGGCCATTTTTGCTGCATGGCCGCTTGTTTATGCCGTTGCTTTTTCAACTATGTATTTGGCTATGCTATTGCTGCTAGTCTGCTTGATTGTAAGGCCTATCGGGCTTAAATTTCGCAGTAAAATGCCCAATCAAAAATGGCGTAATGGATGGGATTGGGCTTTGTGTGTTACCAGCATTATTCCTTCTCTACTTTTTGGAGTAGCCGTTGGCAATGCAATTTTGGGTTTGCCCTTCACATTTGATGACCAGTTAGTATTACTAACAAAAAATGTATTTTTTGAGTTACTGAATCCTTTTGCTCTTCTTGCTGGATTGGTTTCACTGACCATGCTTATTGCGCACGGGGCAGCGTATTTGCGCTTAAAAGTTGATCATCCAATTGTGGAAAGAGCGCACGGAACACAAAAATTTTTTTCATTCTTGGGATTAGTTAGTTTTGTGGCGGCAGGTTTGCTTTTGAATAACACTTGTTCTGGGTTTACGCTGGAATCAGTTTCGCCATTTCAAAATATCTTAGCTAAAGTTGTAGGGGTGCAGCTTATTGAAGAAAGCGCTGAGCTCACCCAACGCTTTTTTAACAGCAGTACAAAAATTTCGGCGCTGGTTGCCTTTTTTGGGTTCATACTTTCAATGGTTTCAGGTAAGCGAAAGGCAGTTGTTGGATTTTTGGGAACATCTCTTAGTATCATAGGGGTAATAGCAACAGCGGGCCTTGCCGCCTTTCCTTTTATTTTACCTTCAACGATTGCTCCCAATCATAGTTTGACAGTGTGGGATGCCTCTTCATCAAGATTGACGTTGTTTATTATGTTAATAGCCGTGGGTTTATTTTTGCCATTTATCCTTGGTTATGTCACATGGACATACAGGGTTTTTCGAAAAAAGCTTACTTTAAAAGATTTATCAGATCCGCAAATGTATTAGGGGAGTTATGTGGTATTTTAGTTGGGTGCTTGGGCTAGGGCTTGCGTGCACATTTAGTATTTTAAATGCAATGTGGCTTGAGATGGATCAAAAGGAATGAATTCAAAACTTCTTACCTTAAAAAAGCTCAAAGCCTATTTATGGCCAAAGAATATGATTAGAGCAAAAATATACCTTATTAGTGCTCTGTTCTCGCTATTTATTGGGCGTATATGTGTGCTAGGTGGGCCAGTTATTTTTAAGTATTTAATCGACGAATTTGAAAAGCATCCGGCTTCATTTCCTTTCTATCTTTTGGTCGGTTTTGTTGCTATGCGCATATTTGCACAAATATTTAATGAATTGCGTGATTATATCTTTAATATTGTGACACAACGTGTATTTCGCGAGATATCCGTCACCACTTTTAAACATTTGCATTCGTTGAGCTTGAATTTTCACCTCAATAGGCAAACTGGCGGACTTAGTCGTATTATTGAACGTGCCACAAAATCATTAGAAATGATTAGTCAGTTTCTTATGATGACAATTTTGCCAAGTTTCATAGAAACACTTCTTTTATCGGTTTTATTATGGGTTTGGTATGGGCCGTGGTGTAGTTTGATCATGATTTCAACAATGCTTGTGTATGTAGTTTTCACAATTAATGTAGCTACAAGACGCTTAAAAATTGTTAAGCAAATGAACTCCTATGATAATTCGGCGCACACTCGCACAATTGACAGTTTACTTAATTTTGAAACGGTTAAGTATTTCAATAATGAAGATTTTGAAACTAAGCGATACGATGAAATTCAGGCTTTTTATGAAGAAACATCACGTAAGTTAAAGGGATCGCTTAACCTTTTGAACGCAGGGCAAGCAATCATATTTTCACTTGGTCTTGGCGGAATGCTTGGTATTGCAATTAATCGTGCTGCTTTGGGAGAAATTACAGCGGGTGACATCGCTGCATTATTTGCTTTTTCACTACAACTTGTTATGCCTTTGTTCAATCTAGGGTTTGCGTACCGAGAAATTAAACAGGGAATGGTGAATCTTGGAGAAATGTTTGATTTACTTGATCAAGATTCAGATATAAAAGACGCCCAGAATGCGCAGGCACTGGTTTATAAAAAGGGAAAAATTGTTTTTGAAAACGTGAGCTTTAGCTATGGTTCAGATCGTCACATTCTCAAAAATATTAGCTTTGAAATACAACCTGGTGAAACAGTAGCCTTTGTAGGTGAAACAGGTGCAGGAAAGTCGACTCTATCCCGACTTCTATTTCGTTTTTATGATCCTTCCCAGGGCAGGATACTGATTGATGGCCAAGATATAAAGTCAGTTACACAAAAAAGCCTTCGAAAAATTTTAGGAATGGTCCCTCAAGATACTGTCTTATTTAATGACACGCTTGGCTATAATATTGCTTACGCAGATTCATCTGCTTCGTTTGAGCAAGTGCAAGAAGCTGCACAAAATGCAGAGTTAGGGAAATTTATAGCAGTACTGCCAGAAGGTCTTAATACAACAGTTGGTGAACGTGGTCTAAAATTGTCTGGTGGAGAAAAACAAAGAGTCTCGATAGCGCGAGCTCTTTTAAAGCAACCAAAAATTTTTATTTTTGATGAAGCAACCTCAGCTCTAGATACTGCTACAGAAAAGCGTATCCATGAGACTTTGCAAAAAATTTCTAAAAACCACACCACTATCATTATAGCACATAGGCTCAGTACCATTGTGAATGCAGCTAAAGTATTTGTATTAAATAAGGGTGTAATTGCAGAATCAGGTACTCACCACGAATTGTTACAGCAAAAGGGTTTGTATGAAAAATTGTGGAATCAGCAAATAAAACAAGAGCTAGAGGCATAATTTTTTATCTATGAATTCAGCCTCTTGAACATTAATGAAAAAACTAGTTACACTTTAAAGTAGGTATTTTGTAAGCATACGATATTGCAACAACATCACGACCACCATCATTATGTGCGAAAAGTTAGAAACATCGCGGTTTTAACCATCGACGAAGAATATAAGCTAGCCAAAGACTGGCGGGAAAAACAAGACCAAAAATCTATGGAAAAGTTGGCCGAGGCTCATCTAAAATTGGTTGCCAAGGTTGCAGCAGGGTACAGAGGCTATGGCTTGCCTATTAGTGATCTGATTGCTGAAGGTAATATTGGCATGATGCAGGCGATGAAACATTATGAGCCAGATCGTGGTTTTAGATTTTCCACATACGCAATGTGGTGGATTAAGGCCAGCATGCAAGATTATATTCTACATACTTGGTCTTTAGTAAAAATTGGCACAACGGCCGCACAAAAAAAATTATTTTTTTCACTAAAAAAAACCAAACGTGCTCTCTTGCAAGAATCTCAAGAGCGTGAAGGCAAGCAACAAAGTGATCAGTTAACACCCGAGCTTGTGAAAAAAATTGCACTTAAGCTCAATGTTCCAGAAGAGGAAGTTTGGTCTATGGAGCAACGTACATTTGGTCATGATTCATCTTTGAATGTTCCTGTTCGCGATACCGAAACTACCACAGAGTGGATGGACTGGCTTGCAGATGAGAGCGATAATCAAGAAATTCAAGCTGTTCAAAAAGATGAGTTAAATAAACGCCGGAAAGCGCTGCAAGAGGCAATGACTGCGCTGAACGATAGAGAGCAAAAAATTCTTATTGGAAGACGTTTGGAAGAACCACCAAAAACTCTTGAGGATTTGAGCCAATTACTAGCGATTTCTCGAGAAAGAGTTAGACAGCTTGAGATTTCAGCTTTTGAAAAGATCAAAAAGGCCCTTAAGTATTCATCCCTTCACACTTTTTCTGGATAAACGATTGACATTTTTATATGGCAGGTATGAAATAATACATAAGGCTTTGAACGCACTAATACCGACAAAGGGTTGCTATGGAAAGTTCTATCGTTAAAAATAATTATAAAAACTATGCAGACACAGTTGGTTGGTTTCTATCAATCATTGTGCCTGTGATTACATATTTTTTACTCGCCGCAAGTGGCATAGCTAATGAAGTTATAATTTTTTCTTCAATTTTATCATCAGCAGTAGTGATGTGGATTTTTAGGCTTGTCAGAGAGTATCTGCCAGGCATTCTTGTTGTTATTGCTTGTGCATCTTTAGGTTTGGTGCCTACCAACATTATTCTAGCAGGATTCTCGTCTGAAACTTTCATTATGGTTTTTAGCGTTCTTGCTATAACAATTTTAATTGCACGTTCAAATCTTATTTCTCGTTTAATATTAACGTTATTAAGGTTGGTTCCTAAAAAAGCAATTTATTATGATGCCGTATTTTTTATAAGTTTTGCATTTCTAACACCTTTAATTCCTTCAGTTATTAGTAGAACCCACTTGGTAGGTAAAGCAGCTGTTAGAGTTTTAGAAATGTTTGGCGCAAAAAATCATGAAGGATGCGTGCTTTCGACAACCGTCAGTGCGTTTTTTGGTGCCTCCTTATTTAGTAATATTTTTCTAAGTGCCTCCTTAATGAATTTTATTATTCTTGCTCTGCTGCCATTACAAGAGCAGTTACAATTTCAACTTGTTGGGTGGTTTAAGGCATCTTTTGCCGCATTTATTGTGATATTAGTGACGTATGCTATAGGTTATTTTGTGTTGCAAAGATTCTTCCTTAAAGATCGTCAGCTGATGAGCGGGAAAAATCCCCAAAGCGCTAAAAAAAATTCCCAAGAATTAATTAAACAGCAAGATCAATTGATAGCTGAATATCTTAAAGCTTTGGGCCCTATTTCAAAAGATGAGTGGTTTTCATTCGCAACAATGGCTGTGTTTTTTATTGGGATGCTCACTTTTCCATACCATAAAATTTCACCAACTTGGATTGCGTTTAGTCTTGTTTACCTATTGCTAGCGTTTAATATTATTAGTCGAGAAGACCTTTTGTCTAAAGTAGACTGGACCTTTTTATTATTTATGGCATCTATTATAGGAATTTCTTCAGTTATAAATTATTTCAATATTTCTGGTACTCTTTCAGGAAGTCTTAGGGCTTTTACTAATGTATTTGAGACATCGCCTGGACTTCTGTTTACATTTTTTGTTGTCTTAACAATGATTGTTCGTTTTTTCTTGCCTATTGGAGCTACTATAGCGCTTTTAATTCCAGTTTTTATTACACTGGCAGAAGCGTATGGGGTTACAGCTTGGACAGCTTGTTTTGCCTGCCTTATGGTTACGGATATGTGGTTTTTTAAATATCAGTGCATTTTTTACACACCTATGAGTGATGTTCTTGAAGAGGCCGGTGTTTCATTTAATGAAAAAAAATTCTTAGCTTTCAATATAATGGCAAATATTGTCCGCATATTGGCTGTTTTTTCTTCTTTCTATTATTGGTGTTGGATTGGTTTGTAGGGAATTAAATATGCGAAACTTCAAAATTTATAAGTTAGTGCCATTTATTGTTACAACAATAATTTTTTCTATGATTATGTTTTTGCAAATGCAACGTAAAACTATTCTCATACTTCATAGTTACGCTCCTGATTATTCGTGGGTAAGAGACGTCAATGAAGGAATCAAACGTGTGTTGCAAAATGAAAGTTTTATTAATATACAATGGCACTACATGAATACAAAGAATCACCCTGATATGCAATATAAAAAGAAAGCAGGGGCCACAGCTATAAAGGTGATTGATTTCGTTAGTCCTGATGTATTGCTTACTATTGATGATGACGCCCAAGAATTTGCTGCTGAATTTTACAAAAATAAACCTAATATATATATAGTTTACGCGGGCGTTAATGCGCTTCCCCAAAGGTACGGGTACGACAAAGCTAATAATGTTGTTGGAATTTTAGAGCGCATTCCAATGAGTGGAATAAAAGATATTATATTTCTGCTTGCTGAACAAAAGGGTATAAAAAGAATTCCGCGTATTTCTCACGTATCAGATAACTCTCAAGTGGTACAATTTGATGATTTTAATATGCACTCTTCAAAAGATTGGAGCCCATTAATACTCGGTCCTTCTTTCCTAGTCGAAACATTTGACGAATGGAAAAAAGTTATTCTTGAAGCTGATAAGCATATGGATTTTATGTTAATTAGCAATTATAGGAAAATTCTTTTATCTAAAGACTCAAATAACAAATTTGTTCCTTATAAGGAAGCGATGCAGTGGGCTTTTGATCATTCTCCTGTCCCGATCATTGGTATTAATGGATTCGTTTGTGAAGATGGTGCTGCTATATCTATAGCCACTTCGCCCTTTGAGCAAGGGGAGGTTGCCATGCAGATGGCTATGGACTTAGCTTTAGGAAAGAAAAAAATTGAAGAAATACAAATAGCTCAAACTAGCCAATATATTGTCGTTATGAATGAAGCTCGTCTTAGTAAATCAAAAATATATTTGCCAAGCACATACAAAGCTTTTGCCAAAGCAATTGACAGGTATACAGTGGAAGATAAGTAGGTCCTTTGGCCTGACCTGTCAGAATTATAATTTTAGCCTCGCTTAATTATCAGCGAAGTTAACTCAGCTTAATAAATAATTAAGCTATTTCTCTTAAAATAATGCTTGTTATGGTGATTTTTTGCATAGTTCATGGGCTGCAAGAAATTTAGATAGAAATTTTACATATCTTTGACGGTTAGCAAGCAATAATGAACAAGATTATCGAAAAATTCCGTGATGTTTTCCAAGACTATGATGCCTTTATATTTGATTTATGGGGGGTTATTTATGAAGGTGGAGCAGTTTTTGAGAATGCCTTAGATGTTATAAAGAGGTTGCATCAATTAAACAAACCACTTCTTTTGATGTCAAATTCTCCATTTCTTGATAAGGACTGTGCGAAAAATTTGCAAAATTGTGGTTTGCCCACAGATCTATATAAATCCGTGATAACAGCGGGAGATCTTTGCATGCACTATCTTCAGGCGACTATTGTAACGCCTCAAAAATTTTACGTTATCGATAAGGATTACTGGCAAGGATGGAAAACATTCAATCCATTGCTACAATCAACAACAGACATTGAGGAAGCTGATGCGGTTCTCTGTTTAGCTGTACCACCTACCGTGGAGTTTCCCGAAGAAATAGCCCAACATTTTGATGGTTTATTTCATCATGCAATTGCCCGTCGTCTTACACTTATTTGTGCAAATCCTGATTTGTTTGCTTTTTCCACAGGAAAATTGTGTTTGCGACCGGGGTTATTGACGCTTCGCTACCAGCAACTGGGTGGGGCAGTGCTCAATTTTGGCAAGCCCTTTCCTGAGATATTTCAACAAGGACTAAAAATTCTTAATTACCCTAAGAGGGTATTAATGGTTGGGGACACAGAATATACCGATATTCAAGGTGCAGCAAGGCATAACATTGATACAATGCTTATTACTAAATTAAATAAAGATGATCCCATCAGAAGCCAGGCAATGTATTTTTCTCAAGAGGTTAAATGGTAAAACTTAATTTGTTAGTAACAAATTAACCATATGTGCTTGATACTGGAAAATGAAAAATAAATTATGAGAAATATTGAGTAATCTATGAGCGTAATTATTAAAAATTTTTTTATTTACCTAGCTGATAGATGTTTAAGGCGTAGAAATCTTAAATTTGATATTTTAAGTAGCTTTTTTGTCTTGCAGATTATAACGGCTTTTTCAATTATTACATATACCTACATTAATAATTCTCGTTCAATTTTCGAGTTCTCTAATAGATTGATGGAAAATATTAGTAATTCTGAAGTATCCAGTATAATGGGGGATTTTAAAGATGTTTTAATTTCAACAGAACTTGGTTCTTATTTAGTTCGAGACACATCAAGAGCGGGTATAATCAATAAAGATTTAATTCAATTCATGATGGGGCATGTAAAACAGTATGGGCTTGTTGACAGTGTGTATGTAGGAACTGAATCAGGGTATTTTGTTCAAGTAAAACCGCTGCAGCCCGGAGCAAATTATCGCATCGATCAAGGAAAAGTTTTGCCTAAAAAAGCAGTATTTGCTTTAAGAATTGTGGATAGAAGTACTTCAAGGCCAACCGAATCTTGGATCTACCTGGATAACGATGGTAAAAAGCTTGACGAAGAAAATATACCTGAATCCCAAATTACGATGATTCACAAGAATCGTCCATGGTACAAAAAAACTGAACAAACACGTTCTAACATATGGACTGATATTTTTGTTTCTGACGTGACAATGGAATCCAGTATTGCATGTGGTGTTCCTTTGCTTTCTAATACAGGAGAATTCGTAGGTGTGATATCTTCGACCGTTAGCTTAAAGAGTTTAGCTACTGTTCTTCAGAAAAATACGTTGAAAGGTATAAGTCTAGTAATTAATCAAAAAGGAGAGATTGTTGCTCATCCAGTTGAAAAAAATTACTCCAAAATCGTGGGTACAGATACCAAGCTTATTACTGTAGACGATCTAAATGATAAATCTATTCTTGCTGCGTATCAAAAAAAAGAATTAGAAAAAAAATCTCGGTTTGTTTTTACGGTAGACCAGGTAGAATACATAGCTTTGTTTAAAGAATTTGCGCTTGATGGGTTTAAGGACTGGGATTTTTTGATGGTCACTCCTATTGATGAATTTATCGGGGGTGTAAAAACTACTCAGCGTAATACTCTACTTATCTGTCTGCTTATATTGATTTTTTCAACCATTGTCATAGCTTTCATAGCAAAACGCATAGCAAGGCCAATTAATAATTTATCAGAGCAAGCAGATCGGATCACTAATTTTGAGCTAGAAGAAGAGGCTGGGGTAGTTTCTGGCATTCAAGAGATACAGAAACTACAAAATTCTATCTCTCGGATGAGAAGTAGCTTAATTTCTTTTGGAAAGTTTGTGCCTAAAAAACTAGTTAAAAAATTAGTTGATAAAGGAATTGAAGTTAAAATAGGCGGTAAGAAAAAGCAGCTATCTATTCTTTTTACAGATATAGCCAACTTTACAACCATTAGTGAAACTTACCCGGCTGAAAAACTTGTATTGCACCTTTACGAATATTTCGATGAGATGACCTCTATTATTACAGACAATAATGGTACTGTAGACAAATATATCGGCGACTCAATCATGGCTTTTTGGGGGGCGCCACAACAAGACAACAACCATTACCTGAATTGCTGTTTAAGTGCATTACTTTGTCAGCGACGCTTAGCCGATCTAAATAGGAAGTGGGGATATGAAAAAAAACCAGAACTTTTTACCAGGATAGGGATCCACACAGGGGATGTAATTGTTGGTAACATGGGATCTTCTGAGCGAATGAATTATACAATTATTGGCGATTCAGTTAACTTGGCAGCTCGCCTTGAGGGAACAAATAAGTTTTATAGGACAAATATTATCGTTAGTGATTTTACGGTTCGACAACTTCATGAGCATGCTGTTGTGCGTCCACTAGATATTGTGGCCGTAAAAGGAAAAAATGAAGGTATTACCATATATGAGCTTGTAGCATTGAAAAACTCTGACCCAATAGTTTTACCAAGTGATGATCAACTAAAATTTTGCGAAGAGTTTTCCAAAGGTTTTAGGCTTTATCTTGACCAACGCTGGGATGAAGCTATAACTATTTTTAGTGAATTGCAGACTATTTATGGAAGAGATGAGCCTTGTGAGCTCTATATTTCAAGATGTAAGGCATTTAAAGAAACTCCTCCTCCTGCTAATTGGGATGGTGTTTATCACATGCATTCCAAGTAAATAGAAAATCACTAAAATCTGCATAAAAAGCTTGCGAGAATGAAAAAAGCCTGCGATATTCACGTATATAGTGGATGGGTGGCCGAGCGGTTTAAGGCACCGGTCTTGAAAACCGGCGAGGGTGTGAGCTCTCCGTGAGTTCGAATCTCACCCCATCCGCCACTTTAATCACATAAGCTGGCGTTTTTTCATATATTTCATAAAATTTAGTGCGTTTAGTTAAGTTTAGTGCTTATATTATTGCAGCAAAGAATGTTCAAAATCATGCACGTATTTAGCTTCTATCGTCATTCAATTTTTTTGTGCCTAATAGCAATGGGATTTACCAGCGGCATTCCCTTTTTACTAACTCTTTCAACATTGAGTATTTGGCTGAGTGAGTGTGGCTTTGATGCAAAAGCAATTGGGATGTTTACAGCCGTAAGCTTGCCCTATGCCTTTAAATTTCTGTGGGCACCATTAATCGATAGAGTTCACTTACCAATTTTTAACAAATATCATCCTATCAAGCGATTTGGTCTATGTGCGCTAGTTGGACTAATTACAAGTCTTATAGTGCTTGCCTTTCTTGATCCAGTAAGTAATACTGCAGGGGTAGCATTTGTAGCTACGGCTGTCAGCTTTTTTGCAGCTACTCATGATATCGTACTAGATGCACTGCGTATTTATGCATCTGATTCTAGCCAAATTGGAGGAGGAGCCGCATCTGAATCAGTTGGCTTTCGTATAGGCATGATTACGTCAGGTGCCGGAGCTGTCTACTTATCTATCATTATCGGGTGGCAAGGTGCTTATCTTGCTATGGCAGCTTGCTGTATTAGTGGAGTCATTGGTTTAGTGAATATGCCTGATCCTTTGGTTGGAATAGGTCACCAAAAAAAATCCAATAATACTTTTAAAGCTATTTTCTTACATCCATTACAAGACTTTTTAAAATCTCCCGTTTTGGTGCAATTGATTGGATTTATATTAATGATCAAAATTGCAGGCACGGTAATGAATGCCTTAGGAGCACCGTTTTTGTTTTCGTTGGGCTTTTCCAAGTTTGAATATGCTTCTATCACCAAAGTTTATGGGGTGGGGTTAATGCTATTGGGAAGTTTTGTTGCGGGCCTAATTGTTAATAACAAAGGGGTAATATTCTGTTTGAGGTTGGCAATTGTGCTGCAAATGTTGGGATGCACCTTTTTTGCGTGGTTAGCATTTCTTGCAGAGCATTCAACAAACTTATTAATTCTAACATTAAGCATTGAAAGCTTTTCATCCGGCCTTTTGGCAACGGGGTTTATTAGTTACTTGTCATTTTTTTGTAGAAGCCCATACGTAGCAAGTCATTTTACTTTTTTGTATTCTTTGGGGTCATTGTCGCGCGTACTTGCATCAATCGTGGCAGGTTATATTGCGGCAAAATTTGGTTGGGTTATTTTATTTTTGGCTTCCTCAATGACCCTATTGCCTGCCTTGTGGTTTTTGCAAAAGATCCTAGAAAAGAGGTGAAAGTAAAATAATACTTACCCTCTATCTTCGGCTTCCTCGGGTACTGTACTGCTCTGGTCAATTGGAGCATCATCTACGTTTATGCTTTCTATTGCTGCAGGCGGCATTGTTGCTGATTCACCCGCACCTTCTGCTTCTTCAGTCTCTTGCCCCTTAACTCTTACAAGGTTAACAACCTTTTTAACCCCACCGATATTTTTTGCTATATCAATAACGCGGTTGATTTCAGCTTCATTTTGTCCAATTCCTGTTAGGTAAACTGTGCCGTTGGCAGTTTCAACGGTGTAATTTAGAGAATACAGATCACTTTCAAATAGCAGTTTTGACCTAATACGTGTTGTAATCCATCCATCACTTGTCATTGACCCCATAGTTTCTGCGCCTTCGGTTTCAATGTGGTTGATAACATTTTTTACACCTTCAACACTCTTAGCTAGGCGTTCAGCTTCTTGTGACCATGTTGGGTCCTGCACTACTCCTGTAAGGAGAACTTCTTGATTTTGAACGCTTACGGAAACTTTTGCGTGCAAATCAGCATTGAAATTATATAAATTCATTTTTACTTTTGTGCAGATATTAGAATCTGACATAGACCCACCGATGCCTTTTTCTTTAGTGGCAACCATAGCCGTGGCTGCTGCGCCGCCCATTAAAATGGGAGCTACGCATCCGCTTAGGCATAGAAGCGTTGATAAAATGGCAATGTTAGTTGCTAACTTCGGTAATCCAGGCATTTTTGTAATATTTTATATCATGACCAGGACATACTAAAACAACATCAAACCGTTGAAAAGGGGGGTAATGCATATAATTTTGATGATTGCTCAACCACCATTGAAGTGCATGTTGAATGCGCTTTTGTTGGGCGGGTCGAATACTCTGTGCTGCATTTTCTAGTAGTTTTCTGTATTTCACTTCAGCTGCAACGATGGTTTGACCATCTTGCATTAGTAAATCAATTTCTCCATAAGGAGTTTTTAGTCGTTTAGCCAGACAAACCATACCAAGGTTTTCCAAGTATTTTTTTGCACGCGCTTCGGCGTGAAGACCTTGAATGTAAGTACTTGGTGTTGAGGTTTTATCAAGCATAAATAATTATTTACTTTCGTTTGAAATTATTACTTTTAGTTTGACAAAATTTTACCCCCATCTTAAGAGACGAGGGTGTTTCGTTTGAAGTTTTTCATTATGCCAAACAGAATTAGCTATCATCACCCTCAGGGGCTGAATCATCATCGCTAGATTCATTAGCGTCATCAGTGGGTTGAGAATCATCATCACTGTTTTGGTTATCAGTCCCATCAGCGTCATCCCCAGCGGAATCATCATCGTTAGATTCATTAGCGTCATCAGTGGGCTGAGAATCATCATTTACAGCAGAGTCATCGCCGCCAGCGGAATCATCGTTTACAGCAGAGTCATCGCCGCCAGCGGAGTCATCGCCGCCAGCGGAATCATCGTTTACAGCAGAGTCATCGCCGCCAGCGGAATCATCGTTTACAGCAGAGTCATCGCCGCCAGCGGAATCATCGTTTACAGCAGAGTCATCGCCGCCAGCGGAGTCATCGCCGCCAGCGGAATCATCGTTTACAGCA
>JAGOSL010000016.1 GCA_018062345.1 Pseudomonadota bacterium | reverse complement strand
GGTAGTAACGAGGGCACGTCAGGTTTAGCAAACCGACGTAGTGTCCAGTGGTAATGGACGCAGGTCCGGTCGTAACGGGCTAGAGGTTAGATACGGTACTACTAAAGCGAGTGTGAAGAAAAAGAAAAAAGAAGAAGAAAAGAAAAGGAAAAAGGATACTGCGTCTTTGCCAAGCCCCGTAAGGGCTGTGGCAATGTAGTAGTGTACGCCTTACTTTTCGAATCGCGTAGTCATCAAAACCTTGCAAAAAGTGCTAAGATTTTGTAATACTAACGGGTAGATTTTAATTTTTTGGATATGTCCAGCGTGACGCAATCTGCCTCCCGTACTAAAAACACAGGCCCTTTTGGATCCTTTGATAAAGCCACATTCTTAAAAGCGTATGAGCAAATGGTGTTAATTCGCCGCTTTGAAGAGCGCGCAGCCCAGCTATACGGCATGGGGCTTATCGGTGGATTTTGCCATCTTTATATTGGCCAAGAAGCCGTTGTGGTCGCTATTCAATCCGCTATGCAACCTCAAGATACTGTGATCACCTCATATCGTGACCATGGTCATATGCTTGCTTGTGACATGGATCCTCGCGGTGTTATGGCAGAATTAACAGGTCGAGCAGGGGGCTATTCAAAAGGTAAGGGCGGCTCTATGCATATGTTTAGCCGCGAAAAGGGCTTCTACGGCGGACATGGTATCGTTGGGGCTCAAGTTCCTATTGGGGCAGGGCTTGCTTTTGCTCATAAATATAAAGGCGATAAGGGCGTTTGTGTTGCTTACCTGGGTGACGGAGCCGCAAATCAAGGCCAAGTTTATGAAACCTTTAACATGGCAGCCTTGTGGAAATTACCGGTAGTATTTGTTATTGAAAATAACGAATATGCTATGGGAACCTCAACAGATCGTGGAACCTCGGATTCTAATTTTGAAAACCGGGGCGAACCATGGGGCATCCCAGGCAAAGTTGTAAACGGAATGAACCTTTTAGAAGTTCGTGAGGCTGCTGATTGGGCGCTAGAACATGCGCGCTCGGGCCAAGGTCCGGTACTTTTACACTTTAAAACCTATCGCTACCGTGGTCATTCTATGTCTGATCCGGCGAAATATCGCACCAAGGAAGAGGTTGAAGAAGTGAAAACCCAGCATGATGCCATTGATGCAGTGCGCAACCTTGGCTTAAAATCCGGCAATATACCAGAAGCAGAATTTGAAAATATTGAAAAGCGTATTAAAGATATTATGAAAGAAGTTGTTGAATTTTCTCAAACCTCACCAGAACCAGATGAAGCTGAGCTTTACACTGATATATTAGTGGAGGCGTAAATGGCAATATTAACAGTACGTGAAGCACTACGTGATGCAATGGCTGAAGAAATGCGCCGTGACGAAAATGTTTTTGTTATGGGGGAAGAAGTCGCGCAATACCAAGGTGCTTACAAAGTAACTCAAGGTTTATTGCAAGAATTTGGTGAAAATCGCGTTATTGATACGCCTATTACTGAACACGGTTTCGCAGGACTTGGTGTTGGTGCTGCCTTTTTAGGCTTAAAACCTGTCGTTGAATTCATGACCTTCAACTTTTCTATGCAAGCGATTGACCATATTATTAACTCTGCTGCTAAAACACTATATATGTCTGGTGGACAAATGGGTTGCCCTATTGTCTTTCGTGGGCCAAATGGTGCCGCTGCTAGAGTGGGTGCTCAACACTCACAATGTTTTGCCAGTTGGTACGCTCATGTTCCGGGCTTAAAAGTCGTATCACCCTACAGTGCTGCAGATGCAAAAGGTCTTTTAAAATCAGCTATTCGTGACCCAAACCCGGTTGTTTTCCTGGAAAATGAGCTAATCTATGGTTCAAGTTTTGAAGTGCCCGATGATGAAGATCACATTGTTCCAATAGGCAAAGCAGCCGTTGTCCGCCAAGGTTCAGACGTAACTTTAACAGCATTTTCCATTTGTGTGCGCCATGCTCTAGAAGCAGCAGATATTCTATCTCAAATGGGAATTGAAGCCGAAGTCATTGATTTGCGCACCATTCGCCCACTTGATACCGAAACAATTCTTGAATCAGTTAGAAGAACCAATCGTTTAGTAAACATTGAAGAAGGCTGGCCATTCGCAGGCATTGGCGCAGAAATTTGCGCGCTTGTTTGCGATAAAGCGTTTGATTATCTTGATGCTCCGCCGCTTCGCGTTTGCGCAGAAGATGTGCCTTTGCCTTACGCGGCAAACCTAGAAAAATTAGCATTACCGAACGTAGAAAAAATCGTTCAAGCTGTAAAAACCGTTTGTTATAAGGACTGATATGCCAATCCAAGTTTTGATGCCCGCTCTAAGCCCCACTATGACAGAGGGGAACCTCGTTAAATGGTTAAAAAGCGAAGGCGATAAAATCAAAGCTGGTGACATCATCGCCGAAATCGAAACAGATAAAGCTACTATGGAAGTTGAGGCTGTCGATGAAGGCACACTTGGAAAAATTTTCATACCCGCCGGAACTGATGCGGTAAAAGTAAACTCATTGATTGCCGTCATTTTAGAAGAGGGCGAAGACGCGTCATCTATAAAAATGGAAGCTACCCCTCAGCCAAAGGTTGAGATTAAGCCCGAAGAAAAGGTTGACCAAAAAATTGAATCAGCACCTGTTATTTCGCCCGCGTCCCACCCACAAAACAAAAATGATCGCGTTTTTGCAAGCCCATTGGCTAAAAGAATTGCCGGCCAGCAGGGCATTGACCTTAGTCAAATCCAAGGGTCAGGCCCGCGTGGGCGCATTGTCAAAGCCGACTTAGAACACGCAAGAACTTCTGTACCTCTTACATTTTCTGATAGCTCGTTTGAAGATATCAAGCTTAATGGCATGCGCAAAACTATCGCAAAGCGCCTTACCGAAGCAAAACAAACCATTCCCCATTTCTATCTCACCATCGATTGTGAACTAGATGAATTGTTAAATTTAAGAACAAAGCTTAACGCAATGCCAAATGCTAAGGCCAAGCTTTCAGTTAACGACTTTGTTGTGCGAGCAACAGCCCTTGCCCTTATGAGTGAGTGTGATGCTAATGTAACTTTCCACGGTGATTATGTCCGTCGGTATAATCAAGCTGATGTCTGCGTGGCTGTTGCTATTGATGGCGGCCTAGTAACGCCTATTGTTAAAGCAGCAAATCTAAAATCCCTTAATGAAATTAGTTCAGAGGTAAAAGATCTTGCTGAAAAAGCCCGCGCCGGAAAATTACCACCAGAAGCTTACCAAGGCGGCAGCTTTACTATTTCAAATCTTGGCATGTATGGCATTAAGCATTTTGATGCCATTATTAATCCACCTCAAGCTTGTATTTTGGCAGTGGGCGCTGGTGAAAAGCGTGCAGTTGTAAAAAATGGTGCTCTTGCCGTTGCAACCATGATGACATGCACTCTATCCATTGATCACCGCGCACTTGATGGTGCCGTTGGCTCAGGCTTCTTAAAGGCTTTTAAATCCTACATCGAAAATCCACTAAGCTTGCTGATTTTGTAAATTGCTTGCGTCGTTGCAACATCGTCATTAGAAATTGGCCTAAGCTAAAAATTTCAGCCACACTATCATTAACATAATTCTTTTGGTGTAAATGTATTTATTGCTAATTTTACTGCTCATTAACATCAATAAACTATCATTAAAGTAATAAAATTTCTAAAAGGTGGTGCAATGACAAAAAAAATTATAAATATCATTTTTTGCATTGGCGGTCTTAACAGTCTTATAGCAGGTGATAATTTCACAAATCTCGTATTGGGCGATGGTCAAACCCCCAAGGCTCCTGGACCAAGAAAGAACTTTTTTACTGCTTGTGAAAAAATAACTCAAAGATTCTTAACATCAGGAATTGAAGAATCTAAAGCTGAACATCTAGCAGACTCTTTAAGTTCTCAAATAAGCTACATAGATGGGCGCTTAAAAACAGCTAATGACAAACTTTCTTGGATAAAACCCCCATATATTGACCAAGAAATCTACGATGAACTTGAAACTGAGTTTATAGAAATTCAAAACACGTTTGATTCTATAACCCGGCACAATAACGCTTCTGTAGCTAAACGGCTGGACATACTAACAAGCGTAATGTCCGCTTTTGAAGCAAAACTGCACGAGGTTATTGATTGTGCAATCAAAGAAGATAGAAAAGCACGAACAAAATAATAATGCCAAAATTTGAATTTATATTGCAATTTTTACCGCTTATTAAGACCTATAAATTACAATAAAAGTAATTTCCATGCTTAATAGGTATATTAATGACGCGAAATTATTTATTCATGCTAGCTTGTTTCTGTGCGCTAGGTGCAGCTGATGAACTTGGAAACGTTGCCCAAGAAGCTAGAGATGGTACGAAAAAAGCAACCACAACAGTCCAAATATCCCCAAATAGCTTTGCTCAAACGGCTACGGAAGAAATACTTCCAAACCCAGACCGATCACTAGGCTCACAAATAATGCTCATAAATAATTCTTTGATAGTTGCTGATAGCAACCTTGGTCAGATGCCTCCATATATTCAGCAAAAAACCTACCATACCCTTAAAAGTCAGCATGCGGAAATTTGCCGTGCTTTTGATGACGCTAGAAATGATTATGAAATTCTAAAAATACACGATGGCTATTTGTTTCCACTCTCTGAACCCGATAAAAAGGCTATCCATAAGGTACGAATTATGTCTGCTTCGGTAAGCGAAAAATTGCAACTTGTAACAACTGCACTCACTGCTTTTCAATCTGACTTTGATCGGGCTATGAAAAAGCCAGAGCGGAAGTAGGCTGCCTATAAAAAGTGATAGGTATTTTTTGAATGTCTACATGAAGTTTCATATTTTGCAATGTTCATCGAACTTTTGCGTTATTTTTTAATCTTTGTGAGGGAAGGGGTAAATATTAGATTTTTTTTGAAGGTCGTCGCCCTTTTCACTAATAGCAGCATAGGGCAACACTAACTGTATGTTGAGCCCTTTTTTAATAGCACTGAACTCTTGAAAACTTCCGCCATACATTTCAACAAAACTAACAATTTCCTGAATATCTAATTCTGCTCCATTAAGGTGCTGAGAAGGTGGAAAATCCTGCGATTCACGCAATCTTTTCATTTCAAAACTACTTAATCCAAACCCATTATCTCTAATATGAATAATTAGCTGTTTACCATGTTCAGTTATTTCTACATGTGCGCGCATAAGAATTTCGCAACCTTCTTTAGTGCCTTCCATGGCAATCGATAAAAGGCTTAAAACAATTTGCTTAAAACGTAGTTCGTCTGCATCAAATTTAGGAATATTCGGTTGAAATTCATAAGTAATTTTTTTGTTTTGCAAAAAAACCAATTGTGAAATTACTAGCACGCTTTCTTCTAATACTTTATTTACATTTATAGGCACGGTCTGTGTATCATTTGTCGAAAGCTGTTTTAGCTCAATAACATCGTTATAAATGCGCTCAACTATACGTAGTTGGTCAGAATTCCTAATAGAAGATTTTAAGAAAATTCTTAGCCTTCTTAGAATAATTTCACTAAGAATGAAAAAATCTCCGTTGAAAGTGTGCAGAAAATTTTCTCTAGTTTTATAGGAAAGATTTGAGAAATGAATCAAGTGTCGTCTGAACAAACAAAGTAACAATAAGCAAAATATGGGTATTCCACTAAATTCTAATATGCGTGGTAAAATCAGGGCATAAAACTCCCTTTTAAAAACCGCAGAGTGTCGCCCAACCAAAATAACATAGGGCAGGTTGTGCATTTTACAGTAAAAACGATATTCAATGTTGTTATGGTGTAGTTGGGTTTTTAATAATCCCTGCCTTGGCATTGGCCGAAGTTCTGATAGTTTCTCTTTGTAGAAAGGCTTTTTGGGGTCTAATTCGTTATCTTGCGTTTGCAAAGCAACATTGCCCTGATAATCCAAAATAAGAAAGCTTACCTGGTCTGCTTGGGCTAACTCCGTTATTTTTGAAGTTATGGCTGCAACACTAATGCCTACTACTAGCATGCCAGAGAATTTATTGTTGTCAGTATCAAAAATGCCAATACCTGCTGGAATAACCCACAGCCCACTTGGAATACCAATATCAGGAGGTGAAACCTGCAAAACCCACGGCTGTTTACGGCATTCTTTGGTGTGTATGCGAAACGACATATCAACTGGATCTGGGATTATGCCAATTTGACTATTAGCTAGTTGCATATTCTTATCATCTAGCCATTCAACGAACGTAATGCATGACTTTGCTTTAAAATCTGCTTCCCACACTTGCGCTAAAAACTTAGCAATATAATTAAGGTCTTTCGCCTTATCAAAACGAATAATTTGGTGGCCAGCATATGATAGAATGCGATTGGTTTCTTCCATCAGCTCTGAAAATGCTTTTTCTATGCTTGACGTTTTTAAAGAAAGGTCTCTGTCCACATTATGCGTATGAGCAGTGTAGATAGAATAGCTAATCCCAGCTACCACTAAAGATGTCAAGGTTATAATAACGATAGCGTAATATCAAATATCGTAGATAGGTAACTTTTTTCTAGATAATGCAATTTCTTTTTTAAAAATTAACATTTACCATCATTTGGATTCTAAGATGATTGTTTTGATTAGCTTATTTATTTCTTTTTTGCAATGAAGTTTTTCTAAATTTGGCAAAGGTGTATTTTTGATGCAGAGTAAAGTCTAGCTTTTTTATTGAAAAAAACACCTTGTAAATATAATATGTTTTTTAAAAAGTATTTATGTATAGTTACCGTGTATTTTTCGCACAATTTTGGGTTGTATGGGCATAGCTAGCAAACTACGTCAGGTCATGGAAGAACGAGCAATGTCTATCTATGCTCTGGAAAGAAGTGCGGGCATGAAGCCTAGTGTGGTTCAAAATATCCTTTATGGACGCTCTAAAAATCCTGGTGTTGATACGGTCAAAAATATAGCAAAAGCCTTAGGCTGCAGTGTTGCTGATCTTATTGAAGAAACAGGTGGCCACCAGCTTTTACTTACCAAATCCTTAGAGCCTTGGGACCTATCATGTTTTATAGAAGTGTTTAAAACTCTGGGGGAAGTATTGAAAGAAAAGAATCTAACCATTTCGCAAAAAGATGCTTTTTCCCTAGCTCAAGAAATCTATACCTACACAATGCATAGCCCATCAAAGACTGTTGATCTAACTTTTGTGCGTTGGCTGGTAGATAAGAAAAATTATCCTGCATCATATTAAATATACGTTGACACTACGTAAATAATGCACTAAAAATTTCCCCATACAGTGTTTAATTGCCTTTGTTAAATCTGCAGAGCATATTTTTAATACGTAAACTCTGCAAATAAAGGAATTACAGTAAGGGAGAAAACCAAGATGAGGTCCAAAAAAAACCTAATTGTGCAAATGACTTTTGCAAGTGTTGTGCTCAATGTCGTGTCAGTTTTTTTAATTTGCCTAAGCCAGACAAAAGCAAAAAATCAGCCAACTTTTGGTGAAGACCCAATTCCCCAAAATTATGAAAAAAATGTCAAAGCTAAAGATTGTTGGCAAGAAGAAAAGGGCAATTTCTCAAAAACCTTCTCTGTTTAAGGTCATAATTTAACACAAAGCAAGAGGCAAGATAATGCAAAAAGAATTGGTAAAAGATAACGAAATACCCGATAGGGAAAGAGATCGTCTGCATAATTGGCCCCGAATTGGCATTTGCTTAGAACGAGTAATGGCAGCTGCCGGCCATATGGAAAACATCGCGCGCACTTTGCGTGAAGATGAAAAATATGCCCAAAGCTATACTATTGAAGAACAAATACAAAGTGTCTCTGACCGTCTTCGGGCATCCATCCGTGCATTTGAAAGAAATCATAAAGTGAAGATTGAAATTTTTACTTTCTTCAGCCCTTTCGAAGACCACACAGAGCAGTTCATCCCCTACATTCAAAAACCATTGGAAATGCAATAGGATTTTGATTTTTTAGTCGTCCCGGCGCAGGCCGGGATCTAGTGCATAGCATCAATATTGAAATTTTCCCACATCAAAAAAGTAACTTCCTGACTCGCCTTACACAGCCTGAAGTTTACATTATATCAACTCTGCCTCACTGATCGAGTCAGCGATTGCTCCAAACAAATTTATCGAAGCAATTCTAGATAGCGCCTAAGCAGTTAATTTTCCATATGGTCATTGACGTCAGAGCCTTTGATTGTCTATGCTTCTAAGCAATGAATTAAATGAGATTTATTAATGTTAATGAAGGGCAAAAAAGGCCTCATTATGGGAGTTGCGAATGGCAGCTCACTTGCTTGGGGAATTTCAAAAATGTTGCACGAACAAGGTGCAGAGCTTGCATTTAGCTACCAAGGTGAAACTTTAGAAAAGCGTGTACGCCCATTGGCAGAAAGCGTTGGAACCGACTTTTTAATTGAATGCGACGTAAGCAAAGATGAAAGTATCGAAAATACTTTCAAAACCATTGAAAAGAAATGGGGCACTATTGATTTTGTTGTGCACGCAATTGGGTTTTCTGACAAAAATGAATTGCAGGGCCGTTATTGCGATACCTCACTTTCCAACTTTTTAAACACCATGCATATTTCTTGTTTCTCTTTTACAAAAATTTGCAAAGAAGCAGAACGCTTAATGCCAAATGGTGGTTCCTTAATTACTCTTACGTACTATGGCGCAGAAAAAGTTATGCCTAATTATAATGTTATGGGTGTAGCAAAAGCAGCGCTTGAGTCTAGCGTGCAGTATTTAGCCGTAGACCTAGGCCCTAAAAATATTCGAATTAATGGTTTATCAGCGGGTCCAGTGAAAACACTTGCTGCCAGTGGTATCGGCGATTTCCGCTATATCCTAAAATGGAATCAGTACAATTCACCGCTGCGTCGCAACACAACCTTAGAAGATGTGGGCGGTACGGCTGTATACTTGTTAAGCGAATTAGGCTCAGGCGTTACCGGTGAGGTGATCCATGTGGATTCTGGTTATCATGTTGTTGGCATGAAAGCAGTTGATGCACCAGATATAAGCGTTGTTAAAGATTTAGATTAGGCAGGATACAATGATACTTTCCGATATATGGATTCGCGAACAAGCAAAAAAAGGCATGATTGAGCCTTTTGTAGAAAGCCAAAAACGCGAGGGCATGATCTCTTATGGGCTGTCTTCGTATGGGTATGATGCTCGGTGTTCGCCAGAATTTAAAATCTTTACAAATGTTAACAATGCGGTTGTTGATCCAAAAGATTTTTCGCCAACCAGTTTTGTTGATCGCGAAACAGATGTTTGTATTATTCCCCCTAATAGCTTCGCTCTAGCACGTACTGTTGAATACTTTCGCATCCCTCGTGATGTATTGGTAATTTGTCTTGGCAAATCAACCTATGCTAGGTGCGGAATTATTGTAAATGTAACGCCGCTCGAACCTGAATGGGAAGGGCATGTAACTTTAGAGTTTTCTAATACAACGCCACTTCCAGCCAAAATTTATGCTAACGAAGGGGTCTGCCAATTTTTATTTTTTAAGGGTGACCAACCATGTGAGGTGTCATACCGCGACAGATCTGGTAAGTACATGAAACAAACTGGCGTTACATTACCGAAAATATAATATGCCATCAGTTCTTAAAATTCAGGGCGCAAAGCCCCTAAAAGGCACCATTGAAATCAGTGGGGCTAAGAATTCCGCATTACCACTAATGGCGGCGTGCTTGCTCACTGAAAAACCTCTGACGTTAACTAATGTTCCTAATTTAGCAGATGTCCGCACTATTACTCAGGTTTTAAACGTGCTCGGTGTTACATCAACGGAAGATGGAAACACCCGCGTGCTTAACGCTGCAAACATCACTTCTACCACTGCACCTTATGAACTTGTTAAAACAATGCGCGCTTCTGTGCTGGTTTTGGGGCCATTGGTCGCGCGTTTTGGTCATGCGAAAGTTTCTCTTCCAGGCGGGTGCGCCTTGGGGGCTCGTGCTGTTGATGTGCATCTTGAAGGTTTACGCGCTCTTGGCGCAACCTGTGATTTGGAAGAAGGCTACATCGTAGCTCGTGCTCCAAATGGTTTGCAAGGCGCCCATTTTACCATGCGTGTTGTTTCGGTTGGAGCAACGGAAAATCTCATGCTAGCAGCTTCCATTGCAAAAGGTCAGACAGTTCTACAAAATGCAGCGCGCGAACCTGAAATTATTGATTTAGCTAATTGCTTAAATGCAATGGGCGCTAATGTTCAGGGTGCCGGCACAGACACAATCACCATCGAAGGTGTTCCCACACTTAAAGGTGCAAACTATAAGGTTATGCCAGATCGCCTTGAAACAGGATCATATGCAATTGCTTCTCTGATTACAGGTGGCGACGTTACACTTACCAACACTTCGCTTAAGTACTTGCCGATGGTTCGTGAAACCCTTGAAAAAGCAGGTGCTATTTTTCAAGAGCATGATGACGGGTTTCGTGTTTACCAAAATGGCCCCATCATTGGGGTTGATGTCATGACAGAGCCCTATCCAGGGTTTGCTACTGATTTGCAGGCCCCATTTATGGCGCTCATGAGTATTTGCCAAGGTGCAAGCATGATCACGGAAACAATTTTTGAAAATCGCTTTATGCATGTGCCAGAATTGGCTCGCATGGGTGCAAATATTCAAGTGCATGGTGCTTCTGCCATGATTCGAGGCACCAAAAATTTAAGCGGAGCACCAGTTATGGCAACAGATATTCGTGGTGGTATTGGCTTAGTAGTAGCAGCACTTGCTGCCAAAGGTGAGACTATAATCAGTAGACTTTATCACCTTGATCGTGGTTATGAAAATTTAGAAGCAAAACTCCAAGCCTGCGGTGCCGTTGTTGAGCGCTGTAAAGTAGATGCTTAGCAATCTCATCCACCAAATAGATGATTTCGCGGCAAAGTCATTTATCGAATGGCAAATCCCAGGTGCTGCAATTGGTATTGTGCACAATGGTGAAATTCTTCATTTAAAAGGTTACGGCCAAAAAGGATCTTCTAATCCAGATCCTATTACACCCTCGACATTATTTCCCACAGCATCTATCAGTAAGGGTATGAGTGCTGCTGCCATCTCAGTCCTTGTGAATCGGGGAATTCTTCAGTGGAATCAAAAAGTTATTGAAATTCTTCCGCGCTTTAAACTTTATGATCCGTGGGTTACCAAAGAATGCACAATTATTGATCTTTTTTGCCATCGCTCAGGGTTGCCTCCTGATCCATTGCAACAGCTTCCTTTATGGGGGTATTCCGGGCAAGATCTTAAAAATCTTTTGCCACAAGTTAAACCCATTGCTAGCTTTCGCACTACTTATCAGTACGTTAACATTTTATATTTGTTCATTGAAGAAATTATTGAACATTTAACAAAAATTTCATTCTCAGAATTTATGGACGCCCATGTCTTTAAACCTATCGGCATGAATACCTCAACCATAGGTCTAAAAAATGCAGACAACGATAAAAATTTGATACAGGGACACATTCTTGATGAAGAAACTTTCTCAAAGGTTCAGCAAATCTCTTTTAGCTGTTACCCGCAGATTTTTATGGCAGCCGGAGGTGCTGTAGCTACGCCAAGCGATTTGTGTCGTTGGATGCTTGCGCAGCTAGGGCACATTAAATTCTTACCCAAAGCAGATTTGCACTACATGTGGCGCCCTCAGACAGTGATTAATGAAAAAGAATTTTATGGCTTGGGCTGGCGCAGCTTAATGTATAAGCCAAGCCGCATTGTTTCTCATGGTGGTTTAATTAAAGGAATTCGCCACCTTTTGTATTTGGTGCCAGAGCTTGATTTCGGTATTTTTGTGCTTACCAATTTAACCCATAGCGATGCTCCAAGAATAATTTGTGAGCACGCAACAGATTTATTAATGAAAATTGATTCTCATTACCAGCAATCTCGTACAATTTTCATGAATGGTTTAAAAGGTGATTGCCCAGCTTCTGTTTGTGATATTTCTTATGATCCCTCTATTTACATAGGCGAATATGAAAATTCAATTTTAGGAAGAGCTAAGGTTGTTTACGAAGGTATGCTCAAGCTCTATTTTGCAAAGGCAGTTGCACACCTACAACCAATTGGATTAGGTCAATTTCGTATTTATTTTCCTGGAAAATCAGGGGCAGATATCGGTGAAGGGCACTGGGGAACAGCAACGTTTAATAGTAAATATCTGGTGTTAAAAGCATATAAGCGGTTTGATTTTCAAGAATTCCATTTTCAATGTTTATAAATACGAAAATATAACAACTAAAAGCATTGCAATTTAATAAAATTTTAGAGAAGATTAAATAGAACATAGTAATGTTCTTAAATAAAACTTAACTTTTAGGAGAAAATAATGTCTAAAAACTTAGCACTTTTAGCACTTGTAACTGCTGCATTTTGTTCTGTGTCAGTTCATGCAAACCCAGAAGCTCAATGCCATGCTGCCCTTAGAGGCTCAAAGCATAAGCCATCTGAGGCAGTGATAAATAAGCGCTGTGCATGCGTAAAAGCAAGACACCAACATCACCATGAAAATTTCCAAGCAGCTAATGAGCACTGCAAAGATAACAACGACAATCCTGCTTAAAGTTTCTCATAAGCAAGTGAAAGATAAAATTGCACATTGCGCTGCTACTTTATCTTTCACCATCCTGGAATCTATTGCCTATATCGAAGTTACGCAATTCAATCTAAAAAATTCCAGCTATTTTGACAGCCACTTCTATCTAACATAGAATAAATTTGAGTAATCTTTTCCTGTTTTAAAAGTTGAACATAAATTTTTCTAAATTTTTTAAAAATATAAATCATAAGGAAATTATAGATAAAATAGCTATAGAAGGAGTTTTTAGCTGGAGAATTGCATTTTTTACAATTATTTCATCAGGAATAGCAATTCTTGGGCTGCTAACAAACTCTTCGGCAGCTATTATTGGCGCAATGTTAATCTCTCCTCTAATGGGGCCAATTATTTCTTTGGGTTTTGCAATAGCAACACTAAATATTAAATTAGTAAAATCCAGCTGCTTGTGCATTGCAGTAAGCTCGGCCCTAGGAATATTTGTTTCTTTTATTATTGTATTTCTTTCTCCTCTTTCTGACATAACGCCTGAAATTATAGCTAGGACAAACCCAAATTTGTTTGATTTATTAATCGCAATTTTTTCTGCGATTGCTGCAGGGTACGCTTTCATTAAACAGCAAGAGTCCTCGATAGTGGGCGTTGTTATCGCTGTTTCTCTGATGCCTCCATTATCAGTGGTTGGGTTTGGTTTGGCTACAGGAAATTCTCAAATAGCCAAAGGCTCATTTTTCCTTTTTATGACTAATTTGTTAGCTATATGCATTACAATATTTTCGGTTAGTAAAATGCATGGATTTAAAAAGCCAGGGGACCAACGCATAAGCCCAGCTTTGCTAATATTAGGATATTCTCTATTATTGGTATTATCGTATCCTTTGAGTGTTTCGCTAAAAGATATTGCATATCAATCATATGCTATAAAAATATCAAAAAATACAGTCGAATCTTATTTTGCAAAAGAAGCGTATAGTTTAAATAGTTTTTCAGCATCCTTTGATAAAAATAAGCTTAATATTACAGCGGTTGTCGGCACAAAGTATTATAAACCTGCGGCAAAGGAACATATTTCAAAAAAACTAGAGACGCTTCTTAATAGAGAGGTTAACCTTAAGCTTGCGCAAGTGGCATTCGCTGATGAAAAGGTCATACCGCCTTTGGTAGATCAAAATAAAATTATTCCCGCAAAAGTATCAGAGTAAGAAAAATAAGGTTATTACTACTCAATTTTCTCAGGGTCTGCCCCAAAATGTTGCATTACATCAACCATGTGCTCTGACAAAGGCGCTGTTATCACCATCTTCCCGCCATCTAGAAGCGGAAATGATAGTTGATATGCATGCAGATGCAAGGTTTGCCCTTTTATTGTTGCTCCATACTTATAGTCACCTACAATCGGCCAGCCTGATTCACTAAGGTGCACACGTATTTGGTGCGTTCTGCCACTTTTTGGCCAGCAATCAACAAGCGAAAATTCTCCAAGCTTCTTCTTAAGCATATATTTAGTCTCTGCAGGCCTTGCATGAGGGCCATTTACGACCATTTTTTCCTTATTGCCAACCATTTCTTTGCCAATGGGGAGATCTATAACACCTTGAGCAGGACGCACATTACCTTCAACAATTGCACGATAGGTTTTTTGCACACCATGATTTGCAAACAAATGCGTAAGATACTGAGCCATAGGAATGGTTTTGGCCATAACTAAAACACCGCTGGTATCTTTATCAATACGATGCACAAGCCTAGCTTCAGGGTTGTATGCCTTCATAATTGCATCAATATGTCTCTTGGTGCCTGTGCCACCTTGTACAGCAAGCCCTTGCGGTTTGTTTAGTGCAATTAGATCATCGTCTTCCCATATAATAATGCTTTCTATCCATTGTAAATCTTCTTTGCTAACGATCGTTACGCGTTTAGGTGTTTCAGTTAAAGAAGTTGTATAAACAGATAAATCCACCAAAATACGTAGCTGTTCTTCTGATTCAATACGTGTACTGCTTTTAGCTGGTTTTCCATCAACTAAAATTTTTTTACTTCTTAACAGTTTTTCCAATGCTCCTTGAGTAAGCCCAGGGTAGAGACGACGTAAAAATCTATCCAGACGTGTAAGATTAGGTGTGTATTCTGACATTAGTTTGCTTTCACTTGCACAAGATTTTTCCAATTAGTTGTATAAGCAGGGGTTTTATTATCGCGCTTATTCATCCACTCAACGCTCTCACCACATGATAGCGGACGAATGGTGCCAAGACCAAAGCGTTTATTTAAACTATCCATCACTTTATCTATCTCTGGTCGAGCTGAAGATTTTTTTTCATTAAAAAGTGCACGAGCATTAGGTAATTTGGCATCTCTTAAGTCAACAGCCATAATGCCAATTTTATGATAGGCAATAGTTGAATCAAACAATTGCTCTATAACATCTTGTGCATGTCCAATAATTACAGAAGTGCTGTTAGTTGGTTCAGGTAATGTAATGGCGCGTTGCTGAAGAACGCATGCTTCGTTTCCAAATGGTGAATTTTGGGCATAGACAAAAAGAGTCATTGCTTTTTGTGATAGCTCTCGAAGCTTAGCGCTTAAACGAAAGCCATATCTTGCAGCGGTTTGCATTAAAATTTCTTTGTCTTTTATAGGTTTAGAAAAGCTTCGCGTAATCTGAATAGATTTTTTAGGCTCTTGCACAAGGGTTAGCGGCAGACATGAAACTCCATTAAGCTCATTAACAATCCGCTCAACAACGATACTGTAGTTTCTACGAATCCATCCAGGCTCAGTTGTCATTAAATCATAAACACTATAAATTCCTTGCTGCTTAAGATTTTTACTTAGCCTAGTGCCAATACCCCATATTTGTGAAATGGGGATTGTCTTCAAATTAGCGTGGTGTTTTGCAGTGTTATCAATGTAACAAGGCACACCAAGACTTTTTGCTTGAATATTTGCAAGTTTTGCCAAAGTTTTTGTTGGGCCAAAACCAATTGATGTGGGAATACCAGTGCATTGCAGAATGTATTTTTGAAGATTTTCCCCCTCAACAGACCAGTCAACAGCGTTATCTAGTGTTAAAAATGCTTCATCAATCGAATAAATTTCTACATTTTTGAACTGTTGTTGTAGCATATTCATAACCCTGTGGCTCATGTCTCCATACAACTCAAAGTTACATGATAGCGTTTCAACATCGTACGCTTTAACCAAATGGCGAATTTCAAATAATGGTGCACTCATTGGAATACCAAGTAACTTAGCTTCGTTCGAACGAGCAATAACACAGCCATCATTACTTGATAATACAACAACAGGTCTACGCTCAAGGTCAGGCCTAAAGACGCGTTCGCACGAAACAAAAAAATTATTGCAATCAATTAGCGCAAACATGAATGCTGATCATATCTTTGATGAGTTTATAAAGAATATAAAGCCATCCAGTAGTAACGTCTATCAAAATAAATTTGTAAATAATTGTCCAAAAATTTTAAATTTTAATCTTTTTTTAATAAAAATTATTTAAATTAAAAATTGATTTAAAAATAATATTTTTCTATAAATTTTTTCTTGCAAATATAGTTAAGGTAAAATCATGAAAAAAACAATTATAAATATATTGTATATTTTTTTGCAAACATGCCTTATTGCATCTGAATTAGAACTAGCAGAAGTAGAAGACGAAACTAGAGTAGAATATGGAAAAAATGTATTTGAACTTGCTAAAACAAATAAGGCCTCATTACCTTTTTTAGACTATTTATTAACGCACGTGTTTAAAGCGCATAAACCTAACTTTAGGCGCGGTTGCTATTCAAAAGAAGACTATTATCAAAATCTTCATGGCATTCATTGTGCTGGCACAGACCTCATTGTAAATGCAGCTGAACCAGTTCAATCTCCAATTCCTAAAATAACCCATACAATTCTTATCAAAGAAAGAGAAACAGATGAGCCTTTATTGAATGAAACTCAAAAAGGATCTTTTTCAAAATTGATAAAAGCCTTGCCCGTAACGTCTGGGTGGAGACACCTTCTATGGGTCCTCGATCCTGGAACAATTCTTCCCCAAGATTTAGAGGGGGTAGCAGAGAATGCAGAAACTATTGAGCTCATGCCCATTTTTTCAATGAATAATAGCTGCATTAATGATTTAATATCGGCAGGAAAAAATGACCACGCTATTGCATTTTTGGGTTATGAAATACTTAATACGCATGGTGGTATTACCAGAACAATAGATAAACCAGTTAATGGTAACATAGCTCTATTTTGTTCAACCTTTAGTTTTTTGGCAGAACTTGATAATGATACGGCACGAGTAATTGACCCCAGCTTTCTAGCCTCTACACCACACCACCCAATTATTAATAGGGCACTTGAGTTAGCTCGTTATCATAGCGACCCAGACAAAGCCAGATATTGCTCATATTTACAAAAATTACCCAACGATCCATTGGCAGAGCTTCATGTGAAATATGGCAATGGCCCTATCAGTATAGCCTTTCATCAGCATGCAGTAGCTGAAAGAGATATGGTTCTTTGCTATGGGGGAATCCCAAGAAGAGATATAGAGAAAAAAAATAGTTTGAAGTTAACCAAAGAGTTATGTATTGGCTTAGCTGTTTTTCCAAGTAAGGATATTCTAAAAATCAATAAAGCTAATGGAAAATTAGCATTTAAAGAAAGTTTCACCGCCACGTTTCCTAATGTGCAAGAGCAATTTAGGTTATTGGGCGGTAGCTTCAGATACATGGATACAAGCGCTTTGCCTGGAAATTGTGTGCATAACCCTTCACTTATATCTTTTAACGAAAAGCTCTTCATGACTCTTAGGGTTCAAGGTCATAAGGGAAACTCGGCTTGGTATGCAGAAACTTTTTTTGCAGAAGTTGATGAAAATTTTACAATAAGTAAATTCTCTCCTTTGATTGCTGATAGTTCTAAAACACACGAAGATGCTCGCTTGATAATTAAGGGTGACTCTTTATTCGTATCTTATGTATCAGACGTATCATACAAGCATGGCTATTACTGCACGTGTGTGGAGGCTTCTTCTTTTTTGCCGTGGCAGCTAATAGAATCGCCAATTAGACCAGATATTGATAACAATAAACATCAAGATTGTTTGCAAAAAAATTGGATATTTTTTGAAAAAGATCGACAATTTATATTGATTGATAATATAGATCCAATATCTGTATGGGATGCCACAGAAGATCTCGAAAACCCAACAAAAATATGTCAGAAGGATAAAGTTTTGCAAGACTGGCGCTACGGACAGCCAAGAAGTTCAACTACACCAATTTACTTAGAGCAATATAGTAAATGGATTACTTTTTTTCATTCTCACCTACTTACATCTGATGGAATCCGGGTGTACTTTTTAGGCGCTCTTCTTTTTGATAACGATTTTAATATAAATGGTTATACGGATACTCCGCTATTTGTATCTAGTCCTGAGCCAACACGTTTCCTTGGAGCTAATACAATTTTACCTTATGGCTGCTTATTAAAAGGTAATGATCTTATAATGAGCATAGGAGTAAATGATATGCGTGCTGGAATTGGGGTGCTTCCACTTGATAGCGTCCTTAGACTCATAAAAACTTAATAAAAGGACTATAACCATTAGCGAACGAAAGATGAGATTATGAAATTTAACAAAGCTATATTTTTGATTTCTTGTTTGGTAAATTTGGCAAACATTAAAGCTGTCACTTTTTCTGAATTTCTAGAAGCCCAAGAAAAAGGCCCATACTACTATGATCATCAAAAAAGATATGTAGAAACATCAAAATTTATGGAATCTTGGATAGATTTTAGTAATCTTGACGGAAAAAGAGTCTTAGAGCTTGGTGGAAGATCTCCTATTCTTTCATACTTAGAGAGCAGGGGCGCAATTGCAGAAGAATATACCGAGGAATTGCGTAATGAAATAAGCCTGCCACAGGAAACATTTGATGTTGTGCTTTTGCTCGAAGTTTTTGAGCATCTTAAAGATATTGAATCCCAATCTCATAATGCTACTCAATGTTTCACAGGTCCTAAGCATTTAATAAAGGAAATTCAGAAACTTCTTAAGCCAGGTGGCGTTATGATATTAACAACCCCGAACGCAAGCTCTTTAAATGTTTTTTATAATTTTCTTATGAAAAGAACCCCATATAATTACAATCTTCATCCCAGAGAATATACAAAAGCTGAAGTTATAGACTTGGTACTTAAGGGCAATGTTGAATACAAAAATTATCAAGATACTGGTGAGCTAGTAGATTTAGGAAGGTTTGAGCTTATAAACTCACAAATTATAGACGTTTGGAATCTTCCACCAGAAGCTAACAGAGAAAAGCTTATAGAAGCAATTCGCGCATGTGGGGCAGATACCACTGAGCGAGGTGATGATATGATGTTTATTTTTAGAAAAAACTGAATTTTTTATATAAGTAAATATTCAATTTTTCATTATAATTTAATTAACAATATATTGATAATATAAGTTGTTATTTATGAAAATGAGAAATTTTGTGAGATTTATATTTTACTTTTTAGCTATTTTTACAAACTTGGTTTTAGCAGCTGCAACGGTTTCTTCCCAAGAAGAAACCCAATTGGACCCTGGGTATGATGCAATAGTTGGATTAGGGCCAAACTGCACAGCAAAATCTGCAATAAATCAGTATTGCAGTAAAAAATCTGCAGAGTTAGAAATAACCGATACAGATAAAATAACTTTTGGTAGTTATCCTTTTGATTGGATGTGTATTCTAAACTACCGGAAACTCATAGAAAATTTACATATGAATTTCTTAGGTTTTTTCAAAAAAGAATCACTCAGCCTTCTTGCTCATGATTATGATGGAAAAGTCTATAAATCTGTTTACGATAGTAGTAATGAAATGTTGTGGAATCACTTGTTTTCAAAACCTGACGATTATGAAACAACACCAGAAATATTTGAATCTGAATATGCAGAAAAATCTGAAAAAATTAGCTATTTACTGGAAAAATTTAAGAATCTTAAGGAAAAAAGAACCCTTTATGTTATCGTTTCTCCTGCTTTTTCTGCTGATCTTTTGCTTGAGTTAGTTAGCGCTCTTAAATCATATCGTCAGGAAAACACTAATTTTACATTACTTTGTTTTCATCAATCAGCGCAGGAATACGATCTTGAAAACTTAAGTGTTCGGCATTTAGATAGTGTCGCATTTTCAAACATGAGTATGGCTAGATTCAGCGAAGTAATTGAGAATGATTTTCCACTCAAAATCTTCAAGGAAGTTCATTAAAAAAACTACTAAGAGTAGGCTGCTCCAGAGACAGAAAACGACGAGAAATTTCCGTTGGGGGTTATGATTTTATGGTGAAATGTGGGGTATTACTATAGCCCAATATTTTAAAATCTTCATCGTATATCTCTTGAAGAAGCGAAACGCATTCAGAAGTATAATATTCTGAAAGCTTTGCTGCTGCATGAATTGCATGTCCTGCGGCTTTATAATCATTTGGTTCTCCTGGAATACCTAAGT
>JAGOSL010000015.1 GCA_018062345.1 Pseudomonadota bacterium | reverse complement strand
TCAAATAAAATTTATTTTTGCCCGCAACACTAGTCTGTATAAGGTGTCAAGGTATGGGCTATTTTATTTTTTGCCAAAATACCTATTTCATGAGATCGTAAAATAGGATTTTAAATCCAAGGGAAAGAGCTCTCCTGAAGATCAACAATCCAAAGTCGACTTTTAAGAAATAACACTAAGTTGTCCCGGCGAAGGCCGGGAACCAGGAACAAGAAAGGAAAGAAAAAGAGATAAAAAACCACATTCGCTTTAGTGGTACCGTATTTGATGCTTTGCGAGGGCAGAGAGACAAGGTAAGGGAAGCAACTGACAAAGTCTACAATGCCAGTAGATGTTGCGGCTCCGAAGTTTGTTGAACTGGAAACTCAGCGACCCAGTAGGGGAATGGCTGGCAACCATCCAATAAATCCCCTAACAGTAGGTAGACACGACTTGGTCAGAGGCATAATCCCTGACAAACAAGTGAGTAGTCCGGCTTGGTAGTAACGAGCTAGCGGTTGAAGATTCTGTAAAAGGAAAGCTTCTAACACGTTCCCTTGGTAGTAACGAGGGCACGTCAGGTTTAGCAAACCGACGTAGTGTCCAGTGGTAATGGACATAAGGTCCGGTCGTAACGGGCTAGAGGTTAGATACGGTACTACTAAAGCGAGTGTGAAGAAAAAGAAAAAAGAAGAAGGAAAGAAAAGGAAAAAAGGATACTGCGTCTTTGCCAAGCCCCGTAAGGGCTGTGGCAATGTAGTGAAGGTAACACAATGATCTCATGGAATTGGGTTTTGTGCCTAATATTGCCTTGAGCAATGCCTAAAAATACGTTATCACTTGCTTATTAATTAAGCAAAAGTGAAATATGTCATACTGGCAGGCCAATTATTCGGTTTTCACTCAATGTGTTACTGCTTATAAGCAGGCAACATAATTGGCTCCGCAATTCTATACAACAGTTTGTGGAAAAAATGTGCTTATTAAGCGTAAAATTCGGCTTAAAAAGTTAACGCTTAGTTTTTCTAAAAGCCAGAAAGCTTTCGTAGTTACAGCCCCGCTTTTTGTATCATTTTCAAAAATTGCTGAATTTATAGATGGCGCAAAACACTGGTTTTCTAAAGTAGAAACAGTTCAACAGCAAGAAGTTACCGAAAAAATCACTCCTGGTAGCTTCATCTCAGTTTTTGGAAAATCTTTGCGTGTA
Source organism: Pseudomonadota bacterium (assembly GCA_018062345.1). GTDB lineage: Bacteria > Pseudomonadota > Alphaproteobacteria > Paracaedibacterales > CAITNM01 > CAITNM01. The sequence continues at coordinate 20,700 of JAGOSL010000015.1, read as the reverse complement.
GATTTTTACCCCAACCCAAAATCGTTAGTAATTGAAAAAGAGGGCGTACTTGAAATTCACGGTATTACCACTAAGTTTGAAAGCATTTTGGTCACTCATCTTAAAAACCTAGCCACTGAAAAGTGCACACAATATAGTCACGAATACGCAAAAAAATTAAAGGTTGAGTTTGCTAAGATAGCTGTTAAGGATATGAGAACTCGCTTTGGCAGCTGCACTTCCCACAAGCATTTAAATTATTGCTGGAGAGTTGTCATGGCGCCGGAACATATTCTCGCTTATTTATGTGCTCACGAAGTCGCCCATTTAAAAGAAATGAACCACAGCAAAAATTTCTGGAAACTGGTCGAAAACCTTTGTCCTGATTATAAAATCTCAAGGAAATGGCTTAAGCAACACGGTCATGAACTGTACCAAAATTTTTAATCTCGGATTGCATTTTCTAGCGTGGGTCCAACCCGAATTGGCTCAATTGCTATTGCGCGCCCATCTGCCCCAACTTCTATAAAAGCGCCGCATACGGTTCCTTCTCCAGAAGCTGGCTCTTTTTGCTTTGGCCTTGGAATTTTTTTGAAAAAATTTGCAAAAGCTACTTCGGGCTTTAGACCAATCACTGAATCATAATCACCACACATACCTGCATCGCTCATATAGGCTGTGCCGCCTTTCATAACATGGGCGTCTGCGGTTGGAATGTGCGTATGAGTTCCAATAACAGCACTGACCCTCCCGTCAAAATATTTAGCCATTGCCATTTTTTCTGAGGTTGTTTCCGCATGCATATCTACAAAAATTGCTGCTATAGAACCACCTAAGGGATATTTCTTCAAAATTTCTTCTATAGTCATAAACGGGCAATCTAGAAAATTTTCCATGAATAATCGCCCCATTGCGTTAATTACAAGTAAATTTTTTCCATTAATATTATACAAACCAACACCTTTCCCGGGCACTCCTTTAGGGTAATTCAGCGGGCGCAAGATCTTGTCAGATTGGCTCATACTTGAGAGAATTTCTCCCTTATCAAAGCTATGATTACCACCAGTAATAACGTCAACACCAATTGCAAAAAGGTCTTTCGCCATATCTGGCATAAGCCCAAATCCATGGGCTGCATTCTCTGCGTTAGCAATAACAAAATCTGGTTGATATCTTTTTTTTAGGGTGGGAAGGTGCTTTGCTATTGCATCACGGCCACTACGGCCAAAAATATCACCAAAAAAAAGAATGCGCATAAAAGTCGAAATGTGTAGATTTTGCCATGAGTATAACTTATTTGTTGCTAACTAAAATAAAAATCGTATCCCCCTCTTGCTTTTTATCAATCCTGCCTTATCATGTAAGGCATATATGTAATAAGGATCTGTGGCAATATGAGCCTGACAGACGATAACCAAAACCCATGGGATGTAAGGGACGATAGTCCTAAATCAGGAAAAAAAACTGATAAAAATGAACATCAAGGGCCATTTAGAAATAGCAACTCAGGCAACCAGCCTCCTGAATTTTCAAAAATAATTCTTGATTTCCAAAAGCGTTTTAAAGAAACGCGTGGCGGGGGTGGAGGGGTTCCTCCTCAAGGCCAGCTTAAGGTTTTTGGAGGAATTTTTCTATTAGTAATCCTTGCATGGTTAGCCTCAGGGTTTTACCGCGTGCAAGAAGGTGAAGTCGCAGTTATTCTTCGGTTTGGGGAATTTGTAAGGACAGCGCTTCCAGGCTTGCGTTATCGTATGCCAGCGCCAATTGAGCGCGAGGTCATTAAAAATGTTGCTGTTGTAAATAAAATTGACAGCAGCCATATTCATGACGGTGAGGCCGATCAAAGCTTGATATTAACAGGCGATGAAAATATGGTGCTAACCAACTATACTGTCCTGTGGAAAATTAAAGACATTACTCAGTACCTGTTCACAGTAAGAAACCCTGACGCCACTATTAGCGCTGCTGCAGAAAGTGCTCTTCGCGAAATCATCGGCCAAACAACAGCAAGACTTGCATTAACTGAAGGACGAGAAAAAATTGGCTCACAAAGCCAAGAGCTTCTGCAAAAAATTCTTGATAGCTACAGCACAGGTGTACAAATTATTAGCTTCCAGTTGCAACGAGTTGAGCCACCGGCACAGGTTGTTGAAGCCTTTAATGATATGCAAGCATCATTGGTCGATGCCGATCGTTTAAGCAACGAAGCGCAGTCCTATAGTAATGATATTTTGCCAAAAGCACGAGGCCAGAGCGAAAGTATCTTGCGCAGTGCCGAAGCTTATGCGGCAGAGGTTGTTGAAAAAGCAAAAGGTGAAACTTCAAGATTTACTCAGGTATTGAAGTCAAACCAAAAAAATCCAAAGGTTACACGCATACGCATGCACAGAGAAACGATGGATCAACTTATGAAAGAAGCGAATGTAACGATTGTAGATCATGATCTAGCAAAATCTTTACAAAATTATAATCAGCTGACGCCAATACCGTTGCTAAACAAAAAGGAAGGTGAGTAAATGTTAAATAATCTTCCGGTCTGGCTACGCTACACTCCTATAGCTCTTTTAATTTTGTTAGGAGATTCGTTATTTATTGTTGACCAGGTTACTCAGGCAATTGTTTTGCGATTTGGTGAATACCGCCGTATTCACACCGATCCAGGTTTAAAAATAAAAATTCCTTTTATTGAGGAAACTATTGCATATGAAAAGCGAGTCTTAGATTACGATTTGCCTTCGATCTATGTAACAACCCAAGATCAAAAGCGTTTAGTGGTTAATACGTACACGCGTTACAAAATATCAGATCCCCTAAAGTTTTTCCAAAGTGTAAAACCAGCTTCGGAAGTGGGAGCACGTTTGCGCTTAGAAGCTATTATAAGCAGCTCAGTCCGTAACGTTCTCGGTAAGGTTGAGCTTCGTTCAATGCTTAGGAAGGAACGTTCAGATACAATGCACCAAATTTTGGAAGAAGTGCGAGCAATTGCTATGCCACTGGGCATAACTATCGTTGATGTGCGTATTATTCGCACAGAGCTTCCTAGTGAAAATCGTAATGCAGTTTTTGCCAGAATGAATTCTGAACTTGTGCGATTTGCTAAAGAAAATCGAGCAAAAGGTGAAGAAGCAGCCATTGCAATCCGTGCAACAGCTGATAAAGAAAGAACAATTATTCTAGCTGAAGCCAACAGAAAATCTGAAGAAATTCGAGGCGGCGGAGATGCAAAAGCAATTGAAATTGCAGCTGTTGCTTTTGGAGCAGATCCAGAGTTTTATGAATTCTACCGTACGCTTGAATCATATAAGCAAGCAATCAAGCCAGGATCTTCTTTCTTACTTTCGACACGCAATGATTACACTAAAAATTTAACCAATTATTTACCAAATAAATGAATAATTTTAGTAAAATAGTACCAAATTTTAAAGCAGGGGAAATATGCAATTTTTAGCACTCTCATTATTTTTTATTTTTACAGTGCTTTCGGCAGAAAAAGCGCCTACTCCTCGTGTTGCTTTTGATGCAAGTAAAGGCTTTTCAAGCGTTGTCGACAGGTTATTGCCAGCAGTAGTAAGTGTTCAAGCAACTCAGGTTGTCGATCAGCGTCAAGAAAGCGGAGTAATGGCGCTTCCTGGATTGCCACCCATGGGGCGCATGGGGCCTGGTAACCCTATCGAAGAATTATTTCGTGAATTTATGGGGCAAATGGAGCGCCCCCGCAAGCTTCAAGCAGTAGGTGCGGGATTTATTGTTTTTTGTGATGGTAAGATAGCATACGTGGTAAGTAACCACCACGTTGTCTCAGAAGCAAAAACACTAACAGTTGTCCTTGAAGATAAGACAGAAATTCCAGCTACACTATTAGCTTCAGATGAACGCAATGATGTTGCAGTAATTAAACTCGATTTGTCTGGGCTTCCAGCTGAAAAACGCGATCTACCAACGGTCGATTGGGCTGATTCAGATGATGTTAAAACAGGTGACTGGGTTATTGCTATTGGAAATCCTTTTAACTTTGGAGGAACCGTAACGGTTGGTGTCGTTTCACACAAAGGGCGCTACGTTCCATCAGGCATGCAGCAAGATTTTGAATTTATTCAGCATAGCGCCCAAATAAATGTTGGAAGCTCTGGTGGAGCGTTGTTTGATACAAATGGAAAAGTTATTGGTATTAATAATGCAATTATCACAAATACTGGTGGTAATATCGGTATTGGCTTTGCTATTCCTGCTAATGTTGCGCGCCAAACAGTTGATCAGCTTGTCAAATATGGAAAAACGCGCCGCGGCCACTTAGGTATTCGCATCCAAGCTCTAAACGAAGATATGGCAGAAAGTCAGGGATTGAAGGAAACAGGTGTTATTGTTGGAAGTGTTATCGATGGTGGTCCATCTGATGGAAAGCTAAAGAGCGGTGATATCATTCTAGAATTTGAGGGCAAAAAAGTTACTGAATCTTACATCCTCTCTCGCATGATTGGGGAAACTGAAATTGGTAAATCAGTTAAATTAAAAGTTTGGCGCGATGGCAAGCTTATCGAAGCTAATATTAAAGTTGAAGAAATGCCTGATGCTAAAAAAGAGGATGGTCAGGAAAAAATAAAATCTGATAATCCTTCAAGCGTTTTGACTATAGCAGGTATTGAAATCAGCAAAATTCCAAGCGAAATCAAAGAGCAGCTAAAGGAACTAAATAAGAATTCCAAGGGCGTCATGATTGTTCGGATTGATCCAAATAGTTCTGCTGGTGACCAAGGTCTTCTAATGAAAGGTGATATAATAGAAGAAGCGAATCACAAGCCGCTAGAGTCACCAACTGATTTTGAGGCTATTGTTAAAATGGCTAAAAAAGAGAAACGTAAAAATATCTTATTGCTTATTTCCAGAGATGGTAAACCAGCTTACTTGCCTTTGCGTATAGAAGAAGATGCTGTAAAGCCAGCAGAAGAAAAATCACTTGAAAGCAAAGAAAAAGAGGTAGTAAAAAGCGAAGCTAAGGAAGTGCCTGAAAAAAAATCTGAAAAGGCTGAACGGGTTCATGATTCAGAAAGAGTCCATGAATCTCTTCCTGAACAGCAACCAAGAGAAGATGGTGAAGAAGAGGCTGCTGATATCCAAGACATCGATTCAGATGGGGAAAAAGCAGTAAAAGAGGACGCTGAAGAAGATTCTCTTGCAAATGATGATAAAAGTGTGCTAGAAAAATCCGATGGTGAGTCATTAACTTCGCGTATTGTTCGAAAGTTAAGGTCCATATTTGGAAGGGATTGATGTTTATTCAAACCGAAGAAACACCAAATCCGCAGACTTTAAAGTTTATACCGGAAAATCCGGTATTGCCTGAGGATTTTGGAAGACGCTCTCTTGAGTTTAAGAAGCAAGATAATACATCGTCGTCTCCTTTAGCAAAAAGGTTACTTTCTGTTGAGGGTATAGAAGGCGTGTTTTTTAGTAGGGATTATATCTCTATTACAAAGCATGAGTCTTTCGATTGGTATGTCTTAAAGCCAATAGTTCTAGGGCTTTTGATGGAACACTTCATTAATGGAGTAGCCATAGTTTCTGTTGATTCGGCAATGATAAATGAGAATGAAGAAACCGATCCGCTTGTTAAACAAATTCGCGAAATCATTGATACGCGTGTGCGCCCCTCAGTTGCTATGGATGGGGGCGACATTATTTTTGAATCTTTCAAAGATGGAATTGTTTATCTTAAACTCCAAGGGGCATGCAGTGGCTGCCCAAGCTCAACAGCAACATTAAAGTCAGGTATTGAAAATATGCTCAAGTATTATGTTCCAGAAGTTCAGGAGGTATGTCAGTATGCAGAATAAGGTTAGTCGTTTTTTTCTTCCGTTACTTGTTACTTTAAGTAGCTTGCAACCAGCAAGCTCTTCAATGGCGCCTAAACTCAAACTAAAAACACCCAAAAGGACTACTTTTTCAAAAAGAGATTGTAAAAACCTTATAACGCAGCTAGAGCGTGAATACGCAATTCCAGCTGGACTGTTAGAAGCTATTGGGGCGGTAGAGTCAGAACATACCCCATATGCAGTAAACTGCAATGGTCAATCTAGATTGTTCACTGATCACGAGGTAGCTAAGAAATATGTCCGTGATCTTCGAAATAAGGGAATTATCGATATTAATATTGGTGTTTTGCAAATTAACTATGCGTATCACCAAAAGGAATTTAAAGCAGAAGACTTTTTAGATCCTTATACCAACGTACCATATGCCGCCAAGTATTTAGCCTATCTAAATAAATTTCATGGATCATGGGATATGGCTGTAAGGCGCTATCATTCTCCGGTTAAAAGATACCAAGATATGTATATTGCAAAAGTTAGTAGTGCTCTAAGGAAAATTGACAAAATTACCTATGACCAAATATTTGGCAAGAAGGCTATTAGCCTTAAGCCAGCTAAAAAAATCAACAAAGCAGCTTAAAATTTAGGTGAATGAATTCAATACTAATCAAATAGCTAAGATTTTATGTGGATCAACACTTGCCTTAACACAGCAAGTGTTAATTGCCGAAAAGGCAAAAAAGATCAAATTAACCATGGGACGCGCCCCTTGCTTGGTGGTTGTTTTAGTTGGACAGCACCCCTCTAGTCTTGTGTATGTAGCTGCAAAGCAAAAGGCTTGCGAAAAGGTTGGTATTGAATCAAGAGTATTAAGACTTGAACACAATATAACGCAGATCAAGCTACAGTTAGTTCTTGAAAAACTTAATAATGATTCGTCTGTCGATGGTATTCTTATCCAGCTGCCCTTGCCTCAAGGATTAGATGCAAGTGCTTTATTGGATATACTAAACCCAGCCAAAGACGTTGATGGTCTTACTCCGTATAACCTTGGGCTTCTAATGAGCGGGCGACCTGCATTTATTCCTTGCACGCCGTTAGGGTGTATGGACCTTATATCTCAAACAATTAGTCCAGCAGGCAAAAGAGCAGTTGTATTAGGGCGTTCAATTTTGGTGGGAAGACCTATGGCTCTTTTATTGGAAGCTGCAAATGCTACTGTTACAGTGCTGCATTCCAAATCTCAAAATACACAAGCCATTTGCCGAGAGGCAGATATTGTGGTTGCAGCTATTGGTAAGCCTGGGTTTGTAACCGCCGACTTCATAAAACCTGGTGCAGTGGTTATTGATGTGGGTATTACGCGCTACCATGATAAACTTTTAGGTGATGTGCATGAATCAGTTGCAACTGTCGCAAGCTGGCTAACGCCAGTACCAGGTGGAGTAGGTCCCATGACTATTACAAAACTTTTAAGTAATACTCTGTTGGCTTTTGAGAGTAAGTGCTTATAAAATGCGGCTGCATTAATTCTTGGTGAGATATTTTGAGTATATAGCGTAAACAAGCATAAAAAGGCTTTATTTTAAAATTTGTTCAAGAATAGATATTGGCTTAGCGTAAATAAATTCATAAGTACTATTATTGCCTCCTCCCTCATATATAATACCGAATAGACTTAGATCATTTGAACTGGGCTGAGTTAGACCAAATACTGGCCCCCCGCTCATTCCTCCAAAAGTCATATTCTCTTTTTTAAATTTTCCTACAGTTGGCTGAATACCCGATTCTTTAAGTGCTGAAAAATCTAAAATGATTCTCTCTTTATCATGAGTTGCACGACAACGAAATATGTGAAAACCAAAAGATTCTTGATAGTGTCTATCTGAAAGCTGAGTAGTTATTTTATCTTCTCCAGGATAACCAGCGCAATGCGTCAACCAAGTTTCTGAATTTTCATTTTGGTATTGCTCTAAATATTCAGGTAAACGAGTATCCAAAATGCTGAAACTCCTTTTTGGATCTTGCAACGTACCTATTTCTGCTAGTGCTTGGGTATCAAGTGAAAAAACAATAAGATCATTACCAGCATCATCATCTTTGCTTTCATGAATTATTTTTTTCTCAAGGCTAATTATATGCCGGTTCCCAATTTGACAAACAATGTTTTTATTGCACTCTTTTTTATCTAAATACCCGTTTTTATAGACATGATAATTTGTAATGCCACAAAGCTTATCTTCTTTTTTAAATAAAGTAACCGTACCATTATTGGTTTGTGGTACTCTCTCTTCTTGATCAAAAAAATAAATTGGAGCTACATAACTTCTTGCCAGTGCATTAAAATCTATCATTTGTTCTTTTTCTGGCATAAATTCTTCTTCGTTTTGAGTTAAAGAAAGCAACTATTTTCTTTAGTTACTTGATACTGAAATTAAATAAATTCTAAAAATACATCAAGTCCAATTACATATTGGGTTTTCTGACATTAACAATTGTAATTGCTCTTTCAAGCGTCCTTAATACTCCTTCCTAAACACCCCAACCACCTCTAAATGTGCCGCCCATAAGAATTGGTCAATAGGGTAGGCCTTTTCAAAAGTATAGCCACCATTTTCCAAAATCTTCGCATCGCGCGCAAATGTTTCATGGTTGCAAGAAATATAAATAACCAAAGGAATCTGACTTGCTGCTAGCTGCTCGGTTTGCGCTTTTGCTCCAGCTCGCGGGGGGTCTATCACCACCGCATTATATTGATTTAAGTCTGCTGTTGTTAAAGGATTTTCAAATAAATCCTGTTCAAATGCCGATAAAGGCAATTCAGCACCCGCCTGCGATAACATTTGGATCGCTTTTTTATCTCCTTCAAATGCATCTACTTGCCCATAATCCAGTAAAACACCAGTAAAAGTGCCACGTCCGCAAAACAAGTCCAGAAGCTTGGTATAAGGCTTTGATGTCTCAAGAGTGTTTCTGACTATATCTTGCATCCAACCTTGCGCCAGGTTACTTGCTTGTAGAAATGTCCATGGGTCAGCAAGCACTGTCAATTTGCCAAAATTAATGGTAATTGGCACTGTTTCCCAAAGCACATCAAAAAACTTTCGATGGCGAAATTGTAAGCGTGCCCAATTTGCTTCTTTGGCAATAACTTTTAATTTTTCCCGCTGTTCTTGCGTTAATTGACTGATTCCCTGAATCTCAATTGCCACATCTACCAATCCATCCAGTTCCAAAATGAAAATTTTGGCCTTTTGAAACGGCTCTAATAATTCTTCTAAAGCTTTGCGCAAATGGGGAAGGGCAGCTTGAAGCGGTTGCGTTAAAACCGGGCACTCTTCCATATCAATAATTTGGTGACTTTGAAGCCTATGGAATCCCATGAACAGTTTATCGCCCTTTTTGACAGCTTCCAAATTTGCTCTGCGACGCTGCCCAACTGGCACTACCTGAATCGGCTCAATAATATATGGATCCAGCCCATGTTCTAAAAAGGCCGAAGTTAATAAAGATACTTTAAATTCCTTATAAAATCCTTCTTTTGCGTGCTGCAACACGCATCCCCCGCAAGCAGTGAAGTGTTTACAAGCAGCACCTTGTCGTTCCTCTGAAGCCTTGAGAACCCTTTTAAAATAGGTATTAGTTCTTTTGGGGTACTGCACGCGTTCAAATTCAACTTCCTCTCCTGGCAAACAAAAAGGTAATTCAGTATCGCCGTCAACGCTTATTACCTCAGCAAAACAACTATTTTTTAGGTGCAATGCTTTCCCAGTTGCTTGGGTAATAACTGGTGGTACTTGGTTGCGCATAATTTTGAATCTGTGTCCGTGTCTATAACAACGAATCTTAAGTCTTTTTGTTTTTTTAATCTATGCAAAAATCTAATAAACCTTAGGCGGAAAATAATTTTTGAAATATTTACGAATTGTTCACAAATAAATGATTAAAATAAATTTAGTTACTCGAATGGGTAATTTTGAAATGAATGCTTTCGTGCTGCTATTTTTAGCCCAATCGTGCTGCTACTTATGGAGCATTAGCGAACTAGCAGAAATTCGTTCTTATTGGGGTGACATAGAAAACTGTTTAAAAAACTGGCCCGCTTGTCGAACCTATGCCTCTCAAGAAATTCAAATGAATAACACCGAAATAAGCCAACTTATGGTTACAATGAATAAAATGCTCATACGCTGTAATCGATTCAAAAATAGTTGCAGCAAAGGGTATGAAATCGCCGAAGCCATAAAAACCCCTGCACAAGTCATGCAATTTGTCGAAGAATACGATCTTTTTGAAATGAATATTCAGGATCACTCCAACGAAAAAATTTTTTCAATGCACCTGAAATATATGGGCGTCTTTTTAGCAAAGCCAAGCATTATGTCAGCCTTCAGTGGCGATAGAGAATTTGGCATTCCTTACTATAAAGCAATTACCGATCCCATATATCTCTATCTTAAAGGCATAAAGGAAGAGTTAGAATATGTTGCAGGAACTCTTGGAAGACTGAGCGCCGATATGATACAGTTAGCTAAGGAAGAAGAATCTAGTTTTTTTAGGAATTTATGGACACAATTTTTTCGTTCTGCATGAACATGACGCCTTGGCAGTGGATGAGCTTTGGTGTTGCTCTTCTCTCTTTTGAGCTAATGTTCCCAGGTTTCTTCATGGTCTGGTTTGGTATAGCTGCCTTCTTAACCGCAGCCATTGCATATTTAACGGGAATCGTTAGCCTTCCGGCTATCATTACTTTCTTTGTATTAGGCGCAGGCATTTGTATACTCAAAAAGAAATGCCCAAACATGTGCTCGAAAATGTGTTCTAAGTAATCCCTCTACTGACGTCCCGCGACTTGATCGCGGGATCCAGCAATATACACTACCCAGCCATCTTCATAAAAAAACTGCCCCACAAAGTGTTTAGTGCATCAACCATGTGGTGAATCATTTCCTTTGTATGGAAAGGTGTCACTGTTAAACGCATGCGTTCTTCACCCTTTGGTACCGTAGGATAGTTAATCGGTTGCACATAAATACCAAAATCATGCAGCAATGCATCTGTAAAATCTTTACAAATCCTGGCATTGCCAATAACTACCGGTACAATGTGGCTAGGTGTATTGGAATAATTAACTTGGGTTTTGCTAAGCAATGATTTGAGCAATTTCACATTATCCCAAAGTTTTTCTCTTAAATCGTCAGCTTCCTGCAAAGCTTTAATTGATGCAGTGGCAGCACTTGTAACCATTGGGGGAAGAGACGTTGTAAAAATAAACCCAGAAGCAAAGCTTCTTACGTAATCTACTAAAGATTTTGATCCAGTAATGTATCCGCCAATTACCCCATAAGCTTTGGCAAAGTTACCTTGAATAACATCAATACGGTGCTGTTGATTAAGCTCATTAGCCCTACCAGCACCACCTTTTCCATATATTCCAACTGCATGCACTTCGTCTAAATAGGTAAGCGCATTGTATTCTTTAGCTAAATCACAGATAACTTCAATGGGGGCAAAATCTCCTTCCATAGAATAGACCGACACAAAAGCAATAAGCTTGGGCTGCTTTTTATCGTATTGGCTTAGCTGTTGGCGCAGTTGATCTAGATTATTATGGGAAAAAATATGTTTAGGTACACGACTGTGACTAATACCTTGAATCATTGAGGCATGAATTTTCTCATCACAAAACGCCACACAATTAGGTAAACCTTTGGTAAGTGTGCACAAAGTCGCCTCATTAGCCACATAGCCTGACGAAAAAACAAGGCCTGCTTCTTTTTCATGGAGGTTAGCTATAGTGCGTTCAAGCTCTACATGCAGATGGTTTGTTCCAGAAATATTGCGTGTACCACCAGATCCTGCTCCATAAGCTTTACCTGCTTCAATGGCTGCACGAATAACGCTTGGGTGATGACTCATGCCCAAATAATCATTGCTGCACCAAACAACAACGGATTTGGGTCCATCTGGTGAATGCCAGGTTGCAGTTGGTGAGTTACTAACATGTCGCTCTAAATCAGCAAAGACGCGGTAACGCCCTTCAGTTTTTAAAACTCCAAGTTCTTCTTCAAAAAAATTATCGTAAGGCATGGGGATGAGTCTGCCGGTTTTTAATCGAAACATAAAGAAGAATTTGTGCTATGACTATAATAAATATTTTTTAAGTTGAATAAACGTGCAAGCGCAAGCCGAAAATCTCGTGGTTTTTTCAGTTTCAGAGATCTCACATGCTCTAAAAAGAGCTGTTGAGTCTCAATTTTCACAAATATGCGTACGTGGTGAAATTTCAGGGTTTAAAATGCATACATCTGGACACGCCTATTTTGCATTGCGTGATGCCGAGTGCGTGCTTGATGCTGTTATGTGGCGCGGCACAAAAACAACAGCGCCATTGCAAGATGGTTTGGAAGTTATTGCTACCGGGAAACTTACCACCTATGGTGGCCGTTCCAAATACCAAATGGTTATTACTCATGTCGAAGCGGCCGGGCAGGGTGCCTTGCTTAAAATTTTGCAAGATAGAAAAGTTAAATTACAACAAGAAGGCCTATTCCAGCGAAAGCGTGAACTTCCTAAATTTCCTCGCACAATTGGGGTGATAACATCTCCAACTGGCGCTGTCATTCGCGATATTTTGCACAGAATTAAGGATCGTTTTCCCTGTCATGTGCTTGTTTGGCCCGTTTTGGTGCAGGGGCCTGGTGCAGCAGAACAAATTACAAACGCAATTAAAGGGTTTAATAATCTGGCTGATCGCCCTGATGTATTAATTGTAGCGCGCGGCGGTGGTAGCCTTGAAGACTTATGGGCATTTAACGAAGAAAACGTTGTAAGAGCTGCGGCACTTAGTGATATTCCTATTGTTTCAGCAGTTGGGCATGAAACTGACACAACACTTATTGATTTTGCATCTGACAGGCGCGCCCCAACCCCTACGGCTGCAGCAGAATTTGTAACCCCTGATCAGCACAGCCTAAAAATCACGATAAAAGAAGTTGAAACACGACTACAGCGTAATATATTGCAGATGCAAGAACGCTACCTTATGGTGTTAGCGAATCTAAGCACTAGAATTCCTGACTTGCCAACAATACTAATGGAAAAAACACAACGCCTAGATGAATGGTTTGATCGCTATGTGCGCTCCAGCTTTATATACCTAGAACGTAAAGAACAAATGGTAGGCGCAATCAAAATTCCTTCTGCCCTTAAAAATATTGAACAATCAGAACAAGCATTAGAAAAGCTTGCCCAACCCCTTGTTGCAACGTTTTCTATGGTGTTTTCAGAAAAAGAACAAGCTCTGAAATGGCATTCTATGTTGCTTAATCAAAATTCATATCAACGAACCTTAGAAAAAGGATTTTGCCTGGTTGAAAGCACTAAAGGTATTATCAGCTCAGCACAAGCTCTAAAAACCGTGAGCGAGGCAAACATCCAATTTGCTGATGGTAAGGTAAGGGTGCAGCCACTTAAAGAGCAAAAGACTCTGTTTTAAAAACCATTGTTGACTGATTAATTGTCTAAAATTTTATAAATACCTGTATAATCTACCAGGTATATTTTTTTGAATTTCAGGCATACAAGAAAGTTAGCGCAACCAAAACGTGAAAATTCTTATGGGGCGTTTGCATTTGGTTTGTGAGTTTTTGTATTCAAGCACGAATTTCAAGGAGAAAACATATGTTTAAGCACTTCTTAAAGATAGTAACTATTTGCACCATAAGTTTTTGGGCTGCGCATGGGGCGGCTTATGACCCCTCAGATCCGCGACATCAGTTGGTTTCAGGTATAAAAAATACCTTTGCTGTAGAAATTCTTGAGCGGAAAACGCGATTAGGCACAAACTATAGCTCAGTAGCCATCGTTGACTTTGCAAGGGAACGTCTAGAATCAGGAAATTTTACTCCGTCAGAGCCCGATTGGTCTTTGATAGTTCGGTATGTCTTATTAGGGTATGGCTACAAAAGCGGAGTGATTGACGTCGATGCATTGACAGAAACTTCACGACCTAGTGCCGCAGAAATTGAAATAATGGAAAAAGGATGGGCTTTAAGCAGTGCGTATTTTTATGCTCGAGGTATCGATTGCACAGTAGATGCCAGCCAAGTTTATACCCTTTCGGCTTCACCTGCATACATAGAAAACCATGTGCAGCTGATGAACCAGGTAACAGCAGCAGTGCCAAGTGATGTGCATACTGCTGTTCAAGGTGTGGTGAATCGCGTGCAAGAACTAAGTAAACTGAGCTCTTTCAATGCCTGGTTTGCCCATGAACGATTTTGGGCTGCAAGTGGTGTGATTGACCCTAATACTTACGCAAAACAACGGGAAATGTATGCGCTGCATACAGGCACACCAGTGACATTTTTAGATGGGCTTTCTCGTCAGCTTGAACAAGCCATACGTGCCTTAAGTGTAGCTGGTGTACCAGCAGCAGACGTTATTGAAGATTTGGTTAGGCAATCACAGCGAATTTTATTAACCATTGCAGCTGGCACCCCTACTGCAGAGGGCTATACGCGCCTTGTACCTGCAAATATTGCTGATTGGCAAACAATTCGCAAAGCTTTGTTCTTAGCCTTAAGTGTAACAAGTAATCCTGATCAGGCAGATAGCTACTTAAGCACATTATTTGACTGTGCAGTATTTTACCCCGAAAAAACAGAGCCTGATGAAATTAAAAGCTATTATTGGAAAATTCAAGCATTAGCAAAAAGCTTTTCATCATTGTGGACTGGGCTAAAAGCTGGGCAAGCTGATGCAGCACTGAATGTTGGGTTAAGCCAAGTTATTGCTAGTGCTGACCCCATGAGTTTCATGGGTGCCAGCTCATTAGCTGGGCGTACTGTCTATCGAGGATCAAGTTGGGAAACTTTAAGAAGATCTTACCAAGAGGTTGTTGCGCTTGTGCAACCAAGTGCAGTGCATGTTGAAATAGCACCTTCTCTAGCGTTGCATACTCGCCTAAATTTTGTCCAAGCTTTTCAAACTCTTTACCCTGATTTAATGGCTTGGGTCGAATATCACACCCCAAGTCAGCGTGCGCAAGATTTAGTGGGGGATGCAAGATCAAGATTAATAGTGCCAGCCGGTGTTAAGCCGCAGCGCATGCATTTAGTTTATGCCGACGGGAAATGGACGCTCAAAGCCGTTCAAGATGGCAGAGAATATAATCTTTGGAATCAAGGCGCTCCCACCACAGCGGAATTTGTGGGTGAGCTCCGTGATGATCGGGGCGTGCATTTATTCAGCTTCAATGTGAATGGAGAACTAGCGACAATTAAAGCAATAAGTAGCGGCTATATCATTAATGTGGAGGGGAATGGTGCCCGCACTGTGGTGGCGAATAGTGCAGAGCTTGGGTTAATCGAATCTTCTGCATATCCACTACACGGCAGTATTTATACCAGCGAAAACGATGCCAGTATTATGATTAAAGGAAGGCATATCAATGGTCAGCATGGCTTTGCGATCTCGCATCGAGACAGTGTTTTACTGCACGCCCCGGAGATTAATTTCTGGAATCAACAAGATGGGTTTGAAACCAAAACCCACGCAGGACATGGTTATAAATTTTTTGTGCCCAAAGGGCATGGAATGAAAGCACACAAGGATGTTTGTTTTTATGGAGAAGATATTCATGTTCTGCATACAATCATGACGGCGGGTCAAGATGTTTCATTTTGGTATCTCTCAGGAACGCAGGATAAGTATGTGGTCACCAGTGGCAGCACTATTCAAGCCGGCGGAGATATTTATATTAATCATGCCGCGTGGCACGCCGATACAGGAGCGTTAATTGCCGGGTTTGATCGCGATCATCAGCCACCTTCAGGACAAGTAACGACTGCACAATTACAGGATTATGCGCGCCGTTATACATTTGAGAGTGCACAAGCGAGCATTCAGTATGGGCGGACTTTACGGTGTTTTACGCATGTGTTTTTTGGTTTTGATGAAGCAGAGAAGAAACTCTTTATCGAAGGGCCGCATGCATTTGGGTTTTTTGGGACATTCTACCCACGTAAAAAGCCTTTTGATTTATACACCTTACCGCCAGTGCTTCCGGAGAGAAGATATGACAATCCGTTCGGCGATAGGATTCGCAGAGGAAATAACAAAGTATCCAGCAGTTCTGAATGGGGTGTAGGGGCACGTCATGAGCCAGTACAAAGCCTTGGAAGCAACTCCTCCCATAGCAATACACAACTACAAAGTGCTAACCTTGCCTTCTCTAACAGCGGTGGCAGCATCAGTATTGGAGGAGATCTTACTTTTAGCTCAATGATGGGTAGCATGAACCTGGGCTCCACCACCATGGGGTTTAATTACAAGACTGGTGATAGCGGTCGGAGCATCGATTTGTATTCAACCCATGTGCCAACTTCGTTCGCTGACTCCATCCGTATTGGTGCAGCAACCGGTATTAATACGGCAAGCATAACAACCCCATCGTTGATGATGCACATGGCGGCAAGCAGTGCCATTTTGCAATTGACCGATCGCCAGGGTAAGATGAATGCACGTGAGGTGCTAGACAAAACTTATAAAGCTTACAAAGTTTTAAGAGGTGTCAGATCTGCAACAACCACTGGCGCTTCATCTACCACTTCAGGAAGGATAACGGCGACAGAAGCGCTTATCAAAGGGTTTAAAGAGACGTATGGACTTGATGAAGAAGAAAAAAATTCTGATGCAAAATCTTCCTCCAGCAACACTACCACTGGTGGTGGTATGGGTGAGGGGCCTGAAGATTCAGATGAAGAAAAAGATTTGCTTCATAATGATCTATGTAATCAAGAGCAAATGTCTCAGCCTGGTAAAATTACACATAGGGGTGATCTTAGTTCTACTCATAAAGATTATTTTAAAGATGCAGAAAAATTTGCTAAAGAATTAGGTGGTGAGGCATCGGACTATGTTAAGAAAACAAGCACAGCACGCATTTTAGCTGATGGAAAAACTTCTCAAGTTCATTGGGTTGAAAACCTTAAAACAGGTCAACGCTTTAACTTTAAAACGAAGGTAGGCAAATAAAATGAAAAAAATAAACTATCAAAACGATGTTAATGCGTTGGCAAGGTCATTGTTAAATGATAATAAAAATTTTAGAAAAAACTTATTATTACTTATGGATTCTATGCCTTCTGACGTTTCAGAAAAAATAATAAATGAATTAAGGTTTATAGAGGAAGAATGTGATCACTTAATTCCTCTTTCTTCTTTAGTCTCTAAAAAATTGGAGAAAGAACAAG
Source organism: Pseudomonadota bacterium (assembly GCA_018062345.1). GTDB lineage: Bacteria > Pseudomonadota > Alphaproteobacteria > Paracaedibacterales > CAITNM01 > CAITNM01. The sequence goes on along the minus strand of JAGOSL010000015.1, from coordinate 3,656 downwards.
AAGAATGGGTAAAATCTTATCTTGTAGATAGAAAAGATATGATTTGTGATCTTATTTCTAAAATTGAAAGTTGGGAGAAAACAGCAATTTGATTAAGTAATTAAAACCTCTTTACATGTTTCTCTTCGGGTGGCTGTTCTGCCACCCGTTTTTGCGTGCTGACTTGTCCTAACGAACCGTCTTGGCAGCATCAGTATTGGAGGAGATCTTACCTTTAGCTCAATGATGGGTAGCATGAACCTGGGCTCTACCACCATGGGGTTTAATTACACAACTGGTGATAGCGGTCGGAGCATCGATTTGTATTCAACCCATGTGCCAACTTCGTTCGCTGATTCCATCCGTATTGGTGCAGCAACCGGTATTGATACGGCAAGCATAACAACCCCATCGTTGATGATGCACATGGCGGCAAGCAGTGCCATTTTGCAATTGACCGATCGCCAGGGTAAGATGAATGCGCGTGAGGTGCTAGACAAAACTTATAAAGCTTACAAAGTTTTAAGAGGTGTTAGATCTGCAACAACCACTGGCGCTTCATCTACCACTTCAGGAAGGATAACGGCGACAGAAGCGCTTATCAAAGGGTTTAAAGAGACGTATGGACTTGATGAAGAAGAAAAAAATTCTGATGCAAAATCTTCCTCCAGCAGTGCCACCACCGGCGGCCCTATGGGAGAAGATCCGAATGATCCGAAGAAGAAGGATAAGAAGGAAGAAAATGACGTAAAATATCCGGATAATCCAAAAGAAAACCCTGCTTCTTTCCGACCGTTAGAAAGTTCTGGAGCTAAAAAGAATTTGACAGACGGATCTGTTTGGGAGAAGGATACTTCTAGCCATGGAGGGGAACAATGGAAACGCTGGGACACTCAAAGATCATGGGAAAAAGGAGAAAAACCTACGAGTGTTTGGCCTGATGGAAGGGTGCGTAAATGAAAACAGAATTATTATTTAAAAATCTTTTCGCAAAAGCTTTAGAAGATTGGTTTAAGGAAATAAATTCTAACACAAAAGAAGTTAGTGGTCTCGAAGAATCTAATATCAACGACTTATATAATTTTGCAGAAAAAATTGAGAATAGATATATCAATAATGATAACGAAATTATTATGAGAAGTTTGCATTCCTGTATTTACGGCATGTTAAAAGATACAAAAGGTAAGTCTATTAAAGCCGATTTAAAAAATCTAAATTCAGAAATGGCCCAGAAAATATTTGAAAAAAATATAAAGGAGGGATTAGAAGATGGTCTAAATTGGAGTAATCAAACTATTACTCTTATAAAGTCGTACTTTGAAGCAAATCATCCTCAAAATTAAAGAGCAATGATATTCCTTTTGCTCGGGTGGCTGTTGTGCCACCCGTTTCTTTATGGTGAGAACTTCGAGTTTCTTAGCGAGAAGGAACGCAATGCCTTAGCGAAGGGGGCACATGTGCATGTCCTAGCCAGTGCGGCGATTCTGCAGCTGACGAATAGTCAGGGTAAGATGAATGCGGGTGCGGTGATTAATACCATGAAGGCAGCCTGGAGTGTTGGTAAGCCGTTGGTCACTCGTGGAAGAGTTGTTTTAGGGTTAGCCAAAGAAACAGCTGATAGGGCACAGGAACAAAGAGAAATTTCTTCGGCCTCTGCTAGCGGCAGCAACACTACCACTGGTGGTGGTATGGGCGAGGGGCCTGAAGATTCAGATGAAGAAAAAGATTTGCTTCATAATGATTTATGTAATCAAGAGCAAATGTCTCAGCCTGGTAAAATTACACATAGGGGTGATCTTAGTTCTACTCATAAAGATTATTTTAAAGATGCAGAAAAATTTGCTAAAGAATTAGGTGGTGAGGCATCGGACTATGTTAAGAAAACAAGTACTGCCCGTATATTGGCTAATGGTGAAACTTCTCAAGTTCATTGGGTTGAAAACCTTAAAACGGGTCAACGCTTTAATTTTAAAACGGTGATGGAAAATGCAAACAAATAATAATCAAAAAGATATGAATAACTTAGCAAACTCACTATTAAATGATAATAAAGGTTTCAGAGAAAATTTGTTATTACTTATGGATTCTCTGCCTCCTGGGGTTCCAGAAGAAGTAATTGATGATTTAAGGAACATAAATACAGAAACAGATCACTTAATTCCTCTTTCTTCTTTAGTCTCTAAAAAATTGGAGAAAGAACAAGAAGAATGGGTGAAATCTTATCTTGTAGATAGAAAAGATATGATTTGTGATCTTATTTCTAAAATTGAAAGTTGGGAGAAAACAGCAATTTGATTAAGTAATTAAAACCTCTTTACATGTTTTTGTTCGGGTGGCTGTTCTGCCACCCATTTTTGTATGCTGACCTGCCTTCTCTAACAGCGGTGGCAGCATCAGTATTGGAGGAGATCTTACCTTTAGCTCAATGATGGGTAGCATGAACCTGGGCTCCACCACCATGGGGTTTAATTACACAACTGGTGATAGCGGTCGGAGCATCGATTTGTATTCAACCCATGTGCCAACCTCTTTTTCTGATTCCATCCGTATTGGTGCAGCAACCGGTATTAATACGGCAAGCATAACAACCCCATCGTTGATGATGCACATGGCGGCAAGCAGTGCCATTTTGCAATTGACCGATCGCCAGGGTAAGATGAATGCACGTGAGGTGCTAGACAAAACTTATAAAGCTTACAAAGTTTTAAGAGGTGTCAGATCTGCAACAACCACTGGCGCTTCATCTACCACTTCAGGAAGGATAACGGCGACAGAAGCGCTTATCAAAGGGTTTAAAGAGACGTATGGACTTGATGAAGAAGAAAAAAATTCTGATGCAAAATCTTCCTCCAGCAACACTACCACTGGTGGTGGTATGGGTGAGGATCCGGATGATCCGAAGAAGGATAGGAAAACTAACTGCGGAAAGAGTGAAAGCCCTGTTTGGAAAGAATTAAAGCCTTATAGAGGCGAATATAGAACAAACACAAAAGGTGATGAAATTTATAAATGGGATCATCTTCACAATGATATTGAAGTTTTTAGTAAAAGAGGAGAGCATTTAGGCTCAATGGATCCTAGAACAGGGATTCTATATAAAGGGCCTAAAGGTCATAGTATTAATTTGTAGGAGGATGTAAAATGAGAGGACCAGTAGAAGGAAGAACTCTGTACTTTGATTATCAACCGGAGCAAAATGATAGTTACTGTTGTGAAAAATTAAAATTTCATCATTTAAATAAAGAACAAATTATTTTTTATATCCAGCAATACCGTGAGTATGGAATTAAGGTGAATAATGATGTCTACCAAAAAATTGACTTTTGTCCATGGTGTGGCTGTAAGTTCTCTACGTCTTTAAAATGTCAATTTTTTGAAGCCTTGAGTAATGAATTAAATAAAGAGGTTGGGATAGATGATCTACACCAGGCACCTGCTGAATTCAAAAGTGATGAATGGTGGAAAAAAAGAAATCTTTGATAAAAATTTTCTCTTCGGGTGGCTATTGTGCCACCCATTTTTGTATGCTGACTTGTCTTAACGAACCGTCGTGGCAGCATCAGTATTGGAGGAGATCTTACTTTTAGCTCAATGATGGGTAGCATGAACCTGGGCTCCACCACCATGGGGTTTAATTACAAGACTGGTGATAGCGGTCGGAGCATCGATTTGTATTC
>JAGOSL010000002.1 GCA_018062345.1 Pseudomonadota bacterium | reverse complement strand
TGCGGTTTGATACTAAGGCGTCAGCGATTACAAAAAAGGCTGCTGAGTATGAGGATTTGTTGGGTGCTTCAAGGTTTCAGTCTGTTTCTGGAAATATTTCTAATACTCCAATTACCTGGACAGCTCCTACAGGTACAGGGCAGACTTACAAGATATGGCAACGTAGCGATATTGATTGGAATATGGTGAGGAACAGCAAAGTAGGTGATAGGCGCTTTATGGGCAAAACTAATGCTGAAGCGGCACGTGCTGGTGTAGCTCCAGAATTAAAAGATGGATCATTTGCGACTCTGCATCACATTGGACAAAATAATAACGGACCGCTGGTCGAAGCAACAACTAGGCTACACAATTTTAGAAATCCAAAAGCTTTTAGATCTTTGCATAATCAATTTGGAAAAGGAGTCAAGCACCCTACTAACCCTGTAGATCATAACATTTTCGCTAAGGAAACGTCTGAATATTGGAAAGTGAGGATTCTAAATGAGTTTTGATCAATTAAAAGAACGAGCGAAAGTAAGTTTTGGAAAATACCCTTTGACAGATAAGGAAATACAAAATGTTGAGAAAATATTGGGGTTAAAACTTCCACAGGATTTTATTGAGATTAATAAGGTGTGCTCTTATGAGTATAGTAATGTTTTTAGTTTTTTGAATTTTTCAGGGACAGGAGTAACAGAAGGAACTTTAGGCCTTTGGTCATATTTTCAGTGTCCCCATGAATTTATTATACTTTATGATGATGGGAGTGGGGTTATTCTGATGGATACAAAAAACAGTTCAAGTGTTACTTATGCAAGCATAGAGGATACAGAAAATATAGTCTTCAGAAAAAAACTTAACTACCAACATTCTTTTTTCTCAACTTTTGCAGATTTCTACGTATATTTGCTTGATGAAGAAGAAAAGAAAAGAGCAGAAGAAAAATCTTTGTGAGAAAGTTGAAATTTTTTCTTTTAGGATGGCTAATTTGCGATTCTTTTGTTTACGCAGAGCTGCCTAACTCAGAATTAACCTCTGAACAATTACTGAAACATATTAACGCAGGCCTCAGCTCAACCATGGCTGGTGCGGGGTTTGATACCCTATGCAGTGAAGCAGCTGTTAACATGATTGAAAATGATGGTAACCCGGGCAGAACCTTGCAGGCGATGCGTGAGAAGAACATTGTCAAAACGGTTGCTCGTTCGGTAACCGCGGCAGGGCTTACCGGAGCACTTGGTGTAGGAACAGCTCCTACTTCGGTGGAAAGTTTTGCCAAGGAATTTTTGGCTCGCTCTGCCGTGAGCACCACCATGGCCATTGCGTTTGATGGGGTAAAACCTGGGGATGCGATTCGCCAGGGTGCCCTGAACGCTGCGGTGCAGACGGTGGGTGCCTGCATTGCCAACAAGATTGGGGATATGGCTGATTCTAAAATGGGAACACAGCAGATTGGCGATATTACCCAAGAAATCTTCCACGGGTTTTTAGGTGCAGGTATAGGTGCTGGAACTGCCGCGATTATGGGGCAAGATGTTGGCAAGGGGGCAAGTTCGGGTGCTATTGGTGCCGTGGTGGGCCACAGTACCGCAAAAATCTCTGGCTCCAAAGCGCTGGGTGATTTGGTGGCAGTAGCTGTTGCAATGATGACCGATCAAGATGTGGGCATTGCCTACATGGCCTCAAATAATGCCACCACCTATAACTATGCAGCCCATCAATCAAAAGCAACTCCTGAGGCCAAGGGTGACGAAAAAGAGGATGAGGAGGTTAAGCAAAGTTTCCTGGCAGGGTTACAAGAAGGGGAGCAAAATAAACCTACAGCAGCGCAGCAAGAATACGCACGTGGTCGTCAGCGTTATCTGAAAGAAAGCTTAGAACAGGCTCGTCGTTATCGAGGCAGAGAATTGAGTGATCGTTCACGAGAGCGGGTAATTGATAGCGCAAGTAAGCTATTTGGTCGTTATCACTCCTCTTGCGAAGCGCTTGGTATTATGACAAACCCAGCGAATGTACTATATGCGGCAAGTTATATTCCAGGTATTCCTGGGGCAATAGCAGGCGTAGGAGAAGCAGCTTACGGTTTGCACAAAGGGACGCATGATGAACTTGATGCGTTTCAGGCCGTTGTTGCGGGAGCTAGAGGTGGTTTAGGCAAGATGATGAAAGGGATAGGAAATGGGATGTCAGCTTTGAAAAAGGCTGATGGAAGGGTACGCTCTAGCCAAGGATCCCATCATGTGGTTGATGAGTTGTTGACACCAGCACACCCGGTAACAGTTGGGGGATTAGCAACAAAGTATAGTGGTAAAGTAGGTACTAACTCATTGCAACCAAGCACGTCCGTCAAATCACAACATTTTGTTGAAATGATGCAGAAGGTGCAGATTCAAGGTGGTAAGTCAGCTGGTGGTGGATCTAAGAGTACGATGAAAAGTGCAGTTGAACAACCTACAGCACAACTTGAATTAATGCATAATGTAGGTGATAGAGCGGCGTTTAATCGTAAATTAGAGGCCTTGCAAGATTTGGCAGACAGAGGCAAACTGTTCAAGACTGGTGGAACAATGCGGGATGCAGATCTTACTAAGACATACAGAAAATCTCTAATTAATAGAGCAGAACAGCAATGGGGTGCAACTGAACCAGGGCGAGTGAAAAGAATAAAAGAACGTTTACTTGATATGGATGCGGATCACTTGCATGAACTCCAGTTAGGAGGGGTGGATCAGCTATCGGCTTTAACTATGCTTGATAAGTCAGTTAATCGTTCCGTTGGTTCGCAACTACGCCATCAGTTAGCTCAGGTACCTGAAGGAACGAAGATAACTAGCGTGATTGAGAAGAGCACAGCAAAATGAACTGGTTAGAAAAAATTGATTTTATGATTGAGGCTGAAAAAAACAGAAAATATGCCGGAAAGTATGTTGTTGATGTAACCTTTTTGGACATTGCATGGGAAGAAGGTGAATTAGAGATGATTTTTGATTCATATCAATTTTTACCAGTGCAATATGTAGAGTTTATCAAAAAATATAATACTATTGGCATCGCTTGGGTTGTTTTTTACGGTTCAAGAAAGAAAGAATCTTTATCTCTTGCAAGTCAGATCAAATTCTTAACCGCAGAAGGCTTACCAAAGGAATATTTTCCTTTTGGCAAAGGACCTGGTGGAGAGGTTTACACGTTCAACAAAAACCATCAAGTTATTGAATTCGCTAGTGATGATTATAATTTTGAACATCCTAAAATTATTGCAAATTCATTAGAAAGTTTTGTAGATGAGTGTTTATTAGGAAAAAGATATACAGAATTTAATAGCATAGAAAATGATCGGTTTTACCAATTCCTACAAGCACAAGGCTGGGCTTGATAATATTTAGGATTTTCTTGTTTTTAGGATGGCTAATTTGCCATTCTTTCGTTTGGGGCGATGAATATAATTTTGAGTTATTCACCCAACTTGATTCTAAATTCTTGACTTCTGATACCAGGTCTGGTGCCTGCATTGCCAACAAGATTGGTGATATGGCTGATTCTAAAATGGGAACAGAACAGATTGGCAATATTACCCAAGAAATCTTCCATGGGTTTTTAGGTGCAGGTATTGGTGCTGGAACTGCCTATACAAAACTTCGAGAAAAAATTAATGCGGTATATGCCCACAAAGATGATTATTATCTAATGGTCTCTGAAACATTGTCAGAGCCAGGATTTAAAGAAAAAATCAGCAGCTTTATTGGCGTCTATGCTCGTGAGATAAAGTAAATTTTTATCATGCGCAAGGTACGATATCTTCTTTTGTCCTGTTTTTACACATTATTTTTAGCAGATGCGCACGGAGTATCACGTTCAGCTGAAGAGATAACAGCAACTCTTATGACAGCCTCGTCGTAAGTATTCAACCAAAATCCATTGCAAAATTTTCGTAAGAATTAGAGAAATAGCTTTTATAATGTGCTCATAATTAGCCATGAAGAAGATCTACGATTTGACTCATGGTTGGTTTGCTATTCAAAAGCTTCTGCATACTCCAATCTAACTGGTTCAGGTAGCTCAGGGAATTCATCTGCAATATCTTCTGGTTCTAATCTGCTTTTGTATTTATTGCGTGTTTGTGGAGAAACAACCTGGGTTCCTAAAATTTTTTTAACAGTAGGCTCACTTATTCCAATAATCTTAGCAGTTTTCTTTGGGCTGTTTGTATACTTGTGCGTTAAGTTAATTAAAAATACCAACATATCGTTAACAGTAATATTTCTTGGAACCTTATCCAAATCAAGCAAACTTACAATGTAAGAATTTGGGAAAGGGCTTCTATTTTTCAATCTATAATTAATTCGATCAGCAATTAGCTTGCGCTCATCAGCAAGTGCTGGGATTTTTAAATTTCGTCTTGCTGGCATTTGTGGCATCTGTAAGTAATCAAGAAACATAATTCTCATTGCTTGTCCCGCTTCCCAAGCTGATGAAAGAATATAAAATGCTGTAAGTTTACCTTGCCCCCGTTTATCATACCCCGCTAATAACCTTTGAAAGGCTTCTTTAATCTCATCCTTTTGTTCATCTACTTTTTCATCATATTTCACAAGTGTTTCATAAAAACCAGAGGGAGCATATTTTTTTCCCGTCAAAGCATGGGGATCAAAAATACTAAAAAGTTCACAAACGAGAGTTCTTCTATCAGCAGTTCGGTGTTCAGAAAAACTCGTAGTAACATTACACATCCAAGCATTAGGATCGATAATTTCTTGAGGCATACCATGAATAGCTACAATATCATCTCTTTTCCAATCTCTAAATTTTTTAGATGCAGAATCATAGCTGCCGCCAAATCTAATATTGAAAGGTGTTTCATCTAAACTTCTTTTCATAGACGATGCGAGAACTACTTGAGCAGAAAAAATCATTCCTCCCCTGCACAATTTGTCTTGTGCTCCTTTAAATAAATCTCTTGTAAATTCTTGAACTTCACAACTCATGCCAAACTTTACATTACTGTTTTGCAAACGGTCTAAGAATATAGGAAGGTCGACTTTCTTTTGATCGTATATATATTGAATCGTTTGTGGTGCTATGCACATCGTATTAGGCTCGTGAAAATACACGCCATAAGGCTGGAATACGGCAATTATGTGCTTAATTAAATTACCCATTTCACTAGCAAAACGTGTCCATTCCTTAGCATCTATACTAATTTCGTCTAAATCTTCAGCCGGATCATATACATGAGCTCCCCCAATAATTGCAGGAAACACTGCATTTTGTTTTATCATAGCTCTAATAAGAAAATCATATTTTTTGTATAAATAGGAGGTTGTGCTTTTTACAACTGCAGCAGCACTGGGCTCGCCAAAATTATAAAACCTGGGAGATGTTTGCAAATTCGTAAAGTCAGAATCTTGAATATGCAAAAAAACAGGCAATCCTTTACTAAACCTTCTAATGAAATCGTTTGTATATTGATTTGTCAGCAAATGTGTGCGCATTCCCCCGAAGGGAAATCCGTGCGTATCATCATCTTCTTCAATTTTTTTAATTTTTTGAAGTAGTTTTTTCCTTTGACGCTCTGTTGATTTAGGACTTTCTGCTTGTTTTTTAACATTGTCTGATAAATGTTTAATATTTCTAATAATATCCTCAGGTGTCATTTCTTTTTCAGGACCATCCCTATATGCAGCCCAAGGTGTATAAATGAAAAGAATTGGCACTCCTAGAGCTTGTAATTTTTCTCTTTTATTTCTTAATTCTTCCCAATTAAAGGATACTTCATCTATATCGTCAGTTGATTTTATCTTTTCATTAATTCCAATTAAGATTGCTAAGCGACTACATTCGGTAGAAGGTAAAAGTTGTGTGGCTAACTTAGCAGCCAATTCTACAAGTTTTTTTGTTGTAGTTTTCTTGAAATTCATGGTGACTAAGTATCTCCATGGGTATTTGGTGACTGTATCATCATCCAAATCAAGAAAATTTTCACCAATGATCATTCTCTCTGTTTTTGTTAAAAGAGGAATTCCTTGAGCTTTGATACCTTTCCCACCAGAAGAATTCTTATAATTTCTAGCATCCTTAATCAATGGATAGTCTTCAAAAGAACTTTCATTTGCTGAAAATAAGAAAGGCGCTAGTGCAGCTAAAAGAATTAAAAACATGATATAATTTTTTTTATTTCATGGGACCTTTATAGCACATAAACCAAGGCAATGTATGGGTTATTTTCTTGTTAAAAATTACCTAAGTTGAATACAAAAATTTGGGAATTCTTGAAGTTTTTTTATCGAAATTCACAAAAGAGAAAAGCCTGTGATTCATAGCCAGTTAAATGTAACTCCAGTGTAACCCCGAGCAATTTTTTATTGCGCTACTAAATCTTAAATGCGTAGATATAGTTGGCGTTCCCGACGGGATTCGAACCCATGGCCTTAAAATCTAGGAAATTTCAATTAAGATATTTTCTTAACTTTCGTTAAAAGTAGCACCAGGGTAGCACTGAAATTTTTTGACTAAAAACAAAAGCCCCTAAAACGCCTTCATTTATTGGCTCCCCGGAACGGACTCGAACCGCTGACCCAGTGGTTAACAGCCACTTGCTCTACCAACTGAGCTACCGGGGAACATAAGATAATATTTAGCACAAATGTACCATTTTGAAAAGATATTGTCTTAATTTTTCTGCAACACCCTTATTTAGAAAAAATAAATTTATACATTAGAGTCAATCCAGGACTTTATTTTTGGCTTAGGATTCACGCCAACCATATTACTAATAGCTTGCCCATCTTTGAACAAAATCATTGTAGGAATACTGCGAACCCCTAACTTACTCGCTACTTGCGGATTTTGGTCTATATTCACCTTCACAACCACTGCTTTACCAGTAATTTCAGGAGCTAACTCTTCCAAAATAGGGGTTAACATGCGGCACGGCCCACACCATTCAGCCCAAAAATCAACCACAACTGGTAATGCTGACTTTAAAACCTCTTGATCAAAAGTCTCATCGGTAACCGCTAACATTCATAATCTCCTTAATGTAAAATCAAGATAATTATAGACGTTTTTTATAACTTTTGCGATGACTTTTGACAATACACTAATTTTACAGCCCAGATAATGCTCAAACAGTAATAGTGTCTATAATTCTTTTAATCGCATTTAAAGTAATATGTTCTTGATCCAACAAGGGATTATATTCAACAATCTCTAAACCAATACACTTTGAATCAAATACAATTCCTTTAAGTGACTGCACTATATCATCCAGCTCTAGCCCTTCTCCTTCTGGGGTGCCCGTTCCAGGACAATAAATCGGATCAATTCCATCAATATCAAGACTAACCCCAAAAAATGGATATGTTTTTAACAAGAGCTTTCTATTTTCACCAAAACACTCAATCCCGCTATAGGAATGGCGCTTATAATGATATGCAACTTTAACTCCCAGGAGCTCCAAAAAAGATTTTTCCTTTTCTTCATAGCTACGAATTCCCATCTGTATAAGTCCAGAAGGTTTTAGTATCGGAAGATTTTTTGCAAGATCAACGAACTCACGATCTCCACTTCCAAGCAATACAGCAACGGGCATGCCATGGGGATTATTTGAGATTGTAGTTTCATACGTATGCGCATCCATATGAGCATCAATCCAAAGCAATCCGAAATCTCGGCCAGCGTTATTCACTCCGCTCCAGGTCCCCATTGCAAGAGAGTGATCTCCTCCAATCACTAAAACAAAGTCTCCTCGTAAAACAGCTTGCTCTACTTGCTTGCTCACCCAATAAGCAGATTGCAATACGTAAACGCGCCTTTGCTCGATTGAATACCCTTCACTTTTTTCATCAGAATTTAAATGCCACTGCGCATAATACACCTCAACGTGAACATCAGGATGCTCAAATAAGCTATTAAGAAGTTGATATTGTAGCACAGTTACTGCGCCATCAGCTGTTGCAAAATTTCCTGCACCCCAACCTGATCCCGCTAAAATAACCGTTACATTGCGCATAATCTTTCTTTAGTTTTCTCTACCCCTATTAATGGTAGTAAAGCTTTCATCTCAGGTCCATGATCCATTGCAGTTAATGCTTGTCGAAGCGGCATAAATAGCTCTTTACCTTTGCGAGAAGTTTTTTCTTTAATTCGTTGAGTCCAAATACCCCAAGTTTCCTCATTCCACGGGCCACTAGGCAAAAGATCCAAAGCTATTTTTAAAAATTCATTATCAGAAGAGGTTCCTTGAATGTGCCCAAAGAAAATTTCTTGCCATGGCTTCAAATCTTCAAATTTTTCAATATTGTCATGAATAGCACGCCAGTGTACTTCAGTGAAATCCACAAAGCCACTTGCTACCAAATGCTCTTTTATCTGAGTAAATGGCATAAGATGATAGAGTTTGTGGTTTAGCGCCCATAAGTCTTTCTCGCTAAATCTTGGCGGTGTACGACTAAAAATAGACAAATCAAAAGAGCTTGCCAACTCTTCTAATGTTAGTAAAGGTTCAATTGGAAGAGATGTTCCAAGTCTTGCCAACAAGCATGCAATAGCCATTGGCTCAATTCCTGAATCGTGCATCTGCCCTAAACTCAAACTTCCTAAGCGCTTTGAAAGAGGGGCCCCATCTTCATCCATCAATAAAGTTGTGTGCGCAAACGTTACAGAATAATCTTTTTCACCATTTACCGCCTTAAAAAGCTGAACCTGAGTTGCCGTATTTGAGACGTGATCTTCACCACGAATAATATGAGTTATTGCATAATCAATGTCATCAATTACAGAACATAAGCTGTACAAAAACATTCCATCTGCTCTAATTAAAACAGGATCGCTAAGTTGAGCCCCATTATATCTCACCTCACCACGAACCATATCCTGCCAAACAATTGGCTCATGATCTAATTTAAAGCGCCAATGGGGGCTACGCCCTGCCTCTTCAAATTCAGATTTTTCTGCATCAGTTAATAAAAGGGCTGCGCGATCGTAAATAGGTGGATGCCCTTTTGCCATTTGGCGCTTTCTCTTGAAATCAAGATCTTCTGGTGTTTCGTAGCAAGGGTACAATTTTCCATTTTTTATTAGCATATCCCTTACTTGTACATAACGATCGAACCTCTCAGACTGACGAAAGGTTTGCGAATATTTTATTCCAAGCCACTCAAAATCACGATAGATAGCCTCCTCATACTCAGGCTTTGATCTTTCTAAATCGGTGTCATCTATTCTTAAAATAAATTCACCGTTATGACGAAGTGCATAAAGATAATTAATTAAAGCTGCTCTGGCATTACCAATATGTAAATATCCAGTAGGAGAAGGAGCAAAACGAACACGCACCATAAAAGCTAAAAACCAAATTAATTTTTTCAAAAATCATACTAGCCAATAATAGTGACGATGGCTACTTAGCGATAATTGGGCTGGTGACCAGATATATATCGCTCTGCATAAATGGAAGGCCTTCTTCTTGTTTGATCAACTTTGACACCACCTTGATGTTGATAGGCTTGAGGAGCCGCATAAGCTAAACCTGTTCCCATATTAACAATTTTCTCGGGACGCCCCTGTAAAATAGCTGTTTCTGTCGGCACATGCTGTCTGCTTTCTGCATGAACAACATGTTGTTCGCGATAAAGATTTGCAGCTGTAAAAAAGCCACTTAGAAAAAAAATACATCCCAAGAACATGAATGAGAATATTAACGCAAAAATTGTTGATTTGCTCATAGTAAAAGCCATTACCTCGGTAATATAGATACGTTTAAACTCTTTCCAAAGAGTAGTTTTAGAGTTTAATCCCTTGTAAGAGACAGCACTCACCAACCTGGAAAAATCCTGAGATTGTCTATATGTATTTTGCCTGGAAATATATTGGGAATGAGTACGTGCTGGCCACTCAGAAATTCTATTTGCAACTTTTTGCATTTGGGGAAAAACCGGAGAGACTCCATATGTCGTCACATCTGTATTTTTTTTCAGAGGAAAAGACCACCCACTTACAAAAGATGGCTCCTGAAATTGATCGGAACTTCTACAAGAGTAAATCAAAAGATGTACCTATCTGTATAATTATTAAAATTTAACATAAATCTTACAAATGGAAAAGGCACTTAGGTACCTCAATAGAAATTTTGAAAAAAGGAACTGCGCCAAGCAATCAGATCAATACATCAACTGAAAAATGAATAATCTCTATAATTACAAAGAAAAATTCTCACCCAGATACACACGCCTAACATCCGGATGATTAATAATATGCGCCGAATCACCTTCAGTAAGCACCTTACCTTCTGCAATGATATACGCTCTATCTATAACATCTAATGTTTCACGAACGTTGTGATCTGTAATCAAGACTCCTATATTATGACTCTTTAAGCGTGTAATAATATCTTTAACATCTTGCACTGCAATTGGGTCAATACCTGCTAGCGGTTCGTCTAAAAATAAAAAGCTAGGGTTAATTGCAAGAGAACGCGCAATTTCAACACGCCGCCTTTCGCCACCAGAAAGAGCAACAGCAGGCGCTTCTCTCAAATGTGTAATACCAAACTCATCCATCAATTCTTCCAATCGCTCCTGCTGATGATCTGGGTCCAATTCCACCCGCTCAAGAGCTGCCAGAATATTATCCTGAACATTAAGCCCACGAAAAATTGAAGCATCTTGTGGTAAATAACTAACTCCCAATCGCGCTCGCTCATACATAGGAAAGTCTGTAATATTTTTTTCATCCAGAAAAATACTGCCAGAATCAGGCATAATTAATCCTGTAATGACAGAAAAGCACGTTGTTTTTCCTGCGCCATTTGGACCAAGCAAACCAACAATCTCACCAGTAGATAAGGAAATATCAATCCCCTTTAGCACCATGCGTTTTTGAAACGTTTTTGTTAATTTTTGAGCTTTAAGCGTTCTTATTTTTTCCTCCCTTCTGTTTTTGGATAGACTACACAAGAAACTTGCTCTTGCGAATCTGTCTGCATTGTAAAAACATGGGTCTGAATGTCAAGAGTAGCCTGCGTACCGTGCACTTCATTTTTATCTTGCAACAACCGCACATCTTCTCCGGTACACACAGCAACATTTTTATTGAAATCATGCAGGCATTTTGTGGCAAGCAACTTAGTATCTTTGTAGTCAATTTCGACACCACCTTCAGCTATTGCACTTGTTAAATTTCCGGATTTATCAAATTCTGCATGTAGTTTATCAGCTTTTAATGTAACAAGCTCGTTATTTACTATATAAGATAATATTGCACTGCCACTCGCATCTGCTTGATTACGCGATGTGTTATATTGCATGTTCTCAGCCTTAATTTGAATATCATTTGCCGAATTTTGTTTTGTTATTTCTTCGCTAAAACACGCACTGATAAGACAAACTATGATGAAATATTTTTTCATTCTATCATTCCTTTTCATCACTGTACTTAATTTACTCTTCCAATTGAAATGAAATAGGAACCTCAAACGAAATTTCTCTATCATGAGGTTTGAATTGCCAAGTTTTCAAGGTGCGTAATAATTCTTCTTCAAAAAATTCTTTTTTGCCTTTAATAGGCACAAGCTCAACATGCTCTACTTTTCCACTCATACCAACTATGATTTTCACTGAAAAAATTCCCTCTTCACCATTCCTTTTAGCATTAGCCGGGTAAGCAGGAGCTGGATTGTAAATAACTTTCAAAGCATCAGAAGTTTGCATCACAATATTATTTTCTTTAGAACTAGGCATTTTCTTATTTTGATAATGAGCAACTTTTCTAGAAGAACCACTCCTTACCATCTCCACATCATTTTTTTTTGTGGAACTCAATAAAATAATTGGAAAACTATTTGATGTTTTTAATTTTTCAGATGAAACATACTGCCCAATAGAAAATGCAATCAACCCATGAAAAAAAACAGATCCAATTAGTAAAAAACGCATTTTTACCATGTAACATTAACTCCTGTATTAATTTGAAATCCCAGATTTCTGTATCCAATTGGATTTTCCGTTTTCCTGTTAAATGCATTTTCAACATTTAAAAACCATGTTGCGTGTTCTTTAAATTTATATTGAATATCTCCAAAGAAAATTGGATACCCCCCTCGCTTAATTCCAACTGTGTATTGTTCGAAATGTGGTTGAACTTGCGTTCCTGTATAGCGACAACCAAATCCTGCCTTTAGATCATCTTGCTCATGAATAATTTTAACATTTGCGGAAGTTCTAGGAACATTTAGAAGTCGCTTTTTAGGGTTCAAGCTCACGGAATCTACATACATGCCAGATAATTCGATCATCCATGCCCCGTTAATCTTTTTTTTCCATCCTATTTCAAAACCTTCCTGTCTTGCATTTTTAATATTTTGGAATTGTTTATTTTTGAAAACTATTTGCTGTTTATAGTCTGTTTTAAAGATAAGGATACTAAATGTTCCTAAAGTTGTTTGTTGAGAAATTCCCAAATTTCCACCATAAGCGGATTCATGTTTTAAGTTCCTACTACCATATTTCTTATCATTCAACATATACAAATCAGGTATATTAAACCCTGTTCCAAAATGAGCAGAAAATTCAGTGTCACTGTATTTTTTTAATACGCTTGAACTGAGCGCATAAACACAATTGTAATGATCAGCTTTTTGAACACGCGCCCAATTCTTCCATTCAAGAGTACCTTTTTGCACATGTATACCTTGCGCAAAAGCATATTCGCTATTCTTAATTTGTTTTCCCCCCGTAGGAGAGAATGTATTGTTATGATATTCAACAATTGGCTCAAAGATCATTGAATTACTTTTTACCCTTACGCCAAATTTTGCTTTTCCACTACCACCTCTATCTGTTCCTCCACTCGCTCCATAAGGGGAAAAATCTTGAAAATGCATAATAGTGCTGAGCATCTTTAAGTATGGACTCACCCGCTTGCCCTTACTTTCCAGATCTAGCGCATAAACTTGCAACGTCCTTTTTGATCTGGAATCGTAAGGCACAACTGGAGGAAACGGAGATATATTACTACCAGTTGAGGCTGATTTAATAAGACCTATTTGAAAAGATGTTCTTACATGATGATTCTCAAAAGTAAGCTGGTTTAAAAAATATTGTTTTTGTGTTTCAGGATTCATTGCTGTTGGATATTTTATTTGATAGCGTTTTGGAATAGTATTTTTTCCATGAAAAGCATCACGCTCTAAATGTTGCTGCAATGAAAAGCCATCCTTTATTTTTTGACGCCACCAAAGATGCGCAGATCTTGCATAATTACCAACGCTTAGTTTTGCCCCTCCGTCTTGCTCATCTGGCATTAAAAAAGGAAGCACATTGACAACACCACCTATTGCACCATTTCCGTATTCCGCGCAATGCACACCTTTTACAATCTCAATCTTTCCGGTAGACAAAGGAATTAAGGATACGTCAACCATCATTTCGGTCACACTAAGACCTGACCAAAGCACCTTTGCATATTTTGAATCTGCCCCTTGAATCTTAATAGATGTTAATTGCCCCGGATTACCCGTTGTCGTTGTATTAACGCCTGGAATATTTTTCAATTGCTGCTCCTCAAAACCAAGTGTTGTTAAGTGATCAGTTGTGAGTGTTTCAATAAATTGCCAAGCAGAAATTGGAGCTTCTTTTTTTGCTTTTATCACAATCGGCTCCAAAACAACTGTTGAAGCAGACAATGAAGCCGCCAATACAATAAAAAACAAGCGCATAAATTGCCCTTATAGGTTGCGTTAATATTAATCGCATCACCCATAGGCTACCCTTCTTGATCAACCGCTCGAATCTAGAAAAAGTGACGCTCTTTTTGCCGGTCTCCTGGCTCGTTGTTCACAGCAAACACTTAACCTTCCCAGATTACTCCAGTGGTATATAAAGTGCGCTCCCAACTTACAGTTGCGAGGGACAGCTTCGGATTTAAACCGAATTCCCGAACACAAAAAGTTCTTTAAATTTAAATAGAAAAAGAGTGACTGTCAAACAGCCACCCTTTGCGCAGTGATTGCTTTATTTCAAGTCAGTTCAATCATATTTGCTATAGATAAGGCTTCTGCTAAAGTGCTGTAGCCTGTAGAGTACCCACTCCCATTCAGTATAACATCATCAGCAATAATATCTATTTTGTGGAAATATGATATTGCTAAAAGCAGCTGAAGTTCTACTGGTGAATAATGACCACTCGAACGATCAATTTTTGAAATTTTTCCATTTCTTACTTCCATGTGACCAGCACAAGCAGCTGGGAGGCCAACACTATCTTCTTGAAAAAGATAACTATGATGAGCGCCACCTAAAATATTAGATTTTTTCTGTGGGAAAATACGCAGCTCTTTATGTGCATTTAAAGCCCAAACCGTATCACCTGTATTCAATACTTCTCCATCTTGGTAAATTAAGCCGTTTTCAATATTTATTTTGGAATGATTCATGAATTCAGCATGACAAATCTCAACTCCAGAATATTGAGCCCCCACCAAGAAACAATCATAAATTCTATAACGACTATTATCAATTCCTGTGGTTAAGTTTGCAAAAAAATCATTCTTCGTAGTCATCAGTGCAACGGATATATCGTACCCTTTTGGAAAAGCCATACGTGATGTTTGCACACCATTTTCATAAAATTCTTCATATGTAGATGTCATGGTGCAAGAAGGTGCAGATGGCCCCGTGGTATATGCATCAAAATCTTCCTTTAAGAAAATCCTATCTTCCTTTTCATTGTATTCTTCAACAAAATGTCCGAACTCGTCTGCAATATCTCGGTCAACTCTTGCATTAAATAATTTGAATACTAAATCAATATTGCATTTCAGCAATCTATTAGATGAAGGAATTGCTGCCGCTCCATTATTGCCACCCACCAGCCAAGAATTTAATTGCTCAAGTTCACAATGAGGAAAGTTTAAAACTTTTTGAGCAAAGAATCTTAGCATAGAATATTGCTTGTTTTTATTTTTTGTATCTTCTACAAGCTCTGATAGTTCCTGTGCTGTAACAGGTTTTTTTGCTCTTATACTTAAAACCTTCGCAAGTGTATCAAAATCAACGGAAAAAATTCTATCTTCACCAGGCACACAAGTCGCTCCACTTGCAGCATGAACGGGCTTACTAACCCACTCTCTAATTCCTTGAAGAACATCATTACCACAAGCAACGTGAGAAGGTGTTTCTATAATTTCAGCAGCAACTGTTTCAATAGATTTAAACTCATTTATTTTGTTCCTTTGATTTTTTCGTGTTGTTCGAAATTCTTCAAAATTTCTCATAAGTTGTTCAGCAGCTTCGCCTTTAATTTTAATTCCTGCAAAAGGTCTTGCTCCAGGTAAACACTCAAAAGGATCACGAACTTCCATTGAATAAACTTGTACAGACCATACAAAAATAAATGTTAATAAAGCCATCAATCTCATCTATAAATTTCCATAAATTAATTTTAATGATCAATATATAATGATTTGTTTTAATTTTTCAATGCTTTGCAACAAAGAACTCTAGCAATGTTGCCCAGCAACATACCCTGATGACCAAGCCCATTGAAAATTATATCCACCAAGCCATCCCGTCACATCAACAGCTTCTCCCGTAAAAAATAATCCAGGAACCTTTTTGCTTTCCATTGTTTTGGAAGATAGTTCATCTGTATCAATGCCACCTAGCGTCACTTCTGCTTTTTGATAGCCCTCGCTTCCATTAATTGGCGTTCTAAACTGATGAAGTGAATCAGCAATATTTAACAAGACACTATTTTTAAGATCTGTAATGCTTCGATCAAAATCTGAAGTTGCTATCGCTTCAACCAAACGGCTTGGTAAATAATTTTTCAAAAAATTCGCAACTGTTTGCTTACTATTCTTATGCATTATGAATTCTTGTTTTAAATCCATATCAGGTAACAGATTAATCAGGATTTCTGTTTGTGAGAATTTTTCTAAATACGATGAAATTTGCAAAATCGCAGGGCCACTTAATCCACGGTGCGTAAATAAAATATTCTCTCTAAACTGCGCCCCTTTATGGGTGACTAATGAATCTTGCGAAACACCACTAAGTTTTGTGCACATTGCAAGCTTTGCATTATCGACTCTTAATGGAACCAAAGCAGGCTTTGTTGCTAAAACTTTAATGCCAAATTGTCGGGCAATTTTATAACCAAAATCAGAAGCACCAATCTGTGGAATAGAAAGTCCACCTGTTGCAATTACAATCGATGCTGTATCAATCACACCTGTTGTTGTGCTTAAAATAAATCGATCATTTTTTTCAATTGATTTCACAGAACAATTAAGCCGCACATCTACTTGTCCAATCTGACACTCACTTAGCATCATGCTAACAATTTGCTTAGAAGACCCATCACAAAACAATTGCCCTAAAGTCTTTTCATGATAAGCAATACCATATGTTTCCACGAGCTTAATAAAATCATGCTGTGTGTAACAAGCTAATGCCGACTTAACAAAGTGCTTGTTCGCACAAATATAATTTTTAGGTGATGCAAATAGATTCGTAAAATTGCAACGTCCACCACCAGAGATGCGAATTTTTTCGCCAATCTTCTCAGTATGCTCAATAAGTATAACCTTTCGACCGCGTTTACCTGCAGTTGCGGCCGCCATAAGCCCAGCCGCCCCACCACCAATTACTACAACATCGCAATGAACCATTAGGCAGCTATTTCAAGTTCCGGATTTATAAGGTATTTCCCCTTCAAATACAAAGACTCGTTAAGCTGGCGCAAACGAAGCTCAATATAACCAGAATTAAATTCTTTCACTGCCATACCCTCAGTTACTTTTGCAATTTCCTTCAGAAACCTTTCTTGCGACATGTTATTATTTTTTGCTTCTAGCTCCAGAAATACTCCAAAATCAGCAAATTCATCCACAGCTATAACGAAAGTGTCATCTTCATAAGTAGTGCGATTTTTATTTAAAATCAAAAGAGTCCGCAAATCATTTTCTTCTAAAAATTTTTCATATGTATAAGGATGAGGACATTTAATAGGAATCATTTTTTCCAAAGCCTCAAAAACATGAAACGTTTCAATCTGAAAAGGTAATGGAACGTTGTACTCATGACATACCACATAATCATTGACATCCGCTATTCCCAAATGATCGGGATTAAATTTAAAATCTAGAGTTATGTTATTTCGAACTCTTATAAAAATTCCATCCTGATAAAATAACCCATCAGATGTATCTAAATACTCATCAACAACTGTCTTTGAAGAAATGAAACGCTTATTTCTTAAAAATCCTTCTAAATCACTTTGCAAAACTTGGAATTTTTTTTCCATCTCAATTGGACTATTCATGCTAACTTCTCTTGTAAAAAAAGCAGCTGAAAAACTCAGCTGCTCTGTTTGTGAGTTTTAATTTATTACCTAGGTTTATGCTCATCAACTGGCTTCTGGTTTTCTTCCCATTCAGCAATTCCCCCTGCATAATGAGAAATATTTGTATAACCCAAGCCAACAAGACGCTCTGCTAATGTCATGCTTGCCGGACATTTAACATTTCCGCAATACACAATAACCATTGATGTTTTATCAGCTAACAACTCCTGAATTTCTGAATCTTTGGCATCTGCCGCAAGAAATTTTGCCCCTTTTATGGCAGTTGCACCCTGACCACGAGCATCTATAATCGTGGCTTTTCCAAGCATGCTTTCAACTTCTTCCATTGTTTTCTCGGCAATCACCGCAGCAGGCACTGTAACTGCTGATGTTTCTGAAGACGCCGCGGAAAGATCAATTCCCAAAATTGCTATAACAGCCAAGCTAATAGCTGATAATAGACGAATCATCATAATGTTCATAACATCTCCTAAAAAATTAAAACCAGATTCATTAGCATTAGAAGATAAAATCAGGCTAAAATCAAGCTACAGAAAATTTGAGTAAGGCTGTATTCGTCAGTGAACAAAAAAGTCGTTTTATGTATTCTTGATGGATGGGGAATAGGATCACAAGATTCATTCAATGCTATTAATAGCGCCAAGAATTGGGCTGCCATCCTACAAAAATATCCACATACTCAGCTACAAGCTTCTGATCATTATGTTGGGCTGCCTGACGGACAAATGGGCAATAGCGAAGTAGGGCACATGACCATTGGTCTTGGACGCGTACTAATGCAAGATCTACCCAAAATTGATCAAGCAATATCCAAAGGATTATTTAAAAAAAACGTCCTCATCCAAAAAGCTGTAGACCACTTAAGAAAAACTAAAAAATCTTGCCACATTATGGGATTGCTATCTCCTGGCGGGGTGCATTCTCATATAAATCATATTATCTCCACAGCAAAATTTTTAAGCGAATCTGGTATTAATGTTCATGTGCATGGATTCTTAGATGGACGCGACACTCCTCCTAAAAGCGCTGAAAACTACGTACAAGAATTTTCAGATGCAATAAAAGAACATCCCAATATCCATTTATCCTCTTTAAGTGGTCGATATTTTTCAATGGATAGAGATAACCGTTGGGATAGAATTGAGCTTGCCTACAAAGCAATCATAGAAGGGAATGCGCCTAAATTTTCAAGTACTTTTCAGCTCATCATGAATAATTATGAAAAAGGCATCACCGATGAGTTTATAGTACCTACTGCCTCAGAAGGGTACAAAGGCATGCAAGATGGAGATGGGCTATGGATGATTAATTTTAGATCAGATCGAGTGCGACAAATTTTGCGTAGCTTTTTGGTTGCAAATTTTGATCAATTCAAACGTGAGAAAACCATTCATTTTGGCCCTACCTTAGCAATGAATGAATACGCTCAAGATCTTACACCTTTAATTCCATCAATATTTTCAAAAGATCCTATTAATCATAGCCTAGGAGAAGTCATTTCAAATCTTGGATTAAAACAACTACGTGTCGCTGAAACTGAAAAATATGCTCACGTGACATTCTTTCTAAATGGCGGACAAGAATATCCATTTCCAAATGAAGAAAGAATAATGATTCCCTCTCCAAAAGTTTCTACCTATAACCACCAACCAGAAATGTCTGCTCACGAAGTCACCCAAGCTGTAACAATCGCAATGGAACGACAAGATCTGAATCTAATTGTTGTCAATTATGCTAATGCAGATATGGTAGGTCATACTGGAATGATAGATGCTGTCAACAAAGCAGTGGGCTGTGTCGATGCGTGTATAAAAACTTTAGAAGAAAAAGCCATACAAAATAATTGGCTACTTATCATAACTGCTGATCATGGTAACGCAGAGTGTATGAGAGCGCATGATAAAGTAACCCCTCATACAGCACACACTCGTAATCCCGTACCTTTTGTATTGATAAACAGTGATTTTTTAAATCTCAATACTGGGTCCTTGGCAGATATTGCACCAACAATTCTCGATATTATGGATATCCCTAAACCCAAAGAAATGTCAGGAAAATCATTGTTGTGCTAAATATTGTCGTTTTATTTTTCTGTTTTTCTGGTCTTCACGCAGAAACTTACAATGAAATTCGTGAACAAGCACAAAAATGGTATCAAATTCAACAACAACTAGCATTCTTCTATAATCAATGTACTCGGCTACACAATGACAAATTACACAGCAATCAAGAATTTTTTAATATCCAACAACAATTAGGGGCTATTTATTTTGCACAAAAGCGCTATCAACTTGGTTTTGGCACAGCCTTACTCCCAACAGAAAGAGCAGTGCATAACTACGTAAGAAAAAAAACCTTTCTCACTTTAAAAACAAAAGAACTCATACCCTTGTACCAAAAATACGTAAGAGACTATCAAAAAAAATATGGGAATGTAGAATTTGAAAAAAATCAAAAGCTTATCAAAGAATTAGAATCTCTAAATTTCATGTATGCAAAACTATTTGAAGAACTAAAACAAAATCAAAAAATAAAATATTGGACAGATAAGTCAAAAATCGCAGAAATTAGTTCAATTAGAGATTTTATTAGAAAATTTCCTACGCTCAAAATTAATAAATCAAACAATCTATTAAATTGGATTGCACCAGTTGCAGGCATTAGAGACTCATCAACAAAAACCACATGGATTCCTTTAGAAGGAGGCATTATTCTTTGCCCAGATTCTGGCACTGTGGCGGCAATAAATCATTTTGAAGGCTCTATAGCTGTATTCATCAGGCAAGCTCATTTCACCTATGTTATCACGGGAATCAATCAGTGTTGCGTCGACAAAGGAGACAAATTAAAACAAGGAGATCCGCTTGGCTTTTGTGCCGATAAAAATCCAAGCGTAGTTGAATTACAACTTTGGCGAGATGATGTGATGCTAGATCCAGATCCCTACCACAAGATTACACAATTATGAATCGGTATTTCTTATCACTTTTTTTGCTTATGGGATGCTCAAACCCCTATCAAGAATTACACGATAGCCTAGACGAAACGCTAGAAATCATTAAAGAATTTTATCCCGAAAAACCATCTCTAGAAAAACTTCGTCAAGAAATGCTTCAAGGATTAATCCAAGGTGCTGATATCCATGGTAATTACTTAAGTAAAGAAGACACAAAATCCCTGAAAGAAAATGTTGATGGTGGAGAATTAAAGCTAGGAATGATTCTAGCAAAGCATCAAGATGGATTGCTTGTCAAAAAAGTTTACAAAGAATCTGCTGCTTATATTGCGAATTTTAAAGAAAATGATATTTTGATTGAATTTAACGGGACAGTTTTAAAAGAAATCATTTTATATGACTTTTTAAAACTCATTAAAGGAGCAAATCCTTGCAAAGTAACTCTGTTAAGAAGAAATAAACCTCTTATAAAAGAAATAACCCCAGGACCATTCATAATCCCATCAGCTGAACTAAACTGGTTTGGAAATATCGCCTGCTTAAAATTTGGGTGTATAAACAAAAATGCAGCAAATGAAGTGCATAATTACCTAGAAACAATCACCACTCATCAGCAGTTATCAGGATTAATTCTTGATTTGCGTGATTGTCCAGGAGGTAGTTTTGAAGCAGCAATAGGTATTGCAAGCCAATTTTTAGATGGTCATGTTGTTGTAGAAATGCAAAAAAAGAAAGCTTTCTCAAAATTCTGTTCAACAGGCCCTGATATTTTAAAGAATCTCCCAATAGTAGTACTGCAAAACAAAAACTCAAGCTCAGCTGCAGAAGTTATTGCATCTGCTTTAAAAGCGCATAAACGCGCAATACTTATTGGCGAAAACTCATCAGGTAGCGCCACTGCAAAAAGAGTATTTCAGTATCAAAATCGAGAAGATGGCCTAATTCTCACAATTGCTTTTCTAAATGATCCGTTAGGAAAAAGAATTGGTAACGAAGGTGTAAAACCAGACATCAAAATTGAAAAATCAGAAATTTCAAAAAGCAAAAACCTCGATATCTATATACAAAAAGCATTAAACTTTCTTTTGAAAACCCCTCAATCAGAAAAATTAATTGAGGGGCCCAAACTTTAAAATTTGCTAGATTATTTAGTATTACCTAACATATCAATCCACTGATTTAGTGGCGGCACAATTTCAGGGTAAGCCTTTATAGCCTCGCTCAAATTAGTTGAGATATTAATACGAGAAGCTCCGCCTTCAACCAAACAACCATCAATTTCTGGCAATACATATTCAGGACTACGATAAATCGTTAATAAGCATCCAGGCTCAATATTGTAAAGTGCACCAGTCGAATCAGGATTAAACAAATTAGGGCTCATACCGTCCCGGCAATGTCCACCACGTCCATTACTAAATGTCACAGGGAATTCACCTCTGATACTTAATCCATATATACCCCATTGGAATGCTGTAGGTTCTGTTATTGTAATAATTGGTGGGTTAATTAAGTCAGCAGTTGTTTCTACTGGATACCTTTGAATTGGACAGTGTTCAGAAGAAGCAAGTAAGGCTGCAACCCCTACTCCAAACTTAACATTTGAACCAATTATCATATTTCCTCCCCTCAATGGTAATACACTCTTAATAAATGGATCAGCCGAACCAGGCTCAACAACTAACGTACACCCTACAGGAAGAGCCCCTTGGAACCAAGTTAGTGGGTCAGTAGCCGGAGATCTGCTCAAAGCAAAACGAATTCTTGTGTGAGGACCTGGAAGTGGTAATGCATATTGAGCACCACCTGCAACAAGAACGTCGTATCCCGTTGGATCTCCAGTAATCCAAACTTCCTGAACATGCTCAGGTAACTCAGGAACATCACCGATTCCTGTATAAGCATTAGTAAGGATTGTATTCTGCTCAACAGCCGATCCTGTTTGCACAAAGTTTATGAAAAGAACCTCACACCAATCCTCAGGAGTCACAAATCCGTTAAATCCACCCGTACCACCAATCTTAATAGTATCGCGTCGCTGATTTACATTTAATCGTATTCCGCATTCATAAGCTGTGCTCGTTGGAATCACATATGGCACATTTCCTTTTACAATTAAGTTAAAAGTTGTAGCATCTACATGAGAAGACAAAGCTACATCTGCTGCGCTCTCATTCACTAATGAAAGAAAGGCACCACTAACTGACGTATCCGCTCTAATAACGGGATAAGTTCGTCCAGATGAAGGATAACTTCCAGCTGCCACATAAATACGCAGTTGTCCCGTCAAATTTGCTGTGTTTACCTTTAGGTAATCACAGGTGCCATCAGGAAAAATTTTAACCGAGAAAGAAGCACTAAGTGCATCTTGTATAAAATTTGTAAGCGCTAAACAACTAGCAAAATCATCAGTTACAAGACCTGTTTCTACATTGCCTCTATTAGTTATAGTGCCAGCTGATACCGAACTTCTATAGGTGGCACCAGACTCCACTATTAAATCAGTATTTACAGGGCCATTGCTAACCAAACCACCTTCTAAAACAGATATTGGGCCAGCATCACTTTGCCCAGCCGGAAAAACTAACAGACCTTTTCCAATTTTATTAATTCCAGAGCCATCTTTAAGAACATCTCCCAACTCAGACACTTCACCAATAGATACCCCGACATTCATAGTTTTCGTAGCAGAGAATGCATCATGGAAAAAATAAGCAAACACCCAAGCCAAACAAAATCTGCAGATTATAGATTGTAAAAATAATCCCCTTAAATTAACCATAACAATTCCCCTAAAGCTGAGAGATAAAGTACGTCAATATAATTTTGATTGGCATGCACTAATCTCCTATTACTATTGGAAGGACGAACCTCCTACTGCTAAGGTTAGTTATTAACGGTAAATAAACAGTTAATTTGATTAAAAATTTAGGTAATTTTTATGTGTTTCGCTTCTTCCCTATTTCTTTTCATAAAAACAAGTTCTCAGGACATTTTCTGAAAAGTTTGCTATAAGAAGTGCAGAACTTATTCTTTAAAAGTTATGGCACTTCAAACCCCCATGATGGCGCAATACAATAAAATTAAGCAGCAACACAGTGACTGCTTAATATTTTATCGCATGGGTGATTTCTATGAACTTTTTTTTGAAGATGCCATCAAAGCATCTACAGCTTTGGATATTACATTAACAAAGCGAGGACAAAACGCGGGACAACCAATCCCCATGGCAGGAGTTCCTGTACATTCTCATGAAATGTATCTGTCCAAACTTATTGAAAAAGGATTTCGCGTTGCAGTTTGCGAACAGATTGAAACCCCAGAACAAGCAAAAGAAAAAGGTAAAAAAGGCCCCCTAGAACGTGGCGTTGTGCGCATCATCACGCCAGGCACTCTAACTGAAGAAAATTTACTCGCCCCCAAAAAAGCAAATTATTTAGTGGCAATCAGCCCAATCGATAAAAAGACGCAACGCGCTGGTATGGCCTGGGCAGACATATCAACCGGCACTTTTTTTGTAGCAGATTTAGAGATGGAATCTTTAGCTAGCAGTCTTTATCAATTAGATCCTGCTGAAATATTAATGCCTGAAAGTATATGGCAATCACTTAATTTAGATGCATTCAGAGAATTTAAAAAAATTATTCAACCACTTGCAGACATTCGCTTTAATTTCAATAATGCAGAAAAAAAATTACGGGAAACTTTCAGCACAATTAGCTCCGAAATTTTTGGCTTGCGCGAACCTCGATTGATTCAAGCAGCTGGTATTTTGTGCGACTATGTCCACTTAACTCAGCAAAAACATTATCAACACCTGCATTCTCCTAAACTTATTAGCACAACTAAGTTTGTTAAAGTTGACGCCCAATCTTGCCAAAATCTTGAAATCACCCGTACGCTAAAAGGCACTTTCCAGGGATCCCTTTTGCACGCGTTAGATAATACACAAACAGCTATTGGCGGAAGACTTTTTTTCGAACTGCTGACACATCCAACAAATGATCTAACCATTTTGAATCAGCGCTTAAACAATATTGATTGGTTTATCACAAATAGCTGTGAACGCGCATCTGTACGAAAATCATTAATTAATTGCCCTGATAGTGAACGCTCATTGGTGCGTATTGTTCTGGAACGAGCCTTACCGCGTGACTTAAAAGCAATCTCTCAAATGTTGTCGGTTGCTAAAAACATAAAACCAATACTTGCAAAACAATCATTTTGGACCTTCGATATTCCTTTCGAGTTACTCGATACCCTAGAACAAACCCTAGAAGATCATTTACCTGCTGCCTTGCATGACGGCGGACTCATAAAAGCCAACATAGACCCTATCTTAGATGAGCTTCGGCACTTACGAGATCATGGCAGTCAACAGTTAAAATCACTAGAATTGCGCTATCAAGAAGAGACAAACATTTCAAATTTAAAAATAAAAACCAACAATCTTGTCGGCTACTATATTGAAGTTGGAGCCAATCATTTAAATAAAATTCCATCAACTTTCTTTCATCGCCAAGCAATCAGCAATGGCGCCAGATACATCACTAGTGAGCTACAAGAATTAGCATCAAAACTTGAACACGCATCAACTTCAGCGATTGCCCAGGAAATAAAAATTTTTAAAGAATTAAGTGCGCAAATTCTAAATCATAAAAACCAGCTAGAAAAACTTGCTTCATTAATGGCTGAAATTGATGTCATGTCCAGTATGGCAGAATTAGCTATTAGTAGAAATTTCACCCGCCCAATATTAAAAGACAATGAAATTCTTGACATTGCAGCTGGTCGTCATCCGATAATAGAAACATTCGTTTCCAATACTTTTACGGCCAACAGTTGCAATCTTTCTGATCAGCCATTTGCTCTTTTAACCGGACCAAATATGGCAGGTAAAAGCACATATCTCAGGCAAAATGCACTAATCATATGGATGGCTCATTGCGGTCTTTTTGTTCCAGCAGCACGCGCTGAAATAGGCTGGATAGATCAGCTATTCTCACGCATAGGGGCCGCTGATGATTTAGCGGCAGGACGCTCTACCTTCATGGTTGAAATGGTCGAAACCGCAAGCATCCTACATCAGGCAACAAATCGTTCATTTGTTATTCTTGACGAAATTGGCCGTGGCACATCCACTCAAGATGGCTTAGCAATAGCAAATGCGGTTAGCGAATATCTAATTAACACTATCAAGTCACGCTGCATATTTGCAACCCATTATCACGAATTGGTTGATTTGGCAAAAAATCACCCGATCAGACTTTTAACCATGAAGATTGTTGAGCATGATGGAAAAGTTATTTTTCTCCATGAAGTCATTGAAGGTAGTGCTGATAAGTCGTATGGAATTCATGTGGCCGAATTAGCTGGCCTTCCCCAAATAGTGATTACCCGTGCTCAAGAATTTTTAAAGAAAACCTCTGCCCCGCTCACCTCTCATGCTTCACCAGAGCCATCTTCAATCTCTGTCGAAGAAAAAAACACCCTAAAATTCTTACACAGCATCAAACCAGACGATTTGTCTCCACGCCAAGCACTGCAAGTTTTATATGATTTAAAAAAACACACAAGCAAGAGCCAAAACAGGAACTCAAAACAAACTTCTGAAAAAATACATTTATTTACCAAGTAATTTTGACAGATTTTTTGCTATCGTGTCTTTTGATTAGTTGATTTTTTTGGTATCCTAATAGCCAAGTTAGTTGCGAGCAAATAAGTGATAAAGATTTTTAATTTTATTTTTTTGTTTTTATTTGTTTTTTTATTCCCCTCAATCACACATGCGAATAATTTTGCCTATATCATAGTTGATGGGCAATCTGGAAAAGTAATGGCAAGTCATCGGGCCGATGAAATTCGCCCACCTGCATCACTTACAAAGAAAATGACTTTGTATTTAATTTTTGAAGCTCTTCAAAACGGAAAAATAACACTGAAAACAAGATTTTCCATTTCAAAACGGGCAACAATTCAGGAACCTTGTAATCTATGGTTAAAAATTGGCGATACGATCAGTGTAAAAGATATTATTTATGCCTTGGTTACCAGATCTGCAAATGACGTGTCTATTGCAGCAGCTGAAGGACTTTGTGGTAGTGTTGAAAATTTCGTCACTCTGATGAATAAAAAAGCAAAGGAATTAGGAATGGTTCGCACAAAATTTTATAATCCAACTGGCTTACCAGATAGAAGACAGATAACAACAGCAAAAGATATGATGATTCTTGCTCGAGCCCTTCATAAGAATTTTCCAAAAGAATATGCATATTTCAAAACAAAGACTTTCCATTTTCACGGTAAACCTATACGCAATCATAACCGTATGCTGAATTCGTTCACAGGTATGGATGGCATTAAAACTGGGTTTACCTTTGCTTCACGCTTTAATATAAGTGTCTCAGCTCAACGCATTGGCCCAAATGGCCAACCTATTCGTGTGTTTGGCGTTGTACTTGGAGGACAAACCTCATTTTCACGCGATAAAAAAGCTGCAGAACTTATGGAAAATGCCTTTAGAAAACTTAACGCTCTACCTAGAATGCAAACCGTTGCTGCAACTCCAGATGCAATTGACACTATCATAGAAAAGAATGAACAAGAACAGTCACAAGAGCCTGTTTTTAAACCAAAGAA
This sequence comes from Pseudomonadota bacterium, assembly GCA_018062345.1. Taxonomy (GTDB): domain Bacteria; phylum Pseudomonadota; class Alphaproteobacteria; order Paracaedibacterales; family CAITNM01; genus CAITNM01. The sequence goes on along the minus strand of JAGOSL010000002.1, from coordinate 172,815 downwards.
TAAGAAAAAATTAAAAAAATCAAAAGCCAGAACAACACAAAAAGAAATAAAAATTTCTCAAATCCCAGTAACCTTAAAAGATCCTATTGATGACATTTTAAGTAGTCAACTTAGTGTTAATATCAACCGTGATCTTCCAACTGGTTGGATAAAGCCGAAGGCTCAGTTAAAGTCGTCGTAGCTTCTTCAAAATCCCCATCTACCATCTTAGCAAGAATAGCTTTTTAACGCTCTGCAGAAAATACTTCTTTTAATGAGTTTACATACACCCGTAGTGGCCATGCAAAAATCACCTAATAAAATTAGTGGTTATAATTGCTTTATATAAATAAACCACCAAATCCTCATTAATAAAATCTTAATATTTTTTGCGTAATCTGTAAAACAATGAATAAATTTAATGAATAAATTTGAGGCAGTAATGAAAGTATTATTTTACATTTGCATTTTTTCTTTTCTAACATTTGCATTGCGCGCCGTTAGTGATACTTCAGATGGTTTTTTAGCTAGATGGGCTGCGTCATTAGTTGCTCCTCACGCCCAGCAAATGCCTTCCGAAGAGAAGGATAAGGATGGTGAAATATTAAAGCATGCAGAAATTTCTCCGGTCATACCTTCTGCTAAAACAGAAATATTAAAAAATCCTGCGATTGACCCTCAAGAAGCATTAAAAAATAAAGATAGTGCAATTCTAGAAGCAGCAAGCATTCCAGGAGCTCGAGAAGAGCTTCAAAAGCAGGAATCAATAGAAGATTTACAATATGGACCTATTGCAGATCAAACTCCCAATAATGATGAATCTTTGCTAAAAGCTGACTTGGATTTAAAAGTTTCCAACCCAAATCCAAATACTGACATTGTTCGCAATGCAGCACCTACTGCATAAGTTAAGGAGCTTTTCCAAAAATTAGGGATGCATTTGTTCCGCCAAACCCGAAAGAGTTTGACATAACATAATTAAGCTTCTTCTCTTGGGCTTTGTGCGGCACAAAATTAAGATCACATCCTTCAGATGGTTCATCAAGATTTAATGTTGGGGGCACAATTCCGTGCTGCATCGCAAAAATCGAAAATATAGACTCTACAGCACCGGCAGCGCCCAAAAGATGACCTATAGCTGATTTTGTAGATGAAACGGCAAGTTTATAACAGTAATCACCGAACAAACGCTTCATTGCTTTAACTTCAATAACATCACCCGCAGGCGTCGACGTTCCGTGAGCATTAATGTAACCAATATCTTCCAAAGAAAGCCCAGAATTCTTCAACGCAGCTCGCATAGCACGAAAAGCTCCACCACCATCTTCAGCAGGTGAAGTTATATGGTGAGCATCACCAGACATACCGTAACCAAGAATTTCAGCGTAAATTTTAGCTCCACGCTTCTTTGCGTGCTCATATTCCTCTAAAACAACAACCCCTGCGCCTTCACCCATAACAAATCCATCGCGGTTTCTGTCCCAAGGGCGAGAAGCCTTAGTAGGCATATCATTGAAAGACGTTGAAAGGGCACGCGATGCTGCGAATCCAGCAACTCCAGCACGGCAAACAGCAGCTTCTGCGCCACCCGCCACCATAACGTCAGCATCATCAAGCATAATCATGCGTGCTGCATCACCAATAGAATGCGCTCCTGTTGCACAAGCCGTAACAACAGCATGATTTGGCCCTTGAAATCCATGGCGAATAGAAACTTGCCCAGAGGCTAAATTAATAAGACTTGCTGGAATAAAGAACGGACTTACACGTCTTGCTCCCTGTTGAAGCAGGGTAACAGATGTATCGTAAATCCACGGAAGACCACCGATTCCTGAGCCAATCGTGACGCCGGTGCGCTCTTTTTCCTCAGCACTAGCTGGTTTCCAGCCAGAATCCTTAACCGCCTCCTCTGCTGCTGCTATAGCATAAAGAATAAATCGGTCAATTTTTCGTTGCTCTTTTGGCTCTAAATAGTCGGAAGCATTGAAAAGATCTGATTGCTGAGGTCCGTCGCTTGATTGTAACGGAACACTTCCAGCAATTTTTGCCGAAAGATCCGATACATCAAACGCATCAATATTGGTAATACCTGACTGGCCAGCAATCAACTTTTCCCATGTTGACACAGCACCATTAGCTAATGGCGTAACTGCGCCAACACCAGTAACAACGACTCTTCTCATCGTTGTTAATTAGTTTTTTCCTGAAGAAACTCAATAGCCTTACCAACAGTTGTTAGTGTTTGAGCGGCATCATCAGGAATTTCGCATTTAAACTCTTCTTCGAACTTCATTACAAGCTCAACTTGATCAAGACTATCTGCGCCAAGATCATCAACAAAATTTGCTCCATCAACAACTTTAGATGCATCTACACCAAGATGCTCAACCACAATTTGCTTTACGCGCGCGGTAATATCAGACATGAAACCTTCACTGAGTTAATATGTTAATTGTGGTTAAGATTTAGCCGTGTTTTTTAGAAAGTTCAAGAACAAAACGAAATCATAATGCATAAATCAATATTTGATATGATAAATATCCTTAAAAATTTCACTCTAATAAGAGTATCTATACATTAAACCTAAAATGAAAAATATCCCCATCACTTACAAGATAATCTCTGCCTTCTTGACGAAGCTTCCCTGAGTTTTTAGCTCCTTGCTCTCCTTGAGCATCGATGTAGTCTTTGTAAGCAATAGTTTCCGCACATATGAACCCGCGCTCAAAATCTGTGTGAATGGCTCCTGCGGCCTGAGGCGCTTTAGCGCCTTGATGCACCGTCCATGCACGCGCCTCTTTTGGACCGATAGTAAAAAATGTTAGTAAATCAAGCAATCCGTACCCTGCCTTAATAACCTGACGCAAACCCGTTTCTTTCAGCCCCAAAGCCTGTAAAAACTCTTGCTGCTCTGCAGGATCATTCAAACTTGAAACTTCAGCCTCAATTGCTGCAGAAATAATAACAGCTGAATCTCCTCGGCTTCTCGCATAAGCAATAACTTTTTCTGTAAAATCATTTCCTGTTGCTGCCTCTTGCTCAGAAACATTACACACATAAAGAATTGGCTTTGAAGTAAGCAATTGCAACTGCTCAAAAGTGCTTTTCTCAGCAGCATCTATTTTTGCTATTTTTGCAGGCTTACCTTCTTGTAAAAGGGGCAATACTTTTTGAATCACTTCAAGGCTTTCTTTTGCCTCCTTATCATTACCTCGAGCACGTTTTTCCAAATTAGGAATTCGCTTTTCTAGTGATTCAAGGTCAGCCAAAAGCAATTCCGTCTCAATAGTTGTAAGATCGCGAATTGGATCCACTGATCCATCTACATGAGTAATATCGTCATCCTCAAAACAGCGCAACACATGCAAAATAGCATCAACACTTCTAATATGTCCTAAGAACTGATTGCCAAGCCCTTCACCTTTACTAGCTCCACGCACAAGACCTGCAATATCAACAAATTCGAGTTGCGTTGGAATAATTTTTTGCGAACTAGCAAGCTTTGCTAGAATCTCCAAACGATCATCAGGAACACCTACGCGACCAACGTTAGGCTCAATTGTGCAAAAGGGATAGTTTGCCGCTTGTGCTGCAGCCGTTGCTGTAAGCGCATTAAATAACGTAGACTTACCAACATTAGGCAACCCAACAATTCCACAATTAAATCCCATTTATAATCTCTATTTATTTTTGTCCATTAATGTGACGAATTTTATAAGAAACCGCAAGATCACAATCAAATAAACAAAGCGCATTTCGTTAACCTTTCATTAACTTTTTAGCAAATACGCTGAAGATGTTCTCAACACATTAAGAGGAGCCCTATGAAAAAATTTCTAGCGCTTTTGACATTGCTAATTATGCTGCCAGCACTAAGCGCAACTGCTCAGGTTTGGCAGCACGAAGACCCTATTCCTGGATTCACACATAATCATGAATCTTTAACCAAACCAGCAGAAATAAATTCAGCTCAATGGATCGATATATTAGAAGTTGAGCGTGATAAAGCAGATGCTTTAGCAGCTTTCGAAGCTTTCAAATATTACACTAAAGAAATAGCAACAACCCTTGCAGGTAGATATGGTGAGGTAGAAACGTCGCCCGCAAAACTTATTTATTCGGTTATACGCATACGGCACAAATTTCCTGGCAAACGTAACATACTAGTAGATTTTTATGGAGTAACTGAAACAACAGCTATCACTCCTCAACAAACCACCATTTTAGCTATTGATACAATGATAGCAAAATCCATGAGCAACGATGATGAGACCTTTGAAACACAATGGACAACTGTTAATGCAGAAAATGTATCTTCTTCAAAATTTATTGAAGCCCTTAAAAAATATGCGCAAACACACGAACAAAAATCTTGGAATTCAGCTTTAGCTGAGTCCTTGGAACAGTTTTTAGAAACAAACCAACCAATGGTAATTCTCACAAAAAAAATCTTTGATATTTTTGCACCCAATCTAACTTTGAATAAAATTTACGAAGATATGGCAGCCAGCACTACCTACAAAGGATGGACAATACACGGTGCAATTGCTTATCCAATAGTTTTCACGGCCGAAGAAAAAGTAAATTATGCATGGCTAGAAACTTCTTTAAATAAAAGAGCCTTTGAACTTATAGCCAATGATATACCCGTTGATATCCACTGTCGCTCTGCAATGGCAGATTTTGCTTCAGAAGCTATTCTTTCTCAGCTTGGCCTAACTACCAACACAATAATTCTGTCATACATATATGATCCAGCGACTTCAGAAATGACCGAAGGTCATGTTGGTGGTATGGGTATTTTACGTTTATTTTTCACAAGAGAAGCCGATCCCGAACTAGCAGAAATTTTAAGAAGGCCCCTTGCCAAAGCTCCAGAAACTCAAATTAGCAAAATCTATACAATGACGATGAGAGAAGCAAATAAGCGATCCAGTAATATAAATTCTTGCCAAGAAATTGAATTCTTAAAAAGCATAGGAAATCCTACCATGCTAAAACATATTTCTGCATGGCATTTTCATGGAAAGCACGGATTCAAAGCAAGCATGCCCAAAGCTATAGAATTTTGCACAGAAGCAGCTGACTTAGGCAATAAAGAAGCAGAACATAATCTTCCCATTATGCTTTACGAATATGCATCACGGCTTTACTTAGGTAATTTTACTGCTAAAAATGAACAGCTAGGTATAAATTTTTGTGAAGAGGCAGCAATACTTGGGAATCAAAACGCTAGAGCTAACCTCCCAATCATGCTATATAATTTTGCTGTAGGGCTTTTGCAAAAGCAGCCTCAAACCAATTCTTTAAAACAACAAGCTATTGAATTGCTCAGAAAATCTGCCAATTTAGGCCATGCTGACTCCATCCAAATTATTTCTTCTTTGGCTGTAAGTTCTTAAAAGCTTAATTCCTTAAGGTGGCCCTCTTGTATATGGAGCAATACTTTAGGGCTATCTATCTAGACAACCTATCCATGAAAAGCTAATATTTGCCTGTGGTTCCCGTAGCTCAGCAGGATAGAGCGCAAGATTCCTAATCTTGAGGCCATGGGTTCGAATCCCGTCGGGAACGCCAATTGCACCAATGTATTTAAGATTTAGTAGCGTCATAAAGATTGCTCGAGGTTGCACCGGGGTTGCATTTAATAAGCTATAAATCATGGCTTTGTTGACTCAAATCGCCTGAACTCGCACACAAAAATTCTTGATTTATACAAAAAAACCATTTATACACTATATAGCAGCGTGGCTAGGGTATAGTGCCCGGGCATGCCTTTGTTGCGGTAAATTACTTAAATTATTAACTTTAGAGAGATAAAATGCCCAAATTAAAAACAAAAAGCAGTGTCAAGAAGCGCTTTCGCCTTACTGGCACAGGAAAAGTGAAGGTAGCTCCGGCTGGAAAACGCCATGGCATGCGGAAACGTTCAAATAAATTTTTACGAAATGCTCGCGGCATGAAAATATGCGCATCTCCAGAGATCAAGCGTATTCGCACTTACTATTTTCACGTCTAAGGAGTTATCATGGCACGAGTAAAAAGAGGCGTCACAACGCACGCACGTCACAAAAAAATTATAAAGATGGCCAAAGGCTATCGTGGGCGCTCTAGCACTTGCTTTCGCTCAGCAATACAGAGAGTTGAAAAAGCATTAACTTATGCTTATCGCGATCGCCGCGTTAAGAAGCGTAATTTTAGGGCACTTTGGATTCAGCGTATTAATGCAGCTGTCCGTGAATTGGGGCTAACCTATTCAGTATTCATTAGCGCTTTGCAAAAAAACAATATTGATATCGATCGGAAAGTTCTTGCTGATTTAGCAATGAATCAGCCTGAAAGTTTCAAAGCTTTAGTAGATCAAGTTAAAAAGTCTGCCTAATTTTTTTCAAACTAAACTTTAAAAAAAGCTCGCTATACTTTGGTGAGCTTTTTTAATATTTTATTAATTTATTTTTGATTTAATAGACTCAGGTTAAAAATTCTTAACTAGGGTTTTATTATTATGAATAAAAAATTATTATTTTCCTTACTTTTAGGTTCTTCGTTCTCTTGGATAAATGAAATGCATGCAACAGCAGAAGATTCTGCTTCAATTGAAGGGCAGAGCCCTGCTCTAGCTGCAACAGACTCTGCTATTTCAGAAGAAAATAAAGAACATTCTTCAGAGGAAAAATCAGAAAAAAAATACAAAGCGATCAATTTGGACGGCAATGAAATTGAAGTTCAATTTTTTGATAAATCAATGCATCCAGGCATGATTACTAAAAAACTTAAATTCCAAGATGGTGGAATATACGACCCAACTGGCAAACAAAATTTTCCGTATATGGCAGGAGAAAAGATGCCAGAAGGTGCGGCAATTGTATACGTATTAAGAAAAAATGATAACAAGGATGAGATTAAGCTTGTTCCTGCAAATGCAAACATCGGTAATTTTCCCGGATATTCTGGAGATCCAAAAGAATGGTGGATGTATAAAGACGAAAATAATTATTTATACCCATACACAGAAGAGCCTGATCCAAATGCGTCTTTAATTCTTGGCAAGCAAGCATCCGTTTATGTTTATGAAGTCCCTGATTTAGAAGCCACAGAAAAGGAGAAAGCATTACAAAAGGCGAAAGAAGAGTTAGCTGAACTTCAAGAAAAGTTAAAATCAGGGGCATATGCTGTTGCTGCTGAACCAGGGCAATCTGTTAATACTGATCTTCCAGCAGCTACAAATTCAGAAGGCCTTCTAACCAAGAAATTTCAGTTTGGAGACGGTATATTTGAGGGCAAACAAATGAATCTTGTCTGCACAACTTCTGATCCTAAAGCTACCCAAGAAACCTTTTTAAAACTTGTAAGCAAACTTTTAGAACTATTCAGTACACTTCCAAATGTAGCTGTTGCAATGTTTTCTTTAGCTTTAGATGATGAAAATAGTAATAACCTGCGACAAATTCGCATATCTGGAGAAGGTATATCTGTTAATCTAATGTTTTCATCGGAAATAGATCCTCAAACAGCACGCAGATATGTGGAGCACCTAAGGTCAACTACTTTTTCACCTGATGAAATGAAATCATTACAAGAAAAACATAACCTAGCTGTAAAAGAATATGAAGCAGCCATGGAATCAATGAGACTTATGCAAGCACAGCTAGATGCTGCTAAAGAGTTGGCCGCTCAGGCACTTACTACAGCCGACGAACAAAAATTAGAAAAAGCAAAAGCTGATCTAGAAGCTGAAAACGCTAAAGCAATTTTAGATGCAACACAAAATGAATTAATTCTAGAAAAAGCAGCCCGTGAGCAGTCAGAAGAAGAAAAACTGGCTGCAGAAGAAGAGGCTAAACAAGCGGCAATCTTAGCGCAAAAGGCTGAACAGGAAAAATTAGCAGCAGAAGAAGAAGCTAAACAGGCAGCTATTCTGGCACAAAAGGCAGAAGAAGAAAAACTAGAAGCAGAGAAAAGACTAGATAAAGCTCATAACGCTATTATACAAGTGGCCACAGCAAAAACTAAAGATGATAACGCAATGTTATCGCCTACCCTTCTAAATGCCCCTGCTGGAGATTTAGCTTCTCAATCGAATGGTTTAGCAGATGACGGCACGAATGTGGAGCAACAACAAACTCTTCCTCTTGATAACTCCGCAGGCGACGAAGTAACCAAACCCGTTGCAAATAGCTTAGCAGATGACGGCACGAATATGGAGCAACAACAAACTCTTCCTCTTGATAACTCCGCAGGCGACGAAGTAACCAAACCCGTTGCAAATGGTTTAGCAGATGACGGCACGAATATGGAGCAACAACAAACTCTTCCTCTTGATAACTCCTCAGGCGACGAAGTAACAAAACCCGTTGCAAATGGTTTAGCAGATGACGGCACGAATATGGAGCAACAACAAACTCTTCCTCTTGATAACTCCGCAGGCGATGAAGTAATAAATAATGGCGAAAATTTGGCGCCTAACCCCCAAACGTCAGTAGTAGATGAAAGCACTCTAAAAGCATCTGTTACATCACCACTGCAACAATCCTTGGCGCCATACCTCTCAAAGCAAACTGAAGCAGCAGGCGCTGCATAAGTAAAACAAAACAAATCACTTTTAAGCACGTTCTAATTTTTAGAGCGTGCTTTTTATGCCAAGTCATTCAACTTCAGAAATATAAGCAACTTTCAATTACTCAATTCGAATATGCTTAAAGAATTGATTCCATAGAAAAACCTTTTATACTAATCATGGACCATAAAAAAGGACAAATTAATGAGAAATAGCAGATGGAAAAAGCCACTGACCATGGTAGTTCCAGCTTTCTCTTTGATAGAAATGTCTATTGTGCTGGTAGTAATTGGGCTTATCACCGGAGCTGTTTTTAAAGGTCAAGAACTTTTAGGAAATGCAAAAATTCGCTCTGTTGTTCAAGATTTTCAACATTACTCGCTAGCTGTCAACACGTATCAAGAAATTTATCAGTCTCTTCCTGGGGATGATCCCAGAGCAACAATGCATTTCACAGGCACAACATCTGGCGATGGTAATGGCCAGATTACAGGTGTTGAGGCAGATCTTTTCTGGCAGCACTTAAGTAAGGCATCTATTATCAATGGTGACAAAGCACCAGCCTCGAAGCTTGGCGGGAAATACACTGTTGTGTTTCAACCCTCAGCAGAAATGCCTGGACATTGGCTTATGTTAGCAAAAGAAGAAGGCTCTGGCCTTTTAACCCCAAAACAAGCTCAAGCTTTGAAAAATAAAATTGATCAAGGAAGTAGCGCAGTTGACCTCAATCAAGGGCAATTAATCGTGAAAGATGCACCAGGAGCTACAGGAAGATGCATAAGAGACGGACATTTGAATTTGGATAACAAAAATCCCGATTGCATCATTTATTATCGTTTTTAGCATATGCACGGCTGGCTAGTTTTAGATAAACCTGAAGGCATAACCTCTACTCATGCTGGCAGCATAGTAAAGCGTGCTTTTGGCCAAAAAAAGATTGGCCACGCGGGAACACTAGATCCTTTTGCAAGTGGAGTTTTGCCCTTAGCCCTTGGCGAAGCCACTAAAACAATGCCTTATTTGATGAATAGTTCAAAAACTTATCAATTTACTCTTTCTTTTGGAGCCCAAACAACAACGGGTGACACAGAAGGTGAGATTGTTGCTACTTCTGAACACAGACCTTCCTTAGAAGACATATATTCATCTTTAAAAATTTTTACAGGCTTAATACAGCAAACTCCGCCAATATATTCAGCGATAAAAATTAAAGGAAAACCAGCTTACAAAAGAGCTCGTGATGGAGAAGAAATAGACATGCCTTCTAGGCAAGTAAAAATTTATGACCTTACTCTTGATGCTTATGAAGGGGGAAACGCCACTCTCAGCGTAACATGTGGCACAGGAACATACGTGCGCTCCCTGGGAAGGGATCTGGCGTTATACCTTGGATCTGTTGGCCATTTAACAATGTTGAGGAGAACACGTGTTGGCCATTTTAATATTGATAATGCGATTTCACTGGAAAATATAAAAAAAATAGGCGATACTTCCCTGGCTTGCTTTTTGTTACCGATTGGATCTGTTCTGGACGACATCCCGGCAGTATCTGTATCGTTTCAAAAGGCTACTAAGATCCAGCACGGTCAAGCAGTTGAAGTATGTAAAAGCAATTGTTCTAATACTTCGGCCTGGCTCGATGACAAGCTCATCGCCCTTGGTCACGTGCAAGATAATATATTTTATCCGGATCGTGTGTTTAACATTTAACTAAAGTAAAGGAATGTTCGATGTCGATTAGTCCAACACGTAAACAAGAAGTTATTAAAGAATTTGCAACAAAAGCGAGTGATACGGGTTCACCAGAAGTTCAGGTTGCTATTATATCTGAACGCATTAAAAATCTTTCCGACCACATGCAAGAACACAAGCACGATTTACACTCTCGTCGAGGATTGCTGATGCTTGTCGGCCAGCGTCGCCGCTTACTTGATTATTTAAAGCGCGTTAATGAGGATCGTTATCAAACGTTAATTAAGCGCTTGAATATTCGTCGCTAAATTTGTGAAAAATTTGAATCACATTATCTGCTGTAAACACATAATGGAAGAACATGCTTGCGGTTCTTCCATTTTACATTTTAACCATTAGGAAATTTTATGTTTAACATTACACGTGAAGAAATTGAATGGGCTGGCCGCAAACTAGTACTAGAAACAGGGAAAGTTGCCCGCCAAGCAGATGGTGCCATAATGGCAACCTATGGCGGAACAACAGTATTGTGTACCGTCGTTGCACAAAAAGATGCAAAGCCTGATATAGATTTTTTCCCCTTAAGCGTACACTACCAAGAAAAAACATTTGCTGCTGGAAAAATTCCCGGAGGATTTTTGCGTCGCGAAGGCAGACCTTCTGATTCTGAAACACTGAAATCTCGGCTTATTGACAGACCGATTCGCCCCTTATTTCCTGAAGATTTTCGCAACGAAGTGCAAGTTATTTGCACAGTACTCGCTTATGACTTTGAAAATGATACCGATATTACTGCGCTGATTGGTGCTTCTGCAGCACTTGCAATCTCAGGTATTCCTTTTCAAGGACCAGTAGGGGTAGCAAAAGTTGGGCACATTAATGGAAAATTAGTTCTTAATCCTACTCTTGAAGCAATGAAGGCATCAGATCTTGATTTGGTTGTAGCTGGCACCAAAGAAGGAGTATTAATGGTTGAATCAGAAGCAAAAGAACTACCAGAAGATATAATGCTAAGTGCCGTAGAATTCGGACATGAAAGCTTTCAACCAGTTTTAAAACTTATTGAAAAGCTTGTAAAAAAAGCAGGAAAACCACAATGGGCACTGCCTAAAGCAGCCTCTGAAGTTACAGAAATTTCAAAAAAAGTTGCAAAGATTGCGGAAAAAGATTTACGCAAAGCATATAACATAAAAATTAAACAAGACCGCTATGCAGCAATTGACGCCGCAAAACAAAAAGTTGCGCAAGAACTAGCTGAGTATATGGAAACATCTCCAAAATTAGTAAACAGTGCCTTTACCGATTTGCAATCAGAGATTCTGCGTGGTGACATTTTGGATTCACAAAAAAGGCTTGATGGTCGAAAACTTGATGAGATTCGCCCAATTGTTGCAGAAGTTGGCGTTTTACCACGTGCTCATGGAAGCGCGTTATTTACCCGCGGAGAAACACAAGCGTTAGTTGTTGCGACACTTGGAACAGGCCAAGATGAACAAATTATTGATGCTTTGGAAGGTGAATATAAAGAGCGATTTTTACTTCATTATAATTTTCCACCATATTCCGTCGGTGAAGTAGGACGCTTAAGCGGCGTTGGCAGACGTGAAATAGGTCATGGAAAGTTAGCATGGAGAGCAATTAATCCACTACTACCTACAAAAGAACAGTTTTCCTACACAATTCGTGTGGTTTCAGAAATCACTGAATCTAATGGTTCATCTTCAATGGCAACCGTATGCGGCACATCACTTGCCCTAATGGATGCTGGCACACCATTATCTAAACCTATTGCTGGCATTGCTATGGGGCTTGTAAAAGAAGGAAAAAAATATGCAGTTCTAAGTGATATTTTAGGCGATGAAGATCATTTGGGAGATATGGATTTCAAAGTTGCTGGAACTACAGAGGGTATTACAGCTCTGCAAATGGACATTAAAATTACCAGTATTACTGCCAGCATTATGAAAGAAGCTTTAGCACAAGCACAAAAAGGTCGCCTACATATTCTTGGGGAAATGTCTAAAGCTCTTGAATATTCCAGAAGCCAATTAAGTACGTATGCGCCAAAGATGACAACCTTTAAAATTAATCCTTCCAAAATTCGTGAAGTGATTGGTTCTGGCGGTAAAGTAATTCGCGAAATTTGCGAAACAACTGGCGCTAAAGTTGACATTGAAGACGACGGCCAAGTTACTGTAGCTGGCGTCACACAAGAAGCAATGGATGCAGCAGTAAAAATGATTCAAGGAATTGCTTGTGACCCAGAAGTTGGTCATATCTATGAAGGCAAAGTCGTAAAAGTTGCCGAATTTGGAGCGTTTGTAAACATTATGGGTGGACGTGACGGCTTAGTACACATTAGTGAATTAGCCCCAACTCGCGTTAACAAAACTGAGGATGTTGTTAAGCTTGGCGATATCGTGCAAGTAAAGGTTCTTGGGTTTGATGACCGCGGGAAAATAAAGCTAAGCATGAAAGCAGTCAATCAAGACTAGCTCTCTACAAAAATACTAAAGAGCTGTTTTAATAAGCAGCTCTTTATTTTTTTTATCAAAAATAATTAACGTTACGATAAAAATTATAAGATTAGGCTATAGAAAAAAGCCTAAGCTTCCTCAGATATTTTACCTGCAGAAATACCTGAATTTATAATTTTTATTGATAAACCGTCAGCTCTTTAAGCTTTAAAACAACTGTTATACCTTCTCCCCACGTTGTTTCCATTGCACTAATAACGCCTGTGGAAAATATATCGATGTTGCTTTCTTCATAGTCAGGAACAGAATTATTTGACTGCAATTCATATAAGGCCTCTTGGAGACGCCAAAGCTTATTCGAGGGCAACAATGAGCTATCTTTTAAAGAGAATCTTTCTCCTTTTAATGGAATCACGATCGTATCAATTCGCACTTGTGCTTGCAGCTCATATGAAAAGACAATCTGATTAGAAAGAATGCACCCTACCTTCATACAGTTTCCCTTTTTGATAGTTTCAAGCACTTTTTCAAGATGCATTATCGGAAAAGTAAGAGGTTGGTCTGTTATAAAGCCATCCATTTCAGGTTTTTGAAAATACACACTCCAAATTCCCTCTTCTGTTGCTTCGGCTCCACCTTGCAGAAGGGATTCTGTCACACCATCACGAAAATTTTCAATGTGAAAAGATATTTCTGTTGGAGATTCCCAAGAAGCAATATTTCTCTCAATGGTTGTTGTTGTGCCATCGTGATAGTGAATTTGTACAGCCAAATTTTGACGGTATACCCAACCTTCCTTAGTTTTGATAATCTCAATTGAACCGGTACCAGTCACATCGCTAATTGTAGGGTCCTTTGGTTTTTTAAGAGGATCTGGATGCAAATGTATTTCATAAACTGCCTTATGAGGCATAAGCTTAAAAGATTGAGGCTCATCAGGATTAATAGGTGCAGCTTTTAAAGAAGGAGCTTCAGTAATTTGTTCGACTGGCTCGTTCGACTCACCTGCTGTATCGCCTACAACGTTTTGACTTTGAACTGCCGGCTGGTGATTCACAGAAGGAATGGCAACGCTACCTAGAAGGGGTGCGATTAAAAATAAAAATAGCGCGCAAAAATTGCCCACAGGATAAAAATCTATAACTTTACGAATATAGACTAACAAATATGAAGTCTTTTCTTACTACTGATTTCATATTTTAGCTATTATTTCAGGCAACCGTTGTTATTTAAACACGGTTCTAAATATTTAAAGACATCATAAGGAAGATAAAACTTACTTTATCAAAAAAACTAAGCAAAAGTTAACAAACAACACTAGCTGAAAATGCGGAGATTACAATAAAGAGAGTAAGCTATTTTTTTGAAAAATGCCTATTTATTTGTATAGCTGCTAGCTTTTGGCTGTTTTTGATGGCGCTTCCACCATTTAGGATTGGCATATGGGTTGATTCAGAATGCGTTTTGGCTACAGCACATTTGATATTTTCAGTTCTGGGCTTATGTTTGATTATTTTATGGAGCCTAAAAAGAAAGCTGTATTGCTCAGCTCACACATTAATTTTCTTTGGTTTCGGCCTTTTTTCTTTATTTTCAACATTATGGGCCAACAATTCCATCGTGCACCATTTAGGCAGCCCTTTGCTAGGAGAAGGGTCAGTGCTATTTTGCGGTTTATCTCTTTTATCTTTTGCAATCGATAATTCCTCTGAAAAAAGCATTATATATTGGTCTGCGGTTTTCGCAGGTATTGTTGCGGGAATTTTAGTTTTTCTGCATCATCCCCAGCATGGTTTAAAAGTTAATCCAGATTGGCTTCCTTACGTTTTTGGAGCTTTTCTAGCACCAATCGCACTAGGAATTTATGCGGTAAGCACACACTTAAAAAGCAAGACACAACAAAAAATTCTTCTCTTGCTTAGCTGCCTGCTCTTGCTATTATCGCACAATAAAACAGCATGGGCAGCGCTTGCTTTAAGCTTATGTGTTTGGCCTATAATAAAACACAGACAACGTTTGCAAAAATATTTATGTGCAAGTATTCCGTTTGGAACGATAATAGCTATATACGTTCTAGGCGCTAAGCATATTGTTGAGAAATGGCCTGTATTTTCTTCACTAGAATCCAGAAAATTAGCCCTACAGAGTTATGTGCTGACCTGGAACGACAATCCACTAAAACTATTATCTGGCAATGGATGGGGATATTATTTTGAAAATTTGCAAAAACAAATAACAAGGCTTCCTGTTACATTTTTTCAAGATAATTCTTGGAAGCCTAGTTGGGATGGAATTGACAGACTAGACTTCCACTGCATGCATTTTGGCGCTGAAACACTTTTCAGTATAGGAATAATCGGACTAATTCTTTACATTACTTTGCTGGTTACGCCATTATCTGAACCTACCACTAGAAAGAGTAGAATTCACATTTTCATATTCGTGATACTTTTTGGATGCTTAACATCCACATGGTTCACCTTAGTATGTGTCTGGCCTTTTTTAATAGTGGGCTTTTCTATATTTAATCGGCATAGAATTACCATCACCAGAGCTCCTTTAACTATTTTATGGTTATGGATTTCAACAATTTTTTGTGCTTATGCAGCAGTAACTTACTGGAACACAGCAATCTTATATCCTGCAAATCAAAAATCTTTATTTTTTAGATTTACTCATAGTAAGAAATTACCAACTGCAAGTGATATAAAACAACCTTATAATTACAGGGGATTCCATCTTGGGCATTTCACTTTGAGCATTTTAAAGAAAATGAAGCAGCCCCCCTCTCAGGCAACGATGAATGAGCTAGATTTAATATTTAAAAATTATGATTCAAAAACCAGTCCATTAATTCTAGATATAGCATTACTGCATGCAATGAGACATTTCCAAGGATCTACAATTGAAAAAGAATTTTTATTCGATGGCATTGCAAGCGCTATTCAACAAAAAGCACCCAAAAGAAGTGATTTATTGGTTCAATATATCAGCGAACTTATTGAGAACAATGATTTTACAAAAGCAAAAGGCCTTATAAACGCCATACTTTCTAGAAACTCACAAGATCTTTTTGGTCTCTGGCTTGAAGGAATTTTTCTTATCCATACTGGAGCCACAAAGCAAGGTAAGATTCTTATGGAGCGTGCTTTGCAACATAACATTGAAACATGGATCTGTATCCCAAAAAATCTTAAAGAGCTTTTGCACCAAGAAGAGCCACTTCTTTAGAGTAGCTTTTATCCAAAACCAATTACTTATGTCTACTTTTTAACAAACATCTTGGTGTTGCATTTCGTTTTATAAAACAGGAAGTGCTTAGATTTCTATTGTTAATATGAATCAATATATAAAATCTGATAGCTACTCAAGTCCTATTACTTTTGTTTCACTTAGCAGATGGTGATGTAAAATGGAGATATAAATTGCTAGCTTTATTTTTTTCACTTTTCTTAATGTTGGCAGGCTGCAGAGAAATGGTTGATCATCAACCTCTAATGCCAAAAATAAGCAAACAAGAAGCAAAGAATTTAGTTCAACCGACTGATTTTACAGTAGGGCCACTAGCTAAAAAAATATCTCGATCTGTAAAAATTCCAAAACTGCCTAAGATGATGTATCAGCCTGTTAGTATTTCGGTTTCGGAAGGAGTTCCCCTTAAAAATATTTTTATTGAGTTAGCTCGACAAGCAGATGTTGATTTGCAACTAGATCACACAATTGATGCAAAGATTATTTTCACGGCAAAAAAACGCCCATTCATAGATGTAATAAAATCTATGTGTGAGATGGCAAATTTAAGATTTGATGTTATTGATAATGCCATTCGCATAGAACGTGATATTGCATATTCACAAAATTATAATGTGCAGTTCTTGAATCTTGCTCGTACCAGCGAAGACCAACTATCCATTGCTTCAGATGTATTTTCAAGTGTTGGACCCTCAAAAACAAATATGAGCGACAATGTGTCAAAAAGCGCATTAAAGGCCACGACCAAAAATGACTTTTGGGATGAATTAGAGCAAAACTTAAAAACCATTTTGGATGCTGGATCGGAAAAAGGGGCGTATTCAATGCATAGGCAAGCAGGATTGATATCCTTACATGCCAATAGAAAGCAACATCAGCAGGTAGAATTATATTTAAAAAAACTGCGCCAAATAGCTTGTTGCCAAGTTTTAATAGAGGCAAAAATCATTGAAGTAACACTGAAAGATGAGTACAGGAGCGGTATTAATTGGCATACAGTTGGGACCAATAGTGATCTTCAAGTGCGAGCAAACTTTGGTGACATGACTAGAAAAGGTATTTTTTTAGACCCAACTACTGCCCAAACCGACATGATTAGCTTTGGAGCAGATGGTACAAAATTTTCAGCTATTGCTAATACTTTACAAGAATTCGGGCTAGTTCGCACGTTATCAAGCCCGCGTCTTACTGTTATGAACAATCAAGCAGCCATACTGAAAGTTGCACAAAATAAAGTCTATTTCAGACTTAACTATGACAAAATGTATAATTCACAGAACAACCGAGAAAGCACTACTGTATCGAGTGATATTCAGACAGTTCCTATTGGATTAATTATGCTGGTGCAGCCTTCAATTGACCCACAAACTGGTGAAATAATATTATTTTTAAGACCAAGCATATCAAGGCTTACCCAAACCGTTGCAGACCCAGCTATTGATATTGCTTTTAACGCATCTATTAGCAGCGAAACAAATGCTTCTAAATCGCCAACTCAATCAATGATTCCAGTTGTAGAAGTACGAGAAATTGACTCAGTTCTAAGACTGCAAGACAAAGAAATGGCTATTCTTGGGGGCTTAATGGAAGTGCGTTCATCAGAGCACAGACAAGGAGTTCCTGGGCTAGATGAAATACCTTTAGTGCGTGATCTAACAGGTAGTTTGACAGAAGGGGACACGATTGTGGAATTAGTGATTGTCTTAAAAGCTACAATTATGGATAATGGAGCCACGCTTGATGGCGCTGACCATCGATTAATGAGCGAATACACAACAGACCCGAGACCCTTAAAATGATAAAGCAAAAATTCAAAGCAGTATTTTTCGATTGGGATAATACTTTAGTTGATACATGGCCGACTCTTTTCAAAGCTACAAATGTTACATTAAAACATTTTGGACGAGCAGAAATTTCCATGGAGGAAGTTAAAATCCGAGCCAGACTTTCCTCGCGAGAAAGTTTTCCTAAGCTATTTGGAAATGACTGGAAAGAAGCGCTAGACGTTTTTTATAAATCAATTAATGAAAATAAAAAGGATATAAAATTGTATGACGGAACGCTTCCCTTGCTAAACTCATTAAAAAAGGCTGAGAAAATTATTGCAATCATCAGCAATAAAAAAGGTGGTCTTTTACGTGAAGAAATTGAATTATTTAATATTCCCGCTGATTTAGTTCTGGGGTCGGGAGACACTGCTTTTGATAAGCCTAATCCTGAAATGGGTTTAGTTGCTCTGGAACATTTCAAATTAAATGCTAGCGATACTGTTTATATTGGAGATAGCATTACTGACTGGGAATTTGCCAAAAACCTAAATATGGCAGCGATTGCTATTGGAGATGATGATTACGATGGCCAGTTATTTGCAAGGTTTGAGACAGTCAGTGAGTCAATCAGTGAGCTACTATGTTTCCCTATATGAACTCAGGCAACGTCTGGCTTGATAGCTTTCAATAAAGTCACATGCGCCTATTACCTAATAAAGTTAAAGCAATAATTTTTGGTCACGGTTATGTATCGAAGTCTTTGATTAAAATATTTAATCATCTTGGCTGGAATGTTGTATGCACCTCAAGAAAAATTGAGATCGGGATTCCAGTTGAAAAGGAAAATCTCAGATTCATCAATTTTTTTGACCCCACTCTTCCAGAAATTATTGAAGATTCTAATGTAATTGTGACTACCATTCCGCCAAATGAGAAAAATGCAGATCCGGTCTTGCAAGAATATAGCAATATCATTGCAGCCAAAAAATCGTCATTGCAGTGGGCAGGATACCTTTCGTCAACAAATGTCTATGGAGACCATAAAGGTGCTTGGATTGATGAAACAACACCATGCTATCCAAGCAATGAAAAAGCAAGATCGAGATTAGACGCAGAAATACAATGGTTAAGCCTTTATAAAACAGTTAAGTCGCCTGTACATGTCTTTCGATTATCAGGAATTTATGGTCCTGGCAGAAACTGTTTAGAAGACATTCTCATGGGTAAAAATTTTACGATCGTTAAGAAAAATCATTATTTTTCTAGGATACACATAGACGATATATGCGAATTAGTTCTTGGATCAATAAACCATCCGACACCAGGAGAAATTTATAACATAAGCGATAATGAGCCTGCACCGCTTCACATAGTCCAACAGTTTGGAGCTGCAATTTTGAAGAGGGATAAATTAAAAGAAATACTGGAAGAAGAAGCAAAAATTTCAGAGAATTTAAAAATGTTTTTTACGGATAACAAAAAAGTTAATAACAGAAAAATTATTAAAAAATTAGGTGTAGAGTTAATTTATCCAGATTACAGATCTGGTCTTTTAAGGGGATGTCTTCCGTATTTACAGCAAACATATTAGTTAAACCACCAAATATAAAAGTTTAAGTAGGTAGCAAATAGAATCCATAAAAAATAGGGAATCAATAAAAAGAATACCGCTCTCTTGGTTAAATAGGCCTGGCAAATTATTATACCAACCAGAATATCCATAGCACACAAAATTAGCAGAGAAACGTTGGGTAAATGATAATAGAAAAATACGGGTGTCCAAATCCAGTTTAGAATAAGCTGAGTCACGAATATGGTTTTTATAACCTTTAGCCGGGCAAATGAATCTTCGCGCCAAATAAGCCAGCCACAAGTGCCAATCATTGCATATAATAAAGTCCAAGCCACAGAAAATATGTAATTTGGTGGTGTTAGTGGAGCACGATTTAAGGTTATATACCAAGTGCTGATCTGCGGCTTGGTTAAAGAGCCAATAAGCCCTCCAATCGTTATGATTGATAAAATCCAAATGATTAAAGAAAGGTAGGGGGTTTTTTTGATTTTCATAAGACGTAACTCGAATTTTTTGAAACAACAAAATCAGCAGATTTCAAATACGCAGTCACTAACTTTTGAGAAAGCTTTTCTTTCAAAGTAAAAGCTAATAAACCTGCTCTGATAATCCTAGTTTTCTTCATGTTTTTTCCTGAACTAATACCAAAAATTTTTTATTCTTTTGACATTTATAAGAGCAATATTTAACGTCATCCCAAACTTTTTTCCATTTTTTTCTCCAGGTAAAGGGACGTTTGCAAACGATACATACTTTTTGAGGAAGATCTTGTTTTTTTATATTTTGGGACATCAAAGAGTTCCCTCTTCCATTTTTTTCAAAATATCAGCAGCCTTGGAGATGATGGCATTTTTTTTAGAGATATCAAACTTATCCCAGGTACTGTACATAAAAGAAAGGCGAGGATTTTTTGAAAATGACTCGCGATGGCGTTGTAAAAAATTCCAATACAGCGCATTAAATGGGCAAGCTTTAGGACCCGTCATATCTTTTACATCATAAGCGCAATGTTTGCAAAAGTTACTCATTTTATTGATGTATTGACCACTTGCGGCATAAGGCTTACTAGCAACAACCCCTCCATCACCAAAAAGGGTCATACCAAGAGTATTGGGCATTTCAACCCACTCATATGCATCACTATAGACCGCTAAATACCACTCTTGCACCTCTTTAACATCTAATCCTGCAAGAAGTGCAAAATTTCCTGTAACCATCAGGCGTTGAATATGATGAGAATAGGCGTGAATTTTTGTATCCGAAACAGCCTCTGACACACAAGTCATATGGTTTTTTTTCCCCCAGTAAAAATTAGGGAGAGGATTTTTCGCATCAAGAGTGTTGAGATCAGCGTACCCAGGCATTTTAAACCAATAAATCCCCCTTATAAATTCTCTCCATCCAAGAATTTGACGGATAAAACCTTCAGCAGAATTAAGAGACACCTTACCTCTTCTATAGGCTGCTTCAGCTTTTTGACATATTTCAAGGGGTAAGAGAAGACCAATATTAATATATGAAGACAAAAGAGAATGATAAAGATAAGCATCCCCCTTCAGCATAGCATCTTGGTAATCACCAAAGTGTGGTAAAATTTGATCAATAAAATGATCCAACTCCATCAACGCTTGATCACGGGTAATGGCATAA
The DNA here is from genome assembly GCA_018062345.1 of Pseudomonadota bacterium. Taxonomy (GTDB): domain Bacteria; phylum Pseudomonadota; class Alphaproteobacteria; order Paracaedibacterales; family CAITNM01; genus CAITNM01. The sequence goes on along the minus strand of JAGOSL010000002.1, from coordinate 151,866 downwards.
TAAAATGGATCTAAGTCCCCGAAATGACTATTAAAATTGGCACGAACCAATTCTAAAACGCTCATTAAAATCGCCGATTTTTTATGAATCATACGCTTTATAGGGATAATATCCCTAGATAGAGGTTTGCGATTTTCTTTATCGTAGTTCCAAAGCCCGCCTGTGGGTTGTCCGTCTGGCTCGATTAAGATGTGATACTTTTTGCGCATATTCCGATAAAAGTATTCCATTCTCAGCTCTTTTTTAGTGCTAGCCCATTCTTTAAATTCTTCGATGCCGCATAAAAATCGATCATCTGCGCGAATTTCCACATCTACATCTAGAGCTTTTTCCCATGATTTTATGGTTTCTTGAAAATGATATTCTCCTGGCTCTGTGACAATAATTTTCTTGATCAAACTACTATTAACTGCCCTTTTAACTTCTTCAGTAAGATTATGGGTATTCAACGAATCATTAAAATCAATATACCGAACATTCAACCCTTTATTAGTTAATTCTTCGGCAAAATGGCGCATAGCTGAAAACCATAATGCAATTTTTTTAGGGTGATGTTTAACGCGCGTTACTTCATTCCGTAATTCACACATTAAAACAATATCATGAGGGCCAACATCTTTTAATGAAGATAGAGAAAGAGATAACTGATCCCAAAAAACTAAACGAAGTGCCTTCATAAAAACCTCTTTGAACTATGTTCTTCGATTACGTGCGTATTAAATAGGTATTCATGTTCCAAAACGCTAAAGACAATATATAGATATTCTCTTCTAAGTTCTTCCTTTATCTCGCTTTGCTTTCATAATTAGTAACCATAAATATCTTCATTCTTTTACTAACATCCTCCAACTATCTAAGCAACATCAGTTCCTCCAACACATTTCGGCAGAACCTGGCGCAGAAGAAAAAAATCTTGTGCCATCAAAAGCTGCTTTATTAAAATTGATTTTATTATCCATCATGTTTATAGTTCAACTTAGTTTTTGTATCTTTTTCGGGACTACACAAGGGTTACAAAAATATTTGCAAAGGTTTATTAAGGAATTTAAAGCTATAGAAAATAGTAGATTTTACGATTCCTAATCTTGAGGCCATGGGTTCGAATCCCGTCGGGAACGCCAAAAAATGGAGGGATTATTGTATTCATTGTATGACGCCATTCCATATACAGCACTGATGCTGGCACTTGCTCTGTGTCCTTTGTTGCTGCCTAAAATTTGGCATACTTTTGAAAAGCATATTTTAGCAATTATTGGAATATGGACATTAGTCACAATGTTCCGTGTTGAAGGCACACATCAAGCCATACACAATTTTGGTCATATGCTATTTCATGAATATATTGCATTCATAGCAATACTATTTGCCCTGTTTGCAGTCGCAGGCGGTATTCATGTGCAATTCAATATCTCTGACAGCCTAAAAAATAATGTACTTATTCTTTTAATCGGAGCCTTCCTGGCCAATTTTATTGGCACCACAGGCGCATCAATGGTATTGATTCGCCCTTTTCTAAAACTTAACCACAACCGCCCATATAAAACTCACCTGGGTGTTTTTTTCATTCTTATAGTAGCAAACATCGGTGGCAGCTTAACGCCCCTAGGGGATCCGCCTTTATTTATGGGATATCTGGCAGGCGTTGATTTTTCTTGGACGTTGTTACACGGGTGGAAGCCATTTTTCTTTATTGTCCCATGCAGCCTATGCATTTTTGCATTGATTGATCGTGTAAAAAATAAGCACACCATTTCTCAACGTAATGATGTAGGCATAACAATTGAAGGTGGCTTTAACTTTGCACTAATGATAGCAATTGCAGGAATTACACTTTTAGCGCCAACACTAAGTGATGACAATGCTGCCACTATTATGGGAATAGGCATTTCCTGGCAAGATATTGTTCGCGACTTGAGTTACGTTTCTATCGGCGCTATATCATTGTGGCTAACACCAAAGCATGTTCATCATCAACAACACTTCAATTTTGAACCATTAAAAGAAGTTTCTCGCGTATTTCTTGTTATTTTCTTAACCCTCATCCCTATATCAGCAATGCTAAAGCTAGGCGCTGATGGCCCATTCCACATACTATTTGATTTCACACACAATGCCTCCGGCTCTCCCATTGCTGCGCGCTACTTCTGGACTGCAGGCAGTTTATCAGCATTTTTAGATAATGCCCCAACATACTTATTGTTCTTCAAAATGGCAGGTGGCAACGCACAAACGTTAATGCATCAGTTACCATCAACATTACTCGCTATATCTCTGGGGTCCGTATACATGGGCGCCATAAGCTACATTGGCAATGCCCCGAATTTTATGGTGCGAAGTATTGCAAAACAAAGCGGCGTTGAAATGCCTAGCTTCCTGGGTTATATGGCATGGTCATGTGTAATTCTATTACCTATTCTTTATTGCATAAGTATTTTACTTGAATACTTTGCAGCGTAACGTCTAAAAACATTCAAGAATATATTTAGAAAGACACAAGAAAAGCGTCAATCACATCTCTTGAGTTCTTTTCAAGTCATGTTTAGGCACGCCATCTTGATCCTACGAAGAAGGTGTGCAAATCGAGAAAAGCAATGCGCGTACTTAATTATCTGAATCTTTAATGAAAATCGTAGTTTAAAAATAACCTAATATTGTTGTGGTTGTCTTTTATTGATCCCCCCCTTCTTAAATTAGGGTTTCAAAAACCTTAAAAACCGTTTAGAAATAAGAATCAAACGAAAAAGTTTTTTTATGACAAGGGATTATAAAGACACGGTTTTTTTGCCAAAAACACCGTTTTCTATGAAAGCAAATTTAGCCGTTCGCGAAAAAGATTTTCTTGCTTACTGGCAAAAAATTGATCTTTATAAAACACTTCGTGAAAAATCAAAGGGCCAGAAAAAATTCATTTTGCACTGGGGCCCACCTTACGCAAACGGTCACTTGCATTGCGGTCACGCGCTTTCCTACATATTGAAAGACTTGGTAAACAAAAGCTATCAAATGGCTGGATATGACGCTCCATTTATTCCAGGCTGGGATTGCCACGGCCTGCCAATTGAGCTGAAGGTCGAAGAACAATATAAAGCTAAAAATCAACGCAAAGAAGATATCAATATTTTAGAATATATTGAATCTTGCCGCACCTATGCAAATAAGTGGATCGCCACACAATCAGAAGAATTTCAACGCTTTGGCATAATAGCAGATTGGCAAAATCCTTACGTTACTATGGATTTTAAAAGTGAAGCTCAAATTACAGCTGAACTTGGTAAATTCTTAATGAATGGCGGATTGTATCGAGGACTTAAGCCTGTAATGTGGTCTGTCGTTGAAAAAACAGCTCTAGCCGAAGCAGAAGTTGAATATCACAACCACACTAGTGATGCAATTTTTGTCGCCTTTCCCATTCAAAAAACAAACATTGAAATTCTGAAGAATGCTCATGCTGTAATCTGGACAACAACTCCGTGGACATTGCCAGGCAATCGAGCCATTGCTTACGGAAAAGATTACACCTATTCAGTTATCGAAGTTTTAAAAGGCACTGATTTAATTTCTGTAGGCATGCGTTTGCTGCTAGCAAAGGATTTAATCGCAGACGTTGTAACAACACTAGGAATTACAAATTACGGGATTGTTGGGCATGTGAATGGAGAAGAATTAAAAGAAACAATTTGTCATCACCCATGGCATGGTAAAGGTTACGATTTTGATGTGCCCTTATTGCCAGGGGAACATGTCACAACCGAAGCAGGTACAGGCCTTGTACACACAGCTCCTGGTCACGGCATTGAAGATTTCACCGTTGGTCAAGAATTTAATTTAGAAGTACCAGAAACTGTACAAGGTGATGGTGTATACTATGCGCATGTTCCATTATTTGCTGGCAAACATATTTTCAAAGTTGGACCAGATGTATTAGAAGCATTAAGAGAAGTTCACACTCTTTTGCATGCAAGCAAATTGCTTCATAGCTACCCCCATTCTTGGCGATCAAAAACACCACTCATTTATCGAGCAACGTCACAATGGTTTATTTCTATGGATCGCAATGATTTGCGAAAGAAAGCCATGCAAGAAATTGATAAAGTTAGGTGGTTCCCATCCCAAGGAAAGAATCGCATTTCAGCAATGGTAACAAATAGGCCAGACTGGTGTTTATCACGTCAGCGCACTTGGGGTGTGCCTATTACCGTATTTGTAAATAAAACAACTGGCGATGTTCTACGTGATGAAGCAGTCCATCAACGCATTGTTGATGCTATTTCAAAAGAAGGCATTGCAGCTTGGCACAAGCATGATAGCTCGTATTTCTTAGGCAACGAATACAAAGCAGATGATTTTGAAAAAGCCAATGATATTTTAGATGTCTGGTTTGATAGCGCATGCACTCATACTTTTGTTTTAGAAAATAATCCAAATATGCATTGGCCAGCAGATATGTATTTTGAAGGTTCAGACCAGCATCGTGGATGGTTTCAAACGTCCTTACTACAGTCATGCGGAACACGAGGCCAAGCACCGTTTCGCCAAGTACTTACACATGGTTTTGTGCTCGATGAAAAAGGCTACAAGATGTCAAAATCTCAAGGCAATGGGGTTGAACCACAACAAGTAATCAACGCTATGGGCGCTGACATGTTACGCCTTTGGGTTGCAAGCTCCGATTACACAGACGATGTTCGCATAGGCAAAGAAATTCTAAAACATCACGAAGATGTTTACCGACGATTTCGCAATACCCTACGTTACCTTTTGGGCGCACTTTCTGGCTATTCTTATCAAGAAATACCTTATGAAGAATTACCTAACCTTGAACAATGGGTATTACACCGTTTAAGCGATCTTAAAAAAAGCCATCAAAAACTTTTCAAAACTTATGATTTTGCCGCTTTTTACAGTGAATTACATACATTTTGTGCTACTGACTTATCAGCATTTTATTTTGATATTCGCAAAGACAGCCTCTATTGCGATGCACAAAATGCACCAAAGCGCCTAGCCACTTTGAACGTCATGCACCATACGTTCATGCATTTAATCCATTGGTTAGCCCCTGTATTAAGCTTTACATCAGAAGAAGCTTGGCATGCTCACCAAGAAAGCGAAGAACCAAGCAGCATTCACGCCCAGCTTTTTCCAGAGACTCCACGTCAATGGGAAAACCCTTCCATAGCTTCTAAATGGGAAGATTTGCGCAATATCAGAAGAGTATTAACCGGAGCACTCGAAGTAGAGCGTGCTGCAAAAACAATTGGCTCAAGCTTGCAAGCAAACGTCATCATGTATGTTTGTTCAGAGTGGTCAGACCGCCTGGATAATATTGATTGGGCTGAACTTGCAATTGCATCTCAACTGCAAATAGTACACGCCCAAATTCCAGCCAATGCATTTACATTAGAAGACGTTCGCGGAATTGGTGTTGCTATAGAAATAGCAGAAGGGCAAAAGTGTAATCGTTGTTGGAAAATACTAAAAGAAGTAGGATCTCAGCGCGAGCCAGACTTATGCAAACGTTGTGATGAGGTTATTCATGCGCATTTTTAAAGAAAAAATCCTCCCAAAAAAAGGTAGCCTCTTAATTGGATGCCTTGTTTTGCTTTTAGATCAAATCTCAAAATTCTGGGTACTCGAAAATGTAAGTTCCAGCGAAACCTTAAGCATATGCTCATGTCTAAATTTTGTGCTGGCATTTAACCCTGGCATAACATTTGGTTTACTGCACGCATATTCAAACATACACTACATTCTATTAGTACTTGCCGTTTTCATGCTTATATGCCTAGTTACTGTATGGTGGTGGAAAGCAGAAACCATACTTCAGCGCTATGCTACAGCAATCATTTTATTTGGAGCATTAGGAAATTTAGTTGATCGTGTACGTTTGCGAGCAGTTGTTGATTTTATTGATTTTCATGTTTTTGGATGGCACTGGTACACTTTCAACTTAGCAGACTCAGCCATCGTTCTGGGTGTTGGGCTATTGCTTCTCGATAATTTTCGTAATGCAAAAAAGCTCAAGCAGCGATTTCAGTAATAAATAAAATTACTTCTGAAAAATTTTCGCCCCCAAGCAAACAACTGCTGCTGTTTCCGCACGCAAAATATTTGCACCTAGAGAAATTGGTTTAGAGAATTTTTTCAGTATTAGTTGCTCTTCTGCTGACCACCCTCCTTCCGGACCAATAATAAATCCAGCAGGAAAGACAAATTTTACATGCTCAACATCTGATCTTTCCACCGCCGCATACCAATCAATGTCAGTAGGCAGTTCTTTTAAAAATTTCTTTAAATCTATAGCTTCATGTATTCTTGGCACATCAAATCGCTCACATTGTTGCGATGCCTCAATAACATTTTTTGTCAAACGCTCGATATTAATGCGATGACTATTGGTGCGCTCACAAATAATGGGTTGAAAATCTGTTACCCCAAGCTCTGTTGCTTTCTCAATAAGAAAATTCATTGCATCGTGTTTCAGTGGTGAAAAAGCTAACCAGCAAGTTTGAGTTGTCAAAGATTCTCGTGTTTGATTAATACATTTGTAGTCCGGCTTTTCAAAAATAATTTTCCATTCACCATTTTTTTCGTTAAAACCAAGAAAATATTCACCACTTTTAAATCGTAAAACTTTCTCCAAATAATGACGCTGGTCTTTACTTAATTCAATAATTTGCCCAGCCTTCAAGGTTTGTGTAAGATACAGTCTTGTCATGCATTTAAAATTTTTTATTCCTATACAGCTTTTACCATACATTCATCTTGCTCGCCTACATAAACCCGTTGGCATTTTCCTATTGCTTTGGCCGTGTTTTTTTGGCCTCGCCATTGGTCATGCTTGCTTTTTTGATTATCTCTTGTTCTTCATTGGTGCTGTAGTCACACGAAGCGCTGGTTGCATTATCAATGATCTCGCCGATAAAAATTTTGATTCCAAAGTTAAGCGCACAAAATTAAGACCGATAGCTGCAAAATTACTCACAAAAAAACAAGCCCTAATCGAGATTTCTATCTTCCTTAGTATCAGCATTTTTTTGTGGCTGCATTTAAGTGAAATAGCTAAGTACATAAGCATTGTTGCAGCATGCATGATTCTCATTTATCCATTTATGAAACGTCTAACCAATTGGCCACAACTATTTTTAGGATTCACTTTTAATATTGGGCTACTTATTGCCGTCGCTCACTCTTCAACTCTTGTTTTGACATGGAAATTTTTAAGCTTATTTATTAGCTTAATTTTATGGACAATTTTTTATGATACAATTTACGCGTTTGCTGATATCAAAGATGATCTAAAAATTGGTATCAAATCAACAGCAATAATAATGAGCTATTCACCCAAAATCTGGCTCAGTTTAATTAACGTATTTCTTCATTTGTTTTTGATAATGTTTCTTGGGCTCAAAGGAATTATCCCCGCATGCATCGGATTACTATTTTTACAAAACCTCTTAGTTCAGTGGAATCCTAATGATCCTGATAGCTGTATAAAAATTTTCACCCGCTGTCACTTTTGGGGTCTAATGGAATGGCTTTGGCTCGAGATTATAAGGATCATCTCCCCATAAAACTCTTCCATCCCCCAATTCTTCATCAATCCACACGGGGATATAAGTAATATATACAGTGACGCTATTCTCTAAAGGCTGCGTACTTGTATCTCCCGAATCAAGTTCCTCTTTTATCTCATCCCTATCAACATTTAGCAACCAACTTGCTAGTTTTCCTGGCTGATTCAACCGTATACAACCCGACGACAAAGCCCGAGAATTTTGCTTAAATAGCTCATGATGCGGTGTGTCATGCATATAAATTTGTTCGTTATTCCGTAAATTAAATTTGATCAAACCAAGAGCATTATTCTTTCCTGGATTTTGCTTAAAAATATAAGGAAAGTCATTTACATCTATTTCATTCCAATCCACTGAATCAGGATCCACCTCATTCTCATTGCGATCAAAAATTTTCATATCATTCTTTTGAAAAAATTCTTTATCTTCTTGAACTTTGGGTAATTTGTCCTCAAAAAGAATAGTGTGTGGAACAACCCACACCGGATTATATTCAATACCATCTATGTAGCTTTTCATTATAGGAGTGGGACGTTTAGGTTTTCCAACAATAACTTTCATACTCATTTTTAGTTTTTGGTCTTCATAAGCGTGCAAAGAATAAGTAGGAATATTCACAATTATCACACGGCCCGTCGTTGCCAAACTTTTTATTTTTGATATGCTATCGGCTATCATTGCTAAACGCTTTGGGAACCCCCAATTAAGTCTTAGTTTTGTCGCTTCACCAATCACTCCATCATCTTCTATGCAATGACCCGCTTGAAAGGCTTTAACTGCTTTTTCCAATTCCATATCAAAAAATGGAGAGTTAGTAGCGCTTTCAAGATATCCTAAAGATTGTAAAATTTGGCGTAAAATCAGTATGCTTTCATCTTTGTCACCAGCTTTCAAAGGACGAACAGGAGAAAACTCAGGAAGCACCACATCTTTTTTCTCTTTTAAAATACCTTCTAATCTCTGCAAAAGAATAAGAATTTTAAAATGGTTTGACGCAACTAATGAATCACCCGCAGGCGGTGTCACCACAAGTTGTTTGTTCAGCGCTTCTGTGCACTGATCTGCTCTAGTTTTATCCGCCTCAGCATTATCAGCAGCTTTTAACGCAATAATAGCTAACATAAAAAAGATATATTTCATAAAGCTCTGCTCCCCTTCATGTGTTCTATTAGAATACACAAAACATTAACAAACAGTGAATGAAGCCTTATGACCCTTCTTTTTGATCAGACAAAAATCCCCCCAACCTGCACATTCCACATTTCTTGCTGTGGTCGAAGTCTATAATTTTTATAACCAAAATATTCCGGTAAAAGTGGATCAACATTTAAGGTAGCCTGAAATTTTTATAAATCTTTAAGCCCAACATAAATATCAAGCACTGTATTTTGCGGCTCTAGTGCACGCTCATCATAAATTTCAAAATCAGCAATATAAGCACGCTCACCACCTAATTCAGCCGCTGTCATTGCCCATATTTTTTGCCAAGCGCCAATACAAACTGCGGGCATTGGTCCTGCCTCAGTTGTAAATTTTGCATAATGCTGCACTGGTATGACAAGCGTTTCGCAATCAGCCGCTACGTCCTTAAATTCAACAACCTCTTCGCCAATGAAATACGTATAATCTGCTGTAAAATCACTCTCGTAATTTGTATAAATGCAATACGTTACCCCAGGTTTTTTTCGATTTTGAATTTTTCCAGATAGTCCTTGCTGAAAATATTTTTGCACAGTAGCTCCAATTTTAGCCGTTGCTAAATTCATTTCAGAAGCTAAATTTGTTCTAGCTGTAATACCAACAAGCTTCATTTCTGGCACAGAGATAAGATTCTTTTGCATAAATATAAATTCCTTAATTAAAATGCTTATGTAAGATTCGCATATTGTCTCAAATCTCAGACAATGCTAGCTTAAGCGTTAAGAGCGAGGCACCTTAAATGTACGATACAAACAATATTTTTGCAAAAATTCTTCGCAAAGAAATTTCTTGCAATAAAATAGAGGAAGATGAACACTTCTTAAGTTTTCACGATCTTCATCCAAAAGCACCTTCTCACGCATTAATAATCCCCAAAGGCCCTTATTTAAATGCTCATGATTTTTCAGCGCGTGCATCAGCAGAAGAAATTATTGGATTTTGGAAGGGCGTTAATGCAACTATCAACGCATTAAATTTAAAACAAAATGGGTACCGACTCATTGCAAATACAGGCATTCACGGCCGACAAGAAATACCACATTTTCATGTGCATTTATTAGGTGGAAATGATTTGGGTTCCAAAATGGTTATGTCATGAACGTTACAATACGCACTATTGATGCCGTTATTTTTTCAGATTCAGCACAAGAAATAAACTTACCAGGCCTTTATGGAAATATTGGTGTGCGCCCTCATCACGCCTCCATGTCAGTAATACTCACTGAAGGTGAAATTCATCTAAAATCAGTAGATAGCAATCAAAATTTCATAGTTAAAAGCGGTCTCGCACAAATTAGCAATAACACCATAGATATTTTGTTACTGTAGGAATTTTCATGCAAGTAACTTTTTATGAACTCATTGCCACATCGCTAGAAAAAACCCTGCCTAAAATTCTTGAAAAGGTTTATGAAGGGGGGTTCAAGGCAGTTGTGCACATCGAAAGTGAAGAACGCTTAAAATCAATTGATAGCGCTATGTGGACCTATACTACTCTTGGATTTTTACCCCATGGCTCAAAGTCTGACCCAAAAGAATTTCACAAGCATCAGCCCATTTGGCTAACAACTAGCAATGATAACCCTATTGATGCAACAGTATTAGTGATAACCACCCAAGAATATGCTAAAGATAACAATTATCAGCGCATTCTTGACATTTACGATGGCAATGATCAATCAGCTTTGCAAAGTGCTAAAGAAAGAATGCAAAAATATAAAGATGCAGGCCACGAAATCACCGCGTGGAAACAAACATTAAAAGGTGCATGGGAAAAAGGAATTTAAAAATATGCAAGAAAAATGGTTGCATCAAATACAATCCACCTCCAATTTGTCTGAACTTGATGATCTCAGAGTTCATCTTTTAGGTAAAAATGGATTAGTAACCCAACAATTAAAGACTCTTGGATCCCTGCCTGCTGAGGAACGCAAAGCCAAAGGCACTGAAATAAATATCCTTAAAGAGACAATTAGTTCAGCAATTGATGAAAAAAAAGTCTCCCTTGAAACTCAGGCCCTTGAACAGCGATTGGCTCACGAAAGGATTGATATAACCCTGCCAGCAAGGCCAGAATTTATTGGAAAGATCCACCCCATTTCAAAAGCTATTGCTGACATTACTCAATATTTTGCTCAAATTGGTTTTCAAGTTTTTGACGGACCACACATCGAAACGCAAGAACTAAATTTTGATGCTCTCAATATTCCTGCGCATCACCCCGCTCGCCAAAGTCATGATACATTTTACATTAAGGGATCCGATAATATTTTGCGCACCCAAACATCACCTGTGCAAATAAGAACCCTTCGCGATCACAAGCCTCCTATTCGTTTTTTGGCACCCGGTAGAGTTTTTCGCAGTGATGATTTGGATGCAACTCACACACCGATGTTTCACCAAATTGAAGGGGTTGTTATTGAGGAAGGTATTCATTTTGGCCATCTCAAAGGTACACTTATTGATTTTTGTAGGTGGTTTTTTGAAAATCCAGACCTAAATTTACGTTTTCGACCTAGTTTTTTTCCTTTCACTGAACCATCTGCAGAAGTTGATATCTCATGGAAGAATGGCAAGTGGCTTGAAGTATTAGGCTGCGGCATGATTCACCCAACAGTTCTTGAAAATTGCGGCATTGACCCAAATAAATTTCAAGGATTTGCTTTCGGCATGGGCGTTGATCGATTCACTATGTTGAAATACGGAATTGATGACATCAGATCCTTTTACAATGGTGACACACGTTGGCTTGACCTTTATGGATTTGGAGCACTATAGAAATGAAATTTTCCTACGAATGGCTTAAAAAATATTTAGATACTGATGTGACTCCGAATGAGATTGCTTCAAAACTTGTTGAGCTTGGGCTCGAAGTTGAGTCACTCGATGATCCTGCAACAGCCTTAAAAGGTTTTGTATACGCCCAAGTTGTAGAAAGAGAAAAACATCCCAATGCTGATCGACTTTCTTTGTGCAAAGTTGATGCAGGAACTGGCGAACTTATTCAAGTTGTTTGCGGCGCATCAAACGTAAAATCAAACATGGGCGTTGCTTTCGCATCGGTTGGCACTGTTATTCCCATAACCAGAGAAGCACTAAAAAAGGGCACCATACGTAACGTTGATAGCTTTGGTATGCTTTGTTCTTCTAAAGAATTATTACTAGGTGAAGAATCTGAAGGTATTATGGACTTGGGCCTTGATTATGAACCTGGCACCCCCCTTACTGACATTCTTTCAACTGATGCAATTTTTGATCTTTCAATTACTCCCAATCGTGGTGACTGCTTTTCTGTATATGGAATTGCCCGTGATTTAGCAGCAGCAGGAATTGGCACTTTAAAACATCACGATTTGCCAACCATAGTAAGACAAGGTGAAACACCAATTATTTCAATACAAACTGATTTGTGCTCGCAGTTTAGTCTTTGCCAAATTAGCGGCGTTAAAAATGGCTCTTCGCCCTCTTGGCTGCAAGATTTGTTAACGCGATCTGGCCAAAAATCTATTAGCACTCTAGTCGACATCACAAATTATTTTTGTATTGGATTAGGGCGTCCCATGCATGTTTTTGATACTGATAAAATTCAAGGCAACATAGTTGTTCGCATGGCAAAAAACGGAGAAATTTTAAAAGCCCTTAACGATCAAGATTACATTCTTGAAGATAACATGATCGTTATTGCTGATAATCGTGGTGTTATTTCTTTGGCAGGAATTATGGGCGGACGCGAAACAGCGGTCGACGAAAAAACAACAAATGTACTTCTTGAATCCGCTTATTTTGACCCCGTATCCATCGCCATAACGGGGCAACGACTCAACATAACTTCTGATTCAAGAATGCGTTTTGAGCGGGGTGTTGACCCTACTTTTGTTACACCTTGCCTTGATATGGCAACAAAAATGGTCATGGATCTATGCGGGGGAACACCCTCTAAACAATCCATTCAAGGGGCTTATTTAAAAGCACAACAAGTAATTAATCTTGATCATAAGCATGTTGAGCAGCGACTTGGATTAAAAATTGAAGTTAGTGAAATTGTAAATATTTTGGAAAAATTAGGTTGTTCTGTTGATCAAACAGCTAGCTTAAAAATAACACCCCCAAGGTGGCGTCATGATTTAACAATTGCTGAAGATCTTATTGAAGAAATAGCACGATTAAAGGGCTATCATGAAATCCCTGCAAAATCTCTACCATTACAACCAATAAAGAACTTAGCCTCGCGCGAAGAATTAGCAAAAAAACATTTATGCACTCGCGGATTTTTAGAAACAATTAATTGGTCATTTACTGATAAAACCAGCGCTCTAGAATTCAGCGAAAATCAACAGCATTTAGTTCACTTACAAAATCCAATAACTGAAGATTTTTCTGTGATGCGCCCATCTTTACTTATCTCATGTCTAAAAGTAGCTCAATTCAATACAGCAAATGCTCGTTCTAGTGGTGCTATTTTCGAAATTGCTCCTATTTACGGAGCGCATCTTCAACACAACCAAACCACCTCTATTGCAGGGCTTCGCTTTGGAAACTCTCAAGATCGTCACTGGCTCTCAGGACCACCAAGAAATGTAGATGTGTTTGATGCCAAGGCAGATGCCCTAAGTACATTAAAAATATTAGGCGTACCCGAATCTTCTATGCAGCTGAGCATTGATGGACCTTCATATTATCACCCCGGACGCAAAGGCACTTTCAAACAGGGAAATCGAGTTTTAGCCTATTTTGGTGAATTGCATCCCAAAATTACTAATGACTTAAACACAGTTGGCTTTGAAATTTTTCTAGACAATATTCACCCAGCAAAGCTTAAAAAAATTCAAGCAACTTTAGCTGATCTTATGCCTGTTCGCCGTGATTTCGCTTTTGTTTTAGATTCAGACATTCCAGCAGCAACACTTATAAAAGCTGTTGAAAGAGCCAATGATCTTATTACACAAGTAGAGGTTTTTGACTGCTATCAAGGATCTCACATCGAGCAGGGTAAAAAGTCACTGGCGCTTTCTATTACACTACAACCCACACAAAAAACGCTAGATGAAGAATCACTTACCCAGATTCATGAAGCTATTGTTCAATCTGCAGCAAAAGTAAATGCTCAACTTCGTTGAGCATTAGCATCACTAGTAATCACAGGTGTTAACGGCACCACATTAAATTTTACTTCCTTAGCTAAAGATTTGAGTTGCTCTTCTCTTTCTTCCTGTTCTCTAGCGCTACACCTGGCAATTCCAATAAAAGTTAAATGCACAGCAAAACACGCTGTGCCAGTAAAAAGAAGCATATCAGAAAGATGCTCTTCGTTTATAAGACGCGTGCCTGTCGCAAGGGTTGTTGCACCAATACCAACATATGTAAGGGTATTACCAAACAGCTCTGAAATATTTGCTGTTTTTCTAAAAAACCATCGTGCCCAAAGTAAATCCTGCACATTCCTTTCGTAATCATTACTAAGAAGATTATGAACTTTTGTTACTGTGTTTTTTCTTATGCCAGTTTCTTCTGCAATTTCTTGTGAATTCCCACTTTCTGCACTTAAATTTGTCTCTACGCGGGTTAAATCTCTCAAACCCATTTCAACATCGATGCCACCAATATCATTATCGAACGAGCTATAAATATCCTTAGGCATTAAAATCAAAGAAAGAAAAATTACATATATTTTCATAATTTAAAACTAAATATTAAATATTAGTAATTATATATTAATAAACAAAAATTAATTAACTGTTAACAATAGTTAAATTTTTTATAAGATTTTTTTAACATAAACTTAATTAAGTTCTCTCCCAGCACAATTTTCCGCTCAAACAAAATTTATTTTTTGCCAAAATACCTATTTCATGAGATCGTAAAATAGGATTTTAAATCCAAGGGAATGAGCTCTCCTGAAGATCAACAATCCAAAGTCGACTTTTAAGAAATAACACTAAGTCGTCCCGGCGAAGGCCGGAAAGGGCTGTGGCAATCTAATACTTGGCAACAAAGTTGCATAGCACTCACAACAACTTGCCCATATCAATATCTTGATGATAAACCGCATGTTCATCAGGATCATTAAAAGGCATTTCAGCGTAAGCATTTTTTTTATAAAAATTATAAGATTCTGGTGAAGTTTGAATATGAATGGTTTTAAAACCATGTAAGCGCAACCATTTTTCACAAAGCCCTAGCAAATGTCCACCAAATCCCTGCCCCCTAAAATTCTCATCAATCACAATAATACGCATAGCAACTCGTTTTTCGGGCCAATATTGCAGATGCACATATCCTACAATCTCCACACCCTTATACAACACAAAGTGCACATGGTCTTTATGTTTAAAAGTCCAAGTATAAGGATCAGCAATAGGAACTTTATCAAAAAAATATTTTTGACGGAAGATTTTCGCTGCCTCCCATTCAGCATAATGCGTACAATGCATTAGCCTTAACCTATCAAACCCAGCTTGCTGTAAGATATTTCGAATAAAAATATTTTTCCCTAGTGTATAATGCGAAAGCATAGGTCGAATATCTTTATATGCTTTTTGTTCCTCAGCAAGAGTACGTTTCAGATCAGCATATTCATTGCATGCATCAGGATGCGATCGTAAAAAATTTCTAAACAATAAATTTAATTCTACTTCTGGACTATCTGGCGAATACACATGCAAGTGAAATTCTATCGTGCTCTTTTTATTAAAATAAAATCGGAAAGGAATGTTCATCTCTCCTTCGTAAACATAGCCAAGAGATTCCAGAAGGCAAATAGCCTCAGATGGATTTTTAGCAACCAAGACCATATCAATAATCGGCTTAGCACTTAGCCCTAACACAGCTGTAGATCCTACATGATGAATCTCAACACAATTACCATCTAATTGTTCTCTAATAGCTGCAGCTTCATGTTCAAATATCCTTGGCCAGTCAGCATCATACGGAACAATTTCTATTGATTTACACTCCATAAAAAATCTTCTCTTGCGGCTTCGCTATAGTTTATCAATAATACAGAACTTATCAAAAGCTTTGCATCATGACCACCATTGTTCCTTTGCTATATAACGAATGCAGCAAAACCAGCGCTCCATTTGCGCTTGAATCCCCATTTCAGCCAGCAGGAGACCAACCTGCTGCTATCAAGGAAATTATTAAGGGTTTTGAAACAGGTGAGCGTAACCAAGTTTTGTTAGGTGTCACAGGTTCTGGAAAAACGTTTACTGTGGCGCAAGTCATTCAACATTTACAGCGTCCATCACTCGTAATGGCCCCAAACAAAATTTTAGCAGCACAATTGTATTCAGAAATGAAGGAATTTTTCCCCCATAACGCAGTTGAGTATTTTGTATCTTATTATGATTACTATCAACCAGAAGCATACGTTCCTCGCACCGATACATTCATCGAAAAAACCGCTTCCATCAACGAACAAATAGATAGAATGCGACATTCCGCCACTCGTTCAATGCTAGAAAGGCGCGACGTAATTGTGGTTGCCAGCGTTTCGTGTATTTATGGCATTGGCGGTGCCAACACTTATAGCGAAATGACAATTCCACTTAAAGTTGGGCAGAATTTTGATAAACAACAGTTAATGCAACAACTTATCCAATTGCAATACAAACGCAATGATTTAGCTTTTGTCAGGGGGGCATTTCGCAGCCGTGGCGATGTGCTAGATATTTTCCCAAGTCACTTCGCTGATCGCTCTTGGCGCTTAAGTTTTTTTGGCGATGAAATTGAAAGCATTACTGAAGTAGACGCTCTAACAGGAGAGAAATTCGCCCAGCTTGATGAAATTCGTGTATTTGCCAATAGCCACTACGTAACACCTGGCCCAACCATTCAACAAGCAATTAAAAAAATTCAATCAGAATTGGCTGTTCGTCTTGCTGAACTTGAAAGTGCAGGCAAATTATTAGAGGCGCAACGCCTTTCGCAGCGCACAAAATTTGATATAGAAATGATGCAAGCAACGGGAAGTTGCGCAAGTATTGAAAACTATTCTAGATATTTAACAGGACGCAACCCTGGTGAACCACCCCCAACATTATTTGAATACCTTCCAAAAGATGCCTTATTATTCGTCGATGAAAGTCACGTCAGCGTTCCACAAATCGGTGGGATGTACAAAGGTGACCGTGCTCGTAAAGAAGTATTATCAGAACACGGTTTCAGGTTGCCATCATGCAAAGATAACCGCCCTTTAATGTTTGAAGAATGGAATAGTTATCGCCCTCAAACTCTATTTATTTCAGCCACTCCCGGTCCTTGGGAACTAGATCAAACCCAAGGAGTGTTCGTTGAACAGCTCATTCGCCCAACGGGTCTGGTTGACCCTATCTGCATAATAAAACCATGCGATCATCAAGTCGATGATCTAATGGAAGAATGTCGTCAGACCGTCGGTCAAGGCTTTAGAGTATTGGTTACCACACTTACAAAAAAAATGGCCGAAGCTCTCACAGAATATTTAATTGAAGCAAACATGCGCGTTCGCTATTTGCATTCAGACATAGAAACCCTCGAGCGTATTGAAATTATTCGAGGTCTGCGCTCCGGTGAATTTGATATTTTAGTAGGCATTAACCTTTTGCGCGAAGGGCTAGACATTCCAGAGTGCGGCCTTGTAGCCATTTTAGATGCTGATAAAGAAGGGTTCTTGCGCTCAAAAACTTCGCTTATTCAAACCATAGGACGTGCTGCACGAAATGTTGAAGGCCGCGTTATTCTTTATGCAGACAAACTAACAGGGTCTTTAAAAGGTGCATTAGAAGAAACTGAACGTCGCCGAAATAAGCAATTAGCTCATAATGCTGCTCATGGCATCACGCCAGAAACTATTAAAAAAACCATTTCTTCATCGCTTGATTTACGTGAAAAACAAGAGCCTTTGGATTCGCCACTCAAAAATCTTTCACCTAAACAACTTGAAAAGAAAAAAAATCAGCTCTTGAAAGACATGAAAGCAGCCGCTGGTAATTTAGAATTTGAAAAAGCAGCAAGTTTACGTGACGAACTACGCTCATTAGAAGACATGGAAATTCAATTTTCCTAAGGCTCTGCCATTGCAGCAAAATTTATGTAATGCTATAAACATTAAATCGGTCGCATAGCTCAGCGGTAGAGCACTACATTGACATTGTAGGGGTCACAGGTTCAATCCCTGTTGCGACCACCATTTTATTAAGATCATGCGCTATATCATATCAATTGTATTGTCGGTTTTTATTCTTGGGGCCCTCCTTACCTATGGGCCAGGAGGTCTTTTAAGATCTTTACATGTGACTGATAACACCTACTTCATTATCAAAAAAGGCGATTCAACTTATACAATTGCAAAAAATCTAAAAGCACAAAAAATTCTTCCGCACACAATCAGCTTCTTAGCGGGTGCAGCGTTTAATAAAATGCTTCGCCAGCCCCTTAAACATGGTGAGTACCTTATTGACCTTCAAATGACTTTGTGGAGCTTCTTGCAAAAAATTACAAAAGGCGAAGTTGTTATTCACTATATAACAGTTCCTGAAGGTCTTACTGTCTACGAAACTGCACAAAAGCTTGAAGCTATTGAAATTCTAACAGGCTCTGTTGAATTACCCCCAGAAGGCACAATTCTACCTCAAACCTACGATTACTATTGGGGTGAATCGAAGCAACACGTCCTGCAGCGCATGGTAAAGAGTATGGAATCACTTAAAAATAAAGTGTGGCCGACATACGAAAAACAATCAGCTTTAAATAATTGGAATGAAGTCCTTATTCTGGCCTCAATCATTGAAAAAGAAACTCGTCTTCCTGAAGAACGAGACTTAGTAGCTTCAGTTTATCTCAATCGCCTACAGTACAACATGCCTTTGCAAGCAGACCCTACAGTTATTTACGCTATCACCAATGGAAAAACCTCATTTTACAGGCCAATATCTAAGAATGATTTAGCATTTGATTCACCTTATAATACCTACTTAAAAAAAGGGCTACCCCCAACACCTATTGCTTGCCCCGGAGAAGCTAGTATTATGGCAGTATTAAAACCCGCTCAAACTGAATATTTGTATTTTGTTGCAAACGACATAGGTGGGCATGAATTCAGCACTAATTTAAAGGCGCACAATAAAAATGTGCAACTATTAAGAGCCATCGAAAAACAAAGAAAGAAATCTCTATGAACATTAAAAGGCGCGGGTTAATGCTTGTATTGTCATCTCCTTCAGGAGCAGGTAAAACCTCAATTGCCCGGGCATTGCTAGCTCAAGATAATAATTTAAAAAATTCTATTTCCGTTACTACACGGCCCAAACGTCCATCTGAAATTCATGGCGAAGACTATTTTTTCATCAATGAAAATCAGTTTAAAAAAATGCGCAAAAAGGGTGAGTTATTGGAACACGCAGAAGTATTTGGAAACCTCTATGGCACCCCAAAAGATTTTGTCTTTGAGCAACTAGACAAAGGAATCGATGTTATTTTTGATATTGATTGGCAAGGCACTCAACAAATTGCACAGCTAGCTTCTAATGATTTAGTCACCGTTTTTATTCTTCCCCCGAACTTACAAGCATTACATGAACGTCTGCAATTCAGAGGGCAAGATAATGAAGAAACCATTGCAAAAAGAATGAGCGAAGCTTCTTCAGAAATAAGTCATTGGCCTGAATATCATTATGTAATCGTGAATAGCGATTTTGACAAAAGCCTGTCTCAAGTAGCAGCTATATTAAATGCAGAACGAGCCAGTCGTAAGCGTCAGATCGGTCTTGCTGAGTTTATAAACCAATTCAGACAAGGGCATGCAACAAAAAGTAATCTGCCATCATCTTCGTCAAAAAATAGATTGGTTAAATTTTTGCGTAATTTACTCCATAAGTAATCAAGAGTTACGCGTTATTTTCTTCATTAACTTCTTCTATTAAACCAAGGCAATCATGCCATTTGCCGAGCTCTTTTTGATCTCTTTTATAATTCCAAGCATTCACACCAATCGTACCAAGTGCATAATCAAGACTGTAGCCTAAAAGGTATTCTGCAGAGTATTTCTTTGCATCCAAATCAGCTTGCGGAGAATGCTTCAATGTAAAAATCCTAAGATAAGGCTTTTTTAAAGCAAGAACTTGTCGAAGAACTTTTATTCCCTCTTCCAATTGCAAATAATCTGTGGGACCAAAAACTATTGACGTTATAACAGGTTTAGAAAAAACCTCTATACCATTTTCTACTGTTCTCTTAACGCTCACATCTAGCCCATCTAAATTAACTAAAACTATTTCCAGTGCTTGCCTATATGTTAATGATGGATTCTCATCAGTCATGCAGTACGCACAAGAATCATCCAAACTTCGAACAGCGTCAGCTGAACTCAAAAAATTAAACATTCCTAAAATGCTTATCAATGCTATCGCTAATTTCATAAAAATCCTCAAAAAAAACCTTCTTTTTAAGAATCCAATATATGCATTAATAACTGTTTAATTAGCAAATACCTGATCAGACTTTAATTTTCCTGGAATCAAACGCATCTCTCACCGCTTCACCAGTAAAAATCAACAAACTCAAAAGCACAGAAATTGAAAAGAATGCTGTCAGCCCTAACCAGGGCGCCTGAATGTTATTTTTGGCTTGAGTTATTAATTCACCCAAAGATGCTGATCCTGGTGGTAACCCAAACCCCAAAAAATCAAGTGAAGTAAGCGTTGCAATTGATCCATTTAATATAAAAGGCAAATATGTAATAACCGCAACCATTGCGTTTGGAAGCATATGTCGCCATATAATTCGACCACTCGGCACGCCTAATGCTTCGGCCGCCCGAACGTAATCAAGTGTGCGCGTGCGAAAGAATTCAGCTCTTACTACGCTTACAAGCGTCATCCATGAAAATGTCAGCATAATTGCTAACAACCACCAAAAATTTGGCTCAATCATGCTAGACAAAATAATAAGCAAATATAAAACAGGAAGATTGCTCCAGATTTCGATAAATCGCTGCATCAACAGATCAAATTTTCCTCCAAAATACCCTTGAATAGCGCCTGTAAAAATTCCAATTACAGAAGCCCCTAATGTAAGGGCTAATCCAAATAAAATAGAAATACGAAAACCATAAATTAGTCGCGTTAAAACATCTCTCCCCTGGTCATCTGTTCCTAGAAAATTTTCAGAAGTAGGGGACGATGGAGCCGGAGAGCTAAGCGCATAATTAACCGTATTAATACCGAATGGAATAGGTGCCCACACAATAAAACCATTTGGCTTTATAAGATTTTGCACAAACGGGTCACGATAATTTGTCGCTGTTTCAAATGTGCCGCCAAATGTTGTTTCCGGATAGTTTTTCAGCACAGGAAAATACAAATCCCCTTTGTAACTAACTAGCAAAGGCTTATCATTAGCAATGAATTCCGCAAACAAAGTTACAAAGAAAATACCAAAAAAAATTAAGAACGAATAATATCCTCGCTTATTTGCCTTGAATTGGTAAAGACGCCTCTGTGTAATCGGATTCATGAAATAAATATAACAAATAACTTACATTACAATAGCAAGCTTGCCGGTTTTTGGTAAGTCATAACATGCGCATCAAGGGCTAAACCAGATGCTTGGGGGTAATATCCTTTTCGAACCGAAATAAATTCAAACCCGATTTTTTTGTACAGCTGAATCGCCGCAATATTTTGGCACTCAACGTCTAAGAAAAATTTTTGCGCTTGCGGAGCTTTGTTTATAACCCATTTCATTAAAGACAATCCCAGACCTTTTTTACGCTGATCTGGATTTACACCAATAGTTAGTAAATCTGTAGAATTCTGAACAGTGTAGGTAAAAATAAAAGCTTGCTTATTTATATGAAAAGCTTGGTATTTTTGATCGTCTATATGCTGAAGCCATGCTTCATCACGGCCAAAGCACTCTTTAAATAAAGGCTTGAACCAAAAAGCATCATTTTTGATAATTGGCTCTGGTTTTGTATTCTGGCGTTCTAACATAATAGGGCTCTGGGTTATTCAAAACTTCAGGATCTGGATAGCATAAGTAATATTTTAATAAACTAAGCGCAAGATTCTCAGGCATTGCTCCAATATCGCCACAAAACACCTTGCCTTCCTTTTTTAAAATTTCTACTTCCGGCAACGTAATGCATTTCACAACATCATCAATTTTTGTGAAGTAATCACCACGAAAACTATCAATTACTGGAATGGCCCCCTCTGATGCCCACACCAAAAGATCAAGATTGTTCGGACAAAAAAGCTTTGATTTATAGCCTATTTTCAAACCAATTGCAGTTGCTAACTGAATGCGAATACTAGTAAATGAACCAGGACCAGTTAAAGTCGCAACAATATCTGGCGGCATTGGCAAAAATTCTTTTATTAAAGAGACAAGTATACCAGCATGAGTTTGCCCTGGCTGCAAAACAACAACTTTCTCTTTAAATTCATTATCGTGATGCCATGCTAAATGGCAAGCACCACTTAACAATGCAAAACCTAGAATAGCCATTAAGGTGAACTCGTGGTATGGTATTTGAGGCAAACTTTAGCACAAAACATCGATGAATGCTGTAATCATTTTAGGCGCAGGACAAGGCAAGCGCATGAAAAGCTCAACACCTAAAGTGCTTCATAAAATTTCTGGAAAACCTATGTTGCAGTGGGTGATTGATGCGGTAAAAACTATAGATATAGATCAAATCATTACTGTCGTATCTCCAAATCTTAAAAATCATGAAATCCTAAAAGGAACAGATGTTGTTGTGCAAGAAGTTCCGCTAGGCACAGGAGACGCACTAAAACTGGCAGCAGTAAAACTAAAAAATAATATTAATAAAGTTTTTCTACTGTGTGCAGACACACCGCTTTTAAAATCTCAAGATCTTAAAAAGCTGGAAGAATCAAATGCCGACCTAACAGTCATTGGCATGAAGCTTGAAGATTTAGACAAATCATATGGGCGTATTGAATGCAATGAAAATGGAAATCCAATTGCCATAAAAGAAACAAAACATAATTCTGGAGCAAAAAATATCTCAATTGCGAATGCAGGTGTCTACGCATTCAACTCAAAAATGCTTCAAGAGCTTTTGCCAAAATTAACAACAAATACAGAGTCCGGAGAATTTTACGCAACTGACCTTGTCGAATTAGCAATAAAAAATGGATACACGACCGAACTTATTTTAGCAAATGAAGAAAACTTTTTAGGTGTTAATACTCTTGTTGAGCTTTCCTTAGCAGAAAATATTATGCAGATTCGCCTTAAAAAACAGCACATGCTAAATGGTGTTCATTTTTTGCTGCCTGAAACCAGTTATGTAAATCATGATGCAAAAATAGGGCCTGACACAATTATTGAACAATCTGTGCATATTGGTGAAAACGTAAATATAGCAAACAAAGCAAAAATACGAAGTTTTTCCTACCTTTCTCATTGCACCATTGAAAACAACACCAGCATTGGTCCTTTTGCACACTTGCGCGATAACGTAATTATTGAAGAGTCCGCTTCCATAGGAAATTTTGTCGAAATCAAAGGCTCTACTATTGGTAAGCATACTAAAGCAAAACATCTTAGTTATATTGGTGACGCAGCAGTTGAAGAAAACACCAACATCGGAGCAGGCACGATAACCTGTAACTACAATGGCTTTGAAAAATTCAAAACGCATATTGGCAAAAATGTCATGGTTGGCGTTAATACTACTCTTATAGCACCCATCTCAATTGGAAATGGAGCATATATTGCCGCTGGCAGCGTCATTACTGAAGATGTTGGGGTTGATAATCTCGCCATTTCAAGAACACAACAACAGGAGAAAAACGGATGGGCGAATACTTTTCGCGCAAAATACAAAAAAAAACTATCTTAGCTTTTTTTTGTTTCTTATGCATATCTCTTAACGCAAAACCCGCAACGTATTTCAGCGTGTATAATGTTGCTCCAAAATATAGCGAAGCAGCGCAACATTTTGATTACGTAAATCAAAAGGCACCAAAAGAAGGAGCCTTAAAAATCTCAGTCGTTGGAACATATGATGGGCTCAATCCCTTTTCTATAATGGGCTCTTCGCCCATGCATATTGCGATATTTTGTTTTGCAAAATTACTTGATGAGTCGCAAGATGAAATAGGTATTAGTTATCCATATCTTGCTAAAAGTTTGGATATCAGCACAGATAAAAAAATTATCACTTTTCATTTAAGAGAAAATGCAACATTTTCTGATGGATCTCCAATAACCGCAGACGATGTGGTTTGGAGCTTTAATTTTCTCACAAAAATCAACCCAATGATGAAGCAATATTACAAAGATATTTCAAAAGTTGAAGCTGTTAATCAGCATACAGTTAAGTTTCATAATAAAAATCCAAAAAACAAAGAACTTGCTGGTATATTAGGGCAAATATATGTATATCCTAGCAAGTTTTTCAAAGAAAATATGAATGAAAATGGCACCATTACTAAGCCATTCCCTGTAAGCGGCCCATACAAAATAAGCGTTGCTGATTTAGGTCGCACTCTAGTTTTTGAGCGCATAAAAAACTGGTGGGGGGAAACAATCCCCGCAAATGTTGGACGATATAATTTTGAAACAATTGAACTGCAATATTTCAGAGACAGAAATGCTTCTTTCCAAGCCTTCTTGGCAGGAAATGTTAATTTGTGGATTGAGGCATCTGCTACACAATGGCACACAGCTTATAATGTTTCTGCCGTAAAAGATGGAAAAATCATTAAAAAAATCATTCCTGATGGTAACCACCAAGCGACAAAAGGATTTGTATTTAATTTAAGAAAAAGCAAATTTCAAGACATTCGTGTAAGAAAAGCCATCTCAATGCTTTTCAATTTTGAAAGTTTAAATAAATCAGCATTTTATAATGAGTACACTAGATTAAATAGCTACTACGGTAGTGGAGAATTAGCCCACCATGCTGAACCAAAAAAAGAAGAGCTTGAACTGCTAAAAACTTATAAAGATAAATTACCCACAGAAGTTTTTGGGCCTGCATTTAAGAACCCTGTTTATACCGAAGATATCATCCCCCGAGAAACATTAAGGCAATCCTTAAATTTACTCAAAGAAGCTGGGTGGGAACTAAAAGATCAAAAACTCACTAATAAAAACGGAGAAATTTTTGAAATTACTTTCCTTTATACAGAAGCCGCTCTGGAAAAAATTATTTTACACTTACAGCGGAATTTAGCAGTTGCAGGTATTAACTTAAGGCCTCGCCAGATTGATGCAAGCACATATACAGAAATGATTGATCAGTTTGATTTTGATATGACTATGATAGGAATCGCCCAACATCATTCATTAGGCAATGAACAACGAGAATTTTTTGGCAGTAAATCAGCACATGTCAAAGGCTCTAGAAATTTAGCAGGCATTGAAAACCCTGTTGTTGATGAATTAATCGAAAAATTGATCACAGCTAAAGATTATCAAGCGATGCTGCATTGTGCTCACGCCATAGACCGCGTATTATGCTGGAATTATTATATGATTATGTACTGGGACTTTTCAGGCTTTCGTACTGCTTACTGGGACGTCTTTGAAATGCCTGAAAAACCATCAAAATATTCACCCTTTCCCTTTCTAGCTTGGTGGAAAAAGCCTGAAATTTCTCAAAAAAAAGCACCACAAGAACACACTATATTCACAAGAATTTTCAATACTATTAAAAGCTGGATTTCATAAATGATAGGTTATATTGCCCGTAGATTATTGCTTATTATTCCAACTCTTCTTGGAATCATGCTGCTCAATTTTATAATTGTTCAAGCAGCCCCAGGCGGCCCTATTCAACAAGTCATCAGTCAAATGCGTGGTGAGGCAAGTGATATTGACGCACGTCTTGGGGGCGGAGATCAACTACAACGTGAGCAAACTTTTGGCGCCGACAATAGTTACAGAGGAGCACAAGGTATAGACCCTGCTTTTATCAAACAACTTGAGAAGCAATTTGGTTTTGACAAACCACCTCATGAACGATTTTTGTTAATGCTGAAAAATTACGCATGTTTTGATTTTGGAAAAAGCTATTTTCGCGATAAACCTGTCCTTGAAATTATAAAATCAAAGCTACCTGTTTCAATATCTCTTGGGCTATGGACAACATTACTTGTGTACCTAATTTCCATACCTCTTGGAATTCGTAAAGCTGTTCATGACGGCAGTCGATTTGATATTTTAACCAGCGCAATTGTTGTGGTGGCTTATGCTGTGCCGAGTTTTCTATTCGCACTATTCCTAATCGTACTTTTTGCAGGCGGAAGTTTTTTTCAATTTTTTCCTCTGCGTGGATTATTTTCTGACAACTGGTCGCACTTAGACTTTATCAGTAAAATAACTGATTATTTTTGGCATCTATTCTTGCCACTACTAGCTATGGTTATTTCAGGTTTTGCAAAACTAACTCTTCTTACAAAAAATTCCTTTTTGGAAGAAATCAACAAACAATACGTAACCACTGCCCGAGCAAAGGGTCTTGAAGAAAAAAAAATCCTATATGGCCATATTTTCCGTAATGCAATGCTAATTGTTATTGCCGGTTTCCCCGCAGCTTTTGTTCACATTTTATTTACATCAAGCCTTCTTATAGAGGTTCTATTTTCCTTAGATGGTCTAGGACTTCTAGGATTTGAAGCTGCAATGAGCCGTGATTACCCTGTCATGTTTGGATGCTTGTATATGTTCACTTTACTGGGAATGTTTTTACATCTTATCGGTGATATGATGTACATGATGGTTGATCGTAGAATTGATTTGAATGCTAGTCGTGAATTGCAAGCTCAATAGTTTATTAAAATTTTTATACTGCTTAATAATCCACACTTCCTTGGTTGCCATGGTGGGTTCAGAAACAATTTCAACACACACTTACCTCGCATATGATTCAACTCACCATGAATCAGCTGCGCTTATTAAAGACAACAAACT
Organism: Pseudomonadota bacterium; assembly: GCA_018062345.1. Classification (GTDB taxonomy): domain Bacteria; phylum Pseudomonadota; class Alphaproteobacteria; order Paracaedibacterales; family CAITNM01; genus CAITNM01. The sequence continues at coordinate 125,158 of JAGOSL010000002.1, read as the reverse complement.
AAAATTTAGCCAATCTGGAGTTCTGGTTCGCAATAATATTGTCATTACCGCTGCGCATGGTATGCAACTTTTATTGCAAGCAAAATATCCGATGAAAGATTTTGGATCCTACATTTTAATAACACCTCAGCAACTCACGGTTACTTTCAGCGCTAACCTAAACTCTTCTATCACATACAACGTCGAATCAGTACTCATTGACAGTCGCTACATCCGGTTTGAACCAGGAGATCAGCACAAATTCGACATAGCAGTTTTAAAATTGTCTGAACCAGTTGTAAACATCTCCCCAATTGAGCTGGAAGAAGAAGCATCTTTAGAAACAGATACACCAATGTTGGTAATAACTTGGGGAAACTCTGACACCCCTAATCAGCAGTTAAAAAGAGGGTTTTACCTATTTGAATGGTGTCTTTTTTTCCCTAATATTGATGAGGATGCTTTGGCAAATCATCGCACTGTCATGTTAAGCTCTATCTTTTTTGATCCAGATAATAAACTACCAAATGAAAAACCAAGCGTTAACGCACCAGAAAGTGTGCAGCGCCGCTACTTCGCCCTTAAAAGTTGGATCCCCAGAAAACGCCCATACGGCTTAGCCCTTCCTGGAACAAGCGGTGCCCCTGTATTTGTCGAAACAGAAATTTTTGGAATTAGAAAAGTTCATCTTTTTGGTTTAGTAATGGGTTACTCCACACTAGGAGAAGAAATGACGCTACTTACAACAAATATTGAAAACCTAATAAGAAATCCTGAAAACGCTTACAATAAATACCAAACAATTATAACAACTCCGTATCGCTTGGATATGCAGCCAAAGGCTAATAACGGTAACGCGAAACACTTTGCAATAGATAAACGCTATTTAAAAATGATTGATGAACTTTCAAATGGAATTATAAAATAATGAGCGTTGTGGCAGGCATAGTCGTATTTTCATGCACTTGGTGGTTAGTATTTTTTATGCTTGTTTCCAAAGATTTTGAAGCAGATACAGCACCCATGCTCGGCACTTCTAAAAGCGCTCCCAAACAGTTTTCTTTCAAACAAAAATTTCTCAAAGTCACAAAAATCACTTGCGTAATTTATATTGCTCTTGATCTATTATTGCGTCACGATTGCTTGCTATGGATATTGAATTAAAACCTGGACTATACATTGTTCCTACACCGATAGGGAATCTTAAAGATATTACCTTAAGAGCACTTGAATATCTAAAAACATGTGATGAGATTTATTGTGAAGACACTCGTGTGACAAGCAAATTACTAAATGCTTATGGCATAAAAAAACCTCTATTAACATACCATGAACACAATGCCACATCGGCTCGAGATCAAATTATTGAGAAAATTATGCAAGGCTCTAAAATTTGCTTAGTCAGTGATGCAGGCTCTCCACTTATTTCAGACCCTGGATATAAACTAGTTAGAGAAATTCAAGAACGAGAACTTTACTACACTGCACTACCTGGTCCGTGCGCAGCAGTTAGCGGTTTGTGCATGTCAGGAATGCCAACAAATCAATTTTTCTTTGCGGGATTTTTTGAATCAAAAGCAGCGAAAAAATTTAAAAATATTCCTGGCTCATTAATTTTTTATGAATCTGCACGAAGACTTTTAAAAACTTTAATTTTTCTGAAAACAATTTTCGATGATAGACAAGTAGCAGTAACACGCGAAATTTCAAAAATATATGAAGAAAAAATTTCAGGAACCTTTGATCAAGTTATTGAAGTTCTTTCAAAAAAAAGCTCAATAAAAGGGGAAATTGTTATCATATTAAGTCCTGCTTCTGAAAAGGAAGTTTCTTTGAACATCATCAATAATGATATTAATCGCCTTTTAAAAACTCATTCCGTCAAGGATATCGTTGGCATTATCAGTTCCACTTACGATATTTCAAAAAAGCAAGCATATGACTTGGCACTTGAGATAAAAAATACTTAGAATATTTTATGCGTATGTATCAATTTCAAGCCTTAAATGCTAATGGAAAAAAAGTTCGAGGTGCAATTCCAGCAAATAGCAAAGATCACGCTTTATACAATCTAAAGCTGAAGAACCTGCACCCTATTCACATAAAACCTCAAAAATTCTCTTGGCTTATGACATCAGACATTTGGACTGTTGAATGGGCAAAAGATATGAACTTTTTCCTAAAGCAAGAGCTATCACTAGTGGAAAGCTTGCAAGCTAGTAAATTAAGACTTGGCAAAAAGCAAATACAAATTATTGATATGTTACTAGCAGGACTCTACGCGGGCCAAACTCTTTCACAGATTATTTCTGAACATCAATTTTTCTCAAAATTATTCATTGGACTATTAAGTGTAGCTGAAGCAACGGGGCAATACGCGCAAGCTTTCGAAGATTACGCATTGCTCAGGGCAGAAGAAATCGAATTTTTCAAGCAATTACGTTCTAATCTTCAATATCCAATCGTTTTAGCCATTATTATTTTTTCAATGATCATAGCTTTTAGTGAATTTCTTTTGCCCACCTCCCTAGATTTTTTTCGAAATAATAATTTTGAACAACACTTAACAACAACTTTATTTATTCATTTTGCAGAAATCCTAAAGAACTTCCTTACCATTTTCACAAATTTACCAGTGGTAATAACCGTTATTACAAGCTGTTATATGGGATCAAAAATAAAGCGAATAAAATATATTTTTTCTTGGCTTTCAATAAAATTCCCAATATTTGGACCTATTTACCTTATGACAATACAAAGCTTTTATCTGAAGAGTTTTTCAATATTGCTAAAACGTGGACACCATGTCATACAAGCCGTAAGCTACACTACTGATATTTTGCAAAATACTTATTTAAAAAGCCATGCTTTGCAAATAGAACATATTATCAAGCATGATGGAAAAATCAGTGCAGCCCTCACAAACCTATTAAAACTTCCTGAATCAATTGAGCATTTATTACTAACCGGAGAGAAAACCTCTCAAGTATCGACATATAGCAATATATGCGCAGAAACACTAAAAAATATTTATCAAGGAAAACTACAAAAAATAATAGCCTGGACGGGACCATTTTTGATATCTATCATGGGAATAGTAATGATATGGATGGTTGTTGCCATTGTCGTACCGCTCTATGATCAAGTTGCCAGAATGGATTAAAAACAAAGAAACAGCACCTGAAAATTATACTCACAATAATAAAAAAATCTGGAAAAGCTTACAATTTTACGTTCAAACCATTTGGAAACGTATCGCTAGCTGGAAAAATTACCCCCTAGACTACATAACCCTATATGAATCTCAGGGCAACTACACCCTTTATCATTTTAAAAATAATTTACTTACTCATACTCAAAATATTTCCATTGAACAGCCTGATTGGCAAGAATACATCTCTTCTCATAAACATTCTCCTATCTACCTTATCGTGCAAGGGCAAGATTGTGAATTTCGCACATTGCCTACAAATCAAATACATATTTGGGATCGCCTGTTTCTTTTTAATCAAATCAAAACAAATGAGTTTGGGCCAGATGACTTAGTCGCACACTATCAACCAAAACAGCACCCTGAAAGAGTTGATATTTTTGTTTCAACAAGAAGCAATGACACACTTAAGCAAATGTTCAAAATCCTAGCGTCATTAAAAAACCCTATCGGAGGAGTGCTTTCCTGGGATATTGAGCAGAATTTAGCCATGAAGAAAAGAGCTAGTATTAATAGCTCACTACGGGCTTGGATTGTAACTGTCATACCAGTTGATAGTAATAGCTGCACTATTATAATTCAGCATACGGATAAAATCCTGCTACAACGGCTTATTTTTACAAAAAATATGGACGATTTGGAAAAAGAATTGCACTCCACGTTAAGATTCTTACAAAGGCAGGGCTATAAAGAAGGACAAGCAGTATCTATTCTAACCCCTAAAGATAACCGATTCACCACATTTTCTAATGCAGGACTTGAGCTTATTCAAGTGCCAGAAGAAATTTTAGAAAAATCGATTTATAAGCCTACTAAGCCTTTTTTAATTTTCTCACCTCAAACTTTAAAACAAGCAAGATTGGCACACGAATTACCAAAACTTTGCATCAAAATCTTGATTCCTGTAAGCATAATTTTGTTAATACTTTGGGCCTCTATTCAAATAAAGTCATTTTTTCAAGACTATGAAAATAAATGGCTAACAGCAAAATATGATCAATTATGCAAAAAATCCCCTAAAAATCTTGCCGAACAGGTACATCTAAGCAGCTTTTTTAACCTTTATATAAGAAGAAATAATCAAAATCCCTTTAATGCTATCAACAATGCAAATAAATTACTGAAAGGCATAGTCCAAATTTCAGAAATTACCTGGAATCTTGAAGAACATGGGTCAGAATTTCGGTTAAAGTTTTCTAAAAAAAATCAAAAAATTAAGAAGCACATCAGTAATAAATTTGAGCAAATTTTTGAGAATGCAACGTTAACTTGGGATGAACATGATAAAGATACCACCCTTCTTATTCAGCAACGAGCAGAGCCGCACAATGATTAACTGGCAACTATGGAATAGAATTGAGACAGGCGGAGTTATTGGCTCTCTCATATTTTTGGTGATATTCTGCCTTTCTATCCTAATAATGGCAGTGAATCATTATCAAACGACCCAAGAAGAGATTATATTAACAAATAAAAAAATACATTCACTAACAGCTCAAATTGATGCTGCTGAAGTTTATGAAAAACTTAGCAGGCAAGAAGTTCAAAAATTCAACACATTTAAGCGCAAAAAATGGAAAATTCCATTAACCCAAGACCGCCTCAACCAATCTCTCTATGCCCTGCAAAAATCTGCAAATGTAGAATTTCTGTTCATTCACTCCAAAATATCGGGTGATACTAATAATATCACAAAAGCAAATATTTCTCTTAATGTTCATGTTCTGCGTGACCAAAGTTTTATTAATTTCCTACAAAAGCTTGAAACTGATCTTCCGGGCATTATAAAAGTTAAAAAATTTGAACTAAAACGCACTAAAGAGCTTAATAAGCAGCTTTCACAAAAAGTCAGTGAAGGAGAGAAGGTTAGCCTCTTTGAAGGAACTATTGACTTTGAACTAGAATATGCGCCGTTTTGCAATGATCTTTCAAAACAATAAAGTTATTTGATCTCTCATGCAGATGTGGATTGAGAATTTTTATAAAGCCTTAATCATAGTAAGTTTTTTCTTACTCTTTCCCATTAAAGCATCCCTAATGATGTCTTTAGATGAAGTGAACTTGCTAAATGAACTTGCTCCTATTGAAGACGAAGCCACCTCTTTTCTGGAAACGCCTGAAATTTTCACATCTCGCTTCACAATCGAAGAAATTTTATTTTTAAGCGCAATCTTATATTTGTCACCTACACATTGGAGTGTATGGATTAATGACCGAACTTATACAGCCGATGACATGGAAGATAACACTTTAAAAATTACAAAGGTCACTAACCATTATGTTGAATTTGAATTAAAAGACTCTCATAAAAAAACTTTAAAACTAAGATCTAATCAAAGTCTAATCACTATAGGGCACCGCATTGTCGATGGTGATGCTCGTCAAAAACAACAACTCCTTCAACTTTAAAGAAACCGTTTATATAATTGAAGATGAGATTCAACAAGAGCATCAACATCATATAGTGTTGATGCACGCATTCGGTTTGCCGCACCTACTGCTTGTGCTTGCTCTGTACCTAAATTCAACGCGTTATCAATTTTTTGAGTCAAACTCTCAACATGGCAATGATCAAAAACCCAATCCTGGTCATTTAAAACTTCACTTGAGGCCCCAAGGTCATTAACGATAACCAGTTTGCTCATGCTCATTGCTTCAACTGTTACTCGGCCAAAAGCTTCAGGTTTTGTTGTTGGCACAACAACAACATCTGCCACACTAAAAAATGGACGAAGGTCTTTTTCATCCGTATGAATATGCAATTCAAGCTTGCACCCAGCAGCTTGCCCTTTTAGATCTTCAATAAAATTGGGATTTTTACCATCCCCCACAAAAACTACTTTTATCTGGTCTTTAAAAATACTTTTACTAAGCGCCTGCAATAAAACTTGGTGGCCTTTAATAGGAGTGAACCTGCCTACCAACAAAATAATTTTTGTATAAGCTTTAATTCCCCATAATAATTTTAATTCTTGCTCTTGCGCCACATTTGCCTCTTCAGGAGAAAAATATTGTGTATTTATTCCCGATGGAATCTTAATGCACTCAGCACTTGGGTAGTATTTTTTAACATGATTTTCCATGTAAGAAGACGCTACAACAACTAACTTTCCCATTGTCATCACACGATTATAGTACCATTTAAAAAAATTCTGGCTGTAAGCACCGTGGTAAGTAGTTAAAAAGGTTGCATCCTTTGACTTTGCCGCAAAATATGCACTCCAGCCAGGAGCTCGTGATCTAGCATGCACAATATTAATGCTGTGCCCTTCAATAATTTTTATTAATTCTTTCACATTAGAAAACATTATAAGCGGATTTTTTGAGTTTAAAGGCAAATCAATGTGCACAACGTCTGGATGCAAACTCTCTGTTAATATTCCTTTAGCGCTAGCAATGAAGCTTTTCCAACCCTTTTCAGCTAATGCATTTGCCACTAGCAAGGTTGTCTGCTCGACACCACCAGTATGAAAGCCCGGTAAAACTTGAAGTATAGAACTCATAAGATTTTCAGATATTAATTTTTCGTTATTTTTTATATGATAGTCTCAAAACATAAAAGTTTTTAGCTGAAACTTAGTTAGATGCAATTTTCTTCATATTTTATAATTACCTTAATCTCAGGCTTTCTAAATGGTCTATTGGCATTACAACCAGTTCCCGCAAAAGCTCCTCAGACATTTGTAACATTGAACGCTCAGAGAGGCTGCCGCGTTCATATTGCTGCATGGCTTTCTCCAAGTTGCACCCATTGTGCAACCTATTTTATGGAAGACATTCCAAAAATCGCTTCAATGCCCGGATTTTGCTTGGATTTACATCTGATACCCTATCTTTATTTTTTGGACAAACCCGTTTCAATCTTAGTCAATAGCCAGGGGCCAGAAAATCTTCTCAGAAATGCTGATTTATTTTTTAGAAATCAACACAAATGGCTTGATTTATCAGCTGATCGCACTCCAATTGAAAAATACACAGAAGAACGCAAAGAAGATCTTGAGAAATTTTTAAAAGATATTGAAATCCATCAACCCCAAAAATTTCAAAGAATTAAAAATTATTTAGAATCAACTGATCCTTTTCTATATGTAAAAATGTTCGCTCTCAATTTCTTCACCATAGAACATTTAGAGAAATACTTGCCAAAAGGAGATGAAGAACTAATTAACGAGCTAAGCATTGCCTTGATAAGTAATCTACCAAAAAAAGATAATGATATTGTAAAATTCTCACCGTTCTTTACAGACATATACAATCAATTGATTCCTGATGAAAAATTACAAAATGGCATTCTAACAATAAATAGCGCAGAAAATCTTCTAAAAACCAGCGATCCTTCCTGGTCAATTGATTCTTTTCCTAAAAATATTACACATCCACACACCAGAAAATTTGCTGAAAGGGCTAATATTGATATCGAAATTGAGCCTGAAGATATTCAAGACGCAGATGATGAAATCTCCGACAATGAAGGCGAAGACCCTGAGCTTTCAAATAGACTAAAAGGTATTTTGGCAGGACTTGAAGATACTAACGAAGAACATACCTCAGAAAATCAAACAAATAAGCACTAAATTCTTGCGTAAGTTATAATTCTAACTTATTATACACATCAGTTGTCAGGAGGTTTTATGGCGCGAGTTACTGTTGAAGATTGTACTGAAAAAGTTCCCAACCGGTTTGATCTAGTTGCACTTGCTGCAAGGCGTGGGCGAGAAATTTCGGCTGGGGCAAGCATAACAGTTGCTCGAGACAATGATAAGAATCCAGTAGTTGCTCTTCGAGAAATAGCCGAAGGTAACCTAAATCTTAAAAATATTGAAGAAAGCATCATAAAAGCTTTGCAGCGTGCAGTTCTTACAGATGAACTAGATGTAGAGGTCGATGATGATTTGCTTGAAGTCATGCAAGACGCAAGTCAATGGCACAAGGATGAGCCAACGCCAAAAACAAAAGAAATCGATATTATAGACGACGAAACCCTCGAAGATTAATCAAAAACTCGCTAAGCTGAAAAAGTAGTCATTGAAATATGGTTGCTGTGAAAACAGTTGTTGGTAGGCCTGTAATTCGTCAGTATGAGCTTGTTGAAAAATTAAAAAGACACAATCCAAATACAAATGAGGATTTAGTCAATAAGGCTTACGTGTTCTGTATGAAGGTACATGGGCAGCAATTACGTGAGTCTGGAGACCCTTATTTTTACCACCCCTTAGAAGTTGCAAATATCCTTGCAGACATGAGGCTGGATCACAACTACATCATAACAGCTCTACTCCACGATACAATTGAAGACACACTAACAACATACGAAGAAATTGAGCATCTCTTTGGCCCTGAAATCGCAAAATTAGTAAATGGCGTAACTAAGCTTTCTCAGCTTGAGCTGCAGTCTTCATCATCTCCTCAAGCTGAAAATTTTCGCAAACTATTCTTAGCAATGTCTGATGATTTACGCATACTTCTCGTAAAGCTTGCTGATCGTGTCCACAATATGCGCACTCTTCATTTCGTAAAAGACCCCAAAAAACGATTGCGTATAGCTCGAGAAACACTAGAAATTTATGCACCTCTAGCAAGCAGAATCGGAACAACAAAATTTAAAGATGAACTAGAAAACTATGCCTTTGAACATCTTCATCCTGAAGAATACAAGAATGTCATAGAACAACTAGCAAATATGCCTCAAACACAACAATTAATTGAAAATATAAATACTGATATCACAAAAGTTTTGGAAAATGGAAAATTAAACGTTCAGGTTTTTGGGCGAGAAAAAACCCCTTATTCTATTTGGAAAAAAATTGAAAAACGTAGTATCACTTTCGAGCAATTATCAGATTTGATGGCTTTTCGAATCATTGTTCCAAACTTACAAGAATGCTATCAAGCACTTGGCCTTATCCACAGTTCTTATATTATGATTCCAGGTCGATTTAAAGATTATATAAGCAGACCCAAAACCAATGGTTACCAATCATTACACACGACTCTTAACGGTCCTTATAATCAAAAAATTGAAATTCAGATTCGCACCCAAGAAATGCATGAGATTTGCGAATTTGGTGTTGCTGCTCATTGGCACTACAAACAAAAAGCTAAAAACAAAACATCTGCCAATCTACACGAAGGAACCCAATATAGCTGGGTACGAAATCTTTTGGAAATTCTAGAACACACAGATAATCCCGATGAATTTCTGGAACATACAAAGCTTGAAATGTTTAACGATCAAGTATTTTGTTTTACTCCAAAAGGAGAAGTAATCGATTTGCCAAAACATGCTAGCGTTCTTGATTTTGCTTATGCAATTCATGGGGAAGTTGGCAATAAAGCAGTGCACGCTAAAGTCAATGGAAAGCAAGAGCCACTTAAAACCAAATTACATAATGGGGATCAAGTTGAAATCATAACTTCACAACAACAAAAGCCTTCTCCTAGCTGGGAAAAATACGTTATAACGGGAAAAGCAAAAGCACAAATTAGAAAATTCCTCCGAACCCAAAAAATTGATAAATTTTTAGAAAAAGGAAGAACCATTGTTGATAAATTCTTACAAGGTGAAAATCCTGTTTTAGATAAGGAATTTTTCCTTCAAAATCTCAAAACTGCTCAATATAAAAATTATGAAGACATTTTAATCAGTATCGGAGAGGGCACTCTCAGTGTGAAAGATCTTGTTGAGAATTTCAAACCTCAGGCACCAATAGCCACTGAAAAAGCAGCAAAAGAATCAGAACCACAGATGATTTCTAGGAACAATGATAAAGAAAATAACTTTAATGATTGTTTGAAGATCGTCTTTGCTAATCAGCAGGGGGCTTTAGCATTGATAACAAACACTATCAGCGAACATAAAGCTGATATCAACAATTTTAAAATTATCAAAAGAAATTTAGATTTTTGGGAAATTATGGTAGACATTAGCGCGCAAAATAAAAATCAAATAAAAAATATGAAATCTAACCTTCGCTCATTAGCTGTCGTAACTCAGGTAAAAACACAATGATTCTGGGAATAGGCTGTGATATTTGTGACATTCGTCGAATCGAAAAATTAATTGAATCTCAAGGAGAGAAATTTCTAAATCGAGTTTTCACCCTTTCAGAAAGAAATCGACTACAAAAAAGAGAAAAATCTGCAAATGGTTTTGCAAAGGTGTTCGCTGCTAAAGAAGCTTTAGTAAAGGCACTAGGCAACAGCACCGATATCTCCTGGCAAGATATTGAGGTCGTGAAAAACAATAATGGCAGACCTGAACTCAAGTTACACAAAAAAGCACAAAGCATGGCTAAAAGTCTAGCCAATGGAAACTATCAACTACATTTAAGCTTAAGCGATGAACCTCCTTATGCCTTAGCATATGTTATTTTTTCTAAAATGCTTTAATCATTCTTTAATAGGTTATCGGATATGTTGAGAATGTGGAAAAATTCTGCTACCCATGCTAGGATTTCCCTGTGCGGCAACGTTCGTGTGAGTTTAATCCCTTGGCTCAGTTTACATCCTTGGGAGCTGTCCCTAGCAAAGTCGTGGCTTTGTTATATGGCACCCACTTGGCATTTTAGCCACGAGAGGATCATTCGCTCCACGGCGTTTGCGGCACCTTTTATTTTAGGAGCTTGAATGACGATTTTAACCCGTTTTCAAGGCAATGCTGCAATTATCACATTAAACCGCCCTGAGCGATATAATGCCACAAATCTAGAAATTATTTACAAAATTTCGCAATTTTTAGCAGAGTGCGCCACGAACAACAAAGTAGAAAAAATTATCATCACCTCCAATCATCCAAAAGCCTTTTGCGCCGGAGGTGATATAAAAGCAGCATACGATGCTATGGAAAATAACAATCTATCCCTTGGATCTGTTTTTTTTAATGCAGAATATAAGCTCGTTTATGAACTAGCCACCTACCCCAAACCAATTATTTCTCTTGTGAATGGATTATGTTTTGGCGGTGGAATGGGGCTTTCTATGCATAATCGATATAGAATTATAACTGAAAATGCAATACTTGGAATGCCTGAAACAATCATCGGTTTTTTTCCAGACGTTGGCGCAAGCTTTCGATTTTCTCAATTCCCAAAATCCTGGGCAAAATTTTACGGACTCACAGGAAATAATATTGCTATTTCTCATGCTCTAAAATGGAACATGGCTGATTATTTTATTTCATCTTCTGCATTACCAGAACTTGTAAACGCCTTGTGCGCCACCAATCAGTTAGACCAAGTGATTGAGCAATTTAATCAACCCACACCAAATGAAATTATTTTTGGGGAAAATTGGGTAGACAATGTTTTTTCATTAGACTTAGAGCATGCATTTACATGTCTAAAAACACATATGCACCCTGAAGCAAAAAAAACCTTCAACGATCTGAATTCTCGATCCCCCTTAAGTCTGCGCGTAACTGAAAAACTACTTGAGACATCCACTTCTATTAATTTAAGCCAAGCTCTTCGGCGCGACTACATAATAGCTATGAATTTTTTAATAACTTCTGATTTCAAAGAAGGTATTCGAGCCCAAGTCGTAGATAAAGATAAAAACCCTAAATGGCACTACACATTCGATAACACTAGCAGTGAAATGATCGATCGATTTTTTCAGCCCAATCATTGCTCTGAGCTTGTAAATAATCGCAATTAGATATAAACTTTTACGTATAGATTTTTTGTATTTCGTTTTCGTGTTTGACTTTAGTCGCGCAGTCTTTTCTGTTACCTCGGTAATCACCGGCTATGCCCGGTAAGTATTTCTCATTTCTTAATTGCAAATTTAATAATCGATTAATTCTCGTAGGAGAGATGTATGTTCCGTAAAATGCCATTTATTTTAATAGCAATTATAGCTGCTGTAATACTCTTAGACCCCTTCATGCCTCTCTTGTTGAAGCAAACACTTTACACTATCAGTTTAAGCATTAAAGAAATTATTGTTTTTCTATTGCCATTAATCATCTTCGGCTTGTTATTCAAGGCAGTTGTAACTCTCTCTAACAAAGCCACTAAAATTATTATCATGATTTTGGTTTTAGCGTGTTGCTCTAACTTCATTTCCACATTCCTTAGTCATTATGTAGGAATGTGGGTATATAATTTTGATTTATCAATGATATCACCACACGAAACCTCTAAATTAGATCCTTTGTGGAATTTATCTTTCCCAGAGCTTGTTAAAAACTACATAGCCATGTTTACAGGCATTGTGCTTGGCATAATTGCATCGATATTCCTTCCTACAACTGCTCAAAAAATTTCTATAAAAATAGATCGGTGGATTCATTTATTGCTAAAAGCAATCGTGTTTTTTATTCCCCTTTTCGTAGCAGGGTATGCTGTGGAATTAAAATTTGAAGGAGTGGTAGAAACAATTATAAAAGATTATTCAGCAATTTTTGCTGTAATCGCGTTAGCCCAATTTAGCTATATAATTCTTGCCTATTTTGCACTTAACAATGCAAATGTAAAGGCGTTCATAGTAAGTGTAAAAAATATGCTTCCCGCAGCAATTAGCGGTTTTAGCACAATGTCAAGCGCCGCAAGCATGCCTCTAACTATTATGGGCGCAGAAAATAATGCAAAAAATAAAGATCTAGCTTGCTCTGTTGTTCCAGCCACTGTAAATATTCACCTCATTGGTGATTGTTTTGCTATTCCCATTTTGGCATATGCCGTACTAAAGAGCTTTGGTATGCAAGAGCCCACATTGTTAAACTATTTAATATTTTCAATGTATTTTGTGATAGCAAAATTTTCTGTAGCAGCAGTCCCCGGCGGAGGCATCCTAGTAATGCTACCTATACTAAAAACTTATTTAGGGTTTAATACAGAAATGATGTCATTGATTACTGCACTTTATTTATTGTTTGATCCCGTAATCACTTGTGCAAATGTTTTGGGTAATGGCGCATTTGCCAAATTAATAGATCGATGCAATAGTTAATTTAGCTTAGTATTCAGGCAAATTCTGTGGCTATTACATCAATTGAAAATATTGATTTTTCAGAGAAGAAAGTCGTTATCAGACTAGACCTCAACGTACCCATACAAAATAAAAAAATTCAAGACATTACTCGAATCGAAAGAATTATCCCAACATTAAAAATGATTCTTTCTAAGAATCCAAAATATATTGTAATTTTATCCCACCTAGGCCGCCCCAAACCCAAACCGCCTAGCCTTTGGGATGAAGATAATAGTTTAGCAATCATAAAACCAAGCCTGCAAAAACTTCTTGAGTTGCCAATTACTTTCACAAAAAAACCAATTGGCCCCGAACTTTACCACTTATTAAAAACCGCACCTAATCACTCAATAATCTTGGCTGAAAACATTCGTTTTTATGAAGGAGAAGAAGCAAATTCAGATGCATTTTCTAAAGCTATCAGTCAGTTAGGAGATATTTTTGTCAACGAAGCTTTTTCATGCAGTCATCGCAAACATGCATCAGTCGTTGGCATAACAAAACATCTGCCTTCTTATGCAGGCCTTTGTCTAAGGGAAGAATTGCATGCATTAGGAGGTATTTTAACGCACCCAAACCGTCCGACTATAGGCATTGTTGCAGGCAGCAAAATTTCTACAAAAATTGATTTATTACTAAATCTTTTAAATCAACTCGATTACTTATTTCTTGGTGGTGGAATGGCCAATACATTCTTAAAAGCAGAAGGATATAAAATAGGCAAATCTCTGGTTGAAAATGAATATCTAGATACTGCCAAAACAATCATGAAAAAAGCTCAAACAAGTAAATGCAGGCTAGTATTACCAATTGATGTTGTGGTTGCTAAAGAATTAAAAACTAATACACCTACAGCAATTGTTGATATCGATATGATAGATGATGAGCAAGCAATATACGACATTGGCCCTAAAACAATCGAAAAACTAAAAAATATTTTACAATCTTGTAAAACAGTCCTTTGGAATGGTCCTGTTGGGGCTTATGAAATATCGCCGTTTGCCCAAGGTTCTATTGCTATAACAAAAATAATTACCCAGCAAACAAAAGCACACGAACTCATAAGCATTGCAGGAGGTGGAGACACAATAGCTGTAATAGCAGAAAGCGCAGCTGAATTTACCTACGTATCAACTGCAGGAGGGGCATTTTTAGAATGGCTTGAAGGAAAAAAATTACCAGGCATTGAATCTTTGGATCCAGATCAAATAGTAGTTTAATCTTGGGTTGTAAATTTTGAATGCTGATGTATCCATGCCATTTCATGAGCAGTACACCCAAAATGATGCCCGATTTCATTAATCAATACATGATGTATTAAAGCCTTCACATCTTCAGCATTTTCAACAGCATGACGTATTAATGGACAACGATATAAATAAATAATATCGGGTTTTTTATTAGACGTTTTTTTCTTTAACGGCAAAGGAACCCCTCGATATAATCCAAGCAAATCATACCTATCTGTCATTGATAGCTCTTCTAAAACATTGTTCTCCGCAAAATTCTTCACTTCAATAACAAAATTTTTCAAATGCGAACGAAATGAGTTCGGCAATCTCTGCAAACTTTCATACGCAAAATCATAAATCTCAGCAACCGCTGGCATATGCACAACACGAATTTCATCTTTTTCCATGTAAACTCTTTAAAACCTTTATAAGCCATGGTCTAATAGATTAGTTGTACCCCATAAAAGTTAATAAATAACAAAGGCCAAAAATGTTAACTCTAAATTTTAAAAATACATTCAGTGCAGTGATTTTAATCACTCTCTTAATGGGTTGTGAATCTATAAAATCTGCAGTTGGCATAAAACAATCGAAGGTTTGGCTTGAAAAAATAAACTTTAAGGCCGCAGCTAACGCAAATGACTCGGCACCAGTCAAAATTCACGTTGTAATAGCTTACAAAGAAGATCTTGCTGCAGAAATAGCAAAACTTGATGCTAACTCTTATTTTCAAAAAGCTAAGAAACTCAAATCTGATGCAGGAGAAGACCTAGACGTTTTCAGTATCGATATCGTGCCTGATTCATCCACCAGCTTAGATATAGAACCAACACACACTACAGGCGTTGTTGCTTTAATGTTTGCCCGATACACAAGTCCCGGAGATCACCGCACAAATGTAAGTGCTGATTACGAAATTCAAGTTGATCTCGATAAAAATGATTTAAAAATAACCCCAATAAAGAAGGGATAATTACATAAATAATTATATACTCAATACATTGAATTAATATTTCTATTGCATTATTTTTTTATATCGTCTACGTTGTAGCTGAAATTTTAGATTCTGATTCCGCGCCTACTTAAGAATGTAGGGTTATTTGGCGATTTCCAAAAACTTTTAAAAGCGTTATCCGTTCACCATTTTCTGACTAAAGCAGATTATGGATAAATTTCTGTCCACTATAAGTGGTCTTAGGAAAACGTTTTTAAGGAGTTATTATGAAATCATTTAAAGAATTAAATTTGCCAGAAACTTTTATCAAATCACTTGAAAAAATGGGATTAACCACGCCCACTCCAATTCAAGCACAAACCATACCCTTGGCGCTAGCTAAGCATGATATATTAGGTTCAGCCCAAACAGGAACAGGAAAAACTTTAGCTTTTACCCTACCTTTAGTGAAGCACCTACTTGATAATCCTGAAAGCACAGCACTTGTGCTTGCTCCAATCAGAGAAATTGCACAACAAGTCATGAACACATTAAAAATTTTCATGAGTGATTCGAAAGATTTTAATGTAGCGCTCCTAATTGGTGGCGAACCATATCCCAAGCAGTTGTCACAACTCAAGTCTCGCCCAAGAGTAGTAATTGGAACTCCTGGTCGAGTCATAGATCATTTGGAAAGGGGCACCCTAAGAGTTAATAAACTAGAGTGCCTTGCGCTGGATGAGACAGATCGTATGTTTGATATGGGGTTTGGCATTCAGCTTGACCATATCATCTCCAAACTACCAGCAAAACGCCAAACATTAATGTTTTCTGCAACTATTGCACCCGCAATTGAAAAGCTTGCGGCAAAATATCTTAACGAACCAAAACGTGTTGCCGTAGGTTCAGCAACTCTACCAATCCCAAAAATCAAGCAAGAAATTGTCAAAATTAGTGAAAAAGAGAAATACAATCGCCTTCTGCAGGAACTCGACCAGCGTGACGGAACTGTTTTAGTTTTCGTGAAAACAAAAATGAATGCGGATCGTTTAGCTATTTCTCTTCGCAAGGAAGATCATTCTGCATCTGCTATCCATGGTGATTTACGTCAACGTCAACGTGAAAAAGTTATTCATTCATTTCGCCAAGGAAAATGCAGAGTATTAGTTGCTACTGATATTGCGGCTCGTGGATTGGATATTCCTCACTTGATGCATGTGATTAACTACGACGTCCCTCCGTGCCCTGAGGACTACATCCATCGCATTGGCAGAACTGGTCGCGCAGGCGCTGAAGGTTTTTCTTTGTGTTTTGTTACATCACAAGACGCGAAGAAATGGAATGCTATTGAAAGATACATGAACCCCAAAGCGCACGAAGGATCAAATCATAACTCTAATTCAGAAAAGAATTTTGGAAGAAGCGCAAGACCTACTGGAGGAAGCCCCTTTGGTAACGATAGAAAAAGAAAGCCATTCGCAAGTGGCAGTTTCGGTGAATCCAGAGACGGATCACGAGGCAGTGGCTTTGGAGGCGCAGCATCTAGAGGCGGATCACGCAGCTCTTCAAGCGGCGGTTTCGGTAACGCACGTCGAAGCATGAATGCCGGCACTACTGGCAGAGCTGCACCTAGAAGTAATGGCTTCGGTGGTGAAGGACGCAGCTTCAGTGACACACCCAGAGAATCTAGGAGTAATTCCAGAGGCAGCAGCTTTAGTGAGTCCAGACCAGGATCACGCAGCTCTTCAAGCGGTGGTTTCGGTGGAGCACGCAGAGAAAATAACGATAATAACGGAAGAGCAGCACCTAGAAGCAATGGATTCGGTGGCGAAGGACGTCGTAGCTTTGCAAAGCCTGGCTCGCGTCGCTCACATGGCGTTTCTAGCGGTTCATCTTCATCCAAACCATTTGCTGGCCGATCAAAAAGTGGCGCAGCAGGCAAACGCACTTTTAACTAACTCCAAATTACTGATATATTGAAGCCTCATAGTTCGTCACTATGGGGCCTTTTTTTACCCTCAAAACACCAAGGATATTTAGCAACACTTAATAAAAAAATATATACTTTTTAAAATTTATTAAAAAACCTCTTTTGTTTCGTTGCTAGATACCGTATCAATAAACATCACTAGTTTTATCTTCGGGAGCTTTTTTTGTTCACGTGGCTGTTAGAGTACTTTGTACCTTTTATCGTGCTAATTTCTGTTATTGTCTTCGTTCATGAGTGGGGACATTTTTGGGTTGCACGCAGAAATAAAGTGAAAGTTGAGCATTTTGCGATTGGTTTTGGACCAGAACTAATAGGTTTTTCAGATCGTCATGGAACAAGATGGGCCTTTCATTTGGTACCATTAGGTGGATACGTAAAAATGCTAGGCGACGCTGATGCAACAAGTTCCACAGCAGACAACACAACCATTGAAAAACTTAGCGCAGAAGAAAAACAACAAACACTTCACTCAAAAACTCCCTGGCAGCGCATTCAGGTTGCTGCAGGTGGGCCTTTGGCCAATTTTGTATTTGCAATTCTTGCTATGATTGGCTTGTTTTCGGTTTTAGGAAAACCCATATTGCCCCCGGTGATTGGCACCCTTGATCCAGCAGGAGCAGCAGCAAAACATGGACTTGAAGTAAATGATCGTATTTCTAAAATTAATAACGAACAGATTCATTGTTTCGAAGATATATTGCCATTTATCCGCAACGATAAGCACGACGTTTTATCAATTGTAGTGCTACGCAACAATAAAAGTATTGAGCTGGCTATTCCATTGACTGTAAAAAA
This sequence comes from Pseudomonadota bacterium, assembly GCA_018062345.1. GTDB lineage: Bacteria > Pseudomonadota > Alphaproteobacteria > Paracaedibacterales > CAITNM01 > CAITNM01. The sequence goes on along the minus strand of JAGOSL010000002.1, from coordinate 107,045 downwards.
TAAAGAAACTGGCGAAATTCAGCGAACAAAAGTATTAGGAATAAGACCAAACCCATCGCAAGAATATGAAAAACTCTCTTTAGGAGAGGCTGTTCAAACATCATTTTCAACTTTTTGGAAAATGTGCAAAACAATTGTAGTTGGTCTGTCTGAATTACTAACAGGTCAACGCAGAGGTGAAGAGCTTGGTGGAATTTTTGCTATAGGAGATATGGCATCACAAAGCGCCAAATTAGGCTTTTCAGGTATGTTGTGGTTTGTAATTATCATGTCCATAAATCTCGGACTAATTAATCTATTCCCTATCCCGGTTTTAGATGGTGGACAAATCCTAATCAATGCAATTGAATGGGCAATAGGAAAACCTATCCCTGAAAAAATTCAAAAGTATGTTTTTGGGGCTGGTTTTGCGATAGTAATTTGCCTAATGCTATATTCCACATGGAACGATTTGATGCGCTATAAAATATTTCAAATGATTCGAGGATTGCTTCCTATATGATAAAATATTTCCTCTATTTTCTGCTTTCGTTAAACGTTGTTTACGCTGAAGGACAAAAAATTTCCAAAATCGATGTTGTTGGAAATAATCGTATAGAAAATCAAACCATTCTTTCTTATCTTCCTGTAAAAGCTGGAGATACGGTAGATATTGATAGCCTTGACCAGTGCTTGAAATCTCTATTCGATACGGGTTACTTTCATGATGTAAAAGTACATAGAAAAGGAACTGTAATTGTTATTGATGTTGAAGAAAACCCCATCATCAACAAAATTGCTTATGAAGGAAATGAAAAAATTAAAGATGCTGATTTCAAAAAAGAAATTCAGTTACGTCCTCGTGAAGTATTATCTTATGCAAAAATTCAGGCCACTCAGCAACGAATTTTGGAAATTTATCGACGCTTAGGACGTTTTAGTGCAAAAGTAGATCCCAAGATTATTCGTCTACCTGAAAATAGAGTAGATCTTGTTTTCGAGATTGAAGAAGGCCCGATTACATTCATCCGAAAAATCAATTTTGTTGGAAATAAGACCTTCAAGGGGCCAAGGCTTGAAAAAGTTCTACAAAGTAAAGTGTGGCACTGGTATCGTTTCTTTGTGAATGATGACCTGTACGACCCCGATCGTTTTCTTAATGATCAACAAGAACTCAAAAAGTTTTATAGCAATCACGGCTACCCTGATATGCGCTTGATTTCATCAATTGCCGAATTAAGTCCAGATAAAACCGCCTACTTTCTAACCTTTACAATTAATGAAGGAAAAAAGTACGTGTTTGGAAACGTAAAAATTAATTCTGAAATCAAGTCAGTAAATGTTGAAAAACTCAATGAAAGTATTGTTATTGAGAAAAATGAAGAATTCAATGCATCACTTATTGATAAATCTATAAAGAAACTCACAGAAAATTTAGGTTGTATGGGGTATGCTTTCATTCATATAGAACCTGATATTCAAAAAAATACTGAAAGTGGCGTTGCTGACATCGTATTCAATATAAAAGAAGGTCCGCGAGTTTACATAGAAACGATTGAAATAAAGGGCAATGACCGCACCAGAGACTACGTAATTCGTCGCGCAATTAAAATTCATGAAGGCGATGCCTATAACAGCAAAAAAATTAAAGATGCCGAACAAGCACTCAAAGACCTCGGATACTTTAAAGAATCGCATGTGCAGCCTGAAGAGGGATCCGCAATTGATAAAGCAAAATTAAATGTCGATTTAGAAGAACAACGCACAGGAGAACTAAACGTAGGTGTTGGTTATTCTACGTTGGATGGGCCTTTTACAACTCTTGGTATCCGTGAGCGGAATTTCAGAGGTACTGGCCAAACACTTCATTCAAACGCAACCATTTCAAAAAGAAGCATGGGAATTGATGCAGGAATTATTGAGCCCGCTTTCCTTGATAGAGATCTTGTTGGATCAGCTACCGTTTCCGCTAGCCAATCAAAACGCTCTAGATCGCACAAGGAAAAAATGCTGGGAACCAATTTTGGTCTAGGGTACGACTTAAGTGAAATGTGGTGGCAAAATTTAAATTATACAATACGTTCTGAACGAGTAACTGGATTTAATAACGATGCGTCTGCAATTATCCGCAATCAAAGCCATAACGCCTTACTATCATCAATTGGCCAAACGATTCACTTTGGAAAGTTAGATAGCAGGGCAGACCCAACAAAAGGCTTTGACCTAAGCTATGCAACTGAATTTGCTGGTGTAGGCGGTACAATTAAATACTTGCAGCACGTCTGGGGAGCAAAATTTTATCACCCTCTATTTGCTGAAGACATTGTCCTTAAGGTGATGGGTGAAGTGGGGGTTATGCAAAAAATTGGAAAAACCATTCGCGTTGTTGACAGCTTTAACATGGGATACGACTCTTTCCGAGGTTTTGATTTCCAAGGTGTAGGACCACGAGATAAAAAAACTGGTGACCCCTTAAATGGAACCAAAATGTGGCGAAATGTTATTGAAATAAAATTCCCATCAGGATTACCAGATGATTGGAAAATTAACGCAAGTGTGTTTAATGAGTTAGGCTGCTTATGGAAACCAGGACAAAAAGACGAAAATACTTTAGATTCCAAGAAAATGCGTGCTTCAGCAGGTCTTGGGATTTTGTGGGCCTCTCCTTTTGGCCCTATTGGAATGTCATATTCTTGGCCATATCTACGTAATAAATACGATGACGCTCGTCGCATGCAATTACAATTCAGTAATATTTTCTAGTATGTCGAAGCAAAATAAACAGTATGTGTTTCAATGCTTATTAGCCATTGCCACTCTACTGGCAGCTTATATTATACTAAAGCCATATTATAAAACGACAGGCCTCACTATTGGTCTGGTTAGCATGGATCGCGTTCGTCTGCAGGCAAAGCCGTTTCAACAACTACATAAGCAAGACTTTGAAGCACGTGCAAAAGCACAAGAGCGTTTAGAAGTGCTCGAAAAAGGTATGAGAAAAGAATATGACGAACTCCAAGCATTACAACAAAAAAAGCACACAAAAACAGAAGAGCTTGCAAGAAGAAAGGCAGAACTTGATAAAAAAGTTACTGAGTTAGATCAGCATTTTCACCAAGAACGCGAATCAATCAAACAAAAATTCGAAAAGAATCTCATCTTGGTAGAAAACGAACTAGAACAAATTATCAGAGAGTTCAGCAAGTCTCACAAAATTGACCTTTTCTTAAACACATCTACGAATGAGCAGCAGGTAGCTCTTGTTGCCGATGAAAGTCTAAATCACACTGATGCCATTATCGAGATATTGGACAAAAGAATCCCTAACATAGACCAAATAAAGAAGTAATCATGTTTTTCAAAAAATCTCCACCGATTCAAATTGAAGAGTTAGCAAAAATTATCGACGCTGATGTCCATGTAAAGGGGATGACTGTCCAAGACGTAGGCCCCTTAGAAAACCTTAAAGAGAATATATTAGGCTGCTACCACAACACGAAATACAAATCTTCATTAACCAAGGCAAAAAGTGGCTTTTGCATAATGAAAGAAGAAGATAAACATTTGTTAGGAAACGATGTCGTGGGCTTGTTTAGCCCAACACCTTATCGAGCTTTTGGTAAGGCGGCTCTGTATTTTTACCCCAAACCCATATCTTCAGGTGAAATATCAAAGCTTGCTGATATTCACCCTTCAGCACAAATTGGAAAAAACTGTCAAATTGAACCCTTTTCAGTTATTAAAGCTTTTTCCAAAATCGGAGATAACACAATTATTCGCAGCCATTGCGTAATTGGTGAGTACGTAGAAATTGGAAAAGATAGTTTAATTGAGCATAACGTTACTATTACAAACACAGTTGCAGGCGATCGCTTGTACGTCAAGGACGGTGCGCGCATAGGGCAATCCGGCTTTGGGTTTCACATGGATGAAAAGGGTCACTTTGATATCCCTCAGATTGGATGCGTGCGTATAGGTAACGATGTGCAAATAGGAGCCAACACAACAATAGATAGGGGCAGTCAGCATAATACCGTCATTGGTAGTTTTTGTCGTATTGATAACCTAGTGCAAATTGCTCATAACGTGGAGCTTGGTGATGGCTGCGTCATTGTATCTCAGGTAGGTATTGCTGGCAGCTCTAAACTTGGTAAATTCGTTATCGCTGCGGGGCAGGTAGGTATCGCTGGACATTTAAATATTGGTGATGGTGTAAAAATCGCTGCTCAAAGTGGACTAATGAGAGATGTTAAACCTGGTGAGACTATTGGTGGATCACCAGCCATACCGGTTCGCGATTGGCACAAGCAGATAATTACTTTGCAGAAACTATCAAAAAAGTAATTTTTTCTGATTTTTTTTATTTATATCGATTGTAGATCGTAACATTATTAATAATATAAGTGCGAAGAGAGCAATTACTCCACTGCCAATAAAAGTTACGAATTGATCATACTTATCAGCAAGCATGCCTCCAATAAAACCAGCAAGCAATAGCCCAATTGAATTGATTAAGTAATAAAAGCCTATTCCTGTTCCACGAAGATCTTCTGGAATATGATCTGCTATAATACAAAGAAACATGTCCTGGCTCATGCCAATCTGAATACCCCACAACCCCACACCAATAAGCATAACTGGCAAGCTGGTGGCAAACCCTAGAAAAGCGTCAGCTACTATTAGAAGAATAAAACTTAATGCAAGAAAACCATAGCGTCCAAGCTTATCCGAAAGTAATCCAACAGGGTAAGAAAATAGGGAATTTGTGCAATTGTATAGAATCAAAATTCCATGAGAAAAGCTAGGATCCATACCAAAGCTTTGCGTTGCATGCAGCACCAGCATAGACTCACCTATGCGTGAGCTCATAAATACCATCGCTATAATCATTAACATCCAGTAAGGCTTGCCTAGTCGAGACAAATCTCGGAAATGAAGGGGGTGACGCACAGGTTTTTTATCAGCTGTTAACTCAGTTTCATGCGGATCTTTCACAAAAAAGAATAGCAAAAGAAACCCTATAGATGCTGGAATGCTTGCGTACATAAAAACTTGCTGAATATCCTGATCAGCGGCGTACATAACCACAACCCCAAGTATACCACCTATGAATGAGCCGGCTGTTGCCATTGTATTACGCAATCCAAAACATGCACCTTTTATTTCAGCAGGCGCCAAATCGCCCACCAGAGCATCCCGTGGGGTTGATTGAATGCCATTGCCTAAACGATCAAAAAGCCTGGCAATAATTACCATTGGGACAGTCGCAAACAATGCAAATATTGGACGTGATATAGCTACCATAGAAAAACCAACAAGCATTATCTTTTTGGGGCGCCTAAAGTAGTCACTGACCAAGCCTGAAAGAAGCTTCATAACAAATGCCATGGCTTCAAAAAAACCTTCTAGCATTACTATAAAGCCAGTACCAGCACCAAGAATTTGCTTTAAATAAAGTGCTACCACCCCAAACATCATTACTGTAGAGATATTAAGCAACATGCTAGCAAAGCCGATTGCCCAAACAGGTAAAGGAATTTTAGATCTAGCAATATTCATAAAACCAAATAAAAAAATGGAAAATTAAAATACCAATCAAAAAGTAAAAAAACAAGCATTAAGCTTGCTTTTTTACTTACACTAACTTAATCGCACTTAAGCAACAGAAGGTTGCGCAGGTTCTTTACCTTTAGGTGCAGCCTGCATAAGCAAGTGCTTATCCCGATCTTGTGCCGTTGCTTTCATGCGACGCATCGCACTTCCAGTACCGGCAGGAATCAAACGTCCTACTATTACATTTTCCTTTAGCCCTGCTAAACCGTCAAGCTTCCCTGAAACAGCCGCCTCAGTTAGAACACGCGTTGTTTCTTGGAAGGATGCTGCAGAAATAAATGATTTTGTGTGCAGAGATGCTTTGGTAATCCCCTGTAAGACAGGCTGTCCTGAAGCTGGATTTTTTCCTTCTTTAATAAGAGCATTATTAACATGGTCAAAAACAACCCTATCAACATGATCACCGACAATAAAGTTAGTATCACCTGCGTTATACACCTCAGTTTTTTGAAGCATTTGGCGCACAATAACTTCAATGTGCTTATCGTTGATAGCAATACCCTGCAGACGATACACTTGTTGAATTTCGCTTACCAAATAAACAGCCAAAGCCTCAACACCCAGAACACGTAGAATATCATGAGGAACTGGATTTCCTTCAACTACAAGGTCTCCCTTCCTTACATGATCTCCTTCTTGAATCACAATGTGCCTTCCTCGTGGGACCAAATACTCCACTGGTTGCAAAGAATCATTCTCTGGAACAACAACAATGCGACGCTTTGCTTTATAATCCTTGCCAAATTCAATTCTTCCATCAAATTCTGCAATAATAGCTGCATCTTTTGGATGACGAGCTTCAAATAGCTCAGAAACACGCGGTAGACCACCTGTAATGTCTCGTGTCTTAGATGTTTCACGCGGAATACGAGCAATGACCTCTCCCGCAGCAACAGTGCTTCCATTCTCTACGGAAATGATAGCGTCAATTGGCAAGAAATATCGTGCTTCCAACCCGTTTGATAATTTAATAGGGTTGCCTTTTTCATCGCGCATACTGATCATTGGACGAAGTTCTGCGTTGGCACGAGAAGATTTTGCATCAATAACTGCACGGCTAGAAATACCTGTAGATTCATCGATGACCTCTCTCATGGTGACACCATCAATCAGATCAACGAAGTGAGAAATACCTTCTTTTTCTGTAATCACAGGAATAGTGTACGCATCCCACTCAGCAATTTTTTGACCTTGCTTAATTGTCGACGCCTCTTTGACTAAAAGTTTCGCACCATATTGTATGCGGTAATGCACGCGCTCACGGTTCTGATCATCAAGAACAATCACCTCGCCATTACGAGAAAGTACAACTGTTTGACCTGCTGCATTTTCAATAGCAGTTATGTTCTTAAATTTAATTTTACCAGGCATTGAGCTTTCAATGCTCGACTGTTCAGCACTTCGTTGTGCAGCACCACCCATGTGGAAGGTACGCATGGTCAACTGTGTTCCAGGCTCACCAATAGATTGAGCAGCAATAACACCAACCGCCTCACCCACATTTACTGAGGTTCCTCTCGCCAAATCTCGCCCATAGCATTTTGCGCAAATTCCAACTTCCATTTCGCATGTCAAAACAGAACGAATTTTAACTTCGTGAATATTTGCATCACTAATAAGCTCAGCAGTATCTTCGTGGATCATATCGCCAGCAGCAACTATCACTGCATTGGTTATTGGGTGAACTATATCCTCTGAGGCAGTACGCCCCAATATACGATCAGTCAAAGGAACTACAGTATTTGCACCTTCAACAACTGATCTCATATGTATACCTTGCACTGTACCACAATCATCAGCAACGATAATGCAATCTTGCGCAACATCAACCAGACGACGAGTCAAATACCCGGAATTCGCTGTTTTTAACGCTGTATCAGAAAGCCCCTTACGCGCACCATGTGTCGAGATAAAGTATTCAAGAACGTGAAGACCTTCCTTAAAGTTTGAAATAATAGGTGTTTCCATAATGTCACCAGAAGGCCTTGTCATCAAACCACGCATTCCTGCCATCTGGCGCATCTGAGTGACAGATCCGCGAGCTTTTGAATGAATCATCATATAGACAGCGTTAAATGGCTCTCCCGGAAGATTTTTCGACATGGCTTGCAACATGGCGTCTCCAACCTTATCGGTACAGCGACCCCACGCGTCCACAACTTTGTTATATTTTTCACCCTGAGTAATCAATCCATCAAGATATTGTTGCTCGTATTCTGCAACAGCTGATTTAGTTTGACCTATTAATACTTCTTTTTCTTTTGGAACGATCAAGTCATCCTTACCAAAAGAAACACCGCTCTTTGTCATATAATTAAAGCCAAGAGCCATAATACGATCAACGAAAATTACTGTTTCTTTTTGTCCGCAATGACGATAAACATTATCAACCAAAGAGCTGATTTCATTTGAAGTCATTACCTGATTGACAACTTCGAAAGGCATTTTATGGTGTTTAGGCAGATAATTACCAAGAAATAGTCGACCTGGCGTTGTATCCACACGCTGGTACGTAACCGTTCCATCTTCATGATAAATTGGAACACGCGCCTTTATCTTAGAGTGAATATGTAAATGCCCCAAAGACAAAGCATGCTCAACTTCAGAGATGTCTGAAACCAAACTGCCCTCGCCCGGCATATTGTCTGCAATCAAGCTCAGATAATAAATACCAAGCACAATATCCTTTGAAGGCACAATAATTGGCCGTCCACTCGATGGGCTCAAAATATTGTTTGTTGACATCATTAACACACGTGCTTCAAGCTGAGCTTCTAGAGAAAGCGGCACGTGAACAGCCATTTGGTCTCCGTCGAAGTCTGCGTTAAACGCGGTACACACAAGCGGATGCAACTGAATCGCCTTGCCCTCAATAAGAACCGGCTCAAATGCCTGAATACCCAAACGGTGAAGAGTAGGAGCACGATTCAAAAGAACTGGATGTTCACGAATAACATCCTCAAGCACATCCCACACTTCTGGACGTTCTTTTTCAACCATCCTCTTTGCAGCTTTTAAAGTGCTGGCAAGACCATAGCGTTCAAGACGAGCATAAATAAATGGACGGAACAACTCTAATGCCATTTTCTTGGGCAAGCCACACTGATGCAGTTTTAGCTCAGGCCCCACTACGATAACCGAACGTCCTGAGTAGTCAACACGCTTGCCTAATAGATTCTGGCGGAAACGTCCCTGCTTACCCTTAAGCATATCTGCTAGAGATTTCAATGGACGCTTATTTGTTCCAGTAATTGCTCTACCACGACGACCATTATCAAACAATGCATCTACTGATTCTTGCAACATACGCTTCTCATTGCGAACAATGATTTCTGGTGCACGCAATTCAATCAGGCGCTTTAAACGATTGTTTCTGTTAATTACACGACGATATAAATCGTTTAAATCAGAAGTGGCAAACCTGCCTCCATCAAGAGGAACTAGAGGACGTAATTCCGGAGGAATGACAGGAATAACTTCCATAACCAAGCACTCCGGAGGAGTATTAGACTCTAAAAAAGCCTCTAAAAGCTTTAGTCTCTTCATTATCTTTTTTTTACGTATTTCAGAAGAACACTCTTGAAGCTCCTGACGAAGAGTTTCGCTCTCTTTTTTAGGGTGAATTTTGCGTAGCATTTCCCGTAGTGCTTCGGCTCCAATACCAGCCTGGAAAGCCTCTTCACCATGCTCGTCCTGAGCCTCCATGAATTCTTCTTCTGTTAGCAACTGACCATAAGACATTGCCGTCATTCCTGGATCAAGAACAACATAACTTTCAAAATATAGAATTTTCTCAAGATCTTTTAAGGCCAAATCAAGCAGCATACCAGCACGGCTCGGCAAAGATTTTGTAAACCAAATATGCGCAACAGGAGCAGCTAGTTCAATATGCCCCATGCGATCACGGCGAACCTTACTTAAAGTAACTTCTACTCCACATTTTTCGCATATAACACCGCGGTATTTCATGCGCTTATACTTACCGCATAAACACTCATAATCTTTCACAGGGCCAAAAATACGAGCACAGAATAGACCATCTCTCTCTGGCTTAAAAGTACGGTAATTGATAGTTTCAGGCTTTTTTACTTCCCCATATGACCAAGAACGTATTCTCTCTGCAGTTGCTATAGTAATACGAATTGCATCAAAATCAGGAAGAACATCCATTGCGTTGAAGCTTCGTTTAGTCTCTCGGTTCATGCCTTACTCCCGAATAAAATATAAAATTTATGTTTAGTAAACATAGAGAATCTAGCGATTCTCTATGCAAAATTATTCAAACTGCTCAAAAGCTACATTCAGACCTAATGAACGGAGCTCTTTCACAAGAACATTAAATGATTCTGGAATACCTGTTTCCATATTATCATCACCACGAACTATGGCCTCGTATACCTTCATACGACCAACAACATCGTCTGACTTAACTGTCAACATTTCCTGAAGAGTGTACGCAGCTCCATACGCTTCAAGTGCCCACACTTCCATTTCTCCGAAACGCTGACCACCAAATTGAGCCTTACCTCCTAATGGTTGTTGTGTCACCAGGCTGTATGGACCAATAGAACGCGCATGTATCTTGTCGTCTACTAAGTGGTGCAGTTTCAGCATATAAATGTAGCCAACAGTAACCTTTCTATCAAAAGGCTCGCCTGTGCGACCATCAAAAAGAGTAACTTGCCCAAAGTTTGGTTGACCTGTATAAGCCAGAGCATTATTTATTTCTTCATGACTTGCCCCATCAAAGACAGGAGAAGAAATAGGAACGCCCTTGCAAAGATTTCCGGCTAGTTCCATTAGCTGGTTATCATCAAGTGACTTAATGTCTTTTTGATCTTGCTTGTCATTATAAATATCTAATAACTTGCCACGAATATCTTTAACGCCAAGTTGTTTTTCTCGATATTTTTCTACCATCTCATTAATTTGGCGCCCCATGCCGGCAACAGCCGCTCCTAGATGCGTCTCTAAAATTTGCCCCACATTCATACGCGATGGCAAACCCAGAGGATTCAAAATAATATCAACTGGGGTACCATCTTCAAGGTGCGGCATATCTTCCATAGGAACAACTTTTGATACAACACCCTTGTTACCATGTCTACCTGCCATTTTATCACCTGGCTGAAGCTTACGCTTGACCGCAATGAACACCTTTACCGATTTCAAAACGCCCGGAGGCAATTCATCGCCGCAGCGTAGTTTTTCTACCCTATCTTCAAAAATCGCCTGTAACCTAGCGCAAGCTGCATCAAATTCTATGTTCATATCTTCGATGTCTTTCATAACATCGGCATCTGTAACAACAATTTTTTTCCATTCTGCAGCGCTAACTTCAGAAAGCATTTTTTCGGTAATTTCTTTACCCTTGGTAAAACTCTTAGAACCAGAAGAAAAATTCTTGCCCACAAGAAGCTCTTTTAGTCTCTGAGAAAAACTACGATCAAGAATAGCTCTTTCTGCTTCGCGATCTTTTGCCAAACGATCAATCTCTTGGCGCTCAAGCGCAATCGAACGCTCATCGCGCTCAATACCGCGACGAGAAAAAATACGCACCTCAACTACGGTGCCCGAAACCCCTGGAGGAACGCGAAGTGAACTATCCCTAACATCAGATGCCTTTTCGCCAAAAATAGCTCTTAAAAGTTTTTCTTCTGGTGTAGATGGAGCTTCTCCTTTTGGCGTGACCTTACCAACTAGAATATCCCCAGGGTTAACCTCTGCCCCCACGTAGACAATTCCTGCCTCATCCAGGTTACGCAAACCTTCTTCTCCAACATTAGGAATATCTCTAGTTATATCTTCATTACCAAGCTTTGTATCCCGAGCCATCAATTCAAATTCTTCAATGTGAATTGAGGTAAACACATCGTCTTGAACAATGCGCTCTGAAATAACAATGGAGTCTTCAAAATTGTATCCTTGCCATGACATGAAAGAAACAAGCACATTGCGCCCCAGCGCTAATTCACCAAGCTCTGTTGCTGGCCCATCAGCAATAATGTCTCCACGCCTAACTATGTCACCCTTCTTAACCAGTGGACGCTGGTTTATGCAAGTGCTCATATTAGAGCGCTGGAACTTTAATAAATTGAATATATCGACACCAGACTTATTAGTGCTGTCTTTTTCAGTAACCCGAATAACAATTCTTTTTCCATCAACCTGATCAACAACTCCATCTCGTTTCGCTGTTATTACTGCGCCAGAATCTTTTGCCACAATAGCTTCCATCCCCGTTCCAACAAGTGGGGCCTCAGCTCTTAGCAAAGGGACTGCCTGACGTTGCATGTTAGAACCCATTAGAGCGCGGTTTGCATCGTCATTTTCTAAAAATGGAATCAAAGAAGCAGCAACTGAAACAAGCTGTTTTGGCGAAACGTCAATATAGTCAACACTTGAACGCGGAAAAATACCAAACTCACCAGATTTGCGGCAAGTAACAAATTCTTCAACTATACAGCCAGACTCATCAAGTTCAACACTCGCTTGACCAATAATATAACGGCTCTCTTCTAGCGCATTCATGTAAACAACTTCATCAGTCACTTTACCATCGTTAATTTTGCGATACGGACTTTCAATAAATCCATACTTATTAACGCGCGCATAAGTAGCTAGTGAGTTGATCAAGCCAATATTTTGACCTTCCGGTGTTTCAATAGGACATATACGACCATAATGAGTTGGGTGCACGTCGCGCACCTCAAAGCTTGCACGATCACGAGATAGACCACCAGGCCCCAACGCAGAAAGTCGACGTTTATGGGTGATTTCAGAAAGTGGATTGGTCTGATCCATAAATTGTGATAATTGAGACGAACCAAAAAACTCACGAATGGATGCTGCAACTGGCTTAGCGTTAACCAAATCATTTGGCATCACTGTATCAATATCAACAGAACCCATGCGCTCACGAATCGAACGCTCCATACGCACTAAACCAACGCGAAATTGATTCTCTAAAAGTTCACCAACTGAACGTACGCGTCTATTTGCCAGGTTATCAATATCATCAATTTCACCTCTTCCGTCGCGCAATTCTAGAAGTATGCGAACCATTGCTAAAATATCGTCTTTTTGCAAAACCCTAACATCATCAGGCGTGTTTAAACCTAGTCGCGCATTCATTTTGACACGGCCGACCGCTGACAAATCATATCTCTCTGGGTCAAAAAACAATGCCTTAAATAATGCCTCACCACCTTCAACAGTTGGAGGCTCACCAGGACGCAAAGCCCTGTAAATATCCATCAAAGCTTCTTCACGATTTTGATTCTTGTCGGCTTGCAGAGTATTAAGTAAATAAGCACCGATATTCACATGATCAATGTTTAAAAGCTGGAATGACTTGATTTTCTGCTCATTTAAAATTTCCATAGCATCTGCTGACAGCACATCACCAGACTCGATATAAATCTCACCCGTTTCTGCATTAATCAGGTCGTCAGCTAAATAGCCGCCATGCAAGTGCTCTTCCAAAAAAGCTACTTTCTTTAGGCCTTCAGCCTCATATTTCTTTGCAAGACGCGGGGTGATTTTCGTACCAGCTTCTGCAGCAACCTCTCCAGTATCAGCATTCACCAGATCATGCGTTAACTTCACGCCCTTCCAGCGGTCTGCCACATAGTCAGTTACCCAATGCTTTTTATTTTTTACATACGTTATCTTATCGTAAAAAGTGTGGAGAATTTCTTCTCTAGACATTCCCATAACATCTTTTGGATCGATGCTTTTTTTTGCTTTTTCAGCCTTTTCTTTAGCCTTTTCAGTGTAGTCACTATCAAGAGCCATCAAAAGTGTAGTAACAGGCAACTTTCTGCGACGATCAACACGAACACATATCTGGTCTTTGGGATCAAACTCAAAATCCAACCATGAACCGCGATAAGGAACTATTCTTCCTGCATACAATATTTTTCCGGAAGAGTGAGTCTTCCCCTTGTCGTGATCAAAAAACACACCTGGGCTTCTATGCATTTGCGAAACAATAACCCGCTCAATACCATTAACAATAAAGGTACCTCGATCAGTCATTAGTGGTGTATCGCTTATGTAAACATCCTGCTCTTTAATGTCTCGCACAGAACGAGCACCTGAATCACCATCAACATCCCAAACAACAAGACGGAAAGTAACTTTAAGTGGCGCTGCGTAGGTTAATCCACGAGTGCGACACTCTTCTTCATCAAATTTAGGCTTCTCAAAATCGTAATGGAAAAATTCCAAATGGGCTTTGCCAGAATAATCCTTAACAGGAAAGATTGAATTAAATACTTCCAGCAATCCTGTATTTTGTCGATTTGCATGTTTCACATTAAGTTGCAAAAATGCCTCATAAGAATTTTTCTGCAAAGCAATCAAATTTGGTAGCGGCGCTACTTCTTGAATACGACCAAAATTCTTACGAAATCGCTTACGACCTGTAAAAGAGCGAACCATGCACGAAACTCCTACGCGATGAAAAGGTAAAAAACTTCAAAAATGCGCAAAGACTTTGTGAAAAATCAAAATAAAAACGCATCTTTAACATAAATAATTTTTAATAAAATTGTAATTAACTGCTAGCCTGTCACTCTAGCCAAAAAACAAGAGCTCAGCAAGCTCTCTAAAATGAGTTGCTGAGCATCACTATTATTTTACAGAAACTTTAGCTCCAGCTTCTTCTAGCTGCTTCTTAATTTTTTCTGCTTCGTCCTTAGACACACCTTGCTTAACTGGCTGTGGAGCACCTTCGACTAAATCTTTAGCTTCTTTTAAACCAAGACCTGTAATAGCGCGAACTTCTTTAATCGCATTAATCTTGTTTGCGCCACCCTCTTCAAGGACCACATCAAACTCAGTCTTCTCCTCAGCAGCCGCAGCATTAGCAGCCGCAGGAGCAGCAACTGCTACAGCAGCCGCAGCACTAACGCCCCAAGTTTCTTCTAGCAATTTCGAAAGCTCTGCAGCTTCCAGAACCGTCAATGTTGATAATTCATCAACTATTTTTTGTAATTTAGACATAATTTATTCTCCTTAATGTTGTCTCGCTATTGATTAACCATTTTTTGCTGAAATAACCCTAGCAACTCGAGCGGCAGGCTCTTGAAGCAAGGTAGCCAGTTTTGTAGCTGGCGCACTAATAATAGCAATAAGCTTGCCACGCAATTCATCTAGTGAAGGCAAGGTAGCTAATGCTTTTACTTCTGCTTTCTTTAGAACTTTTCCATCTAGACAGGCACCAACAACTTCAATCTTGTCATTCTTATTAGCAAACTCGACAAGAGCTTTAGCCGCAGCAATTGAGTCTACTGAATAGGCCAAGGTAGTTGGGCCGACCAGCATCTCAGTTAAGCCTTCTAGCTTAGTTCCTTTAACGGCAATCTGAGCGAGGGTATTCTTTAAAACCTTAAATTCTGCATTAGCAGCACGCATGTTTCGACGTAAACCAGTTACTTCTTCAACGGTTAAGCCCGATTGACGAGCCACCACCACCAAAGATGATGATTCTAGTTTACTTCGTATGCTTGCAACCAATGCTTCCTTTTGCATACGGTCCATTATTATACTCCTTCACTCGTTACTTAATGAAACAGAAAGGGAAGAGCAAATGCGCAACCCATTCTATCTATGTAGGCAGCTCTCACTATTAAACGGCACCGCCGAACCCACAGTCTTGGACAGGATAGGCTCCTGTTCCTATCTCATGAGTCACCCCATGAGAATACCTCTACTCAACCGAAAACTGTAAACCAGGCCCCATAGTTGAGCTCAAACTCATTTTTTTAATATAGGAGCCCTTGACCCCCGCTGGACGCGCCTTTAAAACAACATCTAGCAGCGCCTTAACGTTTTCTTCTAACGCACTCTCAGCAAAGCTCGCTTTACCAACTCGCGAATGCACAACACCTGCTTTTTCAGTTCTATACTCTACTTGCCCACCTTTAATAGCAGACAAAGCAGCCACAACGTCCATAGTAACCGTTCCAAGCTTCGGATTTGGCATTAGCCCACGAGGCCCCAGAACTTTAGCAACCCTACCAACAACCCCCATCATGTCCGGAGTCGCGATACACTTATCAAAAGGAATTTCTCCTTTTAAAATTTGATCAACCAGTTCTTCAGCCCCAACAAGGTCTGCTCCGGCTTTTTTCGCTTCTTCAGCTTTGGGGCCACGCGCAAACACAGCGACTTTATAGACTTTTCCAGTACCGTGCGGCAAACTTAAAACACCTCTGATGTTTTGCTCAGCTTTTTTTGCATCTACATTTAGATTAATAGCAATCTCTACTGTTTCATCAAACTTGGCTGTAGCATTGGCTTTAACTTGTTTCACAGCCTCGCTCAAAGAATACACCTTATTTAAGTCCACATTTTTAAGTGCATTTTTTATTCGTTTTCCTGCCATTTTATGCTCCCACAACTTCTAGGCCCATTGAACGAGCAGAACCAACAAGCATTTGGCAAGCAGCATCTATATCATGCGCATTCAAATCTTTCATTTTTATCTCTGCTATCTCACGAATTTGAGCCATTGTTACTTTTCCAACATTTTCACGACCTGGAGTTTTTGTTCCCTTTTGTATGCCCGCTGCTTTTTTTAAGAAAAACGTATTGGGAGGCGTTTTAGTGATAAAGGAAAAAGTACGATCTGCATACACGGTAATAACAACAGGCAAAGGAGTTCCTGGCTCAACACCTTGAGTCTGAGCATTGAATGCCTTACAGAACTCCATAATGTTCAGGCCACGTTGACCCAAAGCTGGACCGATTGGCGGGGATGGATTTGCTTTTCCAGCGGGCACCTGGAGCTTTATATAACCCTCGATTTTTTTTGCCATAATTCCTCACTATCAAACTGAGCTGTGGTGCGGCTTGGCAACCTCCCACAGATTTACTTACTGTTTTTCTACTTGACCAAATTCAAGCTCTACTGGGGTAGGTCTGCCAAAAATCATAACAGAAACCTTCAACCGCCCCTTATCTTCATCAACTTCTTCTACAAAGCCACTAAACGAAGTAAACGGACCGTCACAGACTCGAACCTGCTCCCCTGTTTCGTATACCACATTATGCTTTGGCTTTTCAATAGAATCTTGCACTTGCTGCATAATTCTATTGACTTCCGCCTCACTGATAGGGCTTGGCTTTCCCTTAGCCCCCAAAAAGCTTGAAACCCTGGGAATGTCACGAACCAAATGCCAAGTTTTATCATTCAAAGCCATTTTAACGAGTACATAGCCTGGGAAAAAATTTTTCTCGGCATTTACTTTTTTATTGCCCTTACGAATCTCAACAACTTCCTCTGAGGGGACAAGAACTTGCTCGAACATATCTCCTAGAGCATGCTTCTCAGCTTGCTCCATGATTAGCTGGGCTACTTTTTTTTCAAACCCTGAATACACATTTACAACATACCACTTTGCAACCAACATAATACCTTATCCAATAATAAAATGCAGCAGGCGACCAATAATCAGGTCAACGACCATAAAATATGCAGCTGCTATAATCGCAAAAATAAAGACAACAATTGTTGTCACGCGCGTTTCCTTACCGCTCGGCCAAGTAACCTTGCGCATCTCTTGACGAACCTGAGCAAAAAACTCAGGAATTTTTTTTGTCAGAGGCGCTTTAGTATGGTCAGTCATAGAGTATTTCCTTAAAAAAACAGAAAATTGCATTCAGTCCGTCAACACAGACTCATCTGCAATTTGTATAGGATTGCCAGAAAAATGTCTACAGAAAACTAACATGGCAGGAGTGGAGGGTCTCGAACCCCCAGCCTTCGGTTTTGGAGACCGACGCTCTAGCCAATTGAGCTACACTCCTACACTCCTGTATGTTTTAGTGGATACACGAAAAATTGTCCAGGAAAATATCTTGCATTTTTTTAAACTAACGGCTATATGTTATCTACCTTGTCGCGGGGTAGAGCAGCCCGGTAGCTCGTCAGGCTCATAACCTGAAGGTCGTTGGTTCAAATCCAGCCCCCGCAACCAATATTTATCTCACTAATTTGCACAGCATGCTCGCATCAAACGATCATTAATCGCTTTGCCTATTCCCACATCTGGTATGGATTGCACACCTATCGATAAAAATGATGATTTATCAAGCTCATGCAAACAACGAAACAAATTTGCCGCAGCTTCAACTAAATTTGCTGATTCGCTTAAATTAAGATCCGCGCCATCACAACAACCAAACCCCAACAATGCCATTCCAGCCTCTTTTTTAGCCACATTCATTTTCAACGGTTTTGCGGGCGCATAGTGTCGATCTAACATCCCTGGTGCTTTAATTGCCTCTTTATTGCTTGCGTGGCCCACCTTACCAAAAAAAGCTAAATCAGCTTCTGTAACTGCCCCGTAGCGCAATATTTTCATTTCGCCTTGAGTAACGTCAAGTATCGTTGACTCCAGCCCTATTTTCGAAATTCCTCCGTCAACTACCGACACTTGCCTTCCCAATCCAACCAATACGTGCTCAGCACTTGTTGGGCTAAGTGAATTTGAGCGATTTGCACTAGGGGCCGCCAAGGGAAATGGCAAGCCGTTTAGAATCTCTAGCGCCATATGATGGTTAGGCCTTCTGACCGCCACTGTACTTAATCCGGCAAGAGCTAACAACGATAAAGGATGAGATCTCTTCAACTTCAAAACAAAGCTGATTGATCCCTCACGCTCACACCAGAATTCTTTCATCAAATCTTTAGTAAATTCAGAAACTACCGCCCACTCTTCAACCATTTCAATAGAATTAACATGGATAATGAGCGGATTAAATTGAGGGCGATCTTTCATCGAATAAATCTTTGCAACAGCTATATCACTAGTAGCATTGGCAGCCAACCCATAAACAGTTTCCGTTGGAATCGCGACGACCTGCTCTTCAAGCAAATATCTTATAGCTAATTCAGCATTTATAATCGACATTGAACTTAAATGTAATTTCACATAGCTTCTTATATAATGTATTATTAATTTTGTCATGAAAAAATAAGCGCGATATTTAGCGCCAAAAATTCAATCATTGACGAAACAAACTATAGTTAGGTATTGTTCGTCTACTTATCAAGAGAGGTTTGTATGCATCAACCCCATGTGGTGATTTTAGAAAGCAGACGTTTTCCAGATGTTACTGAACAGTGGTATAATGTAGCTGTGAGTGCGCTGACACAACAAGGAATTACTCATAGCAGAGTTACCGTTCCCAACAGCGCTGATCTTCCTGTTGCCTTGCAGATGCTTCTAAGAAAAATTCATCTCGCAGACTCAACTAATATGCGAATTCCCGATGGATATTTGATCCTTGGGCTCAACTGTAAAGGCGACATACCCGAAGAAAATCATCATCATATTTGGAATACAATCCTTAATATGACAGCTAACGCAGGTGTGCCGTCGTCAAGCGTTGTAGTTTTTGAAAAAGAAATTAAGGAATTGAATAACACAGCTTTTGTTTCAAAGGTACAACTCGCAGTCCAGTCATTGGTGAATCTTATGATGTTACAAAATCAACTTCTCCACCCTCCAATTGCAGCAGCAGCATAGCCAGTGTTTGAAAAATCTCAAAAAATTTATGGTAGCGCACGTCATTTATCCCGCGTAGCAGCAGTTCAAGCTGTATACCAAATGGAACAAAACCCTGAAGATAGGCAAGATGTCGTCTTCCAATTCTTAAACTCTCGTTTTAATGAAGATGTTAAAGGCACAACAGAGCCTGATATTAATTTTTTCAAAGACATTACAAATTTCTTGGCAAATGACTTATCTGTCTTTGACCAGAAAATTACAGAACAACTTGCAGAGCAATGGAAAATAGAAAGACTACCTAGTTTAAGCAGATCGATACTTCGTTGCGCCCTTTACGAACTAACTAACACCCCCTCAGTCCCCACTTCAGTTATCATCAATGAGTATCTAGAAGTTGCAAAAAGCTTCCTGGAAAAAAAAGATGTATCATTCATTCATGGCATAATTGATGCGTTAGCTAAAAAAATCAGATAACTTGTCAAATACTATCATAAAAATAATCTTGAGTTTTCATAGCGAATTGGGCTAAGTAAAACCATGAACACAAATCAGAAATTCACACAAGGTTATGCAAACAATTGAAAAATTAAGCTTTGAAGAAGCCTTAAGTGATTTAGAGTCTTTGGTGCGCCGTTTAGAAGAAGGAAAATGTCCTTTAGATGAAGCTATCAAAACTTTTGAGCGAGGAATTGGCTTAAAAAATCACTGCGACAGCATGCTGAAAAATGCACGCCTAAAAGTAGAACAGATTCTTGAAAATTCTGATGGAACAGCCTCAATGAAGCCATTTTTAAACGAAGAAGCCCTAATTTAGACGCTTGTTAAGGTGCTTGGAAATTCAAACTTTCTCACAAAGCTATTAAATATTTATTTTTCTGAGCAATCACGCTGGATTCATTGGCTCCCAGTTGGATTGTTATTTGGCATTGTAATCTATTTAACATTAAGCACTGAACCGGGATGGTTCATTTATATTTTCTTATTTTTTTTAGCAACCATTTCAGTGGTGTATGCTGTAAAAAATCCTGCTTTCAGATTAGGCTCTTATGTAATAATAGGAGCCTGCACGGGCTTTTGCCTAATGGGTGGGCGAGTACATTTTAACACAACGCAAATGTTTAATGCGAACCAAGAAAGCGTAGAAATTAAAGGACAAATAGAATCCATTGAAAACCACCCTTATAAAGATGATGGTACTTACAGATTGGTTTTAGATCAGGTCCACATTAATAATGCCCATCACTCAGCAAAACTGCGACTCAATATTTCAGAAAAACTTGCACAAAATCTAGAAATCCACGACCAACTTATTGTTAATGGTACTATTTACCCTATTCCCATGCCGAGCAGTTTACATGGATACTTTGCAAGGCGAGCAGCGTATCTTCAAAAAATTGCAGGAACCGCAAGCGTAAAGAAAGTTTTGAATCATAAAAAAACTAAGAAAAAGCCATTTGCTCAATATCGTCAAGCACTTACACAAAAATTGCTATCAAATTTACAAGCCCCCTACAGCACTATCGCTTCAGCGCTTGTGACCGGTGACCGCAGCTATATACCGTATGAATTGCGTCAAGCATTTGTTGATGCAGGACTTGCTCATGTTTTGGCAATTTCGGGATTACACCTAAGCTTAATCGCTGGTCTTGTTTTTTTAATACTGCGCCGACTATTTTGTTTTTTTCCCGCCTTTTCAATGATGTTCTCGTCAAAAAAAATTGCCGCTTGCTTAGCGGTTATTGCCAGCATGCTTTACATGGCCGTAGCAAATTTTGGCATTCCGGTGCAAAGATCGTTTATAATGATAACTCTTGCTATGCTAGCGGTGTGCTTAGATCGCACAGCTTTTTCTATGCGGAGTTTAGCGCTAGCTGCATTTATCGTGCTTATATTCTCACCTGAAAGCATATTATCGGCAAGTTTCCAACTCTCATTTGCAGCTGTTCTTGGATTGCTAGCATTTTATGAATCAGCTTGGCCTGCGCTTCAAGAAAAAGTATTTAAAAATACTAGTAACTTTTTAGGAATAAAAAAACTCGCATGGATCTTTTGTGGAATATTAATGACAACACTCATTGCCTCACTAGCGACAGCCCCGTTTAGTATGGCTTTTTTTCAGCGTTTCACAGCTCAAGCAATTCTGGGAAATCTTTTAGCAATTCCATTGGTGGGTCTCGTTGTCATGCCACTAGGGTTATTTTGTGTATTGTCCTTATTATTCGGAGGAAGCCCCACTCTTTTCTGGCTGTGGGAGAAGAGTCTAAAATTATTATGCACAATTACAAAAAAAATATCATTGCTTCCAGGCGCCTCAATTCATGTTAAGGCGGTTCCTTCTCACGCTCTTATCGTGTTTAGTTTAGGGATGTTATGGTTGTGTTTGTGGAAAAAACCCTGGCGTTGGGCAGGGGTTGCCCCAGTTCTCATTGGAATTATATTGTGGCGCTCTTTTGATCTTCCCATTGCTTACATCAGCCAAAAAAATGATGTCATGGCATATCGACAGGAAAATGTAATTTATATTTCAGATCAAAAACGAAATACTTTCTCAACTGACCTTTGGGCACAAGAATGGGGTATTACTGAAAAACAAACTTGGAACCAAAAATATCATCATTTCCAAAACTCAAAATTAGTCTTAATAACCTCTCCTAAAGAAGGAATTGAATACTTACACGCAATTACTAATGATGACATCCCGGTTAATGTTGTTATCACCTTTGGGTATGAACGCACTTTAAAAAAGCACAGTCTCAAATTTAAAAAAGTAATTGATAGAAATATTATTCAATATGAAGGTGGTATTGCCGTGTACGAAAACCCCTTACGATTCTGCTTTTTAAAAACTTATTTTGGATCAAGACCTTGGTGCGCTGATTATTAAAAATCTAGTTCTGCATAATGTGCAGCCGGGGCAATAGCTGGAATTTTATCGCTGAAAAAACCTCGATAACTCGGCCGTGATTTAATGCGCATAAACCAATTTTTTACCGATTCAAATTTTTCCCAATTAATGTCGCCGAAATAATCCACCGTTGATATATGTGCAACTGCGGCAATATCAGCAACCGTAAAATGATCACCTGCTAACCAGTTACGCCTGTCAACCAACCAAGATAAATATTCTAAGTGCTTAGTCATTGTTACTTTAGTGGACCGCATAAGATTTGAATCCGGGCCAGCACTTGATTGCCCCAAAGCTTTTGCCGCTAAACGCTTTATCGCTTTTTCCCACAAAATAACTAAACTCACTTCCTGCGCAAATCTTGTATCAAACCAATTCATAATTCTACGCGCCTCAGCTCTTGCTAAAGCTTCCTCTGGATACAACTTACGGTCAGGGTATGCTTCTTCCAAATATTCAACAATTGCAGTGCTGTCAGCTAGAACCGATCCATTCAAATCGATTAGCATTGGCACATGACCTAAGGGATTCAAATTTGTAAATTCTGGCCTTTTCTCCCAAAAATTTTCAATTTCCTGAGAAAAATCCAATTTCTTCTCAGCAAGGCACAAACGCACCTTACGAGAATATGGGCATAAAGGATAATAATACAGTACTCGCATATTAAGGTTTTAGCTTAAAGCGTCAGGAGGTGCAACTCAAATTTCAAGATCCTAAAAACACCCTTTTAAATTTTCTTTGACGATTTTTAAAAAACGAGTATTATCACCTAGCGCCCCTGTGGTGGAATTGGTAGACGCGGCAGACTCAAAATCTGTTGTCCGTAGGACGTGGGAGTTCGAGTCTCCCCGGGGGCACCAAATTAGATTTTATTAATCTATCTACGTTATCGTATACGTAAGATTTTATTTTTTTGAGGATACATGCGCCGGAAAGCAAATCGCATACTCAGGTATTTTTTCCCAGTAGCTATCATCAGCATTGCCTTTGTATTGCTCAAAAATAGTTCAATAGAAAAAGTTGGCCATGAAGTTACCTCTGAAAAACAAGTTTTTGAAGAAGTAGTTAAGAAAAATCAAGCAAAAATACTACGGATGGTTTCACACAATCCACAAACACAAGCACGCCTACTTGTTAATGCAAATAACGCTATACAATATGGTGACAAAATAACTTTAGATAACCCAACTGGTACTTTTCAAAAATCTGACGGCTCATCATCACTAAAATCATCTCAGGCATCGTATTATGAAATTGATCGTGAGGTGCATTTTTTTGAAAAAGTCAGCTTTGATCACCATTCAGGACTTGTTGCAACAACCGATCATGCAATTCTTGACACGCAAACGCAAGATATAAGGGGCAGTCAAGGCATTAAAACTTGTCACCAAAAAAATACCATAACCGCACAATCATATGAAATTCACACAGGAAAAAATGTTATGTGCTTCAGCGGTGATGTTTGCCTAAACGTTTCTCGAAAAAAATCTTAAAATGGAAACATGCGGCTTTATCGCTATTTTAGGCGCCCCCAATGCAGGAAAATCCACTCTTGTAAATCAGCTTGTTGGTCAAAAAGTTTCTATTGTATCTCCAAAAGTGCAAACGACTCGCAGTCGAATTATGGGAATTGCAATAAAAGAAAACACACAGCTTATACTTGTAGACACTCCTGGCATTTTTACACCTAAAAAAATGCTTGATCACGCAATGGTAAAAGAAGCGTTTGACGCCAGCGCAGATTCTGATGCAAACATTCTTGTCATTGATGTCACAAGACCTAATCTACAGCTAGCCCAACAATTATGCGAGCAACACAAAAAAGGTTTAATCATTTGCCTTAATAAAATTGATTTAATAGATAAGGATAATCTTTTGAAGTTAGCTCAATCGATTAATTCTTTTGAAAATGTAAAAGATATATTCATGATTAGCGCACTAAACAGAGACGGCGTAGACGACCTGCTTGCTCATTTGTGCAGCATTATGCCCAAGAGTCCATGGCTATACCCTGAAGATCAAATCACCAACATTCCAGTACGCTCATGGGCTGCTGAAGTTACACGTGAGCAAATTTTTTTGACTCTTCACCAAGAACTTCCTTACAGCATTTTTGTAGAATCTGAAAGCTGGGAAGAGTTTGATAATGGATCAGTTAAAATCAGCCAAGCAATTGTCGTATCCAGAGATAATCACAAAGGAATTGTATTAGGCAAAGGTGGACAAACCTTAAAAAAAATTGGACAAGCTGCGCGTTGTGAACTTGAAACTCAACTTGAACGAAAAGTGCATTTGAAGTTATTCGTCAAAGTCGAAGAAGATTGGCAAGAACGCTCATGGGCACTGCGCGCTTTTGGCATAGGGGTTTAGCATACATGAAGAAGCTTTGCGATGTTTTCGCAAAAAATTTCTCTCACCTATCCACTTACTTAAGAGTTTTTTGGTTGACAGGAATAGCATGTACATTAATTCCTATACTAGTAGGCTGGACTCTAATGAGATACGACAACTCATTTTTGTGTGAATACAAAGTTTTACTTGATTATAAATCATCATTTACCAATGAAAATTATGATGTTATTTTTTTTGGTGATTCATCTTGCCTGATGGGCGTTTCCCCAAAAATAATTGAGAAGGAAACAGGACTAAAAGTTTTAAATCTAGGAACTTATGGCGGCACAGGTATTATTGGTTACGAAGCAATACTTAGATCATATTTAAAGTCTAATAATCCTCCAAAATTAATTATTTATTACATTTCCCCCTCAATACCCAATATGTATTGCGTAAAAACTTTTGAACAAATTTTTTCCTACATTAAGCTTGCAAGCATAGATTTGTTTATAGAAAATTTGGGTGAGTATAACCCGCTACAAATTCCATCAGCGCTTATAACGTATCTTACTGATAAAATCACTCCCACCACCACAAAAGAGCAATTAAAACAGCTATACATGGAACTTGAAGAATTCAAAGGATTCCAAAACAAAGAAAATAATACTGGAAAAATGAAAGAAACCGAGAAAATCAATAGCCGATATAAATATGGAGATTATTTTAATACACCTCACGATCCTCGAAAAAAAATAATGAAACTGGTCTCTCATTTTAAGAGCGATAAAACAGACGTTATTATTTATCTTGCTCCAATGCCTGAAACAGAAGAAGCTTTTAACTATTTCAAAGAAACATATCAAGGAATAATCTCAAACAAGCCATACACATTAAAAAATGAGAATTTTTCAGATTACACTCACTTAAACTATCAAGGGGCAATGATTAATTCTAAAAAAGTAGCATCTTTTTTAAAAGAAATTCTAAACTTGTAAGGCATTATGTTATTCAATTCATATTTTTTCCTGTTTGCTTTTCTACCAATAGCTTGGGCCGGATTTTTTTTGCTACTTAATAAGCAAAAATCAGAATACATCACAATTTATTTGTTAATTCTTTCATTGGTTTTTTATGGATTTTGGGATTGGAATAACTTCTATGTCTTAATTCCATCCATATTTTTTAACTATTATATTGGCGCCCAAATAGCAAAAAATCAAAGTCGTTTCTTATTTTCATTCGCCATTGCCGCCAATATATTAGCACTGGTCTACTATAAATATTTCTATTTTTTGTTATCGATTTTAGGCATAAATCTAAAGGTAATACATGAAATTAATCTCCCCTTAGGAATCTCATTTTTCACATTTACGCAAATAACTTATCTTGCAGATATCTATAAAAAAAAGACAAACTCAGCAAGCTTTACAAGTTATTCTTTATTTGTAAATTATTTCCCACACTTGATCTCTGGCCCGCTCATTCATCACAAAGATATGATTTCTCAATTTAAATGGGAAAAATTAAGCATAAAAAATAACCAATATTACGCAATTGGCTTGGGGTTTTTAGCTTTTGGACTTTTCAAAAAAGTTGTTATAGCCGATCGCCTAGCAATGATAGCTGATCCTGTATTTTCATTATCAAATGAAGTAAATGCAATAGATGCCTGGAAAGGAATTTTAGCTTATTCTTTTCAGCTATATTTTGATTTTTCAGGATATAGCGATATGGCTATTGGGGTATCGAAATTGTTCCATCTTAATATGCCTATTAATTTTAATAGCCCTTATAAGGCACTTTCAATTATAGATTTTTGGCGCAGATGGCACATGACACTATCTAATTTTTTAAAAGATTATGTATACATTCCTTTAGGAGGCAGTCGAAATGGAAATTTTAACAAACTGAGAAACGTTTTAATTGTAATGGTAATTTGTGGAATATGGCATGGCTCAGGATATACATTTTTAGTATGGGGACTGTGGCATGGATGTTTTCTGACGCTAAATCATGCATGGAGACTTTACAACAAATTCAAATTAAATAATTTCCTAACAAAGAGCATAAGCTGGTTATCTACATTCTTTGTTGTAATTCTGGGCTGGGTGTTTTTTAAATCATCATCTTTAGAAGCCTCGTATCAAATGCTGCAAAAAATGTTTTTCGGTAACCTTTCTGGATTTTCTTTCGATAAAAACTGCGTAACAATTTTATTGGCTTTCATTGTCTCAGCCGTTGGGCCAAACACTCAAGAAATATTCGCATATCAAAACGAAACAAAATATTTTGGCTTTTTCTCTTGGAAACCAAATCTTTTATGGGTTTTAATTCTATCAATTATGTTTTCTTTTTCTCTAGCTAGAATCCAACCAATAAGTCCCTTTTTATATTGGCAATTTTAACAAGGGCTGCATGAAAGAATTATCCTGCATACTAAATCGCATTATGATTTTTGGACGCCCCGGCAGCGGAAAATCAACATTTGCACTACATTTAAGCAAAACAACTAATCTACCCCTACATCACTTAGACAAATATTTCTTTACCAAAAATTGGGCCGAACGAGATACTCAAGAATTTCTAGAAATTCAACAATCGATTGTAGATCGAGACACATGGATTATTGATGGCAACAGCATTAAATCCCTGGAAATGCGTTATTCAAGAGCTAATCTTGTTCTGCATTTCAATTATTCTCGGTGGATTTGCTATTTTCGCGTATTTAAAAGAATGTTTCATAAAAATCCGGAAATTGATGATCGAGCAAAGGATTGCCCAGAAAAAATAAGTTGGAAATTACTAAAATATATGTGGAGCTACAAGCAACGCGTTAGCGCTCCCATTACCTACTTGCGAAAAAAATATCCCCGTGTACCATTTGTAGAAATACGTAATAACAAAAATTTACTAGAATTAAAAAAAATTTTAACCTAGATCAGTCTTTTTTCACTTCCAACTCATACAATTTTGCTTCCTTTAAAAAAGCATAAAAGCCTATCGACATGCTGTGGATAAACCCTCTGAGTCCATTAAAACAAAAACGCCTTATAAAATACGCTCTAAAAAATGCCCAAATAAAAATAAAAATTAATTTTAAAACGGAAAATTTTTTATGTTTTTTAAATTTTTCCTCAGCAGCAAGAGTCGAATATTCATTATTTTTTTTAACCATTATCTCAATAGATGCAAGACCGTAATGATAAATCATTCCATTTACATGCTTAATTTTCCCTTTTATGAAAATAGATTCATGAACCAATGCCTCTAAATTATACTGACCATGCGTTTTTTTAAAAAAACGAATTTTATCAGCATACCTTACAAATCGATGTGAAGTTTTTCCCAAAAAAACTTCTGATAAAGGGCATGAGAGCGCATCACAATTATCAGCAATTATTGTTTGTCTTATTTCTTGTTTTAGCTCATTAGATAATTCTTCATCTGCATCTAAATTTAACACCCATGTATTTTTACATTTGTTTAAAGCCCATGCTTTTTGTTGAGCAAAACCTAACCAAGGTTGATGATAGATAGTAACATTTGGATAAAATTCAGCAATTTTAAGCGTTTTATCACAACTTCCACTATCAACCAATATTACTTCATCAAACTGTTTAACACTATCTAGAACCCGCTTAATATGGCGCTCTTCATTGAAGCATATTATGTAAACACTAGCTTTAATAGAAGTCATAGCTTGTAACGCCCTCGGCTTAAGATTAAATAAAATTGAATCCTATTTATGCAGCCATTAATGCTAAGCCTTGGCAAAGTATAAGGGCTCAAAATATCAAAAGGCGCTATGGCCTTTTTGGTAGTAACTGCTGTTGTAAATCCCGCATCCCTTACCATCTCAACGTGACGTTCATTATAGCGCCCATAAGGATAAGCGAATGAAAAACACGAAACTCCTGTTAATTCTTCCACAGCTTCTTTAGATTTTGTAATTTCTTTTTGGGCAAGCTTGTCATCTGTCTTCTCTAAATTCACATGAGTCATGGTATGCGCACCAAATTCAACCAAACCACTCATCTGCATTTCCTTAACGTGGTCTGCACTCAAAGCACGCATGTCTTTAATTTTTGGCGCCAAATAAATAGTTGCTGGCACATCATAACGTTTTAAAAGCTCAAACAGATGCGTGTAATTGCCAACAAACCCATCATCAAAAGTTAGAACCACATGCTTTTTCGCTTCATCGAAACTAATAAGGTCCGAAATTTTTAAGAATGTGTAACCTTTGGCAAGCAAATATTGAATGTGCTTCTCTAGTTTTTGTGGTGAAATATTCATGCCGCAAGGCGGTTCATCTGAAGTATTATGATACATCAAAATTCTTGGCCAAAAAGGATTACGAGGAAGGCGCCAAAAATTATAATAAACAAGAAATATTAGTAGTGCCAACCCACATAAAACTAAAAAACTAACCATCGGTATTATTTTTATAAAAAATACTGACCCAAATTAACAGGTATCTATCAATCATGAAACAGCTATTTATGGATAAACTTTACCAATTTTTTGAGAAATCCCGATTGGACGCTCATCCAAAATTTTAGTATAAGAAATACATGAAACTTTTAACTCAATGAGATATGGATTTTTTATCATTAATTATTATTAGTTGCGGGGCGTTAGCAATTGTTTATGCCATCTTCGCAGCTAGCAGCGTTTTTGCATGCTCTGCAGGAACAGACCGCATGCAAGAAATTGCACGTGCAATTCAAGAAGGTGCAAAAGCGTACCTTAACCGTCAATACAGCACTATTGGCGTTGTAGGAACATTAATAGCCGCAGCCCTTGGTTTTTTCATGGGTCATTTAACAGCTTTAGGATTTTTGTTAGGCGCTGTTCTATCAGGATGCGCTGGTTATGTTGGCATGAATGTATCAGTGAGGGCTAACGTACGCACAGCTGAAGCAGCACGCAAAGGATTAACACCAGCTCTTTCTATCGCTTTTAAATCTGGTGCGATTACCGGTCTTCTGGTTGTGGGCCTTGGATTGCTTGGCATAGCTTTGTATTATTTCTACCTTGTCAGTGCCGGTGTTGAGCAGCGTCAATTATTAGAAGCTCTTGTTGCCTTAAGCTTTGGCGCATCTCTTATTTCTATTTTTGCGCGTCTTGGTGGTGGTATTTTCACAAAAGGTGCCGACGTAGGCGCTGACCTTGTAGGAAAAATCGAAGCTGGAATTCCAGAGGATGACCCACGAAATCCTGCTGTTATTGCTGATAACGTTGGAGACAACGTTGGAGATTGCGCCGGAATGGCAGCCGATCTTTTTGAAACATATGTCGTGACCATCGTCGCTTCAATGCTTTTAGCTGCAATTTATTTCACTGGTGACCTACAGCAAAAATTAATGACTTACCCGCTAGCCTTAGGTGGTGTGTGTATTATTGGTACAGTTATTGGAACTTTTTTTGTTCGCTTAAGTGAAGATAACAATATCATGAAAGCTCTCTATAAGGGCCTTATTGCTACAACCGTTATATCAGCAGCGTTGATTTTTTGGGTCACAAACCATATATTTGCAGATGTAACTGAAGCAATGGTCATAAATAATCAAAGCTTTAGTGTTACTGCTCTTCACATCTGTGGATTGACTGGCTTAGTGGTAACAGGCTTATTAGTATGGGTCACTGAGTACTACACTTCTACCAGCTACTCCCCAGTAAAGAGCATTGCTGAATCCTCAACAACCGGTCACGCCACAAATATTATTCAAGGTTTAGCGGTATCTTTGGAATCAACCGCTCTTCCGGTAGTAATTATTTGTCTTGGTATACTAGTTGCTTATCTACAAGCTGGTATTTTGGGTATTACAGTTGCTGCAACAACAATGCTAGCTCTTGCTGGTATGATTGTAGCGCTTGATGCTTACGGTCCTGTAACAGATAATGCAGGTGGAATTGCAGAAATGTCTGAGCTACCAAAATCAGTTCGTACGGTAACTGATGCATTAGATGCAGTAGGTAACACAACTAAAGCTGTTACAAAAGGATATGCTATTGGATCTGCAGGTTTAGCGGCGCTCGTGCTGTTTTCCGCATACACACAAGATCTTAAGCATTACTTTCCATCGCTTTCTGTAGAGTTCAGCTTAGAGGATCCATATGTACTGATTGGTCTTTTGATCGGTGGCATGCTTCCTTTCTTATTCTCTTCTATGGGAATGAAAGCTGTTGGACGCGCAGGAAGCGCTGTTGTCGTTGAAGTGCGCCGACAATTCAAAGAGATTCCTGGCATTATGGAAGGCACAGCTCGACCTGACTACAGTGCTGCTGTCGATATGCTCACAAAAGCAGCGATCACAGAGATGATCATTCCATCTTTGTTACCATTAATCGCTCCAGTTGCCATTTACACCATTATCAATTGCATTGTTGGGCAAGCTGAAGCATTTGCCGCATTAGGCGCAACGTTAATGGGCACTATTGTTACTGGCTTATTTGTTGCCATTTCTATGACATCCGGTGGTGGCGCCTGGGATAACGCAAAGAAATACATTGAAGATGGTCACTTCGGTGGTAAAGGCTCTGAAGCTCATAAAGCTGCCATTACTGGTGATACGGTAGGAGATCCTTACAAGGATACCGCTGGACCAGCTATTAACCCAATGATTAAGATCATAAACATTGTGGCATTGCTGTTACTAGCTATTTTAGCACGCTAAGTAATGACGCAAATTAATACAGAAAAGCCTGCCTTGTTGCAGGCTTTTTTCTTAAACGTGTAAAACTATGGACACTTATCAAGATCAAAAATCAATACAGCTAACAAACGAGCTACGTGAATATCTTCTGCAAGTTGGAATTCGTGAGCCTGAGCTACTCAAAAAATTGCGCGAGCAAACAGCAAACATGCCTGAGCGCAACATGCAAATCTTACCAGAGCAAGGACAGTTTCTGGCAATGCTCGTTAAAATCTTAAACCCCTCACGCATTCTTGAAATTGGAACATACACAGGGTATAGCTCTCTTTGCATGGCATTGGCCCTACCAAATACAAACATCACTGCCCTAGATAAAAATGCTGAATGGACCAAAATTGCAAAGAAATATTGGCAAGAAGCAAATGTAGATAATCGTATTCAATTGACCATAGGCCCGGCCATAGAAACATTGAAAACCTTTAAGGAAAAATCTTTTGATCTAGTTTTTATAGATGCAAACAAAAGTGATTATATAAATTATTACGAAGAAGGCTTGAGAGTTGCCTCCCCAAAAGGCATTTTGCTCATTGATAATGTCTTATGGAAGGGACGCGTCATTGATTCTGCATACTCAGACTCAGGCACAAAAACTATTCGGAAATTAAACACGCTCATAAAAAATGATCCACGTGTAGATATTTGTATGCTCCCAATCGGAGATGGGCTAACAATCGTTAGGAAAAAACTGGTAGCGGAGGAGGGACTCGAACCCCCGACACCCGGATTATGATTCCGGTGCTCTAACCAGCTGAGCTACTCCGCCATAAGGCGTAATATAGCGATCTAAGAACTGATTTGTCAAATATAACATTGATTGGGTGAAGAGTTTTTTGTAGACTACGCCTACACGTATTTTAGGAATTATTATGTCATTCGAGGCGAAATTAGATCGATTAGTTACTCACCATCTAGAGTTACGAGATCAGTTAGCATGCCACGATATGAAAGATGCAAAAGAATTTGCCCGCCTTTCCAAGGAATACAGTAACTTAACAGAAATTTCTGAAGTCATTTTAGAATTGCGAAAAATGCAAAAAGAAAAAACTGATCTAGAAGCAATGCTCAGTGATTCATCACTAGATACAGATATGAAAACCATGGCGCAGCAAGACTATGATTCCATCCTTCAGAATATTCCAGAATTTGAACATAAAATAAAAATTTTATTACTCCCCAAGGATGCCGATGACGAACGTAACGCTATCTTAGAAGTTCGCGCGGGTGCTGGCGGAGAAGAAGCAGGTTTGTTTGCTGCAACCTTATTTCGCATGTACCAGCGATACGCAGCTAACAAGGGGTGGAAGTTTGAAATTATTGCCCTCAGCGATACAGGACTTGGCGCAATCCGAGAAGCAAGTGCAAGCATTACGGGCAAGGGAGTCTTTGCACGATTAAAATTTGAGTCTGGGGTACACCGGGTTCAACGTGTTCCAGAAACGGAAGCAAGTGGTCGCGTACACACATCAACCGCAACTGTAGCTGTTCTTCCTGAAGTAGAAGACGTCGATATTCATATTGATGAAAAAGACCTACAAATTGATGTATATCGTGCATCAGGCGCTGGTGGTCAACATGTAAACACTACCGATAGCGCCGTTCGCATAACCCATATTCCTACCGGAGTTGTTGTTACTCAACAAGATGAACGCTCTCAACATAAAAACAAAGCTAAAGCGATGAAAATTCTTCGAGCAAAGCTATATGAAGCAGAACGCCAACGCAAAGATGACGAAAGAGCAGCAAGTCGTAAAGGTCAAGTTGGCACAGGAGATAGATCAGAGCGAATTCGTACCTACAATTTTCCACAAGGAAGAGTTAGCGACCACCGAATCAACCTGACTCTGTATAAAATAACACAAATTACTGAAGGTGAAGCATTGGATGAGTTGATTGATCCGCTTATTTCCAATGATCAAGCAACTCGATTAGCTGAAGCTATTGAATAAACGGAGGGGAACATGGCAGGACATTCGCAATTTAAAAATATTATGTACCGCAAAGGAGCTCAAGATGCTAAACGAGCAAAAATGTTTGCAAAGATTGCTCGCGAAATTATAGTTTCAGTAAAATCAGGAGGGGCAGAAGCTTCTTCTAATCCAAGATTGCGCGCTGCATTAGCATCAGCGCGCGCAGCGAATATGCCAAAAGACAATGTCGATAGGGCTATAAAAAAGGCTAGCGGGGGTGAAGATCTAAGCCAATACGAAGAGGTCCGTTATGAAGGTTATGGGACTGCTGGCGTTGCTGTGATTGTTGAGGCTTTAACAGACAATCGTAATCGTACCGCCTCTGAAGTAAGATCGACTCTCAGCAAAAATGGTGGAAATTTAGGAGAAACAGGAAGTGTTGGTTTTTGCTTTGAACGCATAGGATTACTGCATTTCGATGCATCTAAATTCAATTTTGATCAGGTATTTGAAGCTGCAGTCGATGCAGGGGCTGATAATGTCGAAACACTAGATGATGCACACGAAATAACTTGTCCAATAGAAAATTTTGCATCTGTGCGCGATATCCTAATTGAAAAACTTGGCGATCCACGAGAAGCGAAAATCATGTGGAAACCTCTCAACACAGTTTCCGTAAACGAAGAACAAGCAAAAACCCTATTCAAAATGATTGACACACTAGAAGACAACGATGATGTGCAAAATGTTTATACAAATGTTGAAATATCAGAAGATGTATTAAAAAAATTAGGCTAAGTATTCTTCGAAACTTGCAAGTTGTAAATTGGCGCAAGCACAACTAACAAAATAAGCCACCAA
This sequence comes from Pseudomonadota bacterium, assembly GCA_018062345.1. Lineage (GTDB taxonomy): Bacteria > Pseudomonadota > Alphaproteobacteria > Paracaedibacterales > CAITNM01 > CAITNM01. Next base: position 73,204 of record JAGOSL010000002.1, on the reverse strand, counting down.
GTTTGCCAGACGCTAATGCCTGTTGCAGCAATGCAAAGTGCGCTTCCCCAAAAGGCTATCGTATATACGTTCACCTTATCATATTGGTTTACCCAGTAAAAAATCCAAAGCAAACATGCCAACACTACCCCAATAACCCCAAAATCAAACCAAATTTGCAACATAAAATTGTGCGGGTGCAAACAGTTTTCTGGCGCACTCAACACTAATTTTTCAGCCCCCTCTAAAAGCGTGATGTCTTCCCCTCGAATAAGGCAAGATCTATAACGAGAGCTTCCAAAGCCAAAACCGGTCCAAAATCGCTCAAAAATTTGGTTTGTCACAGAGTGCCAAATAAACAAGCGATGCGTATAACTAGGATCAAGTGTTTTCGCTAACTGCACATATTGATCAGGGGAAAAGATGCGAAATACAAAGGGTAATCCAGCCCAAACAGCTGGCATTCCATATATAAACATCGCCTTCAAAAATCTAGGAAAAAATTTACTGGTAACCAAAGTTCCGGCCCCTAAAAGAATTCCCAATGAAGCCGCATCACTTGTGCAGTAGTGCATAGTGAAAAATAGAAAAATCAGAACTAATCCCTGAATCCATCTATTCGGTCCTTGCAATGCAAGCCAAATGGCCAGGCAGCATGCAGCACATCCATGAACTAAAGCTTGTGAAATATGTTCGTCTATTATGTTATATAACGTCCCACCAAATTTAGAATTTATGCCAAAAACAACCAGAGAAACTGCTAGTAATTGCCCTGCAATAGACACAATTCTTTGAAATTGCTGAAGTTGAAATTGATTGAATTTTTTATAATGGTTCCACCAAAACCACCCAGCCAACATTAATCCATTAATTTTAACGAACATTTGCAAAGCTTTAGATAAATCAATAGCCCAAAAAATACTTAAAGCACTCCATGCAATTAATGCAAAAACGAGTAGATTAAATTTTTCAACTTGCAATTCATTTTTTTTGAACTGAAAAATACACACAGCCAGCAATGCTAAAAATGGATAAATATTTCCATGCGGAAGCGGCAAGCAAATAAAAACAGTGAAAAAGACACATATCTTATAAAACAAAAAACTTTGAAACTTCATATTTGTGTGTGTGATTGCGAAATTATTGAAAACTTGATACGTTAACTAAAAGTATTACCATGTATTTATGGCAGAAAAACAAGCATTACAAAAGCCCCTTGCAAAAAGGCTCGTCCACGAACATCTTGCGCCTTACAAACTACGCTTTTTCCTAGCAAGCTTTTTTATGTTGATGACTGCCGCGTCAACAGCCGCGCTGCCTTTCTTGCTGCAGCCAGTTTTTGATGATGTGTTCACAACAAATGACCCACATTTGTTATTCGTATTTTGCTTCGCAGTTCTGTCAGCATTTGTCATCAAAGGATTTGCTTCGTATGGTGAAACAGTCACTATGACACGTATCGGCCAAAGCATTATATCTGATATTCAAAACCGGGTATTTAGTCACCTAATGAACTTGGATTTAGATTATTTTCACAAAAGAAATAGTGGCGAGTTACTTTCTCGCTTTACCAATGATATAAGCTTGATGCGCAATAGCGTAGCCAATACAGTTGTCGGTATTGGTCGAGATAGTTTCACATTACTTTTTTTAATCGGGGTTATGTTTTATCGAGACTGGTTCTTAGCTAGTATTTCATTTTTCATTTTTCCAGCTGCTTTTCTACCTATCATTCGCATAGGAAAACGCATGAGGAAGGTTACCTATAACGCACAAGAAGAAATTGGTCACTTTACAAAGCAATTAACGCAAATCTTTCAAGGCATTCGCGTAATAAAAGCATATTCAACAGAAAACTATGAATCAGGTCGAGCCAGAAAACAAATTGAAAAAATTTATAAACTTGTTGTTAAAACTTCAAGAGTTCGATCCCTTAGTCACCCAATTATTGAAAGCATGGGTGGGGTGGCAATTATTTCTGTAATCGCCTATGGAGGTTGGCAAGTTATGCATCACAGCCGCACAACTGGTGAATTTATTTCATTTATTGGAGCGCTTATTTTAGCTTATGAACCTTTAAAACGGCTAAGTAATTTGAATGCAAACCTTCAAGAAGGATTAGCAGCCGCATCAAGAGTTTTTGAAATTATAGACACAAGCAGCACTATTTACTCTCCCAAGCATCCTAAATATCCAAAAAAATCACAAGGACACGTTCAATACAAAGACGTGCATTTTTCTTACGGTCCAGAAAAGGAAGCCTTAAAAGGCATAAATTTCGAAGCACAACCAGGAAAGTGCATAGCACTTGTCGGAGCAAGTGGCTCTGGAAAGTCTACCATCATTAATCTCATCCCAAGATTTTACGATATTGCTAGAGGAGAAATTATTGTAGATGAAATAAATGTAAAAGATTGGGACTTAGCAAATTTAAGAGAACAAATAGCTCTAGTAAGCCAAGAAATTGCTCTTTTTGACTTAAGTGTTTTTGAAAACATAACTTATGGAAGTCATGATTTTTCACCAGAAGATGTCTACAACGTTGCAAAATCAGCTGCGGCACACGATTTCATTCAAAAATTACCTCAAGGGTACGATACAATCGTCGGAGAAAACGGAGTTAGCCTTTCAGGGGGACAACGTCAACGATTAGCTATAGCTCGAGCCATGCTAAAAAAAGCACCAATTTTACTTCTTGATGAAGCAACATCCGCTCTTGATACTGATTCCGAAAGGCACATTCAATCAGCCTTGAAAAAACTCATGGTTGGGCGTACAACCATTATGGTAGCTCACCGCCTATCAACTGTCATTGATGCAGACCGAATCTATGTTTTGGAAAACGGAAAAATCATTGAATCAGGATCTCATCAAGAGCTGTTGCAATTAGGCAAACAGTATGCTCACCTATGGAATAGACAAGCGCAAGGCTTAGATTCATAAAACAAAGGGAGGAAAACATGTCAATTCATGTCGCAGGCCACCAAATAGATGTTGGGGATAGCTTAAATACTTTTATTCAAACTGAATTAAAAGGACTTTTAGATAAATATGTCGGTGAAATTCATGAATCTCATGTTCATCTTAGCAAAGATCACCATGAATTCATTACTGATTTTGCGGTGCACGTAAGTAAAAACCTCATTATACACTGTAAGGGTCGCGATAGTGATGCTTACAAAAGCGTCAGTGATGCGCTAGCAAAGTTAGAAAAACAAGTTAAAAAATATCGCTCTAGACTACGTGATCGCAAACGCCAAAGTGAGGAAAAAAATGTTTCAGCATCTTATTTTGTCGTTAACCAAGAAGCAGAAGATACAGGCACAGATACTCCTGTAATTATCGCAGAAATGCCTCATGATATTCATCATTTAACCGTAAGCGAAGCTGTTATGAAGCTAGATTTATCAGATGCACCAGTTGTCATGTTTAAAAATGCTGCGCATGATGGCTTAAACATTGTATACAGAAGAAAAGATGGCAATATTGGCTGGATAGATCCTAAGAAAACCAGTTAGTTCATATTAAGAGTATCTCTACCTGATTCAATTAAGAGGATATATTCAAACTAGAGATACTCTTATCAAAGCTACATTCAACCGTGCAATTCGGCACAATTGCAAACTAGCTCTGAACCATTCAGTCTCATCCATCCAGCTTTTTCAGCAAAATTTCGCACTTAAAAGATGAAAATTAATAATTATAAAATTAAAAACAAAGACCAAATTTCTCATTCATATAACTTAATAATAAGGCTCTGCACAACCTATCATATTTTATAGGTGACGCTTTTCTTCCTCTATTGGCTCAATTTTTTCTTCAATATTTCATTTGCTACACCAGGATTTGCTTTTCCTTGCAAAGCCTTCATAACTTGCCCAACTAAAAATCCAAAAACCTGTTGTTTTCCTGCTCTATACTGCTCAACCTGAGCAGCGTTTGCTGCCAAAACTTCATCCACTGTTTTTTCAATTACGCTTGTATCAGAAACCTGTTTTAGACCAAGCTCATCAATTAATACAGCTGGAGCCTTGCCTGTTTCCCACATTTTGGCAAAAACATCCTTAGCAATTTTTCCAGAAATAGTGCCATCAATAATTAGATCAATTAAATTTGCTAAATACTCTGGAATGAAAGGCAAATCATCAATCGATTTTCCTTCTCGATTCATCGCTCCAAACACCTCAACAATCAACCAGTTTGCAATAAGCTTTGCGGCACCCTGACCTTTTGCATAACCAACTATCTGTTCGTAAAAATCAGCAACTTCTTTTTCAGCAACCAAAACGTTTGCATCATATTCGGTTAGAGAAAATTCTTTTATAAAACGGTCTCGCTTTGCATCAGGTAACTCAGGCATAGATTGACGAATAATTTCAATGCGTGATTCCTCAAGCACTAGTGGACGCAAATCTGGATCAGGAAAATACCTATAATCCATTGCATCTTCTTTGCTGCGCATTGATCTGGTCACGCCTTTCGTTGGATCAAATAAACGCGTTTCTTGTACAACTTCCCCGCCATTTTCAATAATATCTAGTTGTCTTGAAATTTCGTACTCAATTGCCTGGCCCAAAAATCGTACAGAATTTACGTTTTTAATTTCTGCGCGAGTACCAAAAGGTGTATCAAGTTTGTGCAAAGAAACGTTTGCATCAACACGTAAACTTCCCTGCTCCATATTGCCATCGCAGGTTCCAAGATAACGCAAAATTGAACGCAGCTTTTTTACATAGGCCATTGCTTCTTGAGCTGAACGCAACTCTGGTTCGGAAACAATTTCCATTAAAGCAACGCCTGCTCGATTGAAATCGATATATGAAAAATTCGGGTGCAAATCATGTGTACTTTTCCCCGCATCTTGCTCTAAGTGCAAACGCGTCACATTTATCCGCTTGGTCTCATTGTTTTCTAAATCAATATCTATATACCCGCCAGAAACAATTGGATAATAAAGCTGAGAAATCTGATAGCCCAAAGGAAGATCTGGATAAAAATAATTTTTTCTATCAAAAATTGATATTTTATTGATGTTTGAATTCATGCCTAAACCTGTTTTTATAGCCTGATCAACACAAACTTTATTTAAAACAGGCAACATTCCCGGCATCCCAGCATCTAAAAAAGCAACCTGGGTATTTGGATCTGCTCCAAAAGCAGTAGCCGCTCCAGAAAATAATTTTGCGTTTGAAGTCACTTGGGCATGAACTTCAAGCCCAATAACAACCTCCCAAAGCCCTGTTTGTCCTTGAACAAGATTTTTCATAAATATCCCTTATATTACTTGGAAATGAGGAAATTGAGACGCTTGCTCTAATGTCAAACCAACATTGAACAACCGTTGCTCAGATAATTTTGGTCCAATTAATTGCAATCCCAAAGGAAGCCCTTCCGCCGATAAACCAGCCGGAATAGAAATACCAGGTAATTCAGCCAAATTAACGGTAACAGTATAAATATCGTTCAAATACATTGCCACAGGATCGGTGTTATTATCCTGTAATCCAAAAGCTGCACCGGGAGTAGTGGGCGTTAAAATAACATCTACCTTTTCAAAAGCCATATTAAAATCTTGAGATATTAATTTTTTAACCTTTTGAGCTCGCGTGTAATAAGCATCATAATAACCTGCAGACAAAACGTAAGTACCAATCATGATCCGGCGTTTCACTTCTGCTCCAAAACCATCGTGACGCGTATTTTGATACATCTCATCAAGCGTTGCCCCTTCCACTCTTGCTCCATAACGAACACCATCGTATCGTGCTAAATTTGCTGAAGCTTCAGCTGGCGCTATAATGTAATAGGTTGGCAATGCCGCTGCTGTCATTTTTAAAGAAATATCAACAATTTCAGCGCCTTCGGCCTTTAACCAATCAATACCTTTTTGAAGAAAAGCTTGACCCTCAGCATTCAGCCCTTGCGTGTATTCTTTTGGTAAGCCAATGCGCAATCCTTTTGCTTCAGGTTTTAAATTCGCAACATAATCTGGAACTTTAACATTCATGCTAGTAGCATCTTTATCATCGTAACCAGCCATGTGCTGCAATAGATGAGCACAATCAGTAATTGTATGCGCCATAGGACCTGCCTGATCTAAAGATGAAGCAAACGCAACCATCCCCCAACGAGAACATAATCCATAGGTAGGTTTAATTCCAGTAACACCACAAAAAGCAGCTGGTTGACGAATGGACCCCCCCGTATCAGAAGCAGTTGCGCCTAAACAAAGTCCCGCTGCAACAGATGCTGCAGAACCACCAGAAGATCCCCCCGGCACTAAATCTTTCTCAGGCTCAGAAGTCGATCTCCATGGATTAATTACAGGACCATAAGCGCTATTTAGATTCGCTGAACCCATCGCAAATTCATCCATATTCAGCTTGCCTAAGCTAATCGCCCCAGCTTTTTTTAAATTGCCAGAAACAGTTGATTCATACGGGGGAATAAAATTCTTTAATATATTTGAACCTGCGGTAGTACGCACACCTTCAGTGCAATACAAATCTTTATTGGCAATGGGTATACCATCCAAAGGAAGCGCATCGTTATTAGCTATTCGTTTATCCACTTCAGCTGCCTGAGCTAAAGCATTATCAAAAGTTTCGGTGATAAAACAATTTAAACTGCGCTTAGCAATTGCTTGATCGATAAAAGCTTGTGTTAATTCCGTTGCAGAACACTCTTTTTGTTTTAGCATTTGCAATGCTTTTGTTAATGTAATTTTTGTATCCATTGGAATCCCTTATTCAACAACTTTTGGTACGGCAAACATATCGTGCGCTACTTGCGGAGCATTTTGTGTAACTTTTTTTACTTGGTTCAACTCTGTTACAACATCATTGCGTTCATGCATTTGCGCCTCAGGAAAATCATTTAAATTAACCTCGTTTACGTCAATTTCTGCAAGTTGGTTAATCCAACTAAAAATCCCCGCTAATTGAGTTTGCATAACCTGCTTTTCAGAATCATCTAAACGTATGTTTGATAATTTTGAAATTTTTGCGACATCATCCAATGAAATAGTCACATTTCCCCCTAAATTTTTAACGTCACTTCAACTGGCGCGTGATCTGAAGCTTTTTCTTTGGCACGCATATATTTATGCACTTCTGTACCGTTCAGGCTATCCGCTGCCTGGGGTGATAGTAGCAAATGATCAATGCGAAGACCACTACCCTTTACAAAACCATTTTGTCTATAGTTCCACCATGTGTAAGGCATTGAGCCTTTTGTATTTTGAGCAATAGCATCAGAAAACCCAGCATAAAGTATTTTTCGAAAGGCTTCTCTTTCTTTTGTAGAACATAATACCTGCTCTTTCCACGCAACTGGGTCATACACATCAGCATCAGTAGGGGCCACATTGAAATCACCTCCTATCACCACTTTTTCATCAAATGTCAGCAAGTGCTGAGCATGCTCATAAAGGGCAGACAAGAAATTCAACTTATAGTCATAGGCAGCTGCTCCAACTTCTTGACCATTAGGCACATACACACTTGCTACTCTCACACCATTCGTGAAAGCTTCAATGTACCTAGAAGTTACATCCTCGAAATTAGGAATTCCCATTTGCACATCTTCTATTGGATATTTAGAAAGAATTGCCACACCATTATATGTTTTTTGCCCAAAGACAGCACAATTATACCCAAAATCCTCAAGCACATACGGAAACATCTGCGTTTCGCATTTCAATTCTTGCAACAACATTACATCTGGCTGCTGGTGTTTCAAAAATTCTTCCACATGCGGCAACCGGGCACGAACAGAATTTACATTCCAAGTCACTATTTTCATGAATTCAGCTCATACATTGCAACTCACTCTTTCCTTGCAACAAAATAATACATCCCAATCGTATGCGCAAAAATCTCATCTATCGCAAGCAAAGGATTTGTCTCTAAATTAGTTGCAATAGGTGCCGCATTTAAAAACACTCTTTTAACAATACTATTGTTAACTTCATCCAAATTTTTACCAGTTCTTTCGAATTCAGCTATTACATCTAGACTCTCAGTATCAAACCAATCTTGACCAAGTTTAGTTGAAGTCGCTACCAAAGCATCCTTATAAACGATAAAATTTTCATCTATCTCTTCAGTTTCATGTATGTCTACTCTTTGTAATTTTTCTCGCATCTCATCAGCAGCTATAACGAAAGAATTTTTGTACAAATTAACCGTTGAAAAACCTATTTCCTGCAAATTAGTTCTAACAAAATCTTCAACTTCCGCTAGTGAACGGAAACGATCAGACAAATTTTGATAAGCTATCTTTTCGCTAAAGCAAGGGTCGTCGATCGCTTTATCATCACAGTGCCCCGTAACAATCCAATCAGAACTGCGATGATGAATAGGTACGGTAAATACAAAAACGCCCCTGGGTTTCAAAGAAGCAAAAGCATTCTCAAAAAGTTTTGGAGCTGATAAAACACTTGGGTGGTAAGACTCATCCCAAATTATATCCCAAGTGTTAGGAACAAAAATCGCTTCCTGATGGGAAGGCGTACGAATATTACCAACCACATCCGAACCAAATGCATGATCTGTCTCAGCACTAAAAGTATACCAACCCTCATGCTTATGAAAATCATAGCCCCCTTGAAGACTTTCCGTTAACCCATTCGTTCCATCAGGTTGATAATCTGGATGAAGCTCACTTAATTGCCAAATATGCCCAGCCCCAATAACAAGCTTACTCTGTTTACCGACTCGCTCTTCGACATAATCATTCACACTACAACGAACTACAGGTACTTCTAATGTCAAACCTTGCAATATATCGGGTAAATTTAGATCTAAAGAACGAGGCCTCCAACCAACACAAGCCTCTTTCCTTTCTTCTTCTGTTGCCTCAACTTGGTTAATTGCTGCCAGCAAACCCAAAACTATCAAACATGCTGTTTTAATGATCATATATACCTCCTAAATTGAAAAAGAATTGCCACAGCCACATGCTGAAGCAGCGTTGGGGTTCTTTATAATAAATTTTTCCCCTGCCAAATCTTGCACATAATCTAAGGCCGATCCATTAAGCAATCCTAATGAAATGAAATCCACCACGATTTCAATCCCATCTTGGGTAAAAATTTTATCATCCTGCGTCAATTGGGTATCAATCAAAAAATTATATTGAAATCCAGAACACCCTCCGCCTTGCACAGAAACACGAAACCTACTGCCTTCTGGCTCGGTTTCAAGGATTTTTTTGATATGAGTTGCCGCATTTGGTGTAATAATAAATGCTACTTCCATGTTGCCAACTTCTATATAATTTTGTTAACTACTGAAGTCACTATAAATTTTTCACAGCAAAAGGGCAATTATGGCAGGCTCAGTAAATAAAGTTATTTTAATCGGCAATTTAGGAAAAGACCCAGAAGTTCGCAATGCGCAAGATGGATCAAAAATCGTATCTTTCTCGGTCGCAACCAGCGAAACTTGGAAAGACAAGCAATCCGGAGAACGAAAAGATCGCACAGAATGGCACAGAGTTGTTCTATTTAACGATCGCCTGGGTGAGGTAGCAGAAAAGTACCTACGAAAGGGTTCAAAAGTATACATAGAAGGCAGTCTTCAAACACGCAAATGGACAGACAACAATAATGTTGAACGCTACAGCACTGAAGTTGTGCTTTCACGCTTCCGCGGTGAGTTAACACTTCTTGATAGTAAAAATAGCGTAGACCATTCCATAGACGCTGATCATTCAGCAGCCCTACCCAGTCATTTTGATGAGCTGAATGACGATATTCCATTCTAAAATTTAGCGAAGCGGAAACGGTATCCAACTTAAAATAGCTGGTACAGTTGGATCCTTTTCAACTGGATCAGCAGTTTTACCTATCAACCTATAACGCTCACTTTCGCCCAATTCATGATCATAGCACACAGGGTCTCCTAAAGTTCGATAGCAATATAACTGTTGTTTTTGCCTCTTTTTTTTGTATGGATCATCTGGGTTTGGAGCCCAACTAGAACTTTGTATTTCGTCAGAAGTTGGACGAAATGCACCAAAAGGATTACAACCACTAAGTACCAAACATACCAATATAAGCAAGGGCATAATTTTTATAATTTTTTTCATAGTTACCACATCATGCAAATTTTATGCCATCGCAGTTTTAAATAATAAAAAAAAATCACCTAATATCACTGTTTACTTTTTCTTAATAAGAAATATTTAAATTTACTTATAATTAAAAAAATAATTAATGCTCAATATGATTTCTCAATATCACTGGATTACATTTAATGTCTTAATTTTTTTCTTTTTGGTGCTTGATCTAGGAGTATTTAATCGCCAACAGCATAAACCCAAATACAAAGAAGCTATCGCATGGACTTTATTTTGGGTTTTTGTATCCCTAGCGTTTAGTATCTGGATATATTTTCACTTAGGATCAGTGGCCTTTTTTGAATATATAACAAGTTACAAAATTGAAAAAATCTTGAGCTTAGATAATGTCATGATATTTGCAGTTATCTTTAAAAGCCTTAATATACCCACCCAATATCAGCACCGAGTTCTCTTTATAGGTATTCTAAGCGCCATTATTATGCGCGGATTGATGATATTTTTAGGTGTTGAACTTTTAGAAAGATTCAACTGGTTGCTATATATATTTGGAGCTTTTCTTGTTTTCACAGGAACGAAAATTCTCTTTATCAAAGAAAATAAAAATTCTTTAACCGATAGCACTATTTGGAAACTCTGCCAAAAAATAATCCCTCTTTCCTCAAAATTACAGGGAAATAAATTTTTTGTAATCGAACAACAAAAATACAAGGCAACCCCACTTCTTTTTGCCTTAGTATTAATTGAATTTTCCGATATTATTTTTGCCGTAGATTCTCTTCCTGCAATTTTTTCAATAACAACAAATCCTTTTATTATATATACCTCAAATATCTTTGCCATTTTAGGTTTAAGATCTTTGTATTTTGTTTTAGCCGGAGCTATTGAAAAAATAAAATATCTTAAATATGCCTTGGGGCTAGCACTTGTAATAGTAGGATTTAAACTTATTTTTAATATTCACCTACATCCCGGAATCACTTTTTCAATTTTGGCAGTTATTTTTTCAACATCAATAATTTTATCTATATACCTAAAGCCAATTGACAAAAGCCCCTAGTTTTTCCCAGACTTAAATAACAAGAATAAATTTTTTATGTCATGCAAAAGCCGCTTTCTCCTCATTTGCAGATTTATAGACCGCAATTGACGTCAATATTATCCATACTGCACAGATTTACAGGTTTAGGTTTTGTAATAGCTCTAATTATAACTTGCGCTTGGCTCTATGCTTTAAGTGAAGGAGAAATCGCATTCCATAATTTTTGTGCGTGGCTAAATCAACCACCGATAAAAATACTCCTTTATTTGACCTTAGCGTGCGTGTATTACCATTCCCTTAATGGAATTCGGTATCTAATGTGGTCACTTGGCAAAGGGTTTGCATTGCGTACTGTTTATAATAGCGGATGGATCGTTTGCACCTTGGTTTTTGCATTAATCTTCATGACTGTATTTTTAGTATGAAGTCATTCACAAGGCATTACATTTTTCAACGCATTACAGCCTGCATATTATTGGTCTTAGCACCTTGGTTTTTGTGGAATCTATTTCACATAAGAAATTCAGAATACCAAGAAATTATAAAACATTTTGGCAGTGTGTATTCAGCCGTATTGTTATTTACTCTTTTAATCAGCGGCTTCTATCACGGGTATTTAGGGGTTCAAACCATTTGCATGGATTATTTTCCAGATCAAAAGATTCGTGCTGCAATTATTTTTATAGCAGGAACCATGTTCAGTATTTTAGGGGTATTTGGAATATTTTCCCTTGTGCGGCTCGTGGCACTTAAATGACCTATTCAATTACTGATCATTTTTTTGATGTTGTCGTAGTAGGAGCCGGAGGAGCAGGACTACGAGCAAGCCTTGGTATGAGTACGGCAGGCCTAAAAACTGCATGCATTACTAAAGTCTTTCCAACACGAAGTCACACAGTTGCTGCCCAAGGAGGCATATCAGCTGCCCTAAACAATACTAGTGACGGAGATGATTGGCGCTATCACTTTTACGATACTGTCAAAGGCTCTGATTGGTTGGGCGACCAAGATGCTATTGAATATATGTGCAAAAATGCTATTGATGCGGTCATTGAACTTGAGCACATGGGGGTGCCATTTTCACGTGATGAGCATGGAAATATTTACCAACGTCAGTTTGGCGGTCATACAATTGATCACGGAAAATCAATGGCAAAACGTGCCTGCGCTGCAGCTGATAGAACTGGCCACGCAATTTTACATACACTTTATCAACAATGCTTGCGCCACAATACAGAGTTTTTTATTGAATATTTCACCCTCGATTTACTAATGGATGATCAAGGTGTATGCCGTGGCGTAATTGCATGGTGTTTAGATGATGGTACCATTCATCGCTTTCACGCGCACATGGTGGTTCTGGCAACAGGCGGACACGGACGAACTTTCTTTACATGCACCGGAGCTCATACTTGCACGGGTGATGGCAATGCAATGGCACTTAGAGCTGGTTTACCGTTAGCCGATATGGAATTTATCCAATTTCATCCTACCGGCATTTACGGCGCAGGGTGCTTGATTTCAGAAGCAGTACGCGGCGAGGGAGGATATTTAACCAACAGCCTTAATGAACGCTTCATGTTAAAATATGCTCCAAACGCAAAAGATCTAGCATCACGTGATGTGGTAAGCAGAGCAATTGCAATTGAAATAAAAGAAGGTCGTGGCTGCGGCCCAAACAAAGATATTGTCATGCTTCATATGGAGCATTTGGATCCCCAAATTATAGCCGAACGCCTACCCGGTATGCATGAAACAGCACGCGTATTTGCAGGCATTGATGCCAGCAAAGAGCCTATCCCCGTACAACCAACTGTGCATTATAACATGGGCGGAATTCCTACCAATTACCACGGTGAAGTAACAAAAGATTCACAAGAAACAATTGTTCAAGGATTGATGGCCATAGGCGAAGCAGCATGCGTCTCAGTACATGGCGCAAATCGCTTGGGTACAAACTCTTTGTTAGATTTAGTCGTTTTCGGAAGAGCTGCAGCATTACGCGCAAAAGAAGTTATTCAAGCAGGATCACCGCATAAAAAACTTGATAGTTATATCACAGATAAAATTCTCTCTAGCTTTAACAAAACTCGCTTCGCAAATGGGAACATGTTAACTGGCAGTATCCGAACTGAAATGCAGCAAATCATGCAGAATCATTGCGGTGTATTTAGAACCCAAGAAAGTCTAGAAGAAGGTAAAGAAAAATTATCTCAATGTGCCAAAAATCTAAATAATCTTCTGGTTAATGATCAGTCATTAATTTGGAACACAGATTTAGTAGAAGCTCTGGAATTACAAAATTTAATGCTTCAAGCAATTACCACAATTCATTCAGCAGCTTACCGTACTGAAAGTCGTGGTAGTCATGCCAGAGAAGATTTCCCCAACCGCGATGATACATCGTGGCTTGCTCATACTCTTTCTTGGTGTAATGAAGAATACAATATCAAGCTTGATAAACGCCCGGTACATACACACACCCTAACCAATGAAGTTGAGGCAATTCCACCTCAAAAAAGAATTTATTAACCATGCTCGTATATAGTTCACTAAACACAAGAGGACATTATGGTTCAATTACGTCTTCCTAAACTCTCAAAAATTCAAAAGGGAAAAATATTCAAGTCCTCTAGCACTTCATCATCAATGCGTACATTTTATATTTATCGATGGAACACTGAAGATGGAAAAAATCCTCACATGGATGAATTCACCATCGACATTAAAGAATCCGGCCCAATGGTTTTAGATGCATTGCTGTATATCAAAAATAAAATCGATAGCACACTTACTTTCAGACGCTCATGCCGTGAAGGTGTGTGCGGCAGTTGCGCTATGAATATAGACGGCACGAATACACTTGCTTGCATAAAACACGTTGATGATATTTCAGGCCCAATACGAATCACCCCACTTCCACATATGCAAGTAATGAAGGATCTTGTTCCAGATTTACGTCATGCATTTAGCCAGTATGCGTCTATTAAGCCTTGGGTGCAAAATAGCGACACCCCAAAGCGTGAACGCAAACAAAGCCAGCAAGACAGAGCTAAGCTAGATGGGCTTTGGGAATGTGTCCTTTGCTTTAGCTGCACTACCGCCTGCCCCAGCTACTGGTGGAATGGTGAAAAATATTTAGGACCTGCAACCTTGCTACAAGCATATCGCTTCATTGCAGATAGCCGAGACACAAAAACAAAAGAACGCCTAGAAGCACTCGAGGACCCATTTAGCTTATATCGTTGCCATACTATTATGAATTGTACAAATACGTGCCCAAAAAACTTAAATCCAGCAAAAGCTATTGGAAATATAAAAAAGCTAATGGTTACAAAAAATTAATAAATTTTTTTTATAGTAGTCATAACTGAAAATAATTTTTTATTATGATGTTCTTTAAAAAATTTTTAAAAATTTACGAGCTATTAGAATCTAAACCCGGACATTATTTTATTGGTTTTATTGTTCTCGTTAACGCTATGGTTCTTGGCGTGCAAACTTTCCAAAACACCCCTGCCTATGTGCTTGAAATGCTGCACCATATTGACAAGTTTATATTGGGTGTTTTCGTTGTAGAGCTAACCATCAAATTATTGGCTGGTAGATCATCATTTTTCCGTAGTGGTTGGAACATTTTTGACTTAATTATTGTTGGTGGATCGCTAATTCATCAACATGACTTTTTGCCACTGCTTCGAGTTATTCGTGTTATACATTTACTGGAAATGATAGATGCTGCCCCTAAAGTACGGCATATTCTTAGTGGGTTCTGGAAAGCTATCCCAGGTGTTATAAGTGTATTATCCCTCCTTTTATTATTCTTTTATATATATTCAGTACTAGGCGTATTTATCTTTCGTGATCTTGGCGCTTCAGAATTCCAACATATCGGAATTTCCATGAAAACAATGTTTCAAGTATTAACCGGTGATGATTGGGCAAATATAATGCGATCAATCGAAAAAGTAGCAAAATATGCATGGATATATTTTATATCATTCTATGTATTGATGGTTTTTATCGTTCTCAATCTTTTTATTGGTGTTGTTGTGGGCGCTTTGCAAGCAGCAGAAGAGGAGATTTTCAACAATGATGATTCAGAACAGTTATTGCTTCTTAAAAATCTACAAAAACAACTAAATCGTTTAGAAAAAAAACTGGAAAAGAAAAACAATCTAAAAATTTAATAAAATAAAAATATTTGATTTTTTAAAATAAAATAACTTATATATAACTTCTTTTGATTGTTTAAGTAAGGTTTTTGTGTTTTATTCTGGTAATGTTCCTGTAAAAAATTTAGTTCTTTTTTTTGCCATATTCTTAGGTGCAGATCGCATCAACTTAACAGCCGTGGAAATTGAGAACATAAACCCCAATAAAAGAAGGCTGAGCACCAAAGAAACTGATAAGCCTAAAAATAAAAGAAGATTAAGTCGAACACAAATTGCAAAAACTATTCCTCCAATCACTAATTTTTTTAAATTAAAAAAGTCAGCCACTTCGGAAGACACAACCGTAGAAAGTAACTTTAGCTCCACCACTTCTCTTTCCAGTCACTCTAGAATTTCTATTGCTGAACAATCTGAATGTAACCAATCACCAAAAATTACTTTTATCACTGTTTCAAATTCTCTTTTTACTGAAAAGTCGATAAAAATACCTCTTTTTCCTGATCTAGGGGCCGTAGCATATATTATGGAAGATGATATGGGTAAATTCTGGACAAAATTTTCAATCAAAGAAAGCCATCAAGCATACAATTGCTTTAATACTCATGTTGCAGCAGAAGAGTGGGTATTAAACCTGGCAAAGCGCACTAAAAAACAACTAGAGCTAAGAAGCTCTAAATAGCCATAAAAATCTCGTCAATTTTTTGGTCAATGAGTTGCTGACTGCTTGCCACCCGCTGCTGCAACTCATCATTTAAATTTTTAATTTTTTCTGGATTTTTTAAGAAATCTCTCAAGGTATCAATTAACTGGTCAACACTTTTTTGTTGGCATTGTATTGAATCAAACAGATACATCATATCATTAACATTAAAAAAGTATGGACCCCACAAAGGAAACGCCCCAAGCATAACAGGCTCTAAAGGATTATGTCCCCCAACAGGCACTAATGACCCCCCAATAAAAGCAATCGCAGTTAAACGATAAAAAATTCCCAACTTAGACATTGCATCAACCAGCAAAATGTCTTCATCCCGTAAATTTTTTTCAGTAAATCTAGAAATTTTCACATCTTTTGCTTTTGAAATAATTTTCTCACATCTATCAACATGACGAGGCACAACAATCGTTAAAAGGTTTGGCAAATCTTTTTTTAATGCTTGGTGCACTTTAAAAATTATTTCCTCTTCACCCTCATGAGTACTAGCCGCAACCCAACACAAACGGTCTTTCATTTGCGTTTTCCAATATGCAAACTCAATTTCATCGAAAGGCAATTTTTCGCTCAAAAGTTTTATATTGCCAATCGTCTTAACGTTTATCGCTCCTAGCTTATGAAATCTCTCGGTAAATAGATCACTTTGTGTGTATATGCCAGAAAAACAACCCCACATTTTTTTAGAAATTTTTTTGACCCGTAACCAATTAATCAAACTAGTCTCTGACAAACGTGCATTAAGCAATGTTATGGGAATATTTCTCAAATTCGTTTGCCACAAAATATTTGGCCAAATTTCTGATTCAATAAAGAAAACAGCTTTAGGTTGCCAATGATCAAGAAATTTATTAACCCATTGAATTGCATCAAATGGAACAAATTGATGAATGGTGTTTTTATTAATTCTAGAATTTAAAACTTTTTGCGCGGCTGTAGTTGTCGTTGTTAACAAAAAGTTTGTTGCGGGAGAATGCTCCGTGATTTTTTGGATCAACGGCAGTATAGAAAGACTTTCCCCGACACTTGCCCCATGAAACCATATCAAATCTCCTTGGGGGCGTCGTATATCTGTAACCCCGTATCTTTCTTTGTAGCGAACTGGGCTCTCTAACCCTTTTTTTAAGCGCATCAAAATCAGAAAGGGAGCGCTAATTTGTATTATTAACGACCAAATTTTCAAAATTATTGTAAAAAACATAAACTATCGAGAAGGAGCAATGAGGTCTATCTCGTCATCTGATAAAACTCTAGCTTCGTCCGCAAGCATAATTGGAATCCCCTGACGCACAGGGTAAGCCAATCTCGCAGCCAAACTAAATAGCTCTTGCGCTGCTGCGTCATATATCAAATTAGTCTTTGTAACTGGACACACCAACAATTCTAAAAGTTTCTTATCCACACCTAGTGCCTTGTCATGGAAGGATTTGCACCTTCAAAATTTGCAAACTCAATAAGCTTAGTGATCATTTCCGATTGCAACTCTAAACTTGAGGCCTCAAGCAATGCTTGTTTTTCTCGCGCGTCAAATGGGCAGACCATAGATAATGCAGCAATTAACCTGGCATCTGTTGTTTGGTCTATCTCTTTCCAGTTTGGCGCAACATTATACTGACGAAAATAGCCATCAAGTGCTTGCAATAGCCTTTGTCTATCGATCTGAATCTCACTAATTTCTTGTAAATCTTGTAGGTACCGTTCGTAAACAACCTCAACATTACGACCGCTTAGTGTCACTTCACTTTGTTCCACAATGTCAAATCGACAAACGCCTACTATATTCACAACAACTCGTTGCTCTTCGATTTCAAGAATTTCCGTAACACGCCCCAGAGTCCCAGAAGAAAATAAAGACAATGGCTCTCTGCTTTTTTGAATATCGTCTAAAATTGGCTGAATTACACCTACATAAACATCTTCTCTAATAGCATCTGACACCAAATGAAGGTACTGCTCTTCAAAAATTGGAACAGGAAGCTGAGCTCGAGGCATCAAAATTGCCCCATGAACAGGAAGCAATGACACCTTTTTTGGAAGCATAAGTCCAGATTCGTGATAAAAGAACTCCATAAGCCCAACAAAATACAATCCCCACGGTGATGATAAGCCTTTTTACAACAGATTTCAATTCGAACAGATAGCTTCAACGCAAAATTCTTTTGGAATAAACACTTCGCGCTATCTCTTTTTTTATTTTAACGTTAATATCAACATATCGGGGGTTCTCAGTGCGTTTCAGATCTATTTAAGTGTTACAAAAGCTGCATTTTTCAGGATTTTTCCTCATAGCCATAATTATCACATGCGGCATTAGCCTCCTATTGGCTTCCGATCCTGTGCAGATGACCTTATTATTTTTATGCGTACTTGCTCTTGGCGCATATTTACCAATCTTCATTCGCGAGGAAGAAAAACAAAAACAAAAAAATCTTTTAACATACCAAGCGCAAGCCTTGCATCAAGCCGTAGAACAATTTAGTGAGTACGCTATCTTTTCTCTCGATGGTCAATTAATTAAAAGCTCCCATCCACATTTGTACCCCACCCTTAATGACTTTGTTCAAAAGCTCAATAAAAAATTTGAACAGAGCGAGCAGTGGCCAATGTTAAAGCGTTGGATAGAAGAGCTTCACATGGGAGAACTGCTATTAAAATTTTCTCAAAACACGCAAGAGAAGCAGCGCATTTTACTTGCTCGTGTTTTCACTCAAGACTTGCCTCATTTTCCCATTAAATCAATTTTCATTGGCTTCGAAGATATCACAACGCAACTAGACGACATAGCCGACATCCATGATGAATTTACCACCTTAGAACGCTTTATTGATAATGCTCCATTTGGAGTTTTTTATTTAAATCGCTCTCGTCAAATCATTGCGTGTAACCAAACACTCTGCGATTGGCTAAAGCAAACCAAAGAAAACCTTATCAACAGTCGCATCGAACATGTAATGGATGGCATAGACGATTGCCAAAAAGCAAGTATAAAAATTATACAAGTAAAGCCTTTTAAACACCCCCCCTTCAAAGCAGTATGGTTCCCTCCAACTCTAATGACAGCAGCAAGTGCATCAATCATCTGTAGAATAGACGGTTTAACAATTGATGAAACAAAAAACAGCAACGCTGAAGAAACATTTTTAAAAGCTTCGATACCTGCTGTAATTATTCATAAATCAGGAAAAATTCTGAGTTTTAACCAGGCATTTCAGGGATTAATTGAAAATACACTACCCAATACAAACGCCTCCACAGACTCTAGCTTTTTAACTTTATTAAGCCAAAACACACACACACAATTGCTAGATACCCTAAACTCAAATGTCTTATCACCCGTAGAGCTCACTTTTCAGGATGCAAAAACTCATTGCATTGCTTATCTCAGTAAAACTGATAAAGATCGCGAAGAATATTTATTACAGTTAATGGATATCTCTCAACAAAAAAGACTAGAGCAACAATTTATTCAGTCGCAAAAAATGCAAGCCGTTGGACAGCTTGCTGGTGGAATCGCTCACGATTTTAACAATCTTCTTACAGCAATGATCGGCTTCTGTGATCTGTTGCTGCAGAGATATCTGCCAAATGATCCATCCTATTTTGACGTGTCACAAATCAAGCAAAATGCTAATCGTGCAGCAAACCTGGTAAGGCAGCTTCTTGCCTTTTCTCGTCAACAAACCCTGCAACCAAGAATCGTAAATATTACAGATGCCCTAGCAGAGCTGTCGGCTCTTTTAAGAAGGCTGCTTGGCGCAAAAATAGATTTAGACGTCATACATGGACGCGATATCTGGCCTGTGAAAGTTGATGTTAGTCAATTCGAGCAAGTCATCATAAATCTGGCCGTAAACTCACGAGATGCCATGGTTGACGGTGGAAAATTAAGCATAAAAACCGAAAACATTAGCAACTTAAAACCCTTTCAAGTTGGTCACGAAACCATCCCTGTTGGAGATTTTGTCACAATTGATGTAATCGATACCGGCAGTGGTATTTCAGAAGAAGATTTAGAGCACATTTTTGAGCCATTTTTCTCAACAAAAGAGGTTGGAGCTGGAACAGGACTCGGTTTATCAACTGTTTATGGTATCGTTAAACAAACGGGTGGTTTCATTTTTGTCGAAAGCGAACAAAAAAAAGGAACCACCTTTAAAATATTTTTGCCAAAATACAGTGGCGCTGTAGATCCTTACACAACAGCAACAGAAATCCATAAAGGCGACTTAAGTGGGTCAGGCACAGTACTGCTTGTAGAAGATGAGGATGCTGTTCGCATGTTCAGTGCACGCGCTCTAAGAGAAAAAGGCTACCAAGTTATAGAAGCATGCAATGGTGAAGAAGCTCTGGAAACAATCAACCAAGGTACAAGCTTTGATGTATTGGTAACAGACGTGGTAATGCCACAAATGGATGGACCCGAATTAAACAAAAAAGCCAGAGAAATTATCCCCGATTTAAAAACTATTTTTATTTCAGGATACACAGAAGACGATTTTCGTAAAAACCTTGGCGACGATACTAATATTCACTTTTTGCCCAAACCCTTTACCTTAAAAGACCTGGCTGCTAAGGTTAGAGACGTTTTAGGTAATTAGTTGAAAATCATGGAATCAAGAACAGATAAATCAAAAGCTTTAGAAGCTGCTCTTTCGCAAATAGAGCGTGCATTTGGAAAAGGTTCAGTTATGCGCCTTGGACAACGCGAAAGTGTTGCCGAAGCCGATGTTGTGCCAACAGGATCTCTAGGGCTTGATATTGCTTTAGGAATTGGTGGTTTGCCTCGTGGTCGCGTTATTGAAATCTACGGTCCAGAATCTTCTGGAAAAACCACTCTCGCTCTGCATGTTGTTGCAGAAGCACAAAAAGCCGGAGGAGTATGTGGATTTGTTGATGCAGAACACGCACTTGATCCAGGGTATGCGAAAAAATTAGGCGTAAACCTTGATGAGTTACTTATTTCTCAACCAGACACAGGAGAGCAGGCCCTAGAAATTGCTGACACTTTAGTTCGCAGTGGCGCGGTAGAAGTGCTTGTAGTAGACAGCGTTGCCGCTCTTGTTCCAAAGGCCGAGCTAGAGGGAGACATGGGCGATTCACATATGGGATTACAAGCCCGCTTAATGAGCCAAGCTTTGCGTAAGCTAACCGGATCAATTTCAAAAACTAATTGCATGGTTATTTTTATCAACCAAATTCGCCAAAAGATCGGCATCATGTTCGGCAACCCCGAAACAACTACCGGTGGTAATGCCTTAAAGTTCTATGCTTCAGTACGTCTTGATATTAGACGTGTCAGCAGCTTAAAGGATCGCGATCAAGTTGTAGGAAACCAAACGCGTGTTAAAGTTGTTAAGAACAAAATGGCCCCTCCATTCAAGGTTGTTGATTTTGACATCATGTATGGTGAAGGCATTTCAAAGGCCGGCGAATTAATAGACCTTGGCGTAAAAGCAAACGTTATTGAAAAAGCCGGATCATGGTATTCTTACGGGCCAACACGCATTGGTCAAGGCCGTGAGGCGGCACGTCAATACATAAAAGAGAACCCGGAAGTCGCAGAAAAGATTGCCACTGCAATTCGTGAAAATTCGGGAACTGTAGCAGACGGCATGATTGGAGCTGCCGAAGCAGCAGCTGAGTAACACCTCAAAAACTCAACTGCATTATTTTTGACGAAATGTAATGCGCCCTTTTGTTAAGTCATAGGGCGTCATTTCAACTGTAACCTTATCCCCTAATAACACCCGTATTCTATTCTTTCTCATTTTTCCAGATGTATGAGCCAAAATAATGTGGTCATTGTCTAGTTTTACTCGAAATGTTGCGTTAGGAAGAAGTTCAGCAACAACTCCCGTAAATTCAATAAGGTCTTCTTTTGCCATAGTATAAAGTTTAAAGATAATATTTATAAGTACAACATATTTAAAAAAAATCAACAAATTAATGCATTTGGAGCTTAAATATCTATAAGAAAATGTTTTTTTGCTACATTTTCACATCTAATATCTCAACAAGACCAATAAATACTTTACTACCTATAAAAATTGATAGGTTTAAACAGCATTAAAAATTCAGCACACTCAAAAAGAAGGAAGAGCCAAATTAGAAATTATCAAATCTGGAAGATTATGCATTTTCAAGCAATTTAATTGCTTTTGAAGGAAAATTTAAAACAAAAGTACAACAAACGATTGTTTGAAAAAATTAATGATGGTATCACTACAAATGTTCATCATTTAAAACAGAGCCCATAGCGCACGGAACAAAGATGAAAAATAAGAAAATAGGTATGGTTATTGAAAAAATCAATAGCATTGGAAACTCTGAGGAAAAAATTTTTGCTACTTTCAAAGATATTTGCAACGACTTTGATATTGAAAGTTTTGCTCTTGCAGTTTTTTCAGGAAAACAAAACATTATCGAATCTTTTTGTCTTTACACCACTTACCCAAAAGAATGGGTGCATCGCTATGAAGAAGAGCAATATCATCTGCATGATCCTGTATTTGACACATTAAAAAAAGTAGCAGCCCCTTTTGAATGGAGCACGAACAGCTTTAGGAATCTTTTACCTATTCAACAAACATTAATGAGAGAGGCTTATGATTTTGGCATAAAATCAGGAGAAACAATTCCTCTAATACCTCACCCAAACTTTCATGGTTTTGCAACAGTTGCAAACACTTCATCCTTGCGTCCTGAAATTTTGTACACTCTTTCTTCAGCTGCAAATATCTGCGCCAGCAAAATCATGTCTATCCGAGACAATCAAGCCCTTAAATGCTTAACAGAAAGAGAGATTGAAATTCTTGTTCAAAAATCAGAAGGCATCGCGGTTAAAACAATCAGTCACAAACTGGGTGTCTCTCAAGCAACAATCACATTTCACTTAAAAAATATTCGAAAAAAGCTTGGCGCCCAATCTACAGAACACGCACTCTTGAAATTTGCCTTACCAAACAATAACTCTAACCAAACTTTTAGCTAACCATCCAAAATTATTCAGCAAATGCCTGATGCCTCTTAGCTATATCCCCATTTTTTGTTACCATCAAAAGCTGACCTTGTTCATCAATACCAATAATTTCACCCTCTAGCGGCTCACGCACTTTCCAAAATAAAACACTATCTTTTGCAAACAACCACCACTCATGTTGTATTTGTTCAAAATTTTCTAGCACCCAAAACCCTGGTAAGCATTCCATGATTTTTTTTATCAAAGCATCCATATCAATATTGTTATAAGCTTGTGCATGAGTCGAAGGCATATTTGTACCATCAGGATGTGAAACTACGTTTATACCAATCCCTACATAAACCCTGCTATCTTCTACCTCCATAAGAATGCCACCAATTTTTTTATGGTCGCATAATAAATCATTCGGCCATTTAAGCGCCATTCTTTGATCAGGAAGAAATAATTGCAAAATCTTAGCTAAAAAAACCCCAGTCATTATTGAGAATTGTCCCAATATATTTGTTTTAGGAAGCAAAAAGCTACCGGTCAAAAATAAATTTCCATCAAAACTACTCCAACTTCTTCCTCGTTGCCCCCGCCCACAGGTTTGATATCTGGACTGTACCCAAAAAGACACATCAGCAGAATGCAGTAATTTCAATGCTTTGCTGTGATCTTGAGTAGAATTCACCTCAAATATGTAAAAAAAGTACACGATTCCCCCTTGTCAACGATCTTTACGATCAATAGAATGACCCTGTAAGTTTTTATTTCAATCAATCTAAGGAGAATTCCATGTTAAAGCAAGCTCTTGCTATTCTTGCTATTTCTACAGCTGCACTTGTAGCTGCAACTACTACAGAGTCAAAAGCTGAAGTTAAAGCTGATGTAACTACTACAGAATCAAAAGTAGAAGAAAAAGCTGCAACTACAGCTGAAGCCGTTACTGCACCTGTTGATGACAAAAAAGCTGCAACAGAAGTTGTTGCTGGTGCTAAAGAAGAAAAAGAAGAAAAGAAATAATTTCTTAACTTTCTCTTTTTATAAAGCCTCGTCTTGTACGGGGCTTTTTTATTGCCCTGGCACAGCCCTTGCATGTACCTCGATATTAATGCAAAAAAGGGTTTAAGTTATGGTGCAATCACTATCGCTTCATGGAGCGAAAGCTCAAACACTTGCGCGCATTAATCAAAATGAAAAAGAAATTGTAGTACCTCAAACTCAGATTGATGCAAAATTTTCCTCCCAAATAAAAGGGGAGGGTCTTCGTGCTCCAATTCATCAGGATTTTACATCGTTTCTGGCCAGCTCATCTTCACATCTTCAAGAAAATTTTCTTATAGCGACAGAAGTAACTGCCACAATGCAAAATCAACGTTTTGGGCCAGAAAATGCCCCATTACAAAAAACAACCAGCGATCATCACGCCAAACAGCCAGAGATAAAACTTGAATCAATACTGCCTTTAGACAAGATCGGAAGAATTCTCCCTACTGATACCCCCAAACTTATAGAAGTTTTAAGCTCAGCCCCATCGATTCAACCACAAAAATATACAATAGATAAGGGTTATGGACCCCGCACAACAATAGACCCCCTTATTCTATCAACTAGCGCAAATCCAACAGACATCGAACAAATTTCAATGGGATTAGTTGGCGCAGTTCATGAGCGCACTCAGCACCAAGATAATAATAAAGAAAGTAACTCGCAAAAATTTGGTGAAGCAAACCAAAAACTAACAAAATCATCTATAAAGGTAAGCCCTACAGCACCAAATGAGAATGCTCAACTATTAAAAAAGGAAGAAATTGAAGCATTACGAGACGTAAAAGAAAAATTCAAACAGCAACTAAATGCTCAACATCCATATATCATGATCCCGCTCAAGCACCCTGAAGGAATTGTAGATATTCACATGCGCTTCGATCGCAAAGAAGCAAACCCTAATGACGCAAATAAAGGTAAAATTCGCGTAATGTTTACAGGATCAAATGATCAAATCGTTGCTCTTTTTGCCCAACACCGTGAAGAATTTATGAACATCATCACTCAAGAAGGATACACCATCGACTCTTCTAGAATGCAATTCAACAAATGCACAAGCTTAACAAAATCAACAACCATGTAAGGAACATAAAATGCCCTCTAATGTCATAGGATCTCAGGAATTTCGCTCTAATATCAAATTAGAAAATTATCATCCAAAAGAAACAAAATCTAGCGGGACTCCCTTTGACGATTTGGTAAAAAGTCCTGACATTGATACGCTCAGAAACGGAGAAAGTAGCCAACTAGAAAAAGATATAAAAAAAACCGTCAGAGGTATTCAAGAAATGGTGTTGGCCTACGTAAAGGGGCGGGTCCCACTGGGTGATGATAAATTCAATACTACAGACATGTTAAGAAGCATGCTAGATATGCTCAATGCAACAGGCAACATGCAACGCGTCGCCCTGCAAGAAGATGGCAATAAAATAGGTCTGCACAATTTATTTGTATCAATGTCCAGAAACGTAGGAAGAGAAGCCTTAGTTAAAGATCACAGAATTGAATTTAAAGGTAAAACCACTGACCTTGCTATTGATATTCCTGAACAAGAAGGCATCGTACAAGTTGCTTTAATTGATGAAAAAGGGTTGATAACAAGAGAATGGACATCAAACAGTCAACCAGGCATTCAGTATATAAACTGGGATGGTTTGGACAAAGATGGAGAGGTTGCAAAACATGGTCAATACATTGTTCATGCCACCATTACAGACGAAGAAGGAAAAAGCGCAATCATTCCATCTTATATTCCAAAAAGAATACAGGAAGTTCGTCCTGACCCAGCTAATGGGAAACCTGTTTACTACAGCGGAAATCAACCAATCAGACAGATGCTTTCCATTTACAGTGGAGACCCCTCCGTACTTGCAAAAAGCGTAGATGAGGTTGCCTAATGTCAGATTTAGTACCAAGATTTGATAATTCAACCTTAGCAGGCGCTCTAAATAGAGACGCTATTGCCTTAAACAATACAGCAAAATCCACTAACGATACGGCCCATAACTTAGCTGCCGAAGCAACCGTTGCAGGACGATCTCGTCATACATTTCAAAATGTCTATTACTCTTATATGGGCGGAGAATCTGCTGGAATTTTGGAAAATAATGTCCACTATCATATTCGAGGTGCTGGCGCACCTGTCAGTTCTCAAGTAGATACTCATTTGTCACTATTAGGAGATGCCTCTTTTTTCCCTGTACAAGATGCAAATGGTAATCAGTATTTTACTCGTGTCGGAACATTTGGTTACAACGCAGAAAATAAAATACAAAATCATTTTGGCATGCAGTTGCTGTATGCTCCTGCTGTAAATGGAGTGCTACCAACAAATTTGTCAAACACATCATTAAGTGTTCTGGACTGCTCAAGCTCTAACCTAAGCTCAAGCGCCATACAAACTTCAGAAATTACGTTCAGATGTGGTCTCTCAGGTAACATTGGAAGCAGCGTTACAAGGGCTGTCTCAGTATATGATTCTTCAGGAACTCCACGCACCCTAAATTATGTTTTCACACGCAATGCTGATTGGGCAGACAGTAGTGGCACAGGGCAATCATGGTCGTTAACCATCCAAGCCCCCGCAAACTCAACAGTAAATGGAGCATACAGCGCTGGAGACCCCTCAAATTCAGTTCCAGCAAATCCGGTTATCATAAATTTTGATCCCACAAATAAATATCCTCTCTCATTTAATGGCAATGCTACCCCACCAGATTTAAACATTACATGTCCAGGGGGCGCATCAATCACTCCATCCATGAACCTTGGAACAGTTGGTCAACCAGACGGCGTAATAGTCATAAACGGCGGGCAGTCTCGATTGCAAGTTCAAGTTAATGGGCAAACCTCTGGCGCCTTTAAGACATTAAATTTTGATGAGAATGGCAATATTTACGGAAACTTTGATAATGGAAAATCTGAACTCATAGGACGTTTAGTAGTAGGGTGCTTCAATAACCCAGATGGATTAGAAATGCTAGAAAAGGGACTTTATCTGCAAAATAACAGTAAAGAAACTATCGGAAACACAACATACAACAAAGGCTCAGGAGATGTCACCTATTGTTACATAGGTGAAAATTCTGCCGGAAAAGTAGCTGTCGGCGCCCTTGAAAGTAGTACTGTCGAAATTATCCCTCAAATGGCACAAATGATAGAACGCCTTCAACGATTCAACAACATGACAACTGTCTTTAATTCTATAGACGAGCTGTATGACGCACTAAATTCAATAGGTGGTTAATCTAGCAAGCGCCTAAGCCAGTTTTTTTTTTTAGAAGTTTCTGGTTTATCTGTTTTTGGCAATGTATTAGCTACATTACCTTCTTCAGCAACACCATCTTTACGCTTGCGATTTCCACGGTAGCGACGGCGTTTTTTTCCAAATTGAGGTGCAATTATTTCGGCACTTCTTAAGGTTGCATCATCGCCCTGCTCATTCTCTTCACTATGGGTTTCGGCCTGTTGATTTTTGATAGGTTTTTGCACAACTGTTTCTGTTGCTGCTTGCTCTCCCGCATCCGCTACCTGAGCGCTCTTCTTATACGCAGCATGCTTTCTCTTATGTCTGTGTCTCTTTTGATGAAAATCTTGAGAATCTTCAGACTTTTCAACCACGGCTTCCTGCGAAGATGCCTTTCCTTTTTTTGCACCTGGCGCTTCTTTTATCTCTTCAGCTTCTTCACTACCCTTAAGAAGGGCGCCTTCTTTTACGCTCAAAATATCTATACGGAAAAAAGGAGCCAAGGAAATATCTTCCCGAACCACAAAAATTGAAACGTCGAAACGATTCTCTATTAATATAATTTCTCGGCGTTTTTGATTTAACAGATATAAGTCAACGTCCTTTGGAACAGCAACCTGTATGTCGGCGGCTCTTCCTTTTACAGCTTCACGCTCTATTGCTCGCAATATTTGAAGCGATAAAGATTCTGTTGAACGAACGATGCCTGTTCCATGACAATGAGCACAGGGAGATGTATGTGTTTCAATCAAACTTGGTCGCAGGCGCTGGCGAGATAACTCAAGCAATCCAAACTGGCTAATTCTTCCTAACTGAATGCGCGCGCGATCTGGTTTTAAGGCTTCTTTAAATTTGCGCTCAACTTGTTGAATATGGTTATTATCATCCATGTCAATAAAGTCAATAACCAGCAATCCAGATAGATCACGTAAACGCAACTGACGAGCAATTTCTTGCGCTGCTTCTAAATTTGTTTTTAGCGCAGTAACATCAATATTACGCTCGCGCGTAGATTTCCCTGAGTTCACATCAATCGCAACTAATGCCTCTGTATGATTGATGACAATAGAGCCCCCTGAAGCTAAATCCACCTTTGGGAACATCATTTTCTCAATGTGTTGTTCTACTTTAAATTTATGAAATAATGGAACCTGCTCATCTTTGTAAAGTTTTACTTTCTTTGCATGGCTTGGCATTAAAATCTTCATGAAAGCTTTTGCTTCTTTGTATGCATCTTCGCCTTCGATAAGAACCTCATCTATTTCTCGTGTATAAATATCACGAATAGCGCGCTTAACAAGATCGCCTTCTTCATGAATCAAACACGGAGCTATAGACTCTAAAGTTTTAGAACGAATTTCTTCCCACACATGAATCAAATAATCATAATCTCGCCGTATCTCAATTTTTGACCGCTCTTGACCAGCTGTCCGCACAATCAGGCTCATTCCTTCAGGAATCTCTAAATCATTTAAAACTTCTTTTAATCGCTTGCGGTCAGAATCATCTTGTATTTTACGAGAAATTCCACCATTCCGGTTGCCTGCATTTGGTATAAGCACGCAGTAACGTCCAGCTAGTGATAAAAATGTGGATAAAGCAGCCCCTTTGTTTCCTCGCTGCTCTTTTACTATCTGTACTAGTAAAATTTGACGTTTTTGAATAACTTCTTGAATCTTGTACTTATAACTTCGTTTTTGTTTTACTGGCGCATCAGCCTCTTCAGCAACATCATCATTATCCAGCGTATTAGTTTCTAAATTCTCCTTAAGCGACTCCTGCGGCATAACTTTTCTATCCGATACAGGAATTCTATAATAATCAGGGTGAATCTCAGAAAAAGGTAAAAAACCATGTTTGTCTCCCCCATACTCAACAAATGCTGCCTGCAGAGAAGGCTCTATGCGCACAACCTTTGCTAGGTATATATTGGACTTCAGCTGTTTCTTACTAAAATGTTCAGAGTCAAACTCCTCAAGATAAGTGTCGTCAACGACAGCAACTCGCGTTTCCTCAACATGAGCTGCGTCAATTAATAATTTTTTACTCATAAATAAAATATCTCCAGTTGATCAGATATGGCCGGGTTGACAAGATCACAGTCTCCCAGCTCTCTACTTTGTTTTTCTTCATTAAACCATAAAACGGCTAAAACAGGCAAGTTTTTTTAATTTGCGCAACAATAATGTTCAAATATATACTTAAGTTTAAATTTTTTTCATTTGTCCCTTAACAATAAATGCACAAATTATTTGATTAGCAAACATAAAATAAAGAAAAACAATTCATTGCGTTAACAATATATTAAAATTATTTTTTTAAAATACACAGTGAAGTAATAAAAATTGTATGAATTTGTATAATAAAAAAATTATATATTTAATCACAATCTCAATACTCAGCGGGGTATTTGGAAGCTCTGTTTTACCACTTTTAGAAGTTCACAAATTACACTCCAATAAATTAAGTGAGAATCGCCTTGCTCTTGGCAAAAAAACCCTACTAAAACGTCTTGGCAGTAAATCTGTTTTCCTCGTTAATGCCGCAACTGAAATGGCAGGTAGACTAGGGTGCAACAGGAAAATGCGAATGGCTGCTAAACAAGGATCAACTAAAAAGAACTTCAAACACAGCAAGTTAATTTCTTCAGCCTGCAAAGCAAAAGACAGAGAGCAATAGTAGCCATTATTTTAGAGAAAAAATTGATTGATTTATAGCCACGGCCATATGTGTTTTTTCTGGGTCTAAATGCACATTTGTTACAGACCCATCGGGGTTTTGAATTGTCCAACCAAGCAAGATCATAACCGGAAATGGCTTAAAATAAAGTGTGACTGGCACTTGACCTATCGGGCTATCATAAGTTAAAAACAGCTGCCAAAGTTCTTTTATTTTTGTAAAACTTTTTACAGCAATTCCTTTTTCATCAAAACTAATCTTCGATCTCAGCAAAATGCCAGCAGGTGTATCTTGCGTATCAAATTTTTGCAGATCTTGATTTTCCTGGTGAACAAAAAGCACCCCTCCTTTTGCCAAAATAACATTACTTCCATAATTTATACGCAAAAATCCATTATGCCGATCTAACCAGATTTTTCCTTCAAAGCGCTCTGTCACAGCATTTTCTGCTCCAGATTGAATCTCCATAGTCATGTCTGCCTCAAGAGTACTCATCAAGCTCAAAAATTGTTCGATCTTTTTTAGATCATCACCATCATTAGAAAAAACAGAACTAAAAAATAAGGCCATAAAAATAAAAAATGCAGACATAATTTTTTCCAAATGCATTATAAGTAATACGGACGAATAGAAAATAATTTTTCTATTTTATGCACAGATTCCTTTTGGGTAACAATGATAAGCCTATCATTTGCGCTTATATTCATGCGGCGGGGCAAAAAATGCAGATTATCTTCTCGTATAAGCACAACAACCATAATCTCTGACATAATCGTTACATCCTCTATATCAAGGCCAATTATGTGACTGGTTTCTTTTGCACGTCCCTCTATCACAACAACATTACCTTCAGCAATGGGGTGAATACTTTGCAAATTACCTTCACGCACATGCTTTAAGATAGTAGATACAGTTAAGGCTTTTGGGCTAATCACTGCGTCAGCCCCCAAAGACGTTACCATAGATGCGTATTGCATATTATTCAAAAGAGCAAGCGATCGCTTTGCACCGTGTCTTTTGCTAATCAGTGAAGATAGAATATTAACCTTATCATCGTTACTAACAGCGATAACCGTTTCACAATTTTCTATATTTGCCTCCTGAAGCAAATCATAGTCTAAAGCGTCTCCATGTAAAATTTCAGTACGCTTTAGAAAGCGAGCCATGTGCTCACAGCGCTTTGCATCTTTTTCAATAATACGTGCGTGAACATTTTTATATTCTTTTTCCATACCAATCGCAAGATTTAAGCCAATGTTTCCACCGCCTACCACCAAAATCTCTCGACTCTCTGATGTCGAATAACCAAATGCTTCCATTACCTCATTAAGCTGCTCTTGCAAGGTAATGACATAGACCTCATCATCAACCAAAAGATGATCCCGAGAAGAAGGAAATATAATTTGCTCGTCACGCTTAATAAGCACTATCGCCAGATCAAGAGAAGGGTACAGTGAATTAATATGTTTAATAGGTGTGTTAACCACCCCCGAATGCGCTAAACACCTAACCCCAATAAGTTTCAAAGATGCATCAACCAAAGAAATCACATCAAAAGCCCCTGGGACACGTAAATTTCTGTTGATAGTTTGCGCCACCTCAACCTCAGGGGAAATAATGACATCAATGGTATGCTGTTGAGAAGCTAGCATTTCAGACCAGGCAGAATGAAGATAATTTTGGTGTCTTACTCGCGCTATTTTCATAGAAACATCGAATAAACATTTCGCTACCTCACAAGCGATCATGTTTACTTCATCGGAAGAAGTCACAGCAATAATTAAATCAGCTTCTTTAGCGCCCGCACGATCAAGAACATCAGGATGTGAGGCAAAACCAAGAATAGGCTGCACATCTAGTTTATCAGAAATAGCATCAAGCACTTGAGGCGAAGAATCCACGACAGTAATGTGATTTTGTTCTTGGACTAAATAACGGGCAATACTAAACCCTACCTGTCCGGCCCCAAGAATAATCGCTTTCACTCTTTAACCTTCACGATAATCACCAACGCCTAGTGCACGTAATTTGCGATGCAAAGCAGATCTTTCCATCCCTATAAATCTTGCTGTCTGAGAAATATTTCCATCAAATCGTTGAATTTGAGCTAATAAATATTTCTTCTCAAACGTTTCACGCGCTTCACGTAAAGGAAGAACAATAATATCAGCAGACTTTTGTTGCCAGTTTCCACCAAGCGGGGCATCTTCCTGAATTTCTGGAGGTAGCATCTCTGGCATTATTGGGCTTGCGGGATCTCCTCCGGCCATTATCAAAAGCCACTCCACAACATTTTTTAACTGCACAACATTTCCAGGCCAGTTGTAAGTCTGCAGAATTGTTAATGATGAATCATCAATTTTTCTAGGAATTGAACAGCGACTTTTCGCAATGCTATCCATAAAATGAGATATAAGAAGAGGTATATCGCTAGCACGCTCCTTCAATGAAGGAAGTCGAATATGATTAGCGGTAAAACGATAGTACAAATCCTCACGCAAATTCCCATTTTGCACAAGTTCATTTAAGTTTTCAGACGTGCTTGCGAAATAACGAATATCAACCTTAATAGGATCTTTTGCACCCAATCTAAAAAATGTACCATCTTGCAACAATTTTACGATTTTACCCTGAACAGGCAGTGGCAAAAGCTGAATTTCCTCAAGATATAAGGTTCCCCCATGAGTTTTTTCAACAATGCCAATTTTTCTTGGCTCGTTTTGATTGTGCCCTTGAATCTCAGTTCCAAAAAGCTCCGCTTCAATAGCCGTTGGATGTACGCTCCCACAGTGAAACACAGCAAAAGGCAAACTTGCACGTTTTGAAAGTTTGTGTATTTCCCGAGCGATAGTTTCTTTTCCTGTGCCAGGTTGCCCTGTTATAAATGCCCTACTATTTCCTTCGGCAATTTCCTCAACAAGATGGCGAATTTGCTCAATGGCTAAACTTTTTCCAATCAAACCTGATCCGCCAGCTCTCTGGCGCAACTCATCATTCTCTCTCTTCAAAGAAGATGACTCAATGGCACGCTCAACAACAGTGAGCAACCGCTCTGTTTTGAAGGGCTTCTCAATAAAATCGTAAGCCCCTTTCTTTATGGCAGCAACAGCTGTTTCAATTGTGCTGTGCCCACTAACCATAACTGTCGGCACATAAGGATGATCTCTCTTTATAATCTCTAGTATCTTTAAGCCGTCTCGTTCTCCATCCCCCAACCATACATCAAGTATAACTAGATTTGGCTGACGCTTTTTTATTTCCTCTAGAGCTTGCACCCCATCAGCTGCAACTCGACAGTTGTACCCCTCATCAGTTAGAATCCCACTGATAAGCTCACGAATGTCTTTTTCATCGTCCACAACTAAAATGTCAAATGCCATGCTGTTCCTTCTTTGAATAGGGAAACTCTAAAACAACTTTCGCTCCAGCATAGAGATCGCTGTCTTTAAATTCCATATTCCCATTGTGATCCATTGTTATTTTAGAAACAATTGCCAAACCTAATCCAGTCCCTTTTTCGCGCGTCGTATAATAAGGCTCGATCAAACGCTCAAGGTTTTCTTTTCCAAATCCAGGACCATTATCTTCCACAATCATACAAAAATGTTTGTCGTCAAGCAACAATCTAAGTGAAACTAAAGGTTTTAAAACTTTATTTTCTTCTACTGCATTAATAGCATTTTGCAAAAGATTTGTCAGTAATTGGTTTATCTGTTGGCTATCACAATGCCATAAAAAGTTTTTTGGCCCCTTAAATTCGAAGGTAATATGGGGATATGCCTGAATTTGCAGGTCTAAAGCTTGCTTGCACAAATCAACAAGATCTTCCTCTTGAATTTTCGGGTCTGGCATTCTCGCAAAGGAAGAAAACTCGTTAACAAGGTTACCTATGTGATTTACTTGGCGAATGATTGTATCAATACAATTTTGAAAAGTATCAGGGTCATTTTCAATTTGCTGAAGATACTTACGCTTAAGCCTCTCTGCGGAAAGCTGAATCGGCGTTAGTGGATTTTTGATTTCATGGGCAATTTTCCTAGCCACATCTGCCCACGCAGCCTTTCTTTGATTGAAGGCAAGCTCTTCATTTTGCTTTTTCAAGCGCTGAGTCATGTGGTTAAACGCTCCGATCAAATTATCGATCTCATTATTTAACGGTTTATTGACAATACGAACCGTTAAGTCACCATGACTTACTTTGTGCGCCGCCTCAATTAGCTTAGAAATAGGAGAAAATAGCGTATTTGCAAGTGACAAACCCAGCCAAGCAGAAATTAAAATAAGAACCAACACAAGCACTGCAAAAAACGCCAAAAAGGTCAACTGTATATCCCCTTGCTGAAGCTCTAGCATTGAGTATGCAGACACCGCCCCCTCTGCTTTTTTCATTGCTTTGGTAACTTCTTCAGAAACAGTTTTTCCAATGAATAAATATGTATCGCTAACAGGATCTAACTGTATAAGTGCACGAACCCTATCCTTATGGGTGAATAAAACAATTTCCCCCTCCTTCGCTTTTGCCAAGTCAGATAGAGTGATATTTTCAAACGCAAGGGCAAACGTAAAATAAGACCGAGCTATAATGTCCAGCTTTCCATCAAAAACAATCGCCTCATTTAGACCTCGTTGCTCAGAGAGTTGCGTTAACCCATGGCTAAAATCTTCTGTGTTTTGCATCAGCACAGCGGCAATAGGGCGTAATTGCATTACCATACTCATTCCATCTATGCGGATCGCTTTTTGATTTTCTTTTATATAGTTCTCTGCAATTTCAGTTGCTGCGTTGATGGTCGTTTTAAAAGGCTCTGTGAACAGT
Organism: Pseudomonadota bacterium; assembly: GCA_018062345.1. Classification (GTDB taxonomy): domain Bacteria; phylum Pseudomonadota; class Alphaproteobacteria; order Paracaedibacterales; family CAITNM01; genus CAITNM01. Next base: position 38,463 of record JAGOSL010000002.1, on the reverse strand, counting down.
GACTTGATAGAAGAATTAAAAAAGAAGGTTGAAAATATAGATATGCCAACCGCAGGAAGCAAGCACGTAATTGCCAAAACCATGATTAGGTGCAGGTGTAATTTGGTGCCCCGAATCCCCCTTCTTCTGGCAAGCCAAAGGGCAACAACTCGCCTTACAATAAATATAACCATCAAAACCAAAAGGCCAAGATTTATATAAAGATAGGGCAAGATGGTGGCTGCCCTTAAAACTCCTGACCCAACATGAATAACCCAGAGCGTTGCTACGCAAGAGCAAAGCGCAAAAAACATAATCGCGTATTGCGCGTTTCTCGTCGCCTTATCGCCGCTCAATAGCTGCATAATTCTTGCTGTAAAAGATGAGACGTCAGCTGACATTCGATTTTTCTTTTATAAATTTGACCCAATGGCGCTACACATGTGCTTGCTCTCTTATTTCCAGCACAATAACCATGTTTACTATAAGCTATGCGCGCGTCAATTCAAAGCTTCAAATCCCAGCCACTGCAAATCACCCCCATTTATAAGACGGGATGCTTTGGAAAAATATAAAATCACATCAAAAATTTTTAAAAGCGCCTATTGGAAATTCCTCTGCCTCTAGTTTTTGAAAATTATTCAAGTTGATTTTGTGTTTTTTCCATCTCAAAATTTCAGCGCGCAACCAAGTAAGCCACACTAGATTATTTTTTCTGCCTTTGATAGGTTAAGAAAACTAAAAATTTTATGAAAAATGCAATCAGATAGATGCGTATCTTTTTATTTGGATAAGGCCTCGATAAAGGGGCATTTTTGCCGGCTTAGCACTTCTGTTACTGAAGCCTTGCAAGAACACAGTTACCCTCCAGAAATAAATACATTGCTCGCTGAAATGGCAGCCATTTCCCAGTGTTTTACAATGGATATAAAATCGAACTCTCATGCAACAATGCAAATAACAGGAACCTCTCCTGTCAAACTGGCTTTGGTTAATTCCGCAAATTGTGAATCATTTAGGTGCTGCGCTACCCTCGACAAGAATATCAAATCAATTGCAAACTCAACATCTCTTCCCCTACTCTTTGGGCAAAATGGCAAGCTGGTTTTTACCATAGATTTTGAAAATCAATACTACCAAACCATTGTTGAGCTTGCCGCACCAAGCTTGCAAGAATGCTTCCAACATTATTTTATCCAATCGCAACAAATTCCAACAATTGTTTTATTGTGCAGCAAAAGCAACAATAACCTAACCGAAAGCGCCGCCCTAGTGCTACAAAAAGTAGCTAGCTCTTCTAGCTCAAACCAAGAGCGTGAACAAGAAATATGGCATGAGGCTTCTTGCTTTGCCGCCACCCTTAAACCTGAAGAACTCATAAGCGAGGACATATCTATTGAGAAATTGCTGGAACTGACTTTTGGAAGTCTAGACTTGGATGTTTCACGTGAAACATCTTTATTTTTCAGATGCACCTGTAGTAAAGAGAAAATTATCAGCATCATCAAGAATTTTGATGCTTCCCAGGAAAGCAACGAGAAAAACGTCGAAGTTACATGTGAATACTGTAATAAATTTTATTCGATAGACAAAACTGAAATTGATTCATAGAATTAAGGAATAGCATCAGTTTGATTTTACAACCATAACAATGACACAAAAGCCTTTTGACCTTTTCATATCTGAGCTAAAAAAATGGAACAAATCTATCAATTTAGTTCAGGAAAACACGATAAACGAACTAGAAACTAGACACATACTTGATTCACTAGAGCTAAAACCTCACATCGATTTTCTAACTGATACTATTCTAGATATTGGTTCAGGGGCAGGTTTTCCAGGTTTAATTCTCGCAATTGAAGGAGCGAAAAACTCCCATCTTGTCGAGCCAAATGGAAAAAAAGTTGTTTTCTTAAACCACATAAAGCAGTTATACAACTTACCTATTGTGGTGCATCACTGCAGATGGCAACAACTCACAGGTGTAAGCCCAACTGTAGTAACAAGCAGAGCCTTTGCACCTTTGAGCGAATTATTGGAAATAATAAATTTTGTTTCACGTGAAACAAACGCTACTCGCGGAGTTTTTCTGAAAGGAAAGAAAATACAAGAAGAGGTCCTGGAAGCACAAAAAAAATGGAACTTCAAAATAGAAATTTTCAAAAACTCCACTTCTGAAGATGGATGCATTGTAAAAATATGGGGAGTACACAAAAAATGACAGCTAAAATTATTATGTTTGCCAACCAAAAAGGAGGAGTTGGAAAAACAACCACGGCAGTTAACATGGCCACCATTATTGCTGCCTCTCAATACAAAACTCTTCTTATCGATTTTGACCCACAAGGAAATAGCACATCCGGAGTAAGTGGCGAAAAGCACCAAACTGGAACATACGAATGGTTAACAGGGGAAAATAACACACCAATACAAAACACGTACATTCCCTATCTGCACTTGATTAGCGCAAACATGGATCTGGCTGCAGCAGATGTTGAGCTACTGCAAGTACCAAACAGAGAATTTATTTTACAAGCGAAACTTGAAAAATATAAAAACCAATATGATTACATAATCATAGATTGCCCGCCATCACTAGGGCTGCTAACAGTAAATGCTCTGACTGCAAGCTCATACATTGTCGTTCCCGTGCAGTGCGAATATTACGCACTGGAAGGCATAAGCCACATCATGCAAATTATCCAACGCGTGCAAGGGGGGCTCAACCCCAACCTGCAACTATTAGGTGTACTATTAACTATGTACGACAAACGAAGTTCGCTTAACCAGCAAATAGCAAGTGATATTCGTTTCCATTTTCAAAAGAATGTTTTCTCAACCATCATTCCAAGAAACGTCAAAATTGCTGAGGCGCCATCCCACGGAAAGCCAATTATTTTATATGATGTCAAAAGCACTGGCGCAATTTCATATATGGACGCAACAAAAGAGCTGCTTCAACGAATAAATATTTCAGGAGGACAAAATGTCAACGCCTAACAAACTAACACTTGGAAAAGGTCTTGCTGCACTACTGGGTGATACAAATATCCCTCATGCTCAGCAGACCCCTCAATCGATTAGTGTTACCAACATAACACCGGGAAAGAACCAACCTCGACAAGAGTTTTCAGAAGAAAACCTAAGAGATTTAGCGTTATCCATACAGCGGAAAGGTGTTTTACAACCACTGCTTGTTCGCCAAATTCAACCGGAAAAGTTTGAAATCATTGCAGGAGAAAGGCGTTGGAGAGCAGCTCAACAAGCTAGGCTTGAGCGCGTTCCGGTCGTTATTATCAAGTGTAGCGACCAAGAAGCATTAGAAATTGGGCTGATTGAAAATCTTCAGCGCCATGATCTAAACCCAATTGAAGAAGCAGAAGCCATTAAAAGACTTCAAGAAGAATTTAATTTAACGCAAGAACAAATCGCAAGTAGCATTGGGAAAAGCCGTAGCTATGTAGCTAACATGCTGCGCCTAACATCTCTTTCTGACAATATAAAATCACTAATACGAGAGGGGAAACTAAGCGCTGGGCACGCACGCGCAATTATAACATCAGACGACCCAAATAAGTTTGCAGAAGAAATTTTAGAAAAAAAACTCAATGTACGTGATGTCGAAAGGCTACTAAAAGAAAAAAAACACTCTGTGAAGTCTGGAGAAAGCAACTTTACAGAAGCTACGCACACAGACGTTCAGGTTATAACTGACTTACTTGTAAATGCGCTTAACATGAAAATTAACCTCTCAGTAAAAGGCGAGGCTGGTAGCCTTACGATCCATTTTCAAAAACTCACCGAGCTTGATTTTTTGCTTAATCGTTTACAAAAATAATGGTGGAAGGGGTAGGGTTCGAACCTACGTAGACATACGTCGGCAGATTTACAGTCTGCTGCCTTTAACCACTCGGCCACCCTTCCAAAGGTGTGACAACAATAAGGAATTTTAGCAGAATCGTCAAACAAAAATATAATTCCCTGAATGTTCACCCCCAACAACTCAAGCAGGCATTAAAAACAAAAACACGCTAAAAGGAATTTCTTGCTATTCTTTGCAAAAATTCTCATAATTTTATTAAAATGTTTTCTTTTTCAGTACTATGCCAGCGACAACACTTTCAAATGTTTATAAGGTTCAGTGGCACGAAGGAATGCTTCTAAGTCCTCAGCATTTTCAATACAACGAACGAAGAATTGAAGAATTATTTTACACCGCAACTCTTTGCGATGCCTACTCTGCTTGGGGAGTCCTAGAATGCGATTTCGACAAAAATCTCCTTGGTCAAGGAATTGTTGAGATCACTCATCTTTTTGCAATTCTGCCCGATGGCACACCAGTACTTCACACCCCAGAAATCGAAAAACCAACACAAAAGTCATTAGCCTTGCGATATAATTTGAACGAGCTAGGTTTAAAAAATGCAACTGAAATTACTATTTGCTTATGCCTTTACCGTGCAAGCAACAGCAAGAAACGCTACGACTCAGTTGAGTACGGCAATATTCCAGATGATAATAGCTCAGATGCAGTTATTAACCTACCGATTTTGCGTCCGAAACTATTTTTAAGTCATGAAGCAGTTCCAAATGAATGCAGTGGCTTTCCTTTGCTAAAAGTTTTTTTTGATGGAAAACAATTTTCAATACAACCCTTTCTCCCCGCGTCATTGCGAATCCAAAATGACCATCCAATCAGAAAGAAGCTTGCTGAAATTGTCCTTAACATTCGCCAAAAAGCAACGTACCTCATTAACAAATCTCAACACACAACATCGGCTATTCTTTTGCGAGAAACGCAATCAATATTAAAGCCGCTTATTTCATGTCTTTGCATCCTTGAGCCGCTAATAGGGCACGAAAAACTTCATCCCGAAAGACTATTCGATCACCTGCTGAATGTCGCTGCAAACCTATTACCTTTGCAAACAACACAAATCCCCGGAACACTTCCTGCGTACAACCCTTTTGATCCGGGCAACAGTATCGAATACTTTCTAAGAATCTTTGAAAAAACCATTTCATCCATTCAACAAAAATATTTAAGCGTACCTTTTCATCAACAAGACAGGCTATTCTACCTTCACATGCAACCAACCTACGTAAATGAAAACTTATATATTGGGTTTCGTTGCCCTCCAGGGGCAAGCGAAAAACAAATGCATGATTGGGTTCAAGAAGCCATCATTAGCTCAGATGAAAAAATTGAAGTTGTCACAACAAGGCGTATTTCAGGAGCAACCAGAACTCTAGTTAATGACGATGAGCTTGATGATCTTATACCGAATTCGAGTACCCTCATTTTTTCTATAAAAAAAGGAGATGAATTTGTAAAAGCAAAAAATAATTTGAATATTTTCAATCCGGGCGACAACCAAGAAACTCGCCCCTTGGATATTACACTTTTTGTACGCCAGAATGACACACCATGAAAACTCTTAATCTTTTTCATCATGGAATCATAAGTCAGGAATTTGATGTCTTTTATTACGAACTTCTGCGCATAAAAGAAGCCGCCTTAAGAAGCAGCGCGACAATTCCTAAAGCAGAAGAAATTGATGACTCAAAAACCATCACAGTGTCTGGCCCTGTGCTTTCTTTACAAGAAAAACTAACAACCTTTTTTGATCAACAGCGCGAAAGATTCCAAAGAATTGCCATTGGCCCAAATGCCCTTCTTATACAAGAAGCCCAATACGTTTTTGTAAGCTTGGCCGACGAAATTATGATTAATCAACCTTGGCACGGGGCAGATTATTGGCGTCAAAATTGTCTTGAAACTAAATTTTTTCAAACACAAGTTGCCGGAGAAAAAATATTTACTCAAATAGAAAGCCTTTTAAAAGCAAACAACCCCCTACACCGAGAGCTTGCCAGAGTATATCTCTTGTCGATTGCCCTTGGTTTTCAGGGGCGCTTTCGCGAACAAAAAGGCTCCCAGCTCTTATCATACAAACAACAGTTGTTCAGTTTTATTTACCACCGTGCCCCCACCATCACACAAGATGAGCGCGATCGCATACTAGACGACTCACTAAATTTTGTTTTTTCTAACCCACCCTCCAAAGGTCTTCCAGACATACGCCCATGGTTAATAACAGCCCTTGGTGTGGTATTGATATATCTATTTTTAAGCTACGGAATATGGATGATCATATCAAAAGATCTCCATGAGATTTTACAAGGTATTTTCCACCTAGCAAAGCAAGGACCCATTGTGTGATGGCCGAAAATCCCCCTAACTTCTTTTTTGACTTCATTCAATTTTTACAAAGCCAAACAAACAGCTTACACAGCCTAATTTTCTTGTTGTTATTTTTGGGTTTGCTAATAATGTTGATTTGTGCGCTTATCATCAGCAAAAGCACCAACAAAAGTAAGCTCACAAGCCTTGGTGAAAAGGTACTGCCCTCTAAAAGAAAATTCTCCCTACCCCCTCTTGGCGTTTCCTTTACTCGTTTTTTAGTAAAAAACGGTTGGATAGAGGTTAGCTCAATTAGTCAAATTTTCATGAAAGGGGTTGAATTTTTAAAAAAACATTTTGGAGACTATGCCTTATACAGGTTGCCTTGGTACTTAGTGGTTGGCGCTAAGGATTCCGGAAAATCAAGCATTACCAAACATATTGAACTGCAAGAACCTCATGGTAGCCCAGATTTTAGCTTGTTTGAACCAAACCCTTCGCTCCAATGGAAATTTTTTGGCCGAGGCGTTTTACTCGATGTAGCTGGCCGATTGTTTTTAAACACCCCTGAAACAGATACAGACACAAACACTTGGCGCAACTTACTCATTTTACTAGCTAGATACAGAGCTCAAAGGCCATTGAACGGCATCGTGCTTTGCATCAACGCTAGTGATCTTTATGGGAAACAAAAATTATCTCTCGATGCACTACAAGCCCGCGCCAACTCAATATTGCACACTTTAAGCAGGGCGCAAACAAGCCTACGCATGCGCCTACCTATTTATGTTATCATTACTCATTGCGATGTAATACCTGGTTTTCAAAGTTTTTCTCAAGAACTACCAACAAAAAATCAAGAAAACATACTCGGGTGGTCAAGCCCATACAACCTACAATCCCTATACTCACCAAGCTGGATTGATGAAGCTTTTCTATATCTTGATGAAAAAATTGACGGTCTTCGCACAGAACTTTTAAGCTCTGACATAAACCCAACAAACGCTGATGGTTTATTTGTTTTTTCAAAAGAACTTTTAACTATTGATGAAAATCTTCGTGGCTACTTAAATCGCATCTTTCATAATAGCATCACCCATGAAGCGCCAATATTAAGGGGAATATATTTTTCTGGAAGCATCGCTAAAAACACACTAGAAACACCAGATTTGTCATCCTCTGACGTATCGCTCGAAGCCCACTCAGTCGCACCCCTATCTCTGGTTTTCCTAAAAGATTTGTTTCAAGAAAAAATCTTCTCAGAAGCAGGCATTGCTAAGCCACTAAGTGGAAAGATCGCAACTTTAAATCGCAGCGTAAGCATCCTTAAAAAGGCAACCGTTGCCTTTGCCTTGCTTGCAACTTACGGCTTGTTCAATGCTTATGATTCCTTTGAAGAAAAAAAAGAAAGAATCATTCCGGTTTTATCAAAAATGAGCAGCATCCTAAGGGACATGCAGCACTTAAAAATTGATGAGCCAGGTCATTCTGCATCTTTGTTTGATACTTATGCGCGCCAGCTTCTTGAAATGATGCAAGAACTCCAGCAAACTGATTTTTTCTCCGTTGCAATTCCAGCTTCGTGGTTTAGTCCTCTGCACAAAGATTTACACGTCAGTTTACAGGTTGCTTATCAAGAAATCGTCATTCGCACCATCTACGTAGATCTATTAATGAAAGCTAAAGATTTGCTGCAATTGCGCCCAACCATGGCAGACAGATCAAGCTCCTTGGCAGCACTTTTAAACCCACTAATGTCAAGCGAATACCTTCTTTTAAAAAAATATATCGAAGGATTGTCTGAACTAAACGATATGCTTTTTAAGTTTAATAATTTAAAAAGCGCTCCAGATGCTAGAGACCTCGATAGTCTTGTAATGTATACATTTAACGCGCATTTACCAGAATCCTTTGTTGGTCAGTATTCAGGCTTTCGGAAACTCTTAAATGAATCTTCTTATCCTCTAATAGACCTGAAGCCATACCAGCAAATGGCTCGCCAAACTCTTTCAATCATTTATGAAAATTTTTTAAATGCTCTTTTTTCTAAAAATGATTCCTTAACTTTGATGTCGCGTGTACAAACCTTAACAGATCAGCTGCAAAGCCAAAAGCAAAGACGCCTTCTTGACCTTACCAGCTTACGAAATGCCGTTGGAGACCTAACCACGATCACCCCATCCCTAGGAGATATTGGATCAACCTGGATAGATGGAAAAATTTTCATGCCCGGAAAAGAATTTGACAAGATTCTAGATCTGATTGACATGTCTCCTCTTTTTGGACGCGATGTCACTCAGTATCTCGTTGATCAAACCGCCATTGGATTTGCTGGCCTTAAAAATTTTCTATCAATCATTAATGACTCTTTGGTTGATAAAAGCCTTAATCAGAAATCGTTGCCTCCATCATATGGATTATTAACCTTAGAAAAGCACCTAAGCTCATTGTTTAAGCTCAGTTTTATGAAGGCCCCCTTTGGCAAACAGCTAACCACCAAAATTCCCACAGGAAAACTCGTATATTGGGACTCAAGCTTGGTACAAGCTGCTTATAACACAATGAAGGATTTTGATGCTTTCATCAGCAAAGATTTATTAACATATCCAATATCTGTGCAAGAAAATATAAAAATTGCCGCCCGCGTAAACTTACAAGAAGTTTTAATGGCAACTCTAGGCAATGCCCAAACATTTATAGACACCCCGAAAGATATAATGCCTGGAACAAGGTCTGAGCGCATATTACGCACTCAAGTTAACGATTTTAAAACTGTTGTTGACCCCCTCGGAAAACTATTAGAAGTTTTAAAACAAGATGATGTTAGCAAAGCTTATATTGAGTTACGTAATATTCTTTGCAATCAGTCACAGTGGCTCCTTTCTCATATCGATACTTATATTAAGCAGCACAAACTATACAAAATGAAATTCGATGACTTTGATTGGTGGGATGGAAAGCCCGGAGCAGCTCTCGGAGCTTTTGCCGTACGCGATACAAATGATTTAAAACACTACACAACTGTGCAGCAAGAACTGTTGATTTCCACAATAAATGACTTTGCAAAACCTCTGGTTGAGCTTCTTAAAAATCCAGCCTTAGATGGAGCGGAAGACAGAGATGAAGCACTTATAGAGCGGTGGATAAGATTAACCGAACAAGTAGAAGCTTATCAGAAAAAGCAACCCAACAACTCACTTTCACAATTGGAAAATTTCATTCTCAAAGATCTGAACGCTTTTAATTATAAAGATGTTATCAAAAAGCTAGGATCAAAAGATCTTATTGAAATTTCTGGCGATTATGTGCTCGATATTTTACAGGAAATAAAAACGAAAATTTTATCCAGAGCAGAAGTTTTACAGCGCCAACAAGCCATCAAAAATTACGAAAAGCTTGCTTTGTTTTTCAACAAGAATTTAAAAGGAAAATTTCCTTTCGTTGGCACAGTCCTTGAAAAAAATACCGGAGAAGCAACACCCGAAGACATTAGAGAGTTTTTTGATTTATTCAAAGAATGCGGTAATTCCACAAAAGAAATTCTCGATCAACTGTATCAAATCGGCACAGAAATGAAAGAAGCTGTACAGTTCTTACTTGCGATGGAAGATGTTAGGCAATTTTTCAGCGCGTACCTAAAAGACGCAAACACAGACAAACCACATTTCAATATAAAAATTAATTTTAGAGCCGCCCGAGAAAAAGAAAAAGGCGGCAATATTATTGTTGATTGGTACATAAAAACCGACGAAATAACAACCATAGAACAGCACGATAAAAAATCCGACGGCTCTTGGTCTTATGGAAACCCCGTAACAATCGGATTTAAGTGGCCTGAGACAGGAACAACTCCCAAGCCCTCTTCCGATTCAGATCAACCGTCCTTAAAGGTCGAAGGATCGACAGCTGAATTCGTCTATGATGGTCAGTGGGCACTTCTTTGGTTAATGCGCAACCATCTTACTCCAGAAGGTTCCTATTCTAAAGTTACAGAACCAAATCCGTACGTTTTAAAATTCAGCCTTCCCTTAACCGACCAAACATTTACGACTGTGTATAACTCAATAAGCCTTATTGAGACCCCTGAAAAACCAAAGGGGAACCCCAAAATCATAACCATACCAACCTTTCCTGTTTCTGCCCCCGACTTGCCAGAGAAAGCTAAAGAAACGGAAGACAGACCCACCCTAACTGACGGAACAACCGATATAGTAGATTTTGAAACATTTGCTAATGCAGGAAAAAGCCCACAAAGAGAACAGGATAACGATACCCAAAACGACCCCGAAGAAAAAAACCAAAAGGAAGATGAGTAATGGCTTTATCTCTTTCTGAGCAATTATTAAGTCCTATTTCTGCCAATAATGGAGTTGGCCAGTGGTTACGTTATGACCCTATCTACGTAAAAATTCGCGATGCCAGACGTGAAGAAAACGATGGCATGCACCGAGAGGCCTGGGAAGGAGAACTAAAGCGAGCAGACTGGCAGGCAGTCGAAAAGATGGCTTACGAAACCACAGAAAAACAATCCAAAGATTTACAGCTTGTAACTTGGCTAATAGAGGCCAGACTACATTTGTATGGTTTAGATGTTTTTTCCCAAGATACCGAATTCTTACTAACATTTATAAAAAATTTTTGGGAAAACTGTCACCCACAAAAAACAGAAGACCCCAACCAAGAGTTTCGCACACACATCTTAGAGGCCTTTATAAGATCAGCCACGGAAACAATACTTTTAGAGCCATTTGCAGAGCTTTCCCCCATACTAAATCAATCTCTAAATCTAGCAAAATGCTACGAAAACGATAACCTGGAAAAAATGTCCAAACAAGGGGGTAGCGCCGCCAGCTCTTACCAAAAATCCCTAGCTGATGGCCTTGTAACAATTAGCAGAATTAAAAATGCATTTTCTGAAGTTGATAAAGAAAAAGGAATAACAAAGGTATCTCAACTTGAAGTGTGCTTAAAAAACCTGCAAACCATCAACCTTTTTCTTGATCAAGAAATTGGAACCGAAGGCCCTAATTTTGATTCCCTCATCAATCACCTACAAGAACTAAAAAACCTCTACAGCTTGTGTCAAAAAGTTGTCACCAAGAAAACAACGAATAACCCAGAGTCAGAAATACCTCCCCTCAAAGAAACCCCGCAAAAAAAGCAAGAAGAAGCAGACTCAAACAAAAAAACCATAAACAACCGAGCTGAGGTATATCAGGCAATCCGTCAGCTGTCGGGGTTTTTGTTAACGCTTGATCCACACAGCCCTTCTCCTGCTCTTTTGCAGCTTATAGGTGGCTGGGAAAACAAAACCCTTCCCCAAATCCTAGCAGAATTACAATCCACACAACCCGAAACAAAATCTCTATTAGAATTGCTTGCCAGAGCCACTCAACAGGAAAAGCAAACCTCCAGTGCCACACCCAAATCAACAGACATAAGCGCCTTAAGCAATTTAGCTCAGGGTTAAGTTTTTCTAAGCAAATTACGAACGTTGTTCTCTAAACATTTTATAAATAAAGTATTGCAACCCAACGCAGGAACCCTTTTGTAAAAAGGCACTCCCCATTCTCTAGCTTTTTCAGTGTACTCAATATCCAACTCTACCAGTGTTTCCGAGTGATCAGATACGAAAGATATCGGAACAACTACAACCCCCACACACTCTTCAGCAGCCCTCTTAAGTTCTTCCTCTAAACTTGGCCCGATCCACTTTAGTGGTCCCACCCGGCTTTGATAACAGACTGCATAATCAGTTTCTTTAAATTTCTCCATTACAGAGCTCACAGAAGACTCTATCTGCTGTTGATAGGGGTCACCATCATCTACAACTTTTTGAGGCAGCCCATGGGCAGAAAAAAGAACCCTAACAGCATCCCCCTTAGCCACCCCCCTCAAAAATGGTTCGATCAACATTTGGTGTGCCCCCACAAAATAAGGATCATCAAAATAGCTGTCCTGTATCAAAGTTTTTGACCTCCACTGGGGCGCAACCCTTTCCCACTCTTTAATTGAAGATTGAGTCGTTGTGGTTGAAAAGTGAGGATACAACGGTAAAAAAACAACCCAATCAGGATTAAAAGCCCTTAAAACCTCAAGCGCATCTTTGGCTCTTGGACGCGAATAACGCATCACCGGAACCACCCAAACATCGAAGTCTTTTTCTAAAGATTTTTTTAAAGCCGCAGCCTGTTTAAGGGTGTTTTCTAAAATGGGTGATTTTCCACCCAACAAGGAATAAATTTCCTTTGCTTTTCTTAGGCGGCCAAGTGAAATAAATGCCGCTAGAAAAAAGCGAACAGGGTTCGGCACCCTCAAAATTGCCTTATCATAAAAAAGATTAAACAAAAAAGATCGCACGCCCCCAAGGGAACTTGGCCCCCCAAGATTAGCCAAAACAACCAAAATCTTTGGTTTCACCCTCTACCCCCGCACCAACTCAACAAACCTCTCAACATGAGAAATTGGCGTATTTGGAAGAATTCCGTGACCCAGGTTAACAATAAAGGGCCGCCCTTTGGCAAAGTCCAAAATAGCCAAAACATCCCCTTCAAAATCCCCCCTCAACAGCTTTTGGGGATCCAGGTTTCCCTGCAAGCATGCGGTTGTTTCACCAAGCCCCAACAGATCAACATCCTGACACACACCAAACCCAACCCCCAAAGAAGACAGCTCTCGCACAGCCCCCAAAGCAATCCCCTTGCCATAATAAATAATACTAGCCCCAGGTACTGCCGCTTGAATGCTTTTGATAACCCTTTTGGCCGGCTCAAACAACCAGTTCTTCTGAAGATCAGCAGGAACAGCTGCTGCCCAAGATTCAAAAAGCTGCACCACATCAGCCCCAGCCCGCAATTGATTGATCGCATGTTCGGCAATCACAAAAACAAGCTTATCCATCAACTTCTCAAAAAGCGGCCAAGCCTTAGCAAACCTAACCAGCTCAACAAAATCGTGAGTCTTTCCCTCGCTGATCATATAAGAAGCAAGGGTCCAAGGCCCCCCAACAAACCCTATTAGGGCCTTTTGTGGATCAAGAATTTTTCTAACCGCTCCTATTGCTTGGTAAACAACACCGATGCCTTCACCAACCTCTCTGCCTAAAAGCTCTACCCAATCTGGTTTTTCCAGTATCGGCCCAACCCCTTCTTCAAAACGAACCCCTTGCCCCAAAAAATGGGGAACCACCAAAATATCACTAAAGATAATTGCCGCATCAAAATCGAAGCGCTGAACAGGCTGAAGTGTTGCCTCTGTCACCATGTCCTGATTTAAGCAGAAGTCCATAAAGCTGGGAAATTTACCCCTTAACGCCCTGTACTCAGGAAGATAGCGACCCGCTTGTCGCATCATCCAAATGGGCTTTTCTTTCTCAATATGACCGTTTAAATTTTGAATAATTTTCATACTTAATAATATATATATTTAATAGGGTTTTAGTGTTGGTAGTAGGGCTTGTGTAAAAGTCTAATCCCAAAGATACCCCCATCTTATCCACAAGTTTTTCTTTTTGTATAGGGCATAATGCGCTAGGCATCTTGCGGCTGTCCAAATTTTTTTAATTGTTGGGGATATTTCTTGCGGCTGTGTTTATTGTTTATGTATAAGTTTTGTTTTTTGGTGGATAACTACAAGGTTATGCACAAGTATCGTTTTCCCCAAAAATACCAACACCCCACTTGTGCGCTTTTCCACAATTTTACACACAGCTAAAAATCAGTTAAGGGTGAAAAAATTAACAATCTTTCGGTACGTGGTTTGAGATAGGTAGGTTGGAAGATATGCATCAATAAACCCAACATCATTGAGACCCAGCTGATGAATAATACGCCCGTAGCTGTCAATAACAGCGCTAATCCCATTGTTGGCTACACGTATTAAGGGCAATCCCTCTTCTATAGCTCGAACCTGTACAATTTTTAGGTGCTGATATGGGCCGCTTGTTACGCCATACCAAGCGTCGTTTGTAATGTTTAAAAGCCATTGGGGCCGATCAGCTGCATCAATAACAGCTCCAGAAAATATTGCCTCATAACAGATAAGTGGACTAAAGGGGGGGATTCCTGCCACATGAATTGTTCTGGGACCAGCACCATTTGAATAATCAAGCTTTCCGTCCGTAAGCTTGGGGAAGGGGTTTAATGATCGCAAAGGAACATACTCCCCAAAAGGAACCAAATGAAACTTATCAAAGGTTGCATGAAATGTACCATATTGATCAATGACTTGAAGGCTGGAAAAGGCTCTTTCTGGATTGTGTTCTCGCCGGGGGGCTCCTGTTATTAAATATCCACTCTCAATAAATTCCCCCAGGTAAACGGAAAAATTAGCATATGCGTCAAGCGGAATAGTTATAGCAGCTTCAGGCCAAATAACCGCTTGAATAGGCTTATCTTTTTTCGCTTTTGTTAATATTTCTAAAATAGCTAAGTTTTTTTCAAAAAACTCTGGCTGCCATTTTTCCTGCTGATTAACCGAGGGTTGAACTAATCGTAAACAAACATCAGTGTTGATCTGAGGGGATTGCAATCGATAGTATCCATCAACCCAAAAACCTAGCAAGGTTGAAAAAATAAATACCCCAACCCATTTTTGCTTGGTGTACAAAACAGTCGCGGCTGCAGTTGTTAGAAATGACAACCCAAAAATTCCAAAAAATCTAGTGCTTTGTAAAATCGGCAAATCCCAAACATAACCATTTAAATTCCAGGGAAAGCCTGTAAACATAAAGCTTCTGGCTGTTTCGCTAGCGCACCAACCCAGAAAAAACACCCACGCAAAAACGGTCTTATTTTCTCTGAAAAAGAAGCTTGGTGCAACAAATACAGTCGGGAATATACCAATAATGATTGGCATACAGATTAAACCTATTGGCATAATCTCAGGAATCCCATAAACATTAAACGCCCAGGCTACCCAGTAAAGCTGGGCTAGAAAAAAAAAGAAAAAAAAGATAAACGTTTGTTTGAAAAAGTGGTAGAAATCTACATGTGCTCGTAAGTGGCCTAGAAGCATATATATAGAAAGTAATAAAGCAAAAGGCTGATTGAACGGTGCGAATGCAATCCCACCAACAAGTGCAGAAATTATTAACACTTTTAAATTAATTGAGGAATATTTTAATGTTTTGTTCATCTTCTGGTGATATTATCTGGAAATGTCTGTCTGTGAAAAAGAATTAGAAATGCAAAAACTATTACATGTTATCTGTTTTTTGTGTATGTGTATATTCTCAGTCGGTGGGGCTAAGATTTTTGCTGAGGCAGAAATTGATGAAAAAGCTGCCGCTGATTTTATTAATCGGGTGGTCAATGAATCACTTGAAATTGTGAACAACAATGGCGCATCTGATGAAAATAAACGTAAAGAATTAAGCGAGTGCATTAACACACACTTAGATATTGAGCGCATAACAAAAAGTGTTTTTGCTCCGCTGGGATACAAAGATTTATCAGAGGCAGAAAAAAAACAAGTTCAAAATTATTTGAAAAAACATTTAATTAGTTTTTATGCCGGAGAAGGTAAATTATCAGCAATGGTAAATGCAAAGCTTTCTAGCAATCCAGTAGCAGAAAAAAAAGGAAATGATTTTGCTGTTACTACTAAATTTGAAAAAAATTCTAATCCTTCAACAACAATTGTTTGGGTGACAAATGGGAAAAAGGTCTACTACGTAGAAATAGAAGGCATCAACCAAATCATCACGCTAAGGTCAGAAATGCAAGCAGCTGTTGGATCCCGCACATTAATGGATTATATTAATGATCAAAATAAGTAATGCATTTATATGAAAAAAAATTTATTCGGTATTGATACTGAGCCCGCTAAAAAAGAACCAGCAAAGGAAAAACCAAAATCCACATTTCCTGATCTCTCTTTAATAAAAGGCCTACAAAAAGCAGAAGCAACTGCGGAATCTGTATTTTGGCACAGAATCTTGCTCAATAAGGCTATTCGCCAACAAAAGCCGGTGCCTTTTTTGCAAATTTTATCGAATGAAATTGCCCTTAAAAAAGGAAAAAAAGACTCATACCTTGCAATACTTGATAGCTTGCAAAAGATTTAAAGTGGCGCATTGGGCTCATTCGTGTTCAATTCTCTTTTAAGAACTTTTTTTAAAATTTGCGTATCCAAAGTTTTTTGTTGATCAATTTTTACATTTTTTCCTTTTTTTCTAGATTTTTTTGACGGTTTGTCTTTTTCTCTAGAAGGAAGAGGAGGGCTGGAACTTTCCACATTTTCAGAAGACTTTTCATTTGCTTTTTCTTTTATTTGTGGGTCTATACTATTTTTTAGCCAGGCAATATGTTCAGCCTGCTGCATGCATTGTTGCGCCATGTCAGGAGTGTCTTTTAGTGTGCCATGTAGAATTTTTTCTAAGTTTTCTTGCATCAAAGAAAGCGCAATTTTTGCCACTCGTTTTAAATCATTATTTTTTAACTGACCACTAATTTCTTCAGCTTTTTCAATGGACGTTTTGCATCTGAACGTGGCTTCTGCAGAAGACATTGCGCCGCAATTTTGAAAATAGGCAAGCACAGCAACAATCACTATTCTTACTGCCATTTCAAATCACTTGAGCAATCTGAATAACTTCTACTTCGTCTTTAACCTGACGCTGAATAGAAGAGGTTTCTTGCCAAGAAATCTGATCTATAGACGAGCAGTGGCTACAGATAAGTTGCCACGCATTAGGATGATGATAGCACTTATTACACCGCCATTCGTAATCGGAAGGTGTCTGCGCAGCTCTTTGCCACCATTCTCTTGCTAAATCAAATTGAGTTGGATGTTGAAGCTCCATCAATTCGGCCATAAGAGCACATCCGGTTCGAGTATAGCCATAACTCAATAGATTATCTAAATGTTCCTTAGCTTGCCCCCACAACTGAGCGCGCATAGCGCCAGAGGCTAAACAAAATTGGCTTTCCGGATGATTCTCTTGAGTTGACACAAGTTTTTCCATCGCTCGATATCGATCAATAGCTTCCATTTCATGAAACACCAAATCCCATAGCGTGCCTAAAGCCCGATGAGGGTACAGCTTGAAAGCATCAATTAGAAGTTTTTGTGCTTTTGAAAAAGATTCATGCTGAATATAGTGCTCAACTAATTGTTGAACATTTAATGTCCAATCCGGAGCAGACTCAAATATTTTTAAATGTAATTTTTCCTTCTCACTTGAAGCCAAGAAATTTGTATTTTGTAGTTTCAGCCAATTTAACATTGCTAAATGCCGTGACCATCTTGACTTTGAAGCATATTTTGTCAGTTTATTTTTTTCTGTTTTTGGAAAAATTCCTTTTTGAGAAAGATAAATAGTATTTAAAAAATATTCCTCTTGAAGCCAAGGAGAATCCGGCCTTATTGTGATGGCCTTGGCAATATAATCTTGAGCAAGTCTATAATCTTCTCTTTTTTTTGCTTGTAAAATCAATCCTCGTAGCCCAAGAAAGGTTGTGCGACGATCTTTTTGCATCGACATATATTGTCTGGTCGCAGCTTCTTCTTCCCCTGTTATGTCCGCTGCTTGTGCCGCTATAAACTGAGTCAATGGATTCTCTGGCAATAGTTCACAGGCAACAGCGATTATTTCTTTGGCCTCCTGATTTTGCCCAGCCACAATCGCACTTAGACCATCGATTAATAAATTGTTTCCTTTTTGAGTCCGCTTTTTTTGCAGGTGCGCTAAATAATTTTGGGGAAGATTCCAAAGCCATTTCCATAAGCTATAAAATCCAACGATAATTGCAAAAAAGACTGACAGGCATGCCAAAAATAAACCCATTGGCAAAGTGACAGAGTAATTAAACCATTCAAATTTTGCTTCTCCTGGATAGCTTGTGATCAATATGCCAATCACGCACAATAAACTAAGGGCAAGAAAAAACCTAAAACCTTTTATAAATGCCATTAAGGAAGCTTCTCCTGTGGTTGCTCTGTTAAGGGTAAGTTTTCAGATGGCGCTTGTTGCGCCCAGTTCTGAACATTTTCTGCGAATGTAGCATACTCTTCTTCAAGCGATATACGTTCTGCCAAGTGCTGAGCCCACAATTGAATTGGGGGAAACGAAATAAGCTTTGTCAGGGAATACGCTAATTTTAAATCCTGCGTTTCAAGAGCTTCAGTTATTGACTGAATTTGGCTCTCATCAGCTTTTTTTGTTTGCTCAATTTTAATATTTCCGTGAAAAATTTTAGCGGCTTTTTCTAGCCACTTCGGAAGCTCATTTTTTGTTTTAGAAGTTGTGTACTTTTTTCGAATATCTTCAAAAGATTTTTTCAGTTGCACAATGCTTAATGGTAGTTTTGATGAAAATTGTTGCACCGTCTTGTATCCTGCAAATCCAGAACACTCCTTAGGAAATCCTGATATCAATCCAACATAAGTTTCATTTAGTCGAATTTTTTCACCAATACGGTCAATAGTATCTAAGGCATTTTTCTTGATTATATTATCTGATGACGGATTGGTTTGTTGAACTGTTGCAGCTAGCAAAATCGATGATTTAACAAATTTTGCGTGCTGAATTTGCAGAGCGGCAAATCTTTTGTTGAGCTCGTTGAAACGTTGCTCAAGATTCTTAAGGCGAACTGCATCTTTTTTATGAAGCTCAAAATTATTTTTATCCAGCGGTGCTGATTGCGTGGTCGGTTTTTGGTTTACTAATATTGCACAAACAATAAAAATTGGGGCTTGTATCAAAAGTATTATAGGCCAGTAAATTTTTACGGCTTGAACGTTCTTGCACAGTAATTTTTTGAATGCGCTCATATCAAGGTTTAGCTTAGGTATTTTCTTAATTTGTTGCAACATGAACCTGATCTACTTGCAAATTTGCAGGAATTTTGGCTGCACTCTTGAATGGAAGCTCTTCTCCGGGTTGCAATAAATCCTGTTTCCATTTGTATGGCCAGGTACGAATCTGACAAATTCCCTGTTCATTGGGCGTTTGTTCAGGCAAACAAGTTCCCCAAGCGGTTAACTCAATGTTATGCAGAGGCAACGCTAATGGTCCCGGATTTTTGACATTGCCAATTACAATAATTTTTTGAAGTCCATCATCGATGGTTTTTACATCAAATTGAACGTTTTCAATGCTTAACTCTTCTGGCGCGGGCGCTTCATTTAAAGATTCAGATGAATTCAATACAGAGGAATCAAAATGCATTGCCACTAGCGCTAAAGCAATAGTTCCGCCAAAAATCATAAAACTCCAGAAAACTATCTGAGCAAAAGTTTTCCATTTTTTTGCTTTTGGCACATTTTTTATCTGCGAAGTTGGTTGCTGCGGAAAAGAACGAAGATCGCTTTTTGCAGCGAGTGTAAAATCTGAATCTGCTTGGTGCGCATAACTTGATGACTGTCTTTGATACAGTAAGGAAATATCAGTCAAATTTTTAAATGGTTGTTCAGGAACAGCTGTCTTATATTCTTGCTGATTCATGTTAACTGATTCTTTTTTCAGCTCCCACCATTGCTCATGGCAATTAGAGCAGGCCAGCTGAACACCCTGTCCACTATTATCTGGAAGGCTAGTATAATTTAAGCGGCTTGTATCAAGTCTATATTGCTTATGACATCTTGGGCAAGAAACAATCACAATTATTCAATTTTTGTAGTATTGGTGCCATTCTAGTCGTTTTTACAAAGTGCTGCTACCCCATTTTCACTATTTGCTTTTTCCAGACGCTGGGCCAGTCGCTATCGTGCTCAAATCCATCTATAGGCGTAATTACCACTCTGTCTGAATTGATCTTTTGTTTATATTTAAGGCCCAGATCAACTGTTGTGTTTGCATCATTCGTTCCCAAGAAATGGATTTGTGAAATTTCGCCTAAGATTTTTTTATTTTCTAAAGGGTCAAGGGATTCAAAAAGCGGATTTGTGTTATGATAACTCGTCCAGTCCTTATGATCTAGATTTCCAGCAAAAGAAGTAATTCTTTGAAGGTTTTGTAAATGCGGCGCTAGCAACAGCGCAACAGATGCACCACCAGAATAGGCAACAAGCTCCATCGTTGAAAAACTGAATTGCTGTTGGCAATTTTTAATCGTCTCTGCAATCGATTTTATAACTTCCGGCGCGTATCTGGCTGTTGTCCAGTACCGAGAGTTTGCATTTGGGTCTTTTATGTAATGATATGGTCGATGAATCACAATTTTAGTAAGTTTCCTATCATCAGCACAGGCAAGCCTTAACGCTATGGGGTCAGTGGGTGTAGAATTCATAGCCACTTCCCCATATTTATTTATAACAAGACCGTCCCCTTCAAGGTAAATAATTGCATGTTTGCTTTTGTGTGCCTGATAAAAAATTTGTATGGGAAATATTGAAGTATGAATAATCGATGCTTGGTAGTGATTTTTTTTCGCTAAATCAAAAGCCTTGTTAATTCGAATCTGATCGCTGCTACAACTTAATAAAAAAAGAGCGGTGAAAATCACCGCTCCCCTTAGTCTTATAACAAACACTTCTTATTAGAAGCCGTAGTGTAAACGAAGACCTGTTACGTAAGTTTTCAACTGACCACGAGCTGTGTAGTCAAATTGTAAGCTTCCTGATAACGCATCATCATTACGTACGTGGAAGCCTGCTCCACCTCCGAATGCTGAACGGTTAACTTTGTATGCCGTTGCATTACTATATGTTACGCCTTCATTCTTCTTCACGTCATATTGTCCGTGAATGTTGATGAAAGGCATTACACTTGGAGTCATCTGGTAACCAACTAACACTTTCGCAGTAGCAGTTTGTGTTTTAAATGTGTTTGATGGCACAATTTTAGCTTCATTAAGATAAGCAGCTTGCTCAGATTTTTCTGTAAACTTATCCATTTTGCTTTGCATCATTAAGTAACCAAGTTGCAAGCTGAATGATGTTTTGTTCACTTTGTTTACAAAGTTAGCAAAAACGCCACCAAACATAGCTTTTGACTTTGGTGAGCTGCTAAACTTGTTATCAATATAAGTTGGCACACCAGCTGATACTCGTGTCGCTAACCAACGGCGACTGTCATTACCTTTTGTTGTGCTCCAGCCACCAACAAATTCAAAGTTAAAGTTCTTGTGTGGAACGATAATGAAGTATGGGTTTACACCAAGTGTATCTTGCTTCATTTTACCATTGTTGAATTCAGTTCTTGCATCCAAGTGTGAATAGCTTAAACCAAGTCCTGCGCAGAACATATTGTTGAATTTATAGTCAGCACCAATCATAGTTAAATATGATTGACCATTCCATGCTTGTCCTGTTACAGAGTTGTCAATTGAACCATAGCTTGCACGTAACCATGTAGAAGCGCGGTGTGCAGATCCTGAAGAACCAGCAACTTTTGTACCAGCGTCAGCTCCTAAAGCACCACCTGCGTTACCAATACCGCTATTCATTGATTCAGCTGCTTCTGCAGTTACAGCGCCTACCAAACCAAGAATTTTAGTTACTTTGATAGCCATAACTGTTGGCTCAGTAACCACCGCACCAGGGGTTGTTGCAACTGAGTGGTATGCATAATAAGAACCACTATCGTTAGCTCCCTTGCTAGTTGAAGGAGGTGTGCCAGTACCAGTACCAGCGCTAGGAGCAGCGAACAAATATCCGCTTCCCGCGCATGTAGCAATAAGAGCCAACGCCCTTACCGTCTTAAATTGTTTAAACATAGATATCCTCTTAAAAAGATTTTATTACAATCTAAAATCTACAAGACTTATCTAAAATTTTTTAGTTTTTTTAGATATTTTTTCTGTATAACTAAAGGATGTATCCTTGAAGCAACAAGGTCTTAACAAAATGTTAATGTTTCACTTAATTAACTGTGGATAAAATGCCTTTCATACACTCCGCCCGATTTTTCTATTTGTTAATTTTTTTACCGTTCCTTCCTATAATTTGCCCCGTTGGCATTTTTCAAGAATCTGATTGGGCATTTTTTGGATTGTGGTTAGTGGCAGGTTTATATGCGCTTTTGTTTGGGTTTAATAAAACAGATTTAAAAATACCTACTTCATCTGGTGGGTTTTTCTTATTGGCAGCTTTAAGTTTTCTTGGAATTTTCCAAAACAACTTAACAGCGCTGGGTGGGGTTAATGAAATACGTGAAGGAACAGCAACCTTTTTGTCTTTAGCTACCTTAATTATCGCCGGTAGGCAGATTAATATGCAAACCCTACCCTTATGGCTTGTGCCAATGACGTATAGCTTTTTAACCATTGCGGGGTGCCATAATTGGTTACATTTAAAAACCTATATCTTTTTAGATATTTCAGCATTTCCTTTGCTTGCAAGTTTGCCTCTTTATGTGAGTTTTAGAAAATCATTAACGGCACTTCCATATTTGTTCGATGCAGTTTATACCGCTGCATTTTTATTTGTATTGCATCATTGTGACAATGTTGCAGTAACGGTGGCTTGCATATGCGCACTTATTTTTATATTTTTGCTGCCGATTGCAAAAAGGAATATTAGCTTTTTACCAAGAAACGATGGCTGGTATGTAACCGCTGGACTCAGTTTTATTGCTATCATGATCCTTGTATCGTGGTCTTTTTTTGCTCATCTGTTGCCACAACTACAAAGCCGCACTTTGCTTGGAATAGTATCCATATTGCAATACTTTGATCATTTTGATTTTTCAAAATTTTTGCATTTGCTTTTTGGGTATGGCTGGGGAAGCTATCAAGATTTTCCTGTTCTTAACCTTTTTAGACTTGAAGATTTTTCTCTATACACAGATGGAAATTTCAATCCAAATTGGGAATTCTTGCAACGCAATCTACTTCATACACATAACTTAATCCTAGAAACTTTTGTTTCTTCAGGTTTGTTGGGTGTGGGGCTTTTACTGGCCATTATTTATAAGTGGATAAACAATATCGATTCTAGCGATTGGTTTGGGCGATTTTTTGTCGTTAGTTACTTAATCCTATTAAGTGCTTGGTTTCAAACCCCGCCAGTTCTAGTGTTTTCATTGTTTGCTCTAACTTTTATCAAAGAAAAAGTTAGCTACCAGTTGAAAATACCAAATTTTGCCTGGATTGCTTGTGGGATCTTTCTAATTGTATTTTCTGCGACTGAATTTTGGTCATCTATTGCTATCAACAAGTATAGATTTAGAACCATACAAACATTTGAAGAGGATGTTTCAGCTTTTATAAATGATCCTGCTCATGCTTATGACAAGTACAGCACATACAAATCATCTAATATGACCATAGGAAGATTTTCGCTAGGACTACGTGAATTTTCTAAAGCAGATAGTAAGTATTTGCCAGGCATTGAAAAAGCAATTGTACTGGTGTCAAAAGACTATCTCAATTCTTGCCAAACAAGAAATGTTGTAAGTTCTGTGCATGTTATTAATGCTTGCAATGCATTTGCCAATTTGGCTGAAGTAACAATTTCTCCAGACTCTGAATTTTTCAAAAACTTTAAAAAAATCATTTTGCAGCATATCTCTCAATTTCCAGAGCGTGCAGATATGGCGATAGGATTTTTAAATATATGCTTTGATAAAATGGAAAACCTAAAAGAAACTAAAGATGTTGCTCAAGCTATCATTAGCGTTGCACCAGATCATCCCGTTGGTCTTTGGTTTAGCGGACTTGTTGATTTAAGTTTGGGGGCCGATCAAGTGCAGTCATTGGAAAAAATGCGAACGGCTGTAAAAACAGGTCTATGCCGATTTATGCCAATTTCTAAAGATATTTTGCAAACCTTAGGTGCAAATTAAACAAAATAACTTTAAGTATTTAACAGCAAACGATCGCTATCAATTGAGCTTCCAAACTGCTGCATTAGGTCTTGAGGTGTAAGTTTTTTACGTTCCTCTCCCTTGATATCGTATATAAGTTGGCTTTCATGCAGCATTATTGTGCGTGTTCCGTACTGTAGGGCGTGTGATAGGCTATGGGTTACCATTAATGCTGTTAAACCTTTTTCTTCAATAATTCTTTGGGTAACATCCATGACAAACCGACTTGTTTTCGGGTCTAGGGCTGCCGTGTGTTCATCTAATAGCAAAATTTTCAATGGGCTCAAAGTTGCCATAAGCAAGCTAACAGCCTGACGTTGTCCGCCTGACAACATCGCCATTGATGTATCTAAGCGATTTTCTAACCCTAAATTTAAAGGCTTTAATATGCTTTGAAAATAAGCCCTGGAAGAAGGCGAGAGCGCTCCCGTAAGTAAGCGCTTTTTTCCTCTGCAAAAAGCCAAGGCTAAATTTTCCCCAATAGTAAGCTGAGAACAGGTTCCCGCAATAGGATCTTGAAAAACCCGTGCTACGTGTTTTGCCCTAATGTTTGTTCCTTGTTGGGTTACTTCCTCATCATCAATCCATATATGACCAGAATCTGGAATAACCTCCCCAGCAACAGCATTAAGCAAGGTAGATTTACCTGCTCCATTACTGCCAATCACGGTTACAAATTCCCCTTCTTGAATGCTGAGCGACACATCTTTCAAGGCAGCTCTAAAAGCGGGGGTCCCTGCACCAAAATGTACCGATATATTTTTTAGGCTAATCATGATTTTAATCCTAACTGCTTTTTTAAATCAGGTAGCAGCATGGCAACGCCCACAAGAATTGCAGTCACCAAATTTAAATCAGAACCTTGCAAAAAGGCTCCGCCAATATTTAAAGCCGTTGCAATGACAAATCTATAAAGTATGGCTCCACCAATGCAAGCAAGAATTACATAACTGATTCTTTTTACAGGAAAAATTGCTTCTCCAATAATAACAGCTGCCAGTCCAATAATAATTGTACCAACTCCTATGGTTACATCAGCAAAACCATTAATTTGAGCAAATATAGCTCCGCCTAATGCAACAAAGCTGTTAGCAATACATAAGCCCAAGCTAACCATGGCTTTATCGTTAATTCCTTGTGCCCTCGCCATGCGTGCGTTGTTGCCAGTAGCTCTTAAGGCTAGACCTATGTTTGTCTTTAAAAAACGATTCAATGCATATGCCAATAACCCTATTAACATTAAAATGGGCAAAACTCTCCAGAAAGAACCGAAGTAGGTTTTCAAAGGAAGAAAAAATTCTTCAAAAATAGTATTTTCGCCCAGTAACGATATATTAGGTCGTCTCATAATTTTAAGATTAATAGAATACAATGCTGTCATTACCAGAATTCCTGATAATAAATTCATAAATTTTAAATGGGTTGAAAGCCATGCAGTAACTAAGCCTGCTACTCCACCTAAAACTATTGCGCAAAGAGTAGCTAATAATGGATGAACGCCAACCACAACTAAAGCTGCGTATGTGGCTGCTCCCAAAGGAAATGTACCGTCTACACTCAAATCTGGAAAATCAAGAACTCTCAGCGATAGGTACACACCTATGGCTACCAATCCATAAATTAAACCGAACTCAAGAACGCCTACTAATTGAATTGTATTCATAAATCTGTGCCACCAACAGTGACAGCCTCATCTAATAAATCACCAGACTCTAATTGTATGCCAAGGTGACGGATAGTATCCATATTTAAATGCAGTTGAGGATACAATTCCTCAAAAGGGTTCTCTTTTATGGTTTTTTCATCACGTAAATAACCATTTGTAATTTCTGCGATATCATGTGCAATTTCTTGCATATCAAAATCATAACCACCAAGCGCTCCAGAGCGAATTAACCCTGCATGATTTGCAAATACAGGAATTTTTCGCATTTTAAAATGCTCTAAAATAAGCTCAGAATCTGAAAAGATTAGTTGACTTGGAATAAGAATAACGGCGTTAATATTCACTGTTTGCTTTAAAACTGTAGCAACATTTCTTTTTAGTAAGGGTGAAAAACAGCACAGCTGTAATTTTATTCCTTTAATTTTCGCAAGTTCTTGATACTGCGCGACTAAATTTTTCGAATACTCATTGTTTTCATCATATATTACCAAGCACGATAGTGGCTTTTTGATAATATTTTCCATCAACTCAATCAGCTGTTGTATGCTGTCTTCTTCAAACAGACAAATGATTTTTTGATCTTCCTCTTCCGGTAAATCATGAAGATGCAACCCAATTCTTAGTGATGGGTCCTCTGCTTTAATAGACTCAGTAAATTTTTCTTGTTCAAGAAAAATTTTTACCGAAGCATTCTCACATTGGCGATTTGAACTATCAACAATCTGATGATGCTTGATATCGTAAAACCGCAAAGCCTGACGAATTAAGCGCACATCATCTTTCACCCCCGGAATGTTAGATGAGAAAACGCAGATTCTTTTTTCATCTGCAATTGTTGAAGATAGCTTTTTATACAGACCAACCCCGCCTGCTATAATAAGTGCGCTAATAATAAAAATTATGCGTCTATTCATAAACTCTGCCTTTACAAGCAGGAACTATAACTTGTTTTTTACAAAAACACTATGGTCATTTGACGTTTTGTTTAATCAACAAAAATGTTTGAGAAAAATAAACCACAACTATAATTTTTTATAGCTTTTGAAGGAAACTTTTTCGCGTACCTTTAATAAATATATCTCAAAAATAAAAGAAAAATTAATGAAACTTGCAACCTGCTATACAGTTGCTTTTCTTGGTGTTCAATCTAAATTAATTGAAGTGCAAGTCCAATTTGCCCCTGGATTACCCACTTTTACAATTGTTGGTTTGGCCGATAAGGCTGTTGCTGAATCCCGAGAAAGAATTCGCGCTTGCTTGCATGGCTTGGGTATGGATATTCCTTCTGTAAGGCTAACGGTCAATTTAACACCTGCAGATCTTCAAAAGGAAGGTACTCATTATGATTTGCCTATCGCTTTAACAATTCTTGGCGTAATGAATATTGTCCCTAAGGATGAGTTGAAAAATTATGTCGCCATAGGTGAAATCACATTAGATGGTCGCATTTTAAGTGTCCCAGGAGTTTTGCCCACTACGCTCTTGGCGGCTGAACATGATAAGGGAATCATTTGTCCAAATGATTGTGGACCAGAAGCAGCTTGGGGGGGAGATGTTCGTATTCTTGCTCCGAAAAATCTTTTGGAAATCATTCAACATTTCAGAAATGAGATTATTTTAAGTCAGCCTGAACCTGAGTTTGATGAAGTGAATTTAAAATTTCTTGATATGAAAGATGTTAAATTTCAGCGTCTAGCCAAACGAGGATTGGAAATAGCAGCAGCTGGGGGCCACAACGTTCTCATGATTGGGCCTCCTGGCGCTGGAAAATCCATGCTTGCTGCGCGAGTGCCAGGAATTTTACCGAAACTCAGTCCCAAGGAAGCTCTAGATGTCACAGTTATTCATAGTTTGGCAGGAATGGTCCCAAAAGATGGATTGGTAAAAATGCGCCCTTTTAGAGATCCTCACCACAGCGCTTCCTTACCTGCACTGGTTGGGGGAGGGCAAAAAGGCAAACCAGGAGAAATATCTCTAGCTCACAATGGTGTGCTTTTTCTTGATGAATTACCTGAATTTTCAAGAGCATGCTTGGAAAGTTTAAGGCAACCTCTAGAAACAGGCACAATAACAATCGCAAGGGTGCAGCACCATTATACTTACCCTGCAAGATTCCAATGTATTGCTGCCATGAATCCTTGCCGATGTGGATATTTTGGTGACGCTGATCGTCAATGTCATAAAGTGCCAAAGTGCGCCGAAGAATATCAGCAAAAAATTTCTGGGCCCATGATGGATCGTTTTGATTTGGTTATACCTGTTCAAGCTTTAAAACCAGAAGAACTACAAATTGATCGCAACGAAGAGTCTAGTCAAAGTATTTTGCAACGAGTTGAAAATGCTAGAAATTGCCAACACCAGCGCTACAACACTCAAATAATAAACGCCTATGTTGATGGCGAAATGCTTGATAAAGCCGTTAGAGCAGATAAAGAAGTTGATGCGCTTTTGCACAAAGCCATTAACCACTATAATTTGTCAGCGCGTGGATACCATCGCTTGTTGCGTGTATCGCGCACAATTGCTGACCTAGAGTCATGTGAAAATATTTCACAAAATCACGTTCTTGAAGCGCTTAATTACCGAGTGACTATTTTTCAACGGTAAAGCTTAAAGCGCTGTATCTGGCCTTTTAATATTAATGCACGTGGGGCATTCATATGGAAATGCCCCAACTACACATTGAGGTTAAAAAGAACCCTCACTATTTCCTAACAATAAAAGCAAAGTCAGAAAAATTCTGTGTCAGACGAACAAGTTCCTCTCCAGCAAGAATATCAATATCTTGGTCAAATAAAACGCGAGATCTCGCTTTTATAACTACAGGATCGTTTGTAAGGGGAGAAAAAAGCGTTATGGCATATTTTGAAAGATCTAAAGTTGTTTTTTCTTCAGTGTCTAAATGACATATCTCTAATGCTTGGCTACGAAACATTCCTCCTAGTGCATTGCTTTGAGTGAAAAACGCAGGCAGTGTTCTTAATTCTGCGCTCTCAAACCCATGTCGAACAAAATAATCGTTCACAGTTGTGCGTACATCAGCATAATCATGGAATACTGCAAGATCACCGAATTGCCATCCAAGACCAAACTGCGATGCAGTTTCTGTGTCTGCCATTTTTCCGCATTCATAACAAATATGTTGCGTAATGCCCCGATATAATTCTTTTGTCCATGGTTCGTCAGCAATACTGCAGCCTTCTCGAAAGCTTCCTTCTTCACCTATTTTTATCAGAGCAGGTAAAGCCAATTCTGGAATTACCCAAACACCGTTTGGACGCAAACTATTTGCAAGCATACGTAAATTTTTATCTACAAAATCTCTCTTAGGCTTCCATGGAAAGCATTCGAATAAGATAAAATCCCAGCTGTTGGCCTTAAAAGCTGCATCTTGCAAGAAAAATACGTTACCTAAAACATCAGGTTCAACTTCATCACGTATATTAATTGTGAAATAGTCATTGCTATGAGGATGATGGTTCATACAATCATCAGGCTTTTTATTATGCCCACATCCAATAATTAAGCGAGTAGGTTTACCTTCTTGTGTCATAGTTGCGGCATAGTCTTCAAAAGAGCGCCTGATAAAAGCACGAGAATCAAGTAGCGTAGGCCGAAGTGCTAAAAAAACCTCAGATCCACTCATGCTAACATCAACATCTTCATCTATTGAGGGCTGATGATCTGCTGGTTTACCTTGTGCTTCATTAACAAATCGTTGATATTGTTCAATCGGAAATACCTGGACACTATGTGTGGCCCCGTTGACATTTTCAGTATAAACAGCCAGCGGTTCTAGATTTTCACTAGCTCCATAAAAATTGGTCGATAATAAAAATGTACTTAAAATCAATAAAAAATAAATAATATTCATGTAATATTTTTAATTTAAAATAATGATGCTTTATAGCATTTTTATCTTTTTAAATCAAAGAAAAATATGCAAAATCATTGATTACGCTACTCACTAAACTCTCCCCCCAAAAATTCCCCCAATAGACTTTTTAGAAAATTCCGGTTAAAAAGTCAGAATAGGTTATACTTGAACGGTCTTGTGAGTTTATTAAATCCCATACGTATATCGGGCAAAGAAATTCTACCCCTGGTTGAGGGTGGAAAGGGTATTTCTGTATCTAACGGAGAAAGCTCAGGGGCTTGGGCTGCAGCAGGTGGTGTAGGAACATTTTCTGCCGTAAATGCCGATGCCCACGATGCCGATGGCAATCTTATCCCTGTTGTTTACCATGGAAAAACACGCAGAGAACGCCACGATGAACTTATAGCTTACTCTATTAAAGGCGGTATTACTCAAGCTCGCCTTGCTCATGAACGCAGTAATGGCCAGGGCCGTATTCACATGAATGTGCTTTGGGAAATGGGAGCCGTTGAGCCTATTCTTCATGGTGTCTTATCGCAAACAAAAGGTCTTGTGCATGGTGTAACTTGTGGTGCGGGCATGCCATACAAATTGGCTGAAATTTGCGCAAGTTACGGGGTATATTACTATCCGATTGTTTCTTCGGCACGTGCTTTTCATATTTTGTGGAAGCGTGCTTACAGCCGCTTTTCAGACTCTCTCGGTGGTGTAGTTTATGAAGATCCATGGTTAGCCGGAGGTCACAACGGCCTTTCTAATAGTGAAGATCCACTTGTTCCAGAAGATCCAAAGCCTAGAGTTATTGCACTACGTAAAGCTATGCGTGAATGTGGTCTTGGTGAAACCCCAATTTTCATGGCAGGTGGTGTTTGGTGGCTCTCAGAGTGGGCAGATTGGATTGATAATCCAGAGCTAGGCCCTATTGCATTTCAATTTGGCACACGCCCACTTTTAACCCAAGAAAGCCCAATTTCTGCTACTTGGAAAAAGAAACTTGTTACGCTGAAAAAAGGCGAAATTAGGCTAAATCGTTTCAGCCCAACTGGATTTTATTCTTCTGGGGTGCGTAATGCTTTTTTGCAAAACCTAGAAAATAGATCTGCTCGCCAAGTGGCATATTCAGTTGATCCAATAGGTGAGCATACACAGCAGTTTCCAGTGGGCACACGAGGCAGATTTGTTTATCTTGCTCCTCACGATAAAGAATCCGCAGATGCTTGGGTAAAGCAAGGATTTGACACACCAATGCGTACCCCAGAAAGTACTTTGATTTTTGTAACACAAGATGAATCTAACCAAATTTTAACAGATCAGATTAATTGCATGGGGTGCTTGTCCGCATGTAAGTTTAGTAACTGGGCGCAAAATGAGGCATGGTCAACAGGTAAAAAAGCTGATCCTCGGTCATTTTGTATTCAAAAAACGCTCCAAGAAATTAGCCATAGTGAAGACGTTGATAATCAACTGATGTTTGCAGGTCACCAAGCGTATCGCTTTGGTCAGGATCCTTTTTACGCTAATGGGTTCGTTCCAACAGTCAAACAGTTAATTGAAAAATTACAAACAGGTTATTAGGCATGAGTTTTTTCCATTCGCTCGACAAAAATGTTCCTATTTTTGTATATACTGATGGAGCTTGTAGTGGAAATCCGGGCCCTGGGGGCTGGGGAGTTGTTGTGTATGCAAACGATGAAACTTTTGAATGCAACGGTGGAAATCTTCAAACCACAAATAATCGTATGGAATTAACCGCATGTATTGAAGCTTTGAAATTAATACCTAAAGACTTCTCTATTACGTTGCGCACCGATAGCCGCTATGTCAAAGATGGCATTCTTCACTGGGTTGAAGGATGGAAGAAAAATGGATGGAAAACAGCCGCTAAAACCCCCGTTAAAAATCAAGATCTCTGGGAAGAATTAGATAGTTTAGCTCAAAATCGCCCAATCATTTGGGAGTGGGTTGTTGCGCACAGCGGTGACAAAGGCAATGAACGGGCCGACATGATGGCAAAGCAGGGAATAGTCATTGCCAGAATGAAAGAGTAATCTTTCTAATTACAGGCAATAACTTACTTCGTACGCATCGCTTTCAAGTACCACTTGCCAACCTTCTTTGTGATTTGGCGCTATTATAATCGGTGCCCTGGTGTTGACGCAGATATATTTTTTTCCTGCATCTTGATCGGTTGTTGCAATTAAAAATACAGCTATATCCTCAAACTCAAGGTGCCGATCTTGCAGATGCTCCTTCAAATCTATGGCATTAATAATCTGCTCACCTCCATGCCCAACAGCTGCATCCGCTATAATAAGCGTTAAGTCTTCTTGCTCCATTGATTGCAAACACATGTATTCTTCAGGAACATTGTCGCAGGGTGGTTTTGTTACAATAAAATTTCTTAAATCGCTAAATCCTAAAAGTCCATTTTTAAAATAAAAAACATCCTCGAGTGTGTACTCGATTTTTCCGATTCTCGTTGAAATAGATCTTTTAAATGTATCCATGGAAGAAGTTCTAATCATAATCATTCCTTATTTATCAAGTAAGTTTGCTGCTTTTTGAGAATTGCGCATTTGTTGTGTTAGTAAGTGCTGGCGAATTTGCTCCATCACATTTGATTGCATAAGCTTTGTCAATAAGTCTTCAACGCTATCATCTGTATACTTTTCTTTTAGCTCCATTGCTTCCTGAATTGCATTTGAAAGATCCTCATCTTGTTCTTCAACGCGATTTATGTCTGCTAATTTGTCATAGTATTTTGACAAAAGTGCTTTTTGTGCGTTTGCTGCCAAAGCGCTTGCTTGATCAGATGCAGCATCTGTGCCTGTTGTTGATGTTTCAAGCTGCACAATTGCCCGATATAAGTCTGCAACTTCTTTGTCAAAATTGCTTCCAGATAGGCAGACAGTATCCCCTTCATCGTTGATATAAATCTTAATAGAGCCAGGCACTGGGTTGCTGTAATCTGTCGCTTGTCCGCTATAAGCAGCAAATGTTGTTGAATTTTTCATCGGCGGATTTTGTGTTGCAACTCCACCCATTGCATATTCACCAGATGTAGAATTTATGCTATTGCCAATATCTAGAAAGCAACTTTCTATATCTGATTTTATTGCTTCAAGTCCGGGCCTTGTTCCTCCCATTGTATAATTTCCTGGCATGAATTCAGTTTGAATTCTTTGCGCAAGCTTTATGTAATTATCTAATGCTAAAAGCTGAGTTCTCAATCTACCTTCAACAAGTGAGTTATCTTTTTTAAATTGCTCTAGGCGCTGAATTTTATTGGTTGTTGTAATATTCACATCAATTTGAATGGCGGTCTTTTCTGACCAATTAGCCTTTGTTCCGCCTGATGCAAGCCGTTCACTAAGTTTGAGGCCAGACTTATGTGCCTCACGAACGCTATCTGCCATAGAAATAGTCATAAAAAATACCTCACGTTAAGATCGTCCCATATTTGCTAC
The DNA here is from genome assembly GCA_018062345.1 of Pseudomonadota bacterium. Lineage (GTDB taxonomy): Bacteria > Pseudomonadota > Alphaproteobacteria > Paracaedibacterales > CAITNM01 > CAITNM01. Next base: position 5,541 of record JAGOSL010000002.1, on the reverse strand, counting down.
GTTGCTCATCATTCGCCAATAATTATTCAAAAATGAAAAATATAAGTCCTGGCTTTTTGAAATCTGCATAGAGCGAATTGCTATTTCTTGCTCATCCATGCCGTAATTTTGTTGAAATAGAAGTTCTTGCTGGCTGTAAGCTTCTTCTTGTCCTTCAATTTCTTGGTCTAACTCACTCTTTGCATTTGCGACTTGCTGCACTAAACCTTTGGAAAAATCCTCTAATGTTTGAGAAATTGTTCCGCTTCCCGATGTTTGAAAACTTGTTTTTGTTCGCGTAAACAAATCAATCATTGAACGTCCAATGCTTGGGTCACCAGATACAGCCTGCGCCTCTGTTCCCAAAGCGCTATCACGTAATTCATTAATAGAAAAAAGAGAAGGATTACTTAGCATTGCGCTATTAACCGTAAGGCTGGAAGAAAGTCCGGTTATTGATCCTCCTCGCCAAAAAGTAGATGGTGTCGTCAAAATATCATTTAAATGAAAGAATTCGCTAAATCCATAAGCTGTTGAGCTTATTCCGTCAGAAATTGTTGGCGCCGGCGATCCCTCGACGCTTCCAAGGCTTATGCCACAATTCGTATCTGTTGTTGCTATTTGCAAAGCACCGTTTACAATGCTCGCTGTTACATGGCCTGATAAGCTTGAGTTATTTATCAAATAACATAATGAAGTATTATCATAGGTATTATCAACGGTTGTAACACCAGTCAAATCAATATCGGCAGAAATGGTTGCTGAATTTGTAGAAGTATTAACAACAGCAATTCTAAGTGTTCCAGCACCTATTGCAGGGGTTTCTGTTACTAAAGTAGATCCTCCTATATAACCGGAATTACTACTCCCCAATGTTGCGCGAGGCTGAATCGCCGAACTTAAATTATGCAGAGCGTTAAACGAATCACGTAGCCCAGCCGCATAAGCATCAAGCGATTGCCCAAATGCTACAGAATCATTTTGTAGAAATGACATAATTCCTGATAAAGATCCACCTTGAGCATCAGTAAAATCAGTTGTTACGTCAAAAATAAATGCTTCTGATTTTCTATCATAATAATTGGGGTCACTTGGGTGCCCAGATGTTGCATTTGTTCCAGTTGATGGAGACTCCATAGCTGTTTTATCAATTTTGAGGGATTGTAGTGTTATAGTTCCTGCACTAAATGTTTGTGAGGCATCAATTGCCGCTGGCTGATTATAGATGAACTCTGCAGCTAGGGATCCTTGAACTAGTACGCGTCCTTTTGGTGTGTAGACCAAAAACTCACTATCGCCTCCTTCTTCTACAACAATTTGTATATGTTCTGCTAATTGGTTTAATAGCACTCTGCGTTGTCTTGAATAAGAAACATTTGCGTCACCTGATGCGTCTGCTGAAGACTGTATGCTGCCATTGATCGCGGCAATATCTTTTAATAGATTGTTAATCGTGGGAATCTCTGTTGATAATCCTTGTGACGCTGAATTTCGTAAATCCTGTAATTTATTAGCAAGAATATTTATTTGTCGCGTATGATCAGCTATTGCATCAAGCACAGCTTTCTTGTTTTGTGGGGTATCTCCTCCCTTACTGCAAACAGCACTCAGCGTTGTAACAATTTTATTTCCACTATTAAGAAAAGCATTGCTTCCGCCCATTTGGCCAAAAGCTCTTTCATAATTACCAATATATCCTGCTAGTTCTTCATTCTGCTTTAATTGCGCGGAAAGACAACGCAATTGATTTTCTGCGCCTGTATCTGTTACTTCTCTAACTGTTCCGGCATCAATGCCAATTGCTTTACCATTCGAATAATTAATTGAGGTCTCTTGGGTAGTTTGCGTAAAGCCTGGTTGATCCATAGAAATCATATCTAACTCTAGGCGTTTCATTGCTCTTTGCTGTTGCTGCAATGCCGCTAAAGTTAGTCCAACTTCTCCTCCTCCCCAAATTGTTCCAACCATATTTTCCTCCTATACCATATGCTGCACACCAAGACTTGGTGTATAAGAGGTTTGAAATAATTTTCCAAGTGCCGTATAAAACGTTGGTTTAATTTTGACTTTTTCAAAATATAAATCCATTAGCTTTCGATTTCCTCGACCAGAAAGATCGAGCAATTTAAGATTCTTTTGCATTGCATCAGTGATGATTTTTAGTAATTTTTCTACATTTTTCTGCTGCGATTCTTCCAGTTGTTTCCAGCAGATTGGGTCAAGTATTTGATCAGCAAAATACTGATTACTTTTAAAAAGTTCGGCCTTCTTTTGCAAAAGTGAATCTAATTGACTAAGGCGTTTATCAGCTAGATACTGTTCTTCCATTTGCATGACCTGCAGCAAACTCTCTGCAGTGATACAAAAATCTTTATATAACTCAAAGCAAGACATCAACTGTCTCCCTCAGTTGTTCATGATCATTTAAAAAATCTTGAGAAGGATTTTCTATATCAGCTTTGTCGTATAAGCTTTTTTTAATGCAGGCCTTAATACCAAGTGATTCAGCTCCTCCTGCATGAGCAACAGCGTCAATAAACATTGATCGTAAAATTCCTGAAGCATGGCTGTCTCCCCAAATGGCACTATCTTCAGTTGTTGCGAACATAGCTTTTACCATATGTGCGTAGTACATCTCTTGAAACTCGCTAGCAACCTTATCAACTTCCTTTTCGTTATGAGGAGTGCGTGAAAGAGCCTCCAATTTGCTAACAGATGACTGCGAGGAAATAGTTGAAATATCTGCGTGTGGTTCAGTCATGTTTAGCTCACTATAATTTCTGCGTGTAACGCGCCGGCTGCTTTTATACCTTGCAAAATCTGTGCCATTTCTCGAGGGGTAGTTCCCAAAAGACCCAAAGCCTTAACCAGCTCTTCAAGATCAGCCCCAGGATCTAAAACAGTAAAATTACTTTTTTTATCCTCTACATTGATGTTTGTTTCAGGAATGACCGTTGCTTGTGGTCCCAAAGCGCTAGAATTAATTACAGTATTCATTAAAGCAGATGGTTGTTGGGGTGCTGTTCCAGCATTTTGTGCAGGGGGAATAGCATTAATAGCCAGTGCCATTTGCCCTGGGCTAGCCGTTGTAGGAAATGCAATTAAGGTTGTGGCAATTTGTGCGGGTGTAACACCAGCTGGAATAACCGTTACTGCTGCTGGCCCGCCTCCTGGTGCTACACCATTTCCAACAATGTTCCCTATTGCAGCAGCTATGGTTGACGCAGAAGCATTTGCAGGCAGTGTATGCAAAGTATCTCGTACTTGTTGCGGGGTAGCATTTTCAGGAATAGTTGCTGATACGGCAATGCCTGCAGGTGCTTGTGGTTGTGCTGCTATCTGCGCAACAGGTTGTTGTCCAGGTATCCCTATCGGTGCTCCAGGAACAGAAATCATTGGGCTTACAAATTGTGTGCCTGGATTTGGCTGTGAAACAGCAGCAGATTCAGTAATACGCACTGAAATTGATCCATGTGTTAAAGCAACCGTGCTGATACGCACCTTACTACCAAGAACAATAACTCCAGCAGGGTCAATAATAACTTTTGCAACTTGGTCTGGTTCTATTTCCAGTTGCTCTATTTGTGTCATTGCTTCAATAAGTTTTTCAGATGACCCTTTAGGTAATTCCACGCTAATCCCAGCTGAATCTTTAGCTGCTGCAACAGTGCGTTGAAAGTGCTCATTTATTGCTTCTGCAACACGCCTCGCTGTCGTTAAATCTGGACTTCTTAAATTCAGCGTTTGACTTTTTAGATCTGTTAATTGGAAAATAATTTCTTTTTCAACTATTGCACCGTTTGGAATTTTTGCTGTTGTTGGCAATCCGGTTGTTTGAGAAGCTGCAGTACCAATAGCTGCTATACCAGAAGGCAGCACCTCACCTTGTGCAACGGCATAAACTTCTCCATCTGCTGCTATCAAAGGGGTAACAAGAAGTGTTCCCCCGTTTAAATCTTTCGCATCGCCTAGGGCTGAAACCACAACATCAATAGTGCTCCCTGAATGTGAGAAAGGAGGCAATTTTGCCGTAACCATAACGGCTGCAACGTTTTTTCCAGAGGGCAAGTTATTATCGCGAATGTTAACTCCTAAACGTTCAAGCATTGAAGTCAGGCTTTCTTTTGTATAAGGGGAATTTGTTAGTGTGTCTCCAGTGCCATTTAGACCAACAACTAATCCATACCCAACAAGCTGGTTGTCTCGAACTCCAGAAAAACGAGCAATATCTTTAATGCGAACTTTCAAAACTTGTTTTGTGTTCACTGAATCAGAGATCTGCTTTTTTGGGGCATCAGCATTAACAGCAAAGCAAAATAACACTAACAAAAAAATATTGAAAAATGCCATGACAATCCTTTCTTTATGTCATGAACAATGCAATTGCCGTGCCAAAATACAGATAAGAATGAAAATTTTGCCAAATAAAATTTATTTTTGCCCGCAACACTAGTCTGTATAAGGTGTCAAGGTATGGGCTATTTTATTTTTTGCCAAAATACCTATTTCATGAGATCGTAAAATAGGATTTTAAATCCAAGGGAAAGAGCTCTCCTGAAGATCAACAATCCAAAGTCGACTTTTTTAAGAAAACACTACCTCTCTCGCTTCAGAGGTGCTGTGCAACAAATTTCAGAGGCATGTGAAGGGGCACCTTGTCAGCCGTTATGGTTCACATTCTCTAACCGTGTTTGGCAATCTAGAGATTGTTACCAGCAATATCTAGAACACGGTTCGTCTAAGCTAGCGACTTGATCGCCTAGACTGGACACGGGAAGATCCCGGCCCTGGGTAGTTCAGAAATGGGCTATGCTATCGTAGGACAGAGGTGACTCATGGATTTAATCAATCAATGAAACCTGGTTAGTCTGAATCTGGATATTTCAGAAATGGAGTATACCAATGTAGAACAGAGGTAACTTATGACAACATCGTAAAACCTCAATGTTCAGTGTCGCTCCGGGGACAAATTTTTGCACAGTACTTCTGAAGTGAGAGTGAAAAAAGGGAAGGCGATGCTGAAACCTAGTGAAGACCGGTAACCAGTGAACAGCATCAAATTCTTTAATTAAAAATATTAACAACTTAAAGGTAAGGAATAATTCATGGAAAATGTAATATCTAAGAAATACAACAAACGGAAAATGCGTCTCTTGAATGCATGCATATACGGAAAAGATAAACATAAAGCAATGCTGGCTATAAAATTAAAAGAGAAAGAAATCGAAAAAAATAGAGATTTTCACGAAAGGCTCTACAACACAAATCTTAATGACATTCCTATAGAAATTGTCAAAAAATGGATAATTGAAATCGGAGGATTAGATGCGCTTGCGCCGGTCAATCCTAATTAAATGTGATTTTTAATATCGTCATAATTTTGTGCAGCATGGAAAACTTCAACAGGAAGCTGCAGCCCTTCTGCGGTTAGCTTTCCCTGTAGGGAAAGCATTTGGTACAAATAAAAGTAGTACTGTTGAATTGTGTTAATTTGCTCAAGCTTGGCTTGTAAAAGCTGAGCTTGGGCATTTAATACATCAACCAATATTTTTGATCCGACCT
>JAGOSL010000006.1 GCA_018062345.1 Pseudomonadota bacterium | reverse complement strand
GTTCCCTTGGTAGTAACGAGGGCACGTCAGGTTTAGCAAACCGACGTAGTGTCCAGTGGTAATGGACGCAGGTCCGGTCGTAACGGGCTAGAGGTTAGATACGGTACTACTAAAGCGAGTGTGAAGAGAAAGAAAAAAGAAGAAGAAAAGAAAAGAAAAAAAGATACTGCATCTTTGCCAAGCCCCGTAAGGGCTGTGGCAATGTAGTGGATAGTTTCATGATTTTATAAAAGCTAATTTTTAGTTCTCATTGCAAAATGGAAAGCCAAATTATGCGGTCTTTGCAGGCTGTAATATCTGGTTTTTGCCATCATTATTATCATTAGCTAATTATTAATAATCTCCTTTCATACTGAAAAAAAAAGTAGTTATAAAAAGTGCGATTTTGGATTGGCGTAAGTATAGTCATCTTTTGCATCTTATTAGGATATCTAATAGGTGATGGGCACCTTATTATTTTACTGCAACCTTCTGAAATCATTATCATTGTTGGAGTTGGCGCTGGATCATTCATTATCGCTAACTCTAGCAAAACGTTGAGTCAACTCAGAGCAGCTCTTAAAACGGCTCGCAGAGGCGCATCATACACACAAGAAGACTACCTTGAATCCTTATTATTGCAATTCAGTCTTTTCAGACTTGCTCGCAGCAAAGGCATGCTATCTCTAGAATCTCATATTGATAACCCCCAAGAAAGCAGCATTTTTCAAAGATTTCCTACTTTTATAAAAAATAAGGACGCACTTAAATTCATATGCGATTACTTACGAATCATGTCCATGGGTTGTGAAAATGCTTTTCTAATAGAAAGCTTGATTGACCAAGAAATGGAAACGATTGAAGAAGAGCATAATACCATGGTCACAGCTATACAAAATCTAGCAGATGCTGCACCAGCACTTGGTATTGTTGCAGCAGTTTTAGGCGTCATTCACACAATGGGCGCTATAGATCAACCACCCTCTGTCCTTGGCAAATTAATTGCTGGAGCTCTTGTCGGAACTTTTTTAGGCGTTCTTATTGCCTACGGATTTATCGGTCCCATTGCCTATTCCCTGCGAGAAGCATACGCAGCCCAACGAGGTTTTTTAATGGTTATTCGCACCGGAATACTAGCATATTTAAGTGACCAAGCGCCGATTGTTGCGGTAGAATTTGCCAGAAAAAATATAGACCCATTCCTACGACCAAGCTTTGATGAACTTGAAAAAGCAACAAAGGAATTGAAAGAATAATGCACAACAACCCTGATCAGCTTATCGTCATCAAAAGATACAAAAAATCTCATAAAAAAAATCACGGTGGCGCATGGAAAATTGCCTATGCTGATTTTATCACCTCAATGATGGCGCTATTTTTATTAATGTGGCTAATCAACATCACCACAGAAGAAACAAGAAAAGGTATATCTGATTATTTCACATCAAGCATTATTAATATGGAATCAGCGAATGTTGGCTCTGGCGTAATGACCGGAGAAACCGCTTCAACTCAAAATGGTAATAATGATCAGGAAGAACAAAAAACTGATGAAAATGTCCGTTACAATTCTTATAATTCGAATGTTTTATTGGAAAATAACCAGCAGCAACACAATCTTGACAACAATACAAAAACTGAATCTTTAAAGGAATTAAAAGAAGAAAATATTGAAAAAATCAAAAAAGAAGTAGAAGCAATCAAACAAGCTCAAACCAAGATCCGCCAAAATATCGAAAATAGCATACAAAATGCCTTTAATTCATTGCAGGAAGTAGAAAAATTTAAGCACAATCTCATCATTGAGCTCACCGACGAAGGCATCAGAATTCAAATTGTTGATAGCTCAGAAAATGAAATGTTTAAGACCGGCAGTCCAATACCAGTAAAATTCACCGAAAAAATCATCAAAACCTTAGGGGGAATCATTGCAGCACTACCAAACAAAGTTGAAATTACTGGTCATACTGATTCTCAACCTTATCGCCAAAAAGGTTACAGCAACTGGGAATTATCAGCAGACAGAGCAAATGCAGCACGCAGAATATTAGAAGCAAGCGGCGTAACCAATGATAGATTTGACGGGGTTAGCGGACGTGCCGACAAAGACTCTTTAAATAAAAAAGATCCAACCGCCCCGGAAAACAGAAGAGTAAGCATTACCGTTCTGTATCAAGACTCACCCCAAAAAAATTCACCAATGAATGATCAAAAAAACAGCAACAACAGTATGCCAAAAATAACCCTATAAATCCCAAATAATCCAAGGCCAAATCGATTAAGAAACCACAATAAAAGTTGAATTGTTAAAATGCCAAGACTAGCGGTAATCCCAATCAAAACAAGCTGTGGAACAGAAAAAATCTGGCTTAGGTTTGGCGCATCTATCAACACCAAAGTTGATGCCCCTAAAATAGTTGGAATAGCCATCAAAAATGCGAAGCGCGTTGCTTGCACCCTATTTAGGCCCAAAAATCTAGCAGCTGTCAGACATACTCCAGAACGACTTGCTCCTGGAATGAAAGCAAAACATTGAGCAATTCCAATAAAAAAGCCCCTATTATATGTAACAAAGCGATCTTTCACCGGATTAGAATCTGCCATGATCAAAAGAAAACCAAAAACAATGCTCGCAATTCCCATAACAAAAAGACTCTGAGAAGTTTCACCAAATACTTTTTTGATAAAAAATCCTACAAATAACGCAGGAAGAGATGATAAAACTAAAATCCATGCTAAATCTCGGTATTGCTTGCTAGGATGCTTTCTCAATCGCTTGATATCATAAATCCAAATTCCAAAAATCATTAACAGTATATCTTTTAAAAAAAATACCAATAATGCCAATAAAGAACCAAAATGCAATATCACATGCGTTTCAAACTGGTGGGCATTTGCACCAAAAAGCTTTTCCAACACAATAAGATGAGCGCTCGAGCTTATCGGCAAAAACTCGGCAATACCTTGAAATATACTTAAAAAAATTTGATCGTGTGTCATTAAGCCGCCAACATATTAAGCACAAAGGGTAAAATACCATCACTTAAAAAGTACTGTATTTCATCTTCAGTATCAATCCTTACTAAAACTGGAACTTGCTGCTCTATTCTTCCTTTAAAAGTTATTTGGGCAATCATTTTTGGGGAAAGACCATTTGTAAATCCTTGAATATCAATTGTCTCACTTCCGTCTAATTGTAGATTTTTTCTAGTCGTGCCAGGCATAAACTCTAACGGCAGCACTCCCATACCAACTAAATTAGATCTATGAATACGCTCAAAGCTCTCAGCAACAACTGCCCTAACCCCAAGCAACCGCGTTCCTTTTGCTGCCCAATCTCTGGAAGACCCTGTGCCATATTCTTTTCCTGCCACAATAATAAGCGGAACATCTTTTTGCCTGTACGATTGCGCCGCATCATATATGCTTACTTGCCTATCATTCTCTTCAAACAATTTCGTGTATCCACCATTTACCCCAGCAAGCATCTCATTTTGTAACCGAATATTTGAAAATGTTCCTCTGGCCATAATCTCATGGTTACCGCGCCTTGCCCCATAAGAATTAAAATCTTTCAAATCAACCGAAAGCCCTTTCAAGTAAACCCCTGCCGGACTATTTTCCTTAATATTTCCTGCTGGAGAAATATGATCCGTTGTAACACTATCGCCAAGCAACGCCAAAATTCTTGCATTATTAATATCACCAACTTCATTTGCCTTCATGTCAAAATAAGGCGGGTGTTTTATATAGCTACTATTAATCCAGTTATAAGTTTGTGATGCTTCAGCATTCACTGTTTGCCATAAACTATCACCATCAAATACAGTCTTATATCGTTTTTCAAAAATTTCTGGTGTCACAAACTTTTTAATAATGTCTTGAATCTCCTTAGTGCTTGGCCAAATATCTTTTAGAAAAATCTCCTGCCCATCTTTTCCTTTGCCGATAGGATCTTTATCAAGATTAATCATCGTGCTTCCAACTAAAGAAAAAGCAACAACCAAAGCAGGAGAAGCCAAGTAATTCGCTTTAACATGAGGATTAATTCGACCTTCAAAATTTCTATTACCAGAAAGCACACCCGATACTGTCAAGTTATGATCATTTATAGCCTGAGTGATTTCCTCGCCTAAAGGACCTGAGTTGCCAATGCATGTTGCGCATCCATACCCAACAAGATGAAACCCAATACTTTCAAGGTCTTCCATCAAACCACTTTCTTCTAGGTACTCCGTCACCACCTGCGAACCTGGCGCCAAACTAGTTTTTACCCAAGGCTTAGCCTTTAATCCTAGCTGTCTAGCTTTTCTAGCAAGCAATCCAGCTCCTATCATAACTGCCGGATTTGATGTATTTGTGCAGCTTGTAATTGCTGCAATCACAATATCATGATGATCTAAATTAAAGTCCTTACCCTTAACCTCTACGCCACCTGACACATCTGCCATTTTAAGGGCAGTCTCTTTCAAATCTTTTAAAAAAATCTTATCTTGAGGACGTTTTGGACCAGCCAAACTTGGCAAAACAGAGGTCAAATCAAGATCTATTGTATTTTTAAAAGTAGGCTCTACTCCTTCATTCCAAAGTCCTTGGGCTTTTGCATACGCCTCAACTAATTCTACTTGTTCATTAGTCCTATTTGTAAGCCTCAGATAACTAATAGTTTCTGAATCTATGGGGAAAAATCCACAAGTTGCCCCATACTCAGGCGCCATATTTGCAATCGTTGCGCGATCAGCCAAAGATAACCACTTTAAACCTGGCCCATAAAACTCAACAAATTTTCCAACAACTCCTTGTGCGCGTAGCAAATTTGTAATGGTTAAAACTAAATCAGTAGCTGTAATACCTTCATTTAAAACACCGTCCAAACGCATTCCCACTACTTCAGGAATAAGCATCGAAAGTGGCTGTCCAAGCATTGCTGCTTCTGCCTCAATACCTCCAACCCCCCATCCAAGAACACCCAAGCCATTAATCATCGTCGTATGACTATCGGTCCCAACAACCGTATCGGGATAAGCTGTTAATTCCCCTTCTATTTCGGAACACCACACTACCTTTGCCAAATATTCAAGATTAACCTGATGACAAATTCCTGTTCCAGGGGGAACTACTCTAAAGTTCTTGAATGCTTTTTGGCCCCAATTCAAAAAACGATATCGCTCTATGTTTCTCTCATATTCCAACTTAACATTTTCTGAAAAGGCAGTTTTTGTACCAAAGCTATCAACCATAATTGAATGGTCAATAACTAAATCCACAGGAATCAAAGGATTAATTTTTTCAACATCCCCTCCTCTTTTCTTCATAGCATCACGCATAGCAGCCAAATCTACAACCGCAGGAACACCAGTGAAATCTTGCATTAAAACACGCGCAGGAAAAAAAGAAATTTCAGATAATTCAGCCTCTGAATTCACAGAATTAATTACCGCTTCTAACTCAGCATGGGTCACTCGCTTACCATCGAAATGACGCAATAGATTTTCTAGAAGAATTTTTAATGAAAAGGGAAGCTTACTAGTATCACCTACAGCATCCACAGAAAAGTAAGAATAATGCTTATTACCAACTTGTAGTGTTTTTTTAACCAACATCGATGACATAAAACTTCGTTTGTTTTTCCATACAACAGGCTAGCTCGGGAAACACTTATAAAGCAAGAGGCTATATATTCATAGAAGTAAGTGTTTTTAATACATTTGCCAAAGAAGAAATAACTTTCGTTTTTACCTCAAATTCCAGCATCAGCTCTTTAAGTAAGGGAGCTATTTGTTCAATATCACCAACTCCTGCTACATAATTTGTCATCATCCCTTCGACATCTTCAGCTTTATTCAAAAACTCCTTCATATCGGCTTTGAAAAAATCTGCAAAATTTCCATTTGCTTCTGGTGTTTGGGTTAGTTTCTGGGGTGATACATTATTTATTGATGATAGCACCCCACTCTTAATAGCATCGACCATAGATATATCGGCAACAAAATTTCTATAACCAGTATGAACAAAATTTTAAAATGGTAAAAGCTTATTAAGATATTGTTGCCCCCATGGTGCTTGTTGAGCATCGCTAAGGTCACCTCTACCTCCATAGCCAATACGAAGATTTGCAATTTTTTCGCTACTAATTTTATTACTAGATTTAATATCTTCGCGTCTTACTATTCCTTTAATTTCTACTTCACGAAGCTCATTAACAAGGCGCACTTCTTCACGTCCTTGAATAACCATATTTCCGTTTGGAAGAATCTGAATCACAATAGCTGACATAGTAAATTGTATTTTATCTTGCACATCATATGAAGCAGTTGAGCTATGTTCTGGATTACTAGTAACGCCAACCCAGTTACCAGAAAGCCCAGCGGCGTTAGTGGCAACATTTGCAGCTGATAGATCAGAAGGGCTATCTCCTTTTCCAGGAAGCGCTCGCGCTAAACGTTTTTGAATTGGAAATGCTTTTCCAAGAATTTCAGTAACAGAAGTATTAAGTGTACTTTGTCTGTTAATATTAGGGTTCATTTGCATGTTCTGTGAGCGCTTTATATCAACTTCCACAGTCAGCACATCCCCCACCTTTCCTGCTCGCTGATCTTTAAAGAAAGCACGTGAACCAGTTTGCCATAAAGAATTTGTATTTTTTTCTGGGCCCGGCATAGGCGGAGGCATTGGCATGTCAACAGGCTCATATCCCGGAACATCCTGCGGATTTTTTATTTGTGTCATCTGAGGTGGATCACCTATTGTTGAAAGCTTGTTGGCTAAATTACAACCCGGAAGCAGAAAAACAAGCATCAACAATGCTATATATAAATTACGCAAAACCATAAATAATCTCCGCCGTGCTGGGACCTACAACTTTTGCTGATATTCTTTTCATTGCCTGCCTTGAGTTATCTTGTTGTGTTTCAAATGTGCCAGTATCTCCACAAGCAAGATCTTGTGTTGCTTTTGCTTTAGCGCTAACTAACAAACATTGACTTCGATAAAATATATCGACTAATTCACCTCTTTTTATGATTATTGGATTTTTCAATAAAGACTTCTCAACGGGCAATCCAGGCTTCACAATTGCATGAGCAGCTGTTTTTCCAATAAGCTCTTGCGCATCCATCACTACCGTCGCATTTAACTGATCTATCGGATAAGCTTGATAACCAACATCAGAAATATTAATAGTATCATCAGCTCCTATAGGCCTAAGTAGCACTGGTATATTGGCTAACCACTCAATTTTCCCAGAAAAAGTAAACCTGTTTCCTGATTTAAATTTTAAAATCATTTCAAAATCTCGTTGCTGCGGAGAAATCGTTAACTCACTAACTTCCGCGCTGTCTAAACCTGCTGTTTCAGAAACGGCTTGGGCAGACACTTTTTCAATAACTACATGAAAATTATTGGTATTAATTCTTTTTTCAATCAAAGGGCGCGAGAAATTAGCAAGCTCATTTTTTGAGAATCTTTCTTCTGAAACAGCACTCCTTGCATTTAGGCATGTGGTCGTAAATATTATAGAAAAAACACTTACGAAGCTAACAAGGCTTCTATTAAACATTTTTAAAATTTTGCTACTCATTTTATTCTCTCATTCCATTCAACTGCATACACTATTTCATGGCATTAACTGCGTGCATCATTGCATCGCCTGTTTTTACAGCTTTAGTCAGCATTTCATAAACTTTTTCAATTTTTATTAAGTCGGTCATTTCTTCCACCGCATTTACGTTGGATCCTTCCCGATAAGCTTGCTTTAAATACCCTCGCTGATTTGTTCCCGGCTGTCCTGTATCTGGTGTTCCTGAGGCATTTGTTTGAACGAACAAACTGTCTCCCACAGCTAACAAACCTGATGGATTACAAAAAGTAGAAAGTTGCAATTGACCAACATTCACTTCTTGTCCTGGACTGGTCTCTGCGTAAACTTCGCCGCTTTGATTAATAGAAACTTTTAGTGTATTTGCAGGAAGAGTAATGCCAGGTTGTATTATGTAACCGGTTTTGGGCATAACCAATGTATTATTTTTATCGCGACTAAAACTACCCACTCTTGTATAACCTGTAGTGCCATCGGGCATGCTTACAGCGAAAAACCCATCCCCATCAATCATTACGTCAAGGCTTCTTCCAGTCTGGATAGCTTCACCTTGAGAGAAAACCCTATAAACAGCCGCTGCTTGCACACCAGTACCGATTTGTACTCCCGTTGTATCGGTAGATCCAGATTGAGATGTTGCAACTCCAACACTACCATGGTCAATATATGGAAGATCAAACATCACCAAATATTGACGCTTAAATCCATCTACGTTCTGAGAAGCGATGTTCTGTGTTTTAATTGCCAAAAGAGCTTCTTGGCTCTGCAAGCCCGTCCGAGCAATATTAAGAGAATCTTGAACTGAAACTGATGCCATAATTACCTACTGCACATTCTTATGTGAAACGTTGAATACTTTTTTACTGCTTTGGTCTTGCTCTTCTATAATCTTTTGCGCATTCTCAAAATGCCTCAGGGTTTCCATCATGATAATGCTTTCACTTACCCCTGAAACATTTGAGTCTTCCAGTCCAAATTGCTTTATATGATATGAATCGGAAGGTTTTAGTATTTGGTCCATAGGATCTAGCAAATTATTTCCCAAGCTTCTTAATTGCTCTTGCTCATCGTCTACTGAAAAAACACCAACAGTTCCTAACAAAACGGCATCAGCATATACCCCCCCATTTGAGTTGATGATTATCTCTTTCGTATTTTGGGGAATAGTAATATGCGCGGAATTTTGATCTAGAATACAAAATGAACCAGTCGCCGTAACAAGCTCATTATTACCATTAAGTGCAAATTGCCCGTTTCTTGTTAAATATTGTCCCTTATCAGTTTCAACCTTAAAATACCCCTTACCAATAATAGCTGTATCAAAACGATTACCTGTTTGGCGATATGAACCATTCGCAACATTACGTATAGATTTATCGGCTGCCACATAATGAACAACTCGACTTTCCTTGCCCTTTTGCGTTGTGTTAACAAGCTTGATCATATGGCTTTTAAAGCCCGGGGTATTTGCATTAGCTATATTATTTGTAGTAACCGCTAAGCGCGCCCACATTGCTTCTTGTGCAGATAAAGCAACAGCACTTGGCTTTTGAACTGAGTGGTGTGGTTTATGTATATGCATTACTTAGTTATCTTCATATTTTTATATAACGTTGTGCAAAAAGCGTGCCAACAAATAGCTTGATCAAAATATGTTAATTTTTTAATGTGCAGTATGTGAAATTATTTAGTTGCAAGCTAATGCGCCGTAACCTCCTTTATGTTTTTTCTTTTTTAGTTGCATTACTAGTCATCGTCCCGTTTTTTATTGATTTCTCAAATTATGCAAGCCCCTATCTTGCAGAAATGCAAAAAACAGTCGGAAGAACTATAAAAACCGGACCTATACACTTACAAATTCTGCCAACCCCGCGAGTAAAAATTTATGATGTCTCTCTGGGAAACGCCTCAGGCATGAGCAAACCAGAAATGGTCACAATAAAAAATGCTGACATAATCCTCAGTTTGTTTGATTTATTAAAAGGAAAAATCGTTGTAAAAAGTATAAATTTAAACACCCCCAACATTACCTTAGAAAAAGACAAAGCAGGTAATGCAAACTGGGAACTGACCTTAACCTCACCCAGTGAGAAACCATCGGAAAAATCTGCATCTCAATCTACAAACGCAGCTGCAGCGGGCATTATTGTTAATCATTTTGAAGCGAACAACGCTACAATCACATATATAGATCATAAAGATGGCTCAACAAAGACCTTTTCTAATTTAAGAATTGAATGCGACAGTGAAAAGTTAATGGGCCCATACAAGGTACAGATTCACACCGATACAACCCAGAACAGTATAGATCTTGATATTCTAACAGGGGATCTAAGCACCGGCAAAACATCTCTAATTGCTGGCGTTACTTTAGGCCTTCAAGGCCACAAAGTCCGCGCCGAGCTAAAAGGATCAATAGATATAATAAAAAAACATTTGTCCGGAAAACTTTCTGCGTCTTCTGTCGATTACCCTTTAATTTTAGATTTCCCTCATCAAAAAATCGACTTACATAAAGCTATTGATATACAAGCAGATATACACACAACACTGGAACACATTACTATCGCTGATTTACAGGCCAATCATCCAGCCGGTCAACTCACGGGCGTTATGCGTTATAATCTTTCAACACAATTATGCAATATAGACCTTGAATTTAAACACCAAAACGATCTCGTATCACTTGCATGTTCAACGAAAAATTTCACTGAAGTTGAATATCATCTATCCAGTACGCGCTATCAAGAAATAGCAAAATGGTTTACTAAAACTCCTCCTATAAAAGAACCCATTGATATTAAAGGCATTTTTCAGGCCGAAAATGACCTATTAGTCTTTAGAAAAACCTCTATGCGCATTGGAAGCGCTAACGCTGAAGCAAACGTTCAGTTCAACACAACAACAAACACAACCAAGGCAACAGCCCAATCACAGAATATTCAGCAATGGAGTCATCTATGGGGGCAAGATTTACCTGTGTCAGGCCCAACTGCAATCACACTGAAACTAACCCCAACAAAAGAACATTTAGAAATATCGACTAAAATGTCTCTAGGTAAAGGAAACATAATTTTTCAAGGCGTGCTCGGATCTAACGAATTAATCACAAAAGGAAATTTACAGCTAGAACAAATTGACCTAAATAATAATATAATTAATCTTAAAAGTGACATCTTAGTCAAAAAAACTGAAATTGACTTAAACATACAAAAGATCAAACTAACAAATAAATCAGGGCTTGATCTATTCGCCGGTGGAAAAATACTGATTGATCTCAGCCAAGAAAAACCGCATGTGGTTGGTTCTATCACCGCACAACCTATACAGCTTACTTCACATAAAGAGTCTTCAGTTCATATCTCAAACGCACTCTATATACCGCAAGTCACAAGCTTTGAATTTTTACAAATTGCTAATACAAACTCTAGATGGTCGTCAGAATCAATAATACTTCCGCTTCATGCATTTACTATGAACCTACAAATAAATATCCCAAAAGTAACCATTAGTGATCTTGTCTTTGAAGCCCTACAAACTGACATAAGTTTGAAAGCAGGAAAGCTAAATGTGCCTTTCTCAGCCCATATGTATGGCGGAAAAATAAACGGTGTTTTAGTAGCTCAAGCAACGAAGAAGCAAAATATTAATTTATCAGTTGAATTCAACGATATTGGTTTAGAAAAAATTCAAGCCATCGCAACACATTTTTCGCGCGGAAAAGCTTCTGGATCAATTGATTTAAAAACTCAAGGTCTATCTCAGTATGACTGGGTGCACAATTTAACAGGCCAGGCTAACTTTTCGGTAAAAGACGGAATTGTTAAAGGCTTTAGCCTACAAACTATCGTGGGCATTTTGAAAAAGCCAAGCAAACTATTAGACTTAGGCAATCTTCAAAACTGCTTTAATGGAAAAGGAGAAACTGCATTTTCCACAGCAAGCAGCAAATTTAGCATTACCAATGGTGTTGCTAGTACAAATGATTTAACAATCGAGGCTGCCGATGCTCAATTAAAAGCTGAAGGACAAGCAGATCTTTTAAATTGGCAGATGCGCTTTTCTGGTCAAGTTTTAGCGCTAACCTTAAAAGACGTACCGCCATTACAATTTACTATTAAAGGTCCGTTGGATCAGCCAACCTACAATCTTGACCTTAAACAAATTCAGAAGCTCTTTTTAGGAAAAGGCGCTGGAGATTTAATTTCAAAAGTTATTGGAAAATCAATTCCTGGAATGGGCCAAAAATCTCAAGCCCCCACCTCCCATTCCGACAACTCAAACGCCGACCAAAATGATCAGCCAGTTAAGCCAGAAAAATTAGTAAAAGGGCTATTGAAAGGTATTTTTGGATGAAACCTATTGTCTGCCACATTGGCTCTTTTTAATAGTTCATTAAGAAAAGTTTATTTTTTATAAAAAATTCCACGCTTTTTTATTCAAAATGATCTATACTAGGAAGTAGTTAAAATTTTTTCTAATTATTGAGGATTAAAATGTCAAAAAATTTACTTATTGCACTAAGCGCTATCAGTTTAGCTTTTGTTGCATGTGAAAAAAAAGATGAGAGCGCAGTAGAAGCAACTAAAGAAGCTTCAGCAGAACATCACGCAGCGGCAACGCATGATCACGCAGCAGCAACTCATGAACATGCAGCTGCAGCTGAAACTCATGAAGCAGCTAAAGAAGAAGCGAAAAAAGAAGAAGCTCATGAAGCAGCTGTAGTTAAAGAAGAAGAAAAAAAATCTGAAACTGCTGCGAAATAAAAAAATAAAAACGCTCTCACTATTTTTTGCAAACGCAACAGGTGAGAGCGTACTCTTTAAATCCCCCTGAAATTTTAAATCATTATTGCTCACTTTTAAATAATTAATAACATATTAACTATTTTAGTGTTATTTTATTGCTAAGCCCTTCTAATATGAGTTTTTATCATGCGCGGCTTAGTGATCTTATTTGCCCCTTGGGCTCTTGCTCAGTGCCTCATAGCAAGTGATCCACCTCATATGCATGCTGGGTTTTCTCAGCTTCTCACCAATCAAGATCTTGCAAGATCAATTGGCAGGCGCTTAGCCATGGCCAGGTTTTCCCAAAATCTTTGCACTGAAAACTCAGAGAATGTAACCAACACTTTAAATCAGCTTCAAGAACTTTTTCCAAACCCAAATATTCTGGCAGATATTGCAACCGCACGACATGAGAATACTGATAATCTCTTTAATGAAATGCAGCATTTCATGACTCAAGCAATTAGACCAAGCATTTCCTTAGCTCTTCGAGATGTGGCTGATGAGCACATTATATCAGCTGGCTTCACCCAAAATTTGCAAGCTCCACTAATACAAGCAGGATGTTATATAAGGCTTGGGCAGAGTTTACGCTCCAAAAACATGGAAAATCTTGCAGCAACAGCTTTTCTTAAAAGCGGCCAATTATATGCGACTGTCTGCTTGAGTGATAGCGCACTTGAAAGCCGTGTAGATTTACTACTATCTGCCGCACAATGTTATTATTGGGCCCATTGTAATGAGCAACGCCAACCCCAAAAGCAAAACTTTGAAATTTTATATACACGTTATTTTGAATACGCGCATCGTGATGCATTGCTATTAGGAGATAGAGACTCCATTGCTAAAATTGAGCAAGAAAGAACTAAAATAGCATCCAACGCCAGTGAAGCAAATTAAGCTTTTTAGGCTTTTTCTGAATAGATGCTAGCAAGGAAGAGTTTTCTCTTCGTCTCGCCTCTTCATTCATAAGAAAAACATCTAGTTCATTGCTCCTAATTGCTTCACGAATGTATTCATTTAAATCGATCTGTTCAGACCACATAATAACCTGTGAAAAATCTTCGCTAACTCTTTTGCGGTAAAGATCAATTCCAAAAAAACATGACTCATAGCCATTATTTTCAACTGCTGCAATCATCACTAGCTTTTTAGGAAAAATTGCATCAACCGCCTCATCCACTGTTTGGTATTTATCACCCCAAATACCAATAGACTGTCTCGCTCCATCTTTGCGTCTTTGGCCATCAAAGGAACATATGGCTAATATAGCAGCAAGTCTTGTCCCATAAGCATTGATCCCGAATGATATATCAGGCTTACTCTTGTTATTATAGATTACAATTTTTTTACTTTTAACACCTTCTAAGAACTCATTATGCTCGCCAGCAATATACATTGCTGTTTCCGCAGCATTTAAAAACAGACAGTTGACAATAAAGAAAAAAAACATTTTCACAAATTTAGAAGCCATAATTATTCAAAAATCACTTAATTAAAGTAATACGCTAAAAAATATCTTTTTAAAAATCAACCACCGATTCTAGCTTATATTTTTGAAGATGCGCAAAGAATAAAAAACTATATATTTCACTTGTAATTCTTCATAAAAATCTCCATATATATACACTAAGAATAAGAGGAATACTTTTTATAATGTTATCTTTTCGAATTGTTCTCACAGCAGGTTTTGCTATGTTCTCTATGTTCTTTGGCTCTGGAAATCTTGTGTTTCCTTTAACTGCCGGGGTGAAAACTCAAAGCATGTTTTTGTATACTCTGATCGGATGGATTATCACAGCAGTCATAGTACCTTTTATTGGTGTTATGGGTTTTGTTCGCAGCGAAGGAAGTCGCGAAAAGTATTATTCAAACTTGGGAAAATCAGGGGCTTTTGCCATTAACTTTTTGATATTTATGCTAGTTGGTCCATTTGGTGTTGTGCCACGCTGCATCCTTGTTTCTTTTGGTGGATTCAATCTTATGATGCCTGAACTGCCCTTATGGATTTTTTCAGGGATATTTAGCCTTGCACTACTTGGACTATGCTGGGAGCGTAATCGCCTAGTAGAAATCATCGGAGTGTTTTTAACCCCATTCAAATTAGGGGGTATCGCCTTTTTAATCGCTGTAGGTCTTTGGGTTGCTCCTCCTATGCAATCTATTGCTATAAGCACTAAAGAATGTTTTGGATATGGTTTAGAAATCGGCTACCAAACAATGGACCTAATGGGCGCTCCACTTATCGCAATAAGCGTTTATGAATTTTTGAAGAAAAAAGCTAAAACTGGATCAACTCGCAAAGAACTTTTCAAACTAGGAGCTCTCTCTAGCATTTTAGGAGGAAGCATACTATGTACTGTGTACTACGGGTTCATGGCATTAGGAGCACATTATGCTCCTGATATTGCTGGATTAGCCCAAGAGCAATATTTAGCTGCTATCGCCCAGAAAGCTTTAGGCCCCTGTGCACTGCCAATCGTAAGCATAACTTTGGCTGTATCATGTATGGCAACTGCAACATTACTAACTACCATGTGGACAGATTTTTTATATAAAGATATGTTGAAAAAACAAGTAAATCGCCATATATGTCTAATAGCAAGTATATGCATGGCATTCTCTATGTCGTTGCTAGGATTTAGCAAAATAATGAATTTTTTGGCCAGTATTTTGGAATGGCTTTATCCATTAATGATTATTTATGCGGTATACAAACTTGTCGATAAAAAAACATCAAAAACAATTCATGCTTGAAGGCATCAATTCAGGAGAACGCATAGCCGTTGCAATGTCTGGTGGCGTTGACTCATCGGTTGCTGCAGCTTTAATGGTTGAAGCTGGATATGATGTAGTAGGCATTACTCTCCAGCTTTATGACCACGGAGCGATGCTCAATAAAAAAGGCGCTTGCTGTGCAGGTCAAGATATTTATGACGCAAGAACAGTTGCTGATAAAATGGGATTCCCCCATTACGTATTAGATTATGAAAGCGTTTTTCGCGAAAAAGTTATTGATGATTTTGCCGATTCTTATTTGCAAGGAGAAACCCCCATCCCTTGCGTGCGCTGCAACCAACAAGTAAAGTTTAAAGACCTCTTGCAAACAGCCCGTGATCTTGGCGCCAAAGCTCTAATCACAGGGCATTATGTTCAACGATTTGTTAACAAACGGGCAGAATTACACAGAGCATTAGATCACAGCCGAGACCAAAGCTATTTCTTGTTTACTACAAGTCAAGACCAACTTGAATATCTACGCTTTCCCTTAGGCGGACTTCCTAAATCCGCAACTAGAGAACACGCAACAAGATTTGGTTTAACCGTCGCTGAAAAACCTGACAGCCAAGACATATGCTTTGTGCCTAATGGCTCTTACGTAAATCTTGTAAGCAAACTTAGACCTGGCGCTTTAGATCCAGGTGATATCATTCATGTCGATGGAACAGTAGTCGGACGTCATAACGGGATCATCAATTACACAATTGGTCAGCGTAAAGGTCTTGGTATTTCATATCCAGAACCACTATATGTTATAAGACTGAACCCAGAAAAACGCCAAGTATGGGTTGGACCACATGAGGCTTTAGCTGTAAAAACCATTTATTTAAAAGAAATGAATTGGCTAAAAGACATTACATGTTTTAAAAATGGACTAAAATGCATGGTTAAAATACGCTCAACACATTCACCTGTAGAGGCAACTGTTAAAGCAACTAGCCCTACATCAGCCATGGTCATTTTTTCAACGCATGAATATGGTGTAGCGTCTGGCCAAGCTTGTGTATTTTATGAAAACGATCAAGTATTAGGAGGTGGATGGATTACCTCTCAGCACCTACAGTCGGAGGAAAAATAAAAATGAAATTGTTTGGAACTGATGGCATTCGAGGAACTGTTAATGAATCACCCATGACAGCTGATATCATCTTAAAAGTTGCTATGGCTGCAGCTCAACATTTAAAGGAAAATACACCCCTAACCACATCGTCGCAACACAGACATACGGTTGTAATTGGCAAGGACACACGCCTGTCTGGTTACATGCTAGAATCTGCTTTAACAGCGGGATTTGTAAGCATGGGAATTGACGTTATGCTATTAGGCCCTCTTCCAACTCCTGCAGTCGCAATGCTAACTCGAACTTTACGCGCCCATTTAGGCGTAATGATTTCAGCAAGTCATAATCCTTTCAAGGATAACGGCATCAAATTTTTTGATGCACAAGGATTCAAACTCAGCACGAAGAATGAACATCGTATTGAAGAGCTCACTCAGAAAAACGATTTTCCTTTAGTAAGCGCTGGTGATTTTGGAAAAGCACGACGCGTTGACGATGCGTTGGGCCGTTATAATGAGTTTGTGAAATCAAGCTTTCCTAAAGGAATGCGCCTTGATGGATTAAAAATAGTTGTCGATTGCGCCAATGGCGCCGCTTACAAAGTTGCGCCTCAGGTGCTGTGGGAATTAGGAGCAGACGTTATTGCTATTGGAAATACGCCCAATGGCATAAATATTAATCAAGACTTCGGCGCCACATGCATTTCAGCTTTACAAAATGCAGTATTAGAGCACAAAGCCCATATTGGTATCGCTTTAGATGGCGATGCAGATAGGCTTATTGCAGTTGATGAAAATGGCCAAACTCTTGATGGGGACCAAATTATGGCACTAATCGCCAAGCTATGGTATGAGCAAGGTCTTTTAAAAGGAGGAGGAATAGTTGCTACCCACATGTCAAACTTGGGATTAGAGCGCTACCTTTCAAGCAAGGGCTTGCAATTATATCGCTCAAACATTGGGGATAAGCATGTACTAGAGACAATGCAGCTTAAAGGATGCAATGTAGGCGGAGAACAATCAGGTCATATCATTTTAAGCGATTACACAACAACCGGAGACGGATTATTAGCAGCACTACAAGTACTTGCACTTATGGTGGCCACAAATATGCCTGCTAGTGGCATTGGACACACATTTGAGCCTGTTCCTCAAATTTTAAAAAATATTCGCACAAGGCATGCGGTTAATTTAAATGATGATCGTATTCGATTAGTTATTGATACAGCGAAAAACCGCCTAGATAGCTATGGAAGATTATTGGTGCGTCAATCTGGTACAGAACCTTTGATTCGCATCATGGCCCAAGGAGATGACGCAGACCTACTAAACGATGTAATAAACACAATAAGCGGAACAATTTCTGAAGTTGATGCCGCTTAATTGATTCCGATTACAATGTTGGCTTTGAATCTGCGTGCCAGTTAATGTGTACTGGCGCATCATCTAAAAATACATACGCAGTTACTGCGCACAAAAGAAGAAAAAATATACCAACAATAATCATCCCGCTCGGAACAAAACGATTAGTTGGGAAATGCTGTATATCTCCCACTGTTGACAACTGAACAGGAAGGAAAAAACTTTCATCTTTTAACTGCTCAATGATTACCTCATGATCTAGCCCTAAATACTGAGCGTATGTACGAATAAACCCAACTGTATAAACACCGCCAGGCAATTGATCGAACTGTTCGTCCTCAATAGCTTGCAAAAAAATCTTGCGAATTTTGAGCTGTTCAGCAACTTCCTCAAGGGTTTTTTTCTGGTCTAAACGTCTCGTTTTGAAAACAAGTCCCAATGTCCGAGGTTCACCATCCTTAACACTCTCTAGAACTTGTGCTGCTGCACTATTCATAACAAACCACAAAAAGCCTCTTAGTTATTTAAGCATGTTTTTTCTGAGCAGCCAATGTCATTTCTAAATATTTATTCAACGTCAAGTGTTGACAAGTATTTGCGGGGATAATACAAATGATAGAGACGGAGAGATGGCCGAGCGGCTTAAGGCAACGGTTTGCTAAACCGTCATAGGGAGTAAATCCTTATCGAGGGTTCGAATCCCTCTCTCTCCGCCATTTTTACACATTATCAGATCTCTCATTTTCCTTAGATTTTTGTCTGATAGCAGTTAGCAAATCAAACCCTACGGGGGAAGCCCAATGGTTTTACGATAGGCCTATAAACTTCACCATGGGGATTAGATAATGCGCCCTGTTGCCCCAGAAATGACCTCATCCCACCTATGAAAAATATGGTCGGGATGAAAATACTCAGTGACGGTTTTTGCTTCCTCACCAAGACGCTTTCGGGTGTTTGAGTCACAGACCAACTCCTCCATCAGCGCCGCTAATTTAAGAACATCTCCCACGGGAAAAAGGCATCCATCGATACCGTCTCTGACAATATCAATATTTCCCGAACAGTTTGATGCAATGACAGGAAGGCCTACCGACATAGCCTCAACCAATGCATTGGGAAAGCCTTCGTATAAGGAGGGGAACACAAATAAATCAGCAGCAGTAAGCTTTTCATGAATATCTTGTGTTATCCCCGGTAATGAGACACTTTTTTGAAGGTTTAAAGAGTTGATAAGGTTTTGAAGATTCTCTCGCTGGGGGCCTTCCCCATAAATCGTCAGGGTCAGATGCGGGTAGGTTGGATAAAGGTGCGCAAAGGCATGGATGAGAGTTTTGTGATCTTTTTGTTGATCCAAACGTCCTACACTAAGCACAGATCGGACCGTGGATGAAAAAATTTTATGATGCTTCGGTGACTTTACAGGGTTAGGAATAATTTGGATAATCCTTTGGAGATCATTCCCAAAGTATGAGGCAGTACTATTGGTTTGAACAACAATTTTTCTGGCTAAGCGATATAAAAAAGGCCTGATTTTTTTATACAATGAAGGAATATGATGAAAGTGTGGATCAATGCGCTCTGACACAATCACGGGTGTTTCAAGCCCAACCGTTGCCAGAAGAGTGGTGAGATTCATCACATCCACAAAGGAAAGCACCACATTTGGATTAAGGGTTTTCAGCACCTTCCTTAAACAAAAAAGGCGTCTGAGGATATTACCTAGACGCGTTAAAAAAGAGGATTCATTTTGAGTTTGATCAAGTTGGATCAAACGGACCTTTGAATCTAAGGGATAAAAAGGCTTTGCATCCGGTGATGCCAAGGTAACAAGCGTTACTTGATGTCCTTTTGACACCCAATAATTGGCAAGCTCCGATAAAACCCGCTCCGCCCCGCCAGAGTTAAGAGATGATATGATAAGGGCAAGGTGCATAAATTTATTCTTTTACAGCTTCTATCACAACGAATTCAAAAGTCTCACGCATCGAATTATAGGTTCTACTAACGGTTTCTAAATACTGCACTTTAAATCCCTGATTAATAAGATGGTGTTGGTATTCTTGCGGATGAATAAAACGAAAAGGATATAACTGTCCATGATAAGGAGAATCTTGTCTTAAAATGGAATTCAGAGTACTAGAATCTAATAAATGTGCTGGCTCATGGTACTGGTATGCGTCGGATCGTTTCGATGGAAAATATGAGAAAAATAAACCGCCTGGTTTTAGTATGTTAAATATATTTTGAACGTACCCACTCCCGTTTTTGAAATTAAGGCAATAGGATGAAAAAACGTCAACAACAGCATCAAAAGTGTTGTAGTCAAAATTCATGACGCTCATATCTTGCGCGCTCAATTTTGCTTGCGTATTGTATTGTCTCAACATCTCTTCGCAGAGCGTTAATGATGCTTCTGATAAATCGATACCATAGGTATTGAATCCTTCCCTGGCGATCATCCACAGGTTAGCTCCCGAACCACATCCGGTCTCTAAAATTTTAATATCCTGTCTTTTTTCCTGGGGAATAGAAAAGAAATTCCGGCCCATAAAGCGACATAACTCCTCATTGGGATAGCGTCTTTGAGCATTAAACCCATTTTTCAAATAGGATGTATTATAAAAAGCTCTGGTAGACTCAATTTCTTTATTCATCTTTTACCTTCTTTGACCAAAAAATTACTGGGGTTAATTCTTTACAAAATCCCTTTTTAAAAAATTGGATGTTGTACCATTTGGGATCTTTTATATCCGTATCAAAATAACCCAAAGAAAATTTTGATGTTTGATGACGGTTATAAGACCTATGAATACCTTCATATAAAATAAAATGAGATATCCCAAACTCAAATAATTCCCTCTCGTAAACGCCTGTGAAATAAATACTGGTGTCTCCATAGTCAGTAAAAATAGATCCCGCAACGAGTTGACCCTTATATGTTGATAAAATCAATTCCCCCAAACCCTCTTTCAACATATGGTATTGTGCGTCCCAAGTTTCTTGGGAGCGTGTTATTTTTCCTGATATTTTATGGTGAAACTCTTGAAAAGAGTCGAATTTTTTTCTATCAAGATTATCTTTATTGATAAACTCAGTTTTCAGTTCCCGTCTTCCCCAATTGATAAGAGATTTGTAACTTTTTCGCAAAGATATTGAGAAATTTTCTTCGAGAAAAGGAATGTTCATTTCAAAGGTAAGGCGGCTTTCAAAGCGCTGGTTAAAAAGAATTTCCCCAAGTGGAGATAAACAAGGCAGATCTAACGTATCCTTAATAAGGATTCTTTCACATAGATTTTGGTTTGCTAGATTTGTGAGGTGCTCTAAGAGACTTGTTAAAAGTTTTTTTTTATCTTTTTCAGGTAAATAATTCGACAACACAATACAAACAGCGCCATCTGGTGTTGTCAGGGCACCATTTAATGCCGCACAAAGCACATAACCTATCAGCCTATTTTCATCAAATATTGTAAAGGATAAGTCCTTATAATGATCTTCATAATATTCTTTATAATAATTAGAAAAAATATCAAAGGATCTTAATGATTTTTTTTTTAAGAAATCATGGCCTAATTGACTCTCTAAAACAGGAAGAAAAACTAATGACATTTGTGGTGAAATTCCTTTATTTTTTCTAAAATTTCCTGAGAAACACCCGGAGTCCCATAAACGTTTTGTGTATTAATGTGACCTTTGGATTCGCTTAAGGCTTTGTGCACTTCTTTTATAATCTTATCTTTATCAGATCCCACCAACGTGCCAATTCCAGCCTCTATAATCTCCATCCGCTCTGTTTCTTCACGCAGCACAATAATCTTCTTTCCTAAAATAGAAGCCTCTTCTTGGATTCCTCCGGAATCAGAAATTAATAAGGAGGAGTGCTTAATTAAAGTAAGCAACGCATCATAGGGAAGGGGTTCCGTCATATAAAGATTAGGTATATGCTGTAACGCTTCTCTCACAACCAGGGTCACATTTGGGTTAGGGTGAACAGGCCAAATAAAATCGGTTTCTGGATATTGCTTGCAAAGCTCTTTAATTGCTGAGCATATTTCGTCTAACGGCGTGCCAAAATTTTCTCGGCGATGGACCGTTATAAGAATTTTTCTTTGACTATTTTTAATTGTCTGTTTAATAAATTCATTATTAGGTAAGAAGTTTTTCAGTCCCCAGTCCACACTATCGACAATAGTATTGCCTACCATGAATACATTTTTAATGATTCCCTCGTTGATGAGGTTATTCTTTGCTTTTTGGGTTGGAGCCATGTGAAGGGTGGCTATTTTTGAAATAAGAACACGGTTTGCTTCTTCTGGGAAAGGACTTGAAATATCCCCCGTTCTAAGGCCAGCTTCAATATGGACCACGGGGATTTTTCGATAAAAAGCAGCGAGTGCTGAGGAAAAAGCAGTTGTTGTATCTCCTTGTACAACAACAAAATCAGGTCTTTCTTTTGCTAATATACTTGCTATACCATTTAATACGGCGCTTGAGATATAAGACAAATCTTGATTCTCACGCATAATATCTAAGTTATAGTGAGGTTTAATGTTAAATAGATCTAAAACCTCATTTTGAAGCTCTCTATGTTGTGTCGTTGCGCATGTTATGTTTAAACACTCAGGATCACTTTCAACAGCTTTAATAAAAGGAGCAAGCTTAATGACTTCTGGCCTTGTACCAAAAACAGTTAAGATTTTTATTT
This sequence comes from Pseudomonadota bacterium, assembly GCA_018062345.1. GTDB lineage: Bacteria > Pseudomonadota > Alphaproteobacteria > Paracaedibacterales > CAITNM01 > CAITNM01. The sequence continues at coordinate 65,451 of JAGOSL010000006.1, read as the reverse complement.
GCTTTTTCACGAAAACCTTCTTTTAACAAGGCTATAAACTTCAGTAAAAAATTGCTTCGGGTTATAGAATAAAACCGCAAACAAATATAGCTGCCTAAAGGGATTATAAACATCTCTGGCACGTAAGTGGGCATAAAAGAGAGCTGCTTCTTGATGCGTTCTTATAAAATTACTGTAATATTTTTTTTGAATCCCGATACCCTTGGCTATAATTTCCTTCTCGTTTTGGTGGGAGAGACTGTTGCTATGGCGACGATATTCATATAAACATTCCATTATGGGGTGAATTTTTGAATGACTGGCTATTCTTAACCAGTATTCATAATCTTCACATAAAAATAAAGAATCATCATAAGATCCTACTTTTTCAGCGATAGAACGTCTGTATAAAAAGCAAGCCCCCACCACATTTCGAAAAATGAGATAATTCGGAGGCCCAGCATTGATGATTTCTTTTTTTTCACCACGTTCATCAATAATACGCATGGATGAATAAGTGAGACCAACCTCATCATGAGTGTCCAAAGTTTTGTTAAGCTGTTCCAGGGCATCAGGTAAATAAACATTGTCACATGACGTCCATGTCCAATAGTGACCACGCGCTTTAGCAAATCCAATATTGAGGGACTGTGGCAGCTTTTGATTGGTATCATTACGATAATAAAAAACTCTGGAATCCAATAAAGTGTAATATCGAGCAATATCTTCTGACGAATCCTGTGAACAATCATTGATAATGATAAGCTCAAAATCTTGAAAGGTTTGATTTAATATGGATTCAATCGCATCTTTTAAATATTTCTCACCGTTGTATACGGGAAGAATTACGCTAATTTTAGGCATTTTTATCGCACAAGATAGCACCGTGATCACCCAACAGACGTTTGCATTTGAATTTTCACGCCTGCTTTAAATTATTTTTTTTCAAAATATTTTCAAACCGTTTTACAGGGCTAAACCCGACTTTTTTGTGGTAAGGAAATTGCTTGAGACATTCTTTAATCACACTCCAATAACCAGGAAATTCTGGGTCTGGATGAGTGCAAATAATCCAACCATCTGACTTTAAAAGGCTTTTTTCTTTTTGTAATGCTTCATCGGTATAAGGAACATAATGTCCATAGGGCCCCATAAAGATGACATCAAATTTTTCAGAAGTGTCAAACTTCTCCAGAGTTGCACAGTGAAACTCATAGTCAATTGAATCATTTTTATTATGAATACGCTTTGCAGCATTAAGCATTTTGTTTGAAAAATCAATTCCAACAAACCGTTTCATGTAACGAAATAAACGTGTATAACCCGCTGTTCCACACACCACATGCAAAACTGAATGGTTCACTTTTACAATGTCTTCAAGTGACCGTGTCAGCCGCTCACATATATTCATCATTTAAAGGTTCATTATGTAAATTAACAACCCCTTCTACAAACTCATCCACACAATTATCCATCCCATTAATAATCGCATTTGCGTTTTCATAATCATTAAAATGTCTTTTTTGTTCATATGCTTCTTCTTATTTTAAAAATTGGTTCATGATCTGGATTAAGTCTTCTTTACTTTGCTTTACTGCTTTAGCACGATAAGCTAAAATTATTTCTTTTATAATATGTTTATTTCGAAGGATAATTGATAATTTATCTTTTATTTGTTCGCTTTTATGAAAATCAAGGCAAAACTCTTGCAAACCAACTTCCCTCATAAAGTTTTCTTGCTTAGGATAAGTTGAAAAAGTAATGAATGGAATGCCTTTTTGTGCTGCAAAAATCAACCCATGGAGACGCATACTTAAAAATGCCATGCAACTGTCTAAATTTGTGTGATCAAATGTATTGGAAACATTGTTAAAATACTGTTTTAGAAACGTAATGTCATTTGCTTGAAACAGCGGTGTATTTTCTTTCTTTTCTTCACAAAAAAGTGGAATAGGAATTAGGCTATATTTGCTGTTTAAATCATGAATAAGATCTTTAAAAGAAAGAGTTTTGAGGGAAAGCTTTGAGGAAAAACGTAAAAGTTGCAATTTTATTTGCCTCATTATAGGAGGCTCATTAACTTTCGACAAAAGGTTGATAGCTAACTTGTTCGTATCTTTCTGATCTAAAACCAAATCATAAGGAGCCAAGAAAGTCATATCAACACTGAGTATCACCTTCTTATGAGTGTCAAAAACTTTGAATTTCTCGTAGCTACTTTTATCTCGCACTAAAATCGTTTCACTTTTTTCCAAAAGAGCCTCCGCAAACTTTTTAGGATTTCCCTTTAAGTCTGTTTCAACGCTTATGCCTAACGTTACCATTTTCGTATTGATGCCCAGAATAAAATCATGATAATTATGGCGTGATAAAATAAGGCCTCCACCCCCTATGATGACAAGATTGTAGTCATCAAACTTAGAAGTCGGGCCTTTTACAGCTTCGTTGTGAAGATCATAAAAATCAATAGTTTTAATACCGCCTAGACCCATTAAAAATGATTGTAGACAATATTTGATCCGCTCATCCCCAGCATTGTCGTGACCATACCAACCAAAAACAGCGATTTTCATCAAAAGCCTCTTGCTATGTAAAAGGTATTAGGAAACACTTCTTTAATTATATAGTTGCGGGACACATGATCTAAATCATTCATAAGGTTCAAACGATCTAACACATCCTTCTTTGTAAATTTCGCTAGCATGTGTCTAGATGCCACAGGAACTTTATAGTGTAGAGGAAGGCGCTTTCTGATCATCAGTTTTACTTTTTGCAATAATGTACGCGTATCTTTTATTTTATAAGGAAATATTCCTACTAATTTTTCGTTTTTACCTTTTACGATATGATCTACGATGTCTTTTGTGCTGGTTTCAATATGGCAAAACCTTTGAGATAATACTACTTGTGCATTTTCATCAATATGCTTCCTTAAAGACTCATCAAAATGTCCGTTTTTCAACACATTTTCTACAAGTGCTATAGCCTCGCAAAGCTCAGTTGGTTTAGCCCCAAATTGAATAGACCAGGGAGAAGATAATAAGTGTTCGTTTTGTGTGGACAGTGAAATAACTGGAACGCATGCTAAATAACTCTGCAATGCTGTTGTGCAATCATTGTGGAGCACTAATTTAGCACCGGAAATGGCCTGATTCGCATTTCCCTTTCCTGAAACACGCACATTCTTATATTTTTGAGAGAGCCTATCATAAGCGTTTTGACGCTCTGCTGGATGGGGACGAATCAAAAAGTTTTCTCCAGGAAAAGCTAAGAAAATTTCTTCAAGCCAATGCAAAAATGATTTTAAGACAGCCTCTTCATGCTGATAACTTATTGTAATTGAGGCTTTTGTTTCTGGGCTCATGGCATTGCATGCTTTTAATACCTCTTCTAAGGAGTATCCATTAACAGATGAAAAATTAGTATTTACAAGAATATAATTATTCCCCAAGTCTTGGTCCCTAAAATAGGCATGATATTTTTTATACTTGGGAAGTGAAAATTCAAAACTGGGATAACCTGATACATAATATTTATCTAATAAACACGGGTCTGAATTCCTTCTCACTAAATCTTGTTTTTGATGCACTCCCCATAAAAATATTTTTTCTGCTTGTTTAAGTGTATCCACAGCAGGTTGATAGGTTACGCTAAAAGCTGGTTCTGCAGCACCTTCATCACTCAAACAGTAAACAAGAATACCTTTATCAATAATTTTCTTATAATACGCTGGATCAGGATTCATTCCTTTTTCTAGAAAGACTCCTTGATAATTTTTATACTTCAGTTCATCCCTAATAAAAGGCGGATTACCAATGATCGCGTCAAAACCTTGATGACACATCAGCCGTGCAATATTTAGCTTATAATCAATCTCTCGTGGAGTCGATTCAATAGGGAGGAAAATGATGGGTTTTTGTTGCATAGGTTGTCTTGCCATTATTATTCTACTACTTTTTCTAAGACTTTCCATCTTTGATAATTTTTAGCAAACGAATTTAAAAGATTATCTGATTGCAATACAGTAATCCCAATATTTTCTAAAAATATCTTATTTTTCTCCACACAATTATAGTCTATGATTTGGCCAGAAAAATTTTCCATATAGTAGGATTCGATTTTGGCTTCTCGATCCAAAAAATTGTAGTATTTTAAATCTTTTAACAATTTTTCTTTATTAAGCTCATGATTCTTGTAACAATATGACGATGATGCAACCGCTAATGCTAATACAGAAAGATTATCTTTTTGGAAGTCTGTAGAATTATTGTAAGCAACATACTTCGTGATATCACTGCAATACTTAATCTTTTTACTCTTTAAAAAATTTTGATTTCCTATATAGGAACTATCGTCATAAATAAAACTTGTAAAAGGGATAGATTTTTTATTATTTCGCAGAAGAAGTAAAACTTGAAGCGATTGAAATGTGGTTTGATGTATATTAGCCCCCTTACTTTCTCCCATTAACTTTTTGAATATCTTTTGAAGATCAATATTGCACCCTAATGTGAGAAATACTTTTTTTGCATAAATCTTTCCCCCTGAATTTAGTGTTATACTGAGTTCTTGAGAGGTTCTTGATTTAAAAGTAATGTCTGAGCATTTGTGAAATTGCAGACTTACTTTTGACCATAATGGATGTAAAAGAAAAGACTGGATTAACTCATATGTCCCACCTTTAAGATAAAAAATACTGTCCTTTTTTTTAAAAAAACGGATGTAAAAATATTTACACAGATTGTATGCAATTTTTGCCGTGCTAATCGGATGCTGATGTATTTTCCTTAACCAAAAAATGGCTTTATCAAAATACTTTTCGGAATCCATGTGTTTCTTATAAAGTCGCTTATTTTTAACATCAAAATAATGTAACTTTTCTTTTTGCAAAGAAACACCAAAAATCTCCATTGCTTTTTTACCTAAATAATCGCCATTTAAGACGTGAGGACCAAGCTCCACCCTTTTAAAACCAAGAGCATCTATGTACTTCCAGCTACCCCCTATTTGTCCTTTTTCTAAAACACATACGGAATGACCTAGACCAACCTGATAAATAGCTTCAGCGAGACAAAGCGGGCTACTGCCTATAATAACCACATCAAATTTTTGGGTCATTTTACAAGAATTCTAAATGTTTCAAATGCTTCCGCAAGATCTAAGCCAACTTGAGAGCCCCTATGTTGGCATAATGATTTAATCGATTCAACTGATCGGCAATGCGGATAATTTCTCATCTCAGAAACATAACATTTAATTGCTGACATTTTTTGATCAAAAAAATCTTTTATATCAATATAATAGTTTGGCTTAAAATTCTCTACTGCAATACCCCAGTGCGTTGCAGATAAAACTTCAAAAAACAAGAGAGTCTTTACAGATGAGTCAGGAAGAGGCCTGCAGGCCGTAATGCAAGCTTTTGCTATAAGAGCGTGGTCAATATTAAGATCTCCATAGTGATGAGTGTAAACAATTTCTGGATTGAATTCTTTTACAGTACTTTCTATTTTTTGAATGATAGAAAGTAGAGGAATCGTGTCTAATTGGTTGTCTGGAAAATCAAAAAATTCAATAGAATCTACATCTAGAGCGCGTAAAGCACTATAGGCTGAGTTTTTCCTTTCCTTTAGACTGTCTTCAAAATTAGCTAGTCTTGCACCAACACCATCCGCGATAAAAATAACCCTAACCCGATCGCCATGTTGGCGATGGCGAGCGATTGCGCCTCCGCATCCTAGAACTTCGTCATCAGGATGCGCAGCGACAACAAGAATATTTTTAAACATCTTCGATTATTCTCCTTGATTCTGCACCAAAACGCATCAGCATATCTAAAGACGACAAATGTGAAATGAAAACATTGCTATTGTTTTTTTGTTCATAAATGGGATGAGTATAATCATCAAAAATTACACTTATATTGTGCTTTGAGAAAGCTGAAACATCAAGATAGTCTCTACCCAACGACCCAGATAGGTATTTTTTAGCTCCAAATTTTTTGCATATTTCCAAAACTAGATCACCTTTTCTTTCATAAAAGTCATAATGAGATGCATAAATAATTGGTGTTTGTATAGACATATAACCAAGAAAAAAATTGAGCATTTCTTTTAGAATGGGCATAAGTGTATTGCACTTTTTCGCATAAATATTTTCCAAAAAATCCTGCATATCAAAGAAAAATGGATTCTTAGAATATGCTTGTTTAATTGATAACCAGTGTTTTTTCTGCCAAGCTGTTTTATTATCAACCTGGAGGGCATTAATAGCCAATTCACCGAATAGACTTTTGGTTAACACAGGAACTGTTAACCAAATAGGACCTCCATTCACAATAATTTTATTACGATTTATAAAACTATTTTTTTCAAACTGCACCGTATCCAAAACGACATGAAGATCGCTTTTAATAATGCGATTAAAATAACCGCACCATGGTAAATAAGCAGGTTGGTTAATTGAAATGATCATTTATACATATATACTGTAAAATCGTGTGGCATATAGTCGTGCCTTAAGACCACCTTAGGACTTAATGTTCGACAAAAATCAACGGTTTTGAGGGGATCTGCATAAAATTCACCTTCTTCTTTATTTGGAGCCCAAGAACTTAGCGAGTTAAATACAACGCCCTTAAAACATAGCCCAAACATTTTTTGGATTTCCGCATACATTTCTTGAGTTGTAGATAATGTAAAAATTCCGCTCGATACTACAAAATCAAAATTTGATTGAGAAATATTATCCGAAAAGCAATAAGCAGGATGCCTTTTCTTGGCTTCTTCAATCATTTGTAATAAGAGATCATACCCGCTATATTCACCAGAAAAACTACGTAATTCTAAGAATGTACATAAATCTCCTATACCACACCCATAATCTAAAACTTTACAATTGAAAATAGAAGGCGAAATTTCAGTAATAATTTTAAATCTTATTTCCTGAGAGTCCTTACTTCCCCATTTTACCTTCTTATATGAATCCAATGCACTTAAGCTATCTGCATAATATTTAGTTATTTTTTTCACATAATCGTTGATCATATTAATGTTTCTGTGTTTTTCAAAACAACGTGCCATTCTGCATGCACCTCCGATGACATCATCTCTTTTTTTTCGATATGCTCACATTTGACAATCTCTAATGAAGTCTTTTTTGCTATTTCGCAAATCATCTCATAACTGTAAAAACAAAGATCACCAACACCTACTAATGAACCTTGCGTTATGGTTGTCAAAATATTTCTATTAGTGCGTCCTGTAATATAGGAAGTATGAGCCTTAGAGTAGGGAGAAAATAAAAATACTCCATCTTTTTTCAAGACTCTTTTAACTTCATGAAAAACCTTACAGCAATCGTTATAAGGAATACATGTTAAAGAAGCACGGTCAACAATCATATCAAAATATTCATTTTCATAGGACAACGTAGTGAAACTTTCATTCTTTAATTCAGCTGTTAATCCTTCTTGAGAGAGCCAGTTTTTAGCATGCGTATATGCTGAAGTTGATGCCTCAACACCATAAGAATCAAATCCCTCATGCGCAAAAAAAGAAATATTACAACCAGCCCCAAAGCCTAGCTCTAAAATTTTTTGGCTTTGTTTCGGGAGATTTCTATTGAAATAATTAAAAACAAAAGTAACCACAAAGTCCCAAGGATACTTGTTTAAAGCGACTTTCTTTGCGTAGTTTTCTTCCCATATATTTTGAAACATTAGGTTTTCCTTATCATTTTTATGAGTTCTGAACCATCGGTTTTTATTTCACTAAATTCATTTTTATGAAAAAATTTTATACTCTCAGCATTGTTTCTCAGTACATTTGCTATGATTGTAGCACCCTTAGGAAGAAAGGAATAAGAAAGATTCAAGGCTTCTTTACCAATACCTTTGCTACGCTTTTCTACAATATAAATAGAAACCTCCCATTCCTGATCCTTGATGCGATTGTACCGTATAACTCCACAATCAAGATCAAAAAATGTAATGATAAGAAACAAGTGATGAGTATTTTGTAAGGCACTTTGAAACCATAAGCGATGTTCGTTTTTTTCTACAGAACGCTTTTCTTTGCCAAGATTATAAATTTCAGGCAAATTTCTCCAGTAAAAAATAAGATCCTCATCTAATTGTGTAGCCCTTCTCAAAGTAACATTCATATGACAACAACTAAAAAATAATTATGAGAAATGGTCAAATAATATGTGACATGTCTAACAGTGTGCCTTTTTCAACTTTTGTTTTGAGCGCTTTCCCAACAATATAGTGTTTATGCTTTGGAGGAATTCCAGTTCCGGGTCGAATAAAAATAACATCTCTTTCATCAACTATCTCACCTTTACTTAAGTCACGCGCAGCCGCGCAAGATAACCTAAAGCTCCCTCGGGATTTTTCTTCTTCAATCGTTGGCCCCAGGCAAGAAACTCCCATTGCTTTTTCAATATAGCGGATTCCTTCAACGTAAGATTTGAAGTCTTGCTGATCACTTGAAAAACCATGATCAGGACCAGGAAGATTTTTATCTAGGGTAAAGTGCTTTTCGATCCAGCATGCACCATATGTTATTGCCCCTATAGCTGCCCATGGTCCCTCTGAATGATCACTAAAGCCAACAGCATATTCAAATGCTTCACGAAGAGTATTAATTTTTTTTAAATTTACTTCTTCTGCTGGAGTAGGGTATCGAGAGGTGCAGTGAAGAAGAATCAATTGATTATTTCCTGTTTGACTAAAAGTTCTGACCGCATCGTCGATTTCACCCGCAAGAGCCATCCCTGTTGATAAAACTGTAGGTAATCTCGATTTCCCCATATATTCAATGAGGCCTAGATTTGTCAGGTAATCTGAACCATTCTTCAATACCGAGACACCTATACGTTTTAAGAGGTCAACACCTTGAGAATTGGTTGGGGTAGAATGAAAGTCGATGTCATTTTTGTCACAGAACTCTTTTATGTCTATTACTTGCTCATCGCATAATTCGTATCGCTTAAACATATCATATTGAGATTCTCTAACCACTTTGCCCTGAGAAAAATATTCATATTCTAAGCTTTTTGTAGGCACAAAATCTTCAGTCTGGTAGTTTTGAAATTTTACTGCATCTGCACCTGCATTTTTTGCAGCTAATATAGTCTTTTTAGCAAGCTCCATATCGCCATTATGGTTTATACCTATCTCGGCAACTATATATGCTGGATAACCACTTCCTATTTTTTTTGAACCAATACTAATGTACATGCAATTCCTTTTTAACTCTATTGATCCCTAAACCATCGCATATGCGAGAACTATTTATTCCCAATTTTTTTATTGTTTCGGTGCTATTTACCATGTTCTTTATTTGAATACCTGCAGCGGCCGTATTAATGGAATCAATTTTTCCTAAATTAATAGCAACATTAGCATTATGTAATTTTGATGCGATCAACACTTGATTTTCAGAAAGAATAACCATACCTGTTACTAACCCTAAACAACACCTTTCCCAAACACTACTACCTGCAGCACCGATCGCTAAATCTGCTTCATACATTAATTGGACCATATTTGGATTAATATGAACACGATAAAGATTAGGCATACTTTTTAGGAAATCTAAAATTGCAGTTTTTGATTTTTCTTTAAACCCCAGAACAATATCTATTTTCCCCTTGAACCCTGCCTCTTTAATCATCTCTAAGGCTTGAAGAGTATGGTTTTGTGAGGCGCTTCCCCCCATCGAAACAAGTATACATTTGATTTCTTTCTTTTCACGTCTTTTCTGCAAAGCTTTGGGTCGCAGCTCAATAAATTCTTTGCGTAATAAAGCATAATCGCTACCCGTTAAGATTTTGCAACTTTCAGGAACCAGATCTTTGTAATCTGTTGCTTCCCTACCATAAGTTTGGTCTAAAAGAATATCACAATCATGCTGTCTATTGGCCATATCATCGATAACCATAATCTTATCAGCATATGGTCGAAAGTATTGTTCGTAGGTTATATCTAAATCATAATGATCAACCACCAAAAGATCATGGGGCGCAGGCTCATCATAAAAATCTTCAGGATCAACCCTGTCAAATCTTTGCAGGCCCGGAATAAAATCATAAGAATCTTCAGATGTCACAAGATTACATGTCCAGCCCTCCTCAACCAAGGCATCGCCGATCACACATGACCGTATCGCATGTCCTGCTCCAATCGAAGGAGAGGCTTCAAAACGAAAAAATGCTTTTTTTATCAAGACTCTACTGCCTTACTTTAAATAAAGGCTTAATAGGTAGATTGCTTAAAAGACCTAGTATATTTTGATTTTTTATTCCTTTGGAAATTATCGAACAAACCTCCTCAAAAGCATGTTGTATTTTCATTTTGTCAAGAGTGTTATGTGAATAAGTAATATTAAAAGAACTATTAATAAGAATTCCTCTCTTAAGCATCTCTTGGATAAAAAGAGTTTTGATTTCTAAAGAACTTGCAAAACTTACATCATGAAAGCCAAAAATTTTCCAAGGTGCAAACCCATTAAGCGTAATGATATCTTGTAAAGAAAATTCTTTAATGGTTGTTTCAAGGATAGAAGCTAAGTCCGCCCCATATTCCCACAAATAAGGAATAACACTTTTTGCCTTGATTTTTCTAATAGTTTCAAGAGAAGCAGCTAAGGAAAGGGCTTCACCTCCAAATGTTCCGGAAAAGAAAATTTCTTCCATTTTCTTCATAAATTCATTTTGTCCAACTACCGCTGAAATGGGCATGCCGTTGCCCATTGCTTTTCCAAAACAAGACAAGTGAGGCGTCACCCCAAAGTATTCCTGAGCGCCACCTAAAGCAAAACGAAACCCAGTTATGACTTCATCAAAGATAAGTAGGGATCCATATTGTTCGCATAAGCTTTTTAAGCGCGCTAAATAATCATCATGTGGCGCAACAATATTACAAGACTCTAAGATAAGACAGGCATAATCGTAAGATTTTAGCAATTTTTCAACAATATTTAAATCATTGTAAGGGATGGAAATACTAAGATCCGCAACGGCTTTAGGAACACCTTTATTCCGTGTAGTTGTCCCAATAGACCAATCTTGCCATCCGTGATATCCACAAACAATAACCTTATCTCGTTTTGTGTAAGCCCGCGCCAAACGAACTGCAGCCGATGTCACATCTGTGCCATTTTTAGCAAAACGAACCTTTTCAGCTGAAGGAATCAAATCACACAAAGTCTCAGCCAGTTCAATTTCTAATTCTGTGGCTAAACTAAAAGTAATGCCACGATTCAATTGATCTTGAATTGCCCAATTTATATCATGATCATTGTAGCCTAAAATAATAGGCAACAAACCGCTTACGCAATCAATATACTCATTTCCATCAACGTCCCAAACTCTTGACCCCATGCCATGCGTGATATACATTGGGGAATTTTCTGGATATTGGATATGTGATTTACTAAAAGTTTGTGTTCCTATGGGAATGACGTCTAAAGCCCTTTTCAAAAGCTTATTAGACCGTTCAAAATTCGTGCATATATTTACTTCTTCTTGTAGAGATCTTTCAAACCCCTCATTACGCTTAGAAGTCGGTTGCTCTAATTCTGGATAGCGTTGAAAAATTTCTAAAATCGACCATGTGGTAATTGGCTGACTAATGCTTGAAACAATTTTATTGAGATATTCTAAATCTTCAAGTGTATCGATAGTCCAGCGGTGTTTTTCTAATCCTTTCATAGGGCACGAAACATTCATAGAATTAAATATACTTCTGTTATTACAAATATAAGAAGTTACATGCTCACGATCACTTGGTTTTTTTGCGTTTATTGAAGCTTTTTTTAAAGCCTCAAATGTAAATGCTTCGCAATCTAGACCATCTGGCCAAGTAGCTGGCAATACATTGGATGCATAATCTGCTTGCTTAGTGGATACCAATGCTAAAACTTGAGACGCAATATGGTGATCTAGAAAAGGACAGTCTGCTGTAATCCTCATTATTACATCCGCCTGATGCGTCAAAGCTGCTTGATAAAATCGATCAAGAACATCTCCTTCACTGCCTCGAAAAACGTCCACCAGGTGTTGTTGACACCAGTCAACGATTTTTTGATCACCTTGCTCATCTGATGTTACGACAATCACTTGATCTATTATCGAAATACGAGAAGCAGCTTCCACAACCCATTGCAAAACTGGTTTTGTTCCTAGAAGTTCAAGAACTTTACCAGGGAATCTAGTCGACCCCATACGAGCCTGAATAAGTGCCACTTTCTTCATTTAATCTACTTCCAATTTCTAGGATCTGCTAACAGATGGGTTGATGATTCGAATATGGGCGTTGCTGTTATATCTTTTTGTAAAGAACTTACTTCAAATATTTCATCTAAATCTCTTAATGATGAAACACCAATAACCCAATTATTAATCCAGCTTTTGCTTGCTGCCCAAAACAATAAGCCATGTAAAGGAGATTGATAATGCTCTAAACTTTTCTTTACTAAATTCCACTCTTTTCGCATTGGCTCTAATTCATTTGGCAATTCACTTGCCAGTAAAATCCCCTGTAAAAAAAGGCTTCGTGCATGAACTTCAACCTTCTTGTCTTTGATCCATTCAATAAAAGAAGGTGTCTCGAATGATTGATTTAATGGATTTAAAGGAATTTGCACAATTTCGGGTGTATATACGCGAGAAAAATTGCTAACCTCTCTGATGTCATAAGCTGAAACACCCATTTTTTCTATTCCATAAGCTTTTTTTAGAAAACTTAATTTTTCTAATAGGCACCTTTCGTCAATACATGTCAGATTAGCGGGATCATGAACAAGAAGGCCATATATAGACAAACCCCTATACACATTCATTTTTTCTATCAATTCATCTTTGCTATCAAGAGCACTAATTTTTGTAACAATTTTGAATTTTCTTAGTGTATCAGATGAAATAACCTTGGTGATATCACCGTAACCAATAGCGGTATCTATCGTATCCACGCCTTTATCAAATGCTTTATTTAGAATACTGCCGCTCTCTTTTGCTCTAAGGCAGGTTTTCCCCGACAATATTCCATAAGATTTTGTAAAGTTTGCAGTTCCTAGGATTATTTTGCGAAGCATAACTTTAGATCGTGAGCTATTTGTTCGATTTGATGATTATCGATCCCCATATATAAAGGCAAACTTAAGCATTTGGAGTAATATTCCTCTGCCCCTGGCAAACTCATTTCGCCATAAATTTTTTTGTAATAAGGTTGTTTGTAAAGAGGAATATAATGAACTTGAGAGCCAATCTCTAGCTCTTTTAAATGTTCCATCAAATGTCTGCGGGCAACGCCAAAAGCTTGAAAATCTATTAAAAGTATATATAAATGCCAGGCTGTGTCAGAAGAATATAATTTGCGCAAAGGGATAAGATTTTTTGTTTCTTCAAACAATTCATCATACTTCTGAACTAATTGCGCTCGACTTTCCTTAAATTTTTCTAATTTTTGTAGCTGGCTTAAACCGAGCGCACAATTAATATCACTTACCCGATAATTATACCCTAATTCATTCATTTCATAATACCATGGACCCGTTTCTTCATCCCTATTAATCCACTGACTCGCTTCTCTAATCATGCCATGACTTCTGAAGATTTTTAATTTTTGAGCAAGGGATGGATCATTGGTGGTAATAGCACCACCTTCACCCATTGCAATCGTTTTAACAGGATGAAAAGAAAACGTCGTAAGATCAGAATAAGCATTCGACCCTATTGGATATGATCTACCTTCTTTAGAAATATAGTGGGTTCCAATAGCATGTGCTGCATCTTCGATAATGAAAAGACCATAGTTGCGTGCAACCTTACAAATTTCGTCTAAATCATCACATTGCCCTGCAAGGTGCACATTAATAACTGCCTTCAGGTTTTTGTTTTTGTTTTTAATAATAGCATCTTCAAGTGTTTGCGGGGTAATTAAACCTGTCGTTGGATCAACATCAACAAACACAACATCTGCTCCTACATAACGGACTGCATTTGCAGAAGCCAAAAAAGTTATAGCAGGAACAAATACAACATCATTTTTCGTAATATCCAATGCCAAGAGAGCCAGGTGCAAAGCTGTCGTCCCGTTAGAACAGGAAACTGCATATTTTGCAACAACCGTTTTTGCAAGTGCCTTTTCAAAGAGATCAATGACAGGGCCGCATGTCAGCCAATCACTTTTCAAAACATCAATAACGGCTTCTATATCAACCTGATCTATAGAATGCCTTCCGTAAGAATTCATCTTAGTCAATCATCCTTTTGAGTTGTTCTTGTGTAAGCCATTCTTTATTTGTTTCGCTAGAGTAAACCATTCTTTCATTGAGTTTTTTGTGGGAAAGGCTTGCATGCCATTCCTTGAGGGAAGAAGGAAGCAAAACATAGCGATCTTCGGTCTCAACTGTATTTAAAGATTCATCAGATGTTAACATCCATTCATGAAGCTTTTCCCCAGGCCTGATTCCAATAATGTAAGTTTTGATATTAGGCTTAATTGCTTCAGCGAGATCAACTATTTTCATACTTGGGATTTTAGGAACAAAGATTTCTCCTCCCTCCATTAATGCAAGGTTGGATAAAACGAAATCGACCCCCTGATCAAGAGTAATCCAAAAACGCGTCATTTCTTCGTCAGTAATGGGCAGAGAATCTACTCCTTCATTGATTAGTTTTTTGAAAAAAGGAACGACACTTCCTCTAGACCCCACAACGTTTCCATACCTAACAACAGAAAAAATAGTTGGGTCTTCACCTCGGATATTATTTGCGGCTATAAAAATCTTTTCAGCAGCTAGCTTACTTGCGCCATAAAGATTAATGGGACTAACAGCTTTATCCGTTGAAAGAGCAAGGACTTTTTTGACCCCATTTTTTAAACTCGCTCTCACAATATTTTCTGCACCAATAACGTTCGTATGGATGCATTCATAAGGGTTATATTCAGCAATAGGGACATGTTTTAAGGCAGCAGCATGAATGACTATGTCAACACCACGAAGAGCCATCTCTAATCTACTATAGTCACGGACATCCCCAATAAAATAGCGCATAAAATCATATTGATCAGGAGAAAACTTTTGACTCATCTCGTATTGTTTGAGCTCATCTCTGGAAAAAATAATAAGTTTTTTGGGTTTGTAGTTTTTTATCATATTTTCTACAAATTGATTTCCAAAAGAACCTGTTCCACCTGTGATAAAAATGGTTTGATTGTTTAAATTCGGTTGTTTTATAAGAAAATTTTTAAGCATGTTTTTCCACTTTATTTTGAAGAGAATTATAATCCGTCACTTCTTTGAGTTTTCCTTTATCCATTACCACAATCCGATCGCAATCTTTCAATGTTGTCAGACGGTGAGCGATCATGATAACGGTGTGATCTTTACTTACGGCATTAATGGTTTCCATCAAACGCGTCTCAGTATCGCTGTCCAGTGCTGAGGTTGCTTCATCAAAGATAAGTACTTCAGCACTACGATAAAGAGCGCGGGCTATGGCGATACGTTGACGCTCCCCTCCAGAAAGACGAATACCACGTTCGCCCACAACTGTTTTTGCGCCCTCTGGAAGGCTCTTCATAAATTGATGGAGTTGCGCGGCATCAACGGCTGCATTCAATCTTTCCGCATCAACTTCATTTGCACCAAAGGCAATATTTTTTTCGATCGTGTCATCAATAAGGTATATGCTTTGTGGCACATACCCAATTTTTTGATGCCATTGATGCGAGCACACAGGATATTGCCCGTCTACCAAAATTGAGCCCTCATAAGGCTTTAAAAGCCCAAGAATCAAATCTACTAATGTTGATTTTCCAGAGCCTGTCTCACCCACAATACCGATACATTCACCTTTTTGAATTTCTAAAGAAACTTTGCTTAATGCATCTTTTTCTGTATTGAGATATTTGAAAGAAAGCTCTTTTATTTTGATGTCTTGATTAAATTGAAACGCAGGCACATCGACATAATTTTCTTTGGCAGCCCCCCCCATTGTGTATTCTTGATGCACACGTTCAATAGAAGGGATCGCATATTTAAAGATGTTGAGCTGATTTATAATTCGATTAAGCCCTGGCATGAGGCGAAAACCCGCGTAGAGATACCCACCTAATATTCCTATCATCTGCACGGGACTCTCTTGACCTAAACATAAATAAGCAATAGTCGCAATAAACAAACCCACAAACAAAATTTCAATAACCATCCGCGGCAATGCATTGAGGGATATTTGAATAGCTTGAATGCCTGCTTTTTTACGCTCACAAACTTGATAGAGCTGTATAAATGGTTCCCTTTTCCCCAAAAGCACAATTTCTTTAAAACCATGAAAGAATTGCATAAGATTTTGAGTGCCAGAAACAGAGAGTGTTTGAAATTTTTGCCCAAACCGATAAAATATTGGCAATAGATTTTTCGTTAAAAACATTGAAATAATCAAAACAAACGCGAATATAATTAAAGCTAAAGAAGGATTCATATAAATAATCATTCCCACAAGCGCAAAAAAGATCACGCCTTCAGATAGTATGCTGGCGATGGCAACCATGCCACTAGAAAAAACTCTCTCAGCTTCCCCCCCAATTAAATGAATTCCAAAGGAAGAATTTCGCGTTAGATAAAAACCGTAATCCGCCTTTGCATAACGGTGAAGGAGTTTGGTTTTAAAACGGTAATTCATTTTTTGAATGGAAAAATTTTGAAAAAACACTTCTGCTGCAGCGATCAAATTTTTGATAAAATAAACCGCCCCCACAATAATGGCGATATAAAAGACAACGCGCCCTGGGGGTAAATCAGAGGCGAAACCAATTTTACCCAGATATTTTAATCCTGCTTCTGGCGCATTCAAAACCTGAGCAAAAACAACGATAATCGAAGCAGTAACAACTTCCAACAGCGATGAGGTGAAAGCAAATGCAATAATTCCAAGCCACTTGATTTTTTCTTCACGAGTCAAAAGCAAACAAAGCTTTTGGATGGCTGATAGGATAGAAGGAGTTGACACGTTTATTTTATTCCACCATAGCTACCGCAGTCTGGGTGAAATCACCGAGACCGCAAAAATTTCTAATATTCATTTTTGGCACATAAGCACCAGAAAGACTCTTTACTTAAGCCGCTCCCACGGCACAGGTGGGGAGAGTCATTTTCATTTCCCTTCCCATAAAAGTCAATAACAGCTGAGCCCTAGACTTGTCATCCATGGACTCAAAAATAGCCAGTTGATCCGAAAATGCACCATCTAAAATGCGCACCTTTTCACCCTTAACAAAGCCCACAAGACTTGCCACAAGCACAACACCATCTCTAACTTCCCCAGCTCGCAATTCATCGATAACCCTACATGGAACTTGAGCCGGCTTCAAATCATTGCTCATTAATAAATGTGAAACGCCTCTAGCTCCATTCACACTTCTCCACTGAGCACACTCCAAATCCATACCAACAAATATGTAACGAGGAAAAAGAGGCGCCAAAATTTCTTCCGCCTTACCTGCATGTCGACGTATTTTTGCAAATCTTGGCGCATAAACTTCGTACCCCATATTTAGCAAATTTTGCTTTGCCAAAGGCTCCTTCAAAGGCTGAGTATATGCAACGCACCAAGAAATCATGATTTTTCTCTTGAAATATGCAGCAATTTTATTGTCAACAATCGATTAGAATCAATCTTATTTTTAACTGCATCATACGTTTTTTGAGGATTCATAGCATCCGTCACAAGAATAGCGTCATATTGCTTAAAATCTTCGTCAATACTCACGATTTTCACCACAAAATCACTCCCCTGCAGAACAAGCCTTGCGATATCCGCTAAATCGCCATCACCTAAAAGCGCTATATTTTTCCAATTTTGCAACGCACACAGCTCAAAAATCTCTTTGCATTGCGATCTAGCATCTCTAAAAAAAGTCATTGAACGCGCTAAATAACCAGCAACCATAGTGCTTTTTTCTGAAAAACCGGTGGGCGTCAAAAAATAGGCAATACGCCTGGGAGAAACCTGAGTAGCTCGCACCCAACCCTTAGTAACGCAATGTTTCAAATACTGATTCATCAATCCCAAAGCAATCCCTAACTCGCTAGCTAAACCTCTCTGAGTAAAAGAAGGATTACGCTCGATCTCACTCAAAAGATCTACCATCAATTTTTGCTCGACATATTTACGCGTACTTTGAAAAGAAGTCACTAAATTTTCAATTTTAACTTGCGTTCATGAAAAGAACATAATTGATACAGGAAGGACCGTCAAGCATAAAAAACTTGAAAAAAATCCACCTCGTTGCTATATATGTGACAGTGTCGTGTTAGTCTGAATGAGGCTTATGGCGAAAGATATTCAAGGTTTTATTAATGTACGCCAAACACGCCGCAAGGAAGTGTTTAATGGACGCACAAAAATACTTTTTGATGGCCCAGAGCCAGGAACATTAATTTTGTATTTTAAAGATAGCCTTGACCAAAAAGAAGACCTTCATGCGTCCAGCTCACATGGTGCGCTGAATAATCGTTTTTCCGAATTACTAATGCAAAGGTTAAATCAAATAGGTATAGAAACGCACTTGATTAAACGATTGAATATGCGTGAGCAACTCGTTCGCCTAGCTGATCCCATGCCATTTCGCTTTCGAGTTCACAATATTGCAATTGATTCTTTAGCCACGCTATTCAATTTAGAACCTGGAACAGTGCTTAACGAACCTATCATTGAGCTTTATATAAAAAATAGTACTGGCGAACAAACAGTTATCGCACCTCAACATATTTATGCTCTTGGCTGGGCTCAAGAAGAAGAAATTGAAATGTTATTTAGTGCTATCCGGCGAATTAACGATTTTCTGTTAGGGCAATTTCTGGCCTTAAATCTTCGTTTAGCAAACTATTGCTTAGAGTTTGGTCGCATTCTCACTCAAGATTTTTTTGAATCACCTAAGCTTATTCTTATAGATGCATTCGGACTAGATTCTTCGTCAATTTTAGATGCTCAATCAGGAGAACGCTTAGATTCTGGAGTGGGTCTTGGCACAAATTGGACCGGCTGCGAAGAAGTCGCACGTCGTTTTGGCCTACTTGAGTATTTAAATTCTGACACCAGCCAGGAAGCAGCATAGTCTATGCCAATTCTCTTGCCCGATTTAGAACATCGACTAAAAGTCGCTTTCCCGAAAGGGCGCATTGTTGTAAAAGATCTAGCCGGTGACAATGACCATTATATGGTGAATATTAGTTGTGCCACCTTCAAAAATCTAAACAGGATACAACAGCATCAAAAAGTTTATGATGCGCTAAAGGAGTGCAATATTCATGCACTGTCAATCAAAACAAATTATGCAGAGGAATAAACATGAGTAATGCCCATCAACAAATTGATGAATTAGTAAAGGGAAATAGTGTTGTCTTATTCATGAAAGGCACCACCTCCATGCCAATGTGCGGATTTTCGGCTACTGTTGTTCAAATTCTTCGTCAGCTTAATGTTTCTTTTAAAGATATAAATGTACTTATCGATCCAATACTTCGCCAAGGCGTAAAAGATTACACAAACTGGCCTACAATTCCTCAGCTATATGTTAAAGGAGAGTTTATTGGCGGATGCGATATTATCCGCGAAATGTTCGAAAGCGGAGAATTAAAAGCTCTTCTTGAAGCCAAACAATTATTAAGTGATGCATGAGAAATCCTGTTGGGCGAGTTATCTTAAAATCAAAAAAGAAGCGAACCCAGTCTTCGCGTGACTGGCTCTTACGCCAACTTAATGATCCTTTTGTGCGTAAAGCAAAACAAGAAGGATACCGCTCACGCGCAGCCTTCAAATTTATTGAAATTAATGAGAAATATAAAATTTTAAAATCTGGCCAAACTGTTATTGATTTAGGCGCAGCTCCTGGTGGTTGGACTCAAGTTATCGCTGAAAAAGTTTCTCATAAAGGTAAAGTTATCGCCCTTGATTTGCAAGACATTGAGCCTTTTAGCAATCCTAATATTTTAGTCATAAAAGGAGATTTCGAAGAAGAATCCGTCCAACAACAACTAGCTGAACACATAGAGTTAGCTGATGTAATTGTATCAGACATGGCAGCTGCAGCTTGCGGCATCCCATCAGTCGATCATATTCGTATTATTAACCTGCTAGAAGCTTCCTTAACTTTTTCTTTGCAGCATTTATCAAAAAACGGGGCTTTTGTTGCTAAAGTTTTAAGAGGGGGCACCGAAGGCGAATTACTAAAAAAGCTAAAGCTTCATTTTTCCAAAGTAGCGCATTTCAAACCAGATTCAAGCAGGCAAAATTCTGCAGAAATGTATGTTATAGCTACAGGATTTAAGGGAAATTATTAAAGAATTTTTTAACAAAAAATTAACAATTCTCATTGTAAATTCAAGACACTAAATTCATCAGAGCTCCATATGAGAAAGTTCCTTTTACTCGCCATCTTCTTTCAAGCAGTTTTCCTATTCGCCACTGTATTTTCAATGGAACAACAAGAATTAACCAATGAAAATTCTGGCACTTCAACATCACACAGCGTCACTTTAAGTAAAAATCCAAGAAATCCTAATGAAATCGAAATTACCCTGACCCCGGAAATGTATGAATCAGTGAAGACATTAATGGAAAGAATTGCTTCTCAGTTTGGACCTTTTGTAACACAAACTTTTAGAGAACATTTATTTTTTATTCCTGAAGCATTCAGCACTCTAGAATCACAAGATTGGTATATCGAAAACCTTATAAATCTAACAAAAGCATACGGATTTGACAGAGTTGCAGATCCTATACTTATGCAGACACTAAACTTGAACGCATCACCATCTGTTATTCTTAACCCCCTTATCAATATTTTAAAAGAGATTTACACCTCTGAATCATCAGCCAGCGAAATAGAAAAACTGTTTCTATTCTGTGACACAATAAACATTTCCGCAATTAAGGCCGAATTAAGCAGCACAACAGACCGTGAAGAAAATAAGAACATGACTTTTGCCGCTTTTTATGAAGAAAATGCGCAAGAAAAGATGAGAATCGGCTCGTTTAAAAATCTAATGATCGCAACTGATATTGGCTTTAGCAGTTCTGGTAAAGACCCTATCGAAGCTCAACGAACTACCATTTTTGCTGTTCGTTCAAGCGAAATTAAGAAAAGCATCGTTAGAATCTCATCATTACTTGAAAAACTTAATGATTTACAGACAATAACCCAACGTGATTCATATCTTCAAAATTCACCCAAAAGCTAACAAAGCATCAATATAAACACCTAAACACATGACAACAGAACATCTCCCAGATGTTCTGTCGTTCAGTGCATATTGCTATAAAATCGCACAAAGCAAACTTCCAATTTTTAGCTTTATTGCATTTACACCTAATAAACTTTATTGTGATTAAACAAAAAAAATTAATATATACCAGAACCCTCGTCATGAAAGCTGAGAATCTCCATAAAATTAACCAAATAGAACAAGCTTTAACTTTGCTTCGGAGGCATCTTTGACTGGGACACTGCACAAAAAAATTTGCTAGCACTTGACCAACAAGCCGAGTCCTCTAGCCTATGGGACGATCCATCTACAGCTCAAAAAATATTAAAAAAACGTGATAATTTGAAGAATGCTTTAAAACGCGTTACCGATACACAACAAGATCTTGAAGATATTATCACCCTAATTGGGTTAGCCGAAACAGAGCGAGACTTATCCACTGAAAAAGAAGCAGAAAATGAACTCGACCTATTGTGCACAAAAGCTTTAAAGTTGCAGCTCGAGAGCCTGCTCTCAGGTGAAGCAGATTCTTGCAATGCCTTCATCGAAATTAATGCGGGCGCGGGCGGAACAGAAGCACAGGATTGGGCAGAAATGCTAGCGCGCATGTACACTCGCTGGGCTGACAGCAAAGGGTGCAAGCTTGAAATTTTAGATGAAAGCCCAGGAGAAGAAGCAGGCCTTAAATCAATCACTATCAAAGTTGAGGGATTCAGATCATACGGATGGCTAAAAACTGAAAGCGGCGTGCACAGATTAGTGCGCATCTCTCCTTTTGATTCAAACGCTCGCCGTCACACAAGCTTTGCTTCCGTTTGGGTATACCCTGAAGTTGACGAAAATATTGATATTCAAATTGAAGAAAAAGATTTAAGAATTGATACATACCGGGCCTCTGGGGCAGGTGGACAGCATGTCAATAAAACTGAAAGCGCTATTCGTATTACCCACCTTCCAACTAACATTGTCGTACAGTGCCAAAGTGATAGATCACAGCACCGCAACCGAGCACAAGCTTATACTATGTTACGCGCCCGACTTTATGAACTTGAACTCCGTGAGCGCGAAGCAAAGGCAAATGCTAATAGCAGCTCAAAAACTGACATCGGCTGGGGGCATCAGATTCGCTCATACGTTCTACAACCATACCAAATGGTCAAAGACACGCGCACAGGTGTAGAACGAGGCAATGCCCAAGGTGTTCTCGACGGAGATATTGATGCGTTCTTAGAAGCAAGCCTTGCCCAGAGAATCACCGAAAAATAGCGATCTTTAAACTAAGAATCAGCAATATAGAATTACAAATTATCACATATCAAAAGCTTCTTAAAAATGAGTTACAACACAGATTTTAATTTTTCGATAGCCCCTTCAAGTTCTTGAAATTTTTCTTGTTGAACACTCAAAAGCTCTTTTAACAAATCTTTTAATTCCTGAATTTCTCTCTCAGCTTTTAGGTTTATGCGATAATCTTTTTCAGCCCTAATCCTATCTTTAGCTTCCTGACGATTCTGACTCATCATAATAATCGGCGCCTGAAGTGCTGCAATGCAAGACAACACTAAATTTAAAAATATATAAGGATACGGATCAAATGGTTGTTGCAGCATTACCCAGGAGTTTAGAACAATCCAGGCAATAAGCATCACCTTAAAAAAAATGATAAAAGTCCAACTGCCACCAAATTTAGCAACCTTATCGGCCCATCTATCTCCTACAGATTTTTGTTGATCGCTAATTGCCAGAATATTTTTTTTCATTTCAACTCCTCATTAATAGCGCATATCTATTGAGCCTCTGTCACATACCTTAACCAAAGTTGTGATATTTTTTCCATCAAGCTGTTTTGTTTACTTCGACCTTTCAACATATCAAATGGCATAATTTGCAAACGCATTTCCTGATTCTTACAGCAAAACTGAAAACCATCTTCGTTCGTTATAGCACACTGCCCACATATACCCTGCATCATACACTGCATTGGAATATTAATATTGCCAATTGTCATAAGGCTATTCTTTAAAGAGCCCTTTAAACAAAATAATTCTTTAGAAATTGCCTCTTGCATAGGTGTTGACCCCATTACAAAAATCCAATCGATAGACTCTAAAATATTTTCATCTTTTAAGTAGCGTAATCCATCTACAGCATTTCCCTGATTTTCACCAGTTATGGCTTCTGCATAATACCAAAACGCTTCATCAGCAATATTTTCAATGTCACTAATGTGCGTTCTGTCAGTATTTGATCGATATCCAGCTACCCAGTAGACTTTATTACCCTTTTCTTTCAAAGCTTTCCCTAAATGAATAAGGGCTAAATTAAAATGCCCTCCCCCCAATAACAAAACATTTTTTCCTTCTGGCAATTCGGTGGATGCTCCTGTAGGCCCCATTAAAGCCACCCTTTCTCCTGGCTTTAAATATTGCACCAAAAGTGACGAGCACCCTATTTCCACTATCACAAAAGTTATTATTCCTCTCTCTCGGTCAACATTGACTGGAGTTAAGGCTAATGCTTCCATTGCTAAACGTGTTTCTTGAGCAAAAGAAGCTAATGATTCAAAATTTTGTAAGCGATAAAATTGTCCAGGCTGAAAAACGCTTGCTGCAAGTGGGGCATGAATTTCAAGTTGAATAAGATTTTTTGCAAGACGAATTACGGCAAGAATTTCTGCCTTCAACAATTCACTTAGTTCAACTTTAGCAACAGGTTGCTTAGCCTTTAATTTTTCGCTTATATTTTTATAACCATGCTTTGCACTCGCAATGGCTTTGACCACACTACCTGCATAAGCAGGGTTTGCATCACCAAAACTCACATGTGTTTCATGTAATACTTCATGATGAGTACCAACTGCCATAATAATGCAGCGTGCTGGAATAAATTCTTTATTATCTTCACGCTTAACCCACAAACCCTTAACTTGGCCCGCATCATTTTTTTCAATCCGTAACGGTATTAAGTTATGCTCAAAAATAATTCCTTCCTCTAACGCTTTCTCTACTTCTTCATGATTTAAAGAATAGCTTGGCGCATTCGTTATGTCAGATCGATAGATAATGCGGACTTCAGCGGTATCATGCTTTAATAGGTGCTGTGCATCAAGATGATCTTGTGAGGTCCACCATTTTTTAAGTTCTTCCTCACCATAAACTTCTATCAGCTTCTTATATCGTTGCCTGAATTTTTTTACCTGGACTTCATAATACGCTTTCGCTTCAGTTGCCGTATCAATTGCTGTTAATCCACCGCCAATAACTAGAACAGGACCTAAAATTTGCAGATTAGCTAATGAATCTCTCTTCGCAGCCCCTGTTAATTGCAAAGCCATTAAAAAATCACTAGCCATGCGCACTCCTGGCGTTGATGTGCCTGGTATGTCAGGTAACTTTGGTGCGCCTGCTCCAGTACATAAGGCAACAACATCAAAGCCAAGCTGCTTATAATTATCTTCGTTAATTTGACTACCAAAACGCGTTGAACCAAAAAACTGAATAGTATTCCTGCGTTCAAGCAGCAGTCGAATTATTTTTAAATAATTCTTATTCCAGCGAACTGTAATACCATATTCGGCTACTCCACCAAATCCGCTCAAAATACGATCATCCAAATTTTCATAAAGTACACTGGCATCTTTAATAAGTTTTTTTTCCAAAAGTTCAGCAGGTAATGGCTCAAGTTTTGCCCCGTCAATACCAACGACCATATGTCCATCACGGCTCAAATAATGCACAAGACTAAATCCTGCTGGCCCAAGCCCCACAACAAGCACTTGGTATCCAGTTTCAGCCTTAGGCAATGGCTGATCAAAATTCAATGGATTCCAACGTGTTAGCAAACTATAAATTTCGAATCCATAAGGCAAGCTCAAAACAGAGTTTAAAATATTTGTTTCAGCACCTGGAGTATTGACCGGACTTTGTTTTTGAAAAATGCACGACTTCATACAGTCATTACAAATACGGTGTCCAGTTGCCGCAACCATAGGGTTATCAATCATAATCACCGCAAGAGCTGCGATATTCATTTCTTTGCGCTTCAACGTATGCATCTGTGAAATTTTTTGGTCTAAAGGGCAACCAGATTTTTTAGAATCTTGTATGATTCCAGTGCGGCAACTATCCTTGCCCTGGTTGTGGCACAAAATGCAATAATGAGCTTCATTTGTTGATTGTGAATTTGAAAAGCCAGCGTCTGTTAGAGCAAACCCTTCTCGCTTTCTAGGAGCGGTCGTCACATATGCACTAGAAATTTGTTTAACGTGCTTCAATGCAAAATTAGGGTCTATTTTCGTAGGTATTTGAAAAAGCGAGTCGTATTTATGCCTTGCTTGGCCCTGTGACGTAAGCGTTGCCCACGAAGCATATTTAGCTAAACTCTCTAAAACAAGTGTTTCGTTATTCAATGCTTCAATAGCTGCTTTAGCAAAAGTCAAAACATCTGTAAAAGCATACACATGCTCCCAATCCTCTTGAGGATTAAAAAACTTTTTTAATGCATAGCGCTGCACAAATTGACGTTTTACGTGAGCTAAGAAGCTATACTCAGAAGCGTTAACATAAAGCTCTGATAGAATTGAGCTTAAATTAAATTGTTCGCACAAGAATTCTTCTAAGTATTCAGCCGTCTCAACAAGGCCAAAACAAAAATCAGCATCCCTTACTTTTACAAACTGATAAAAGCTTTCATGTAGTTCATTTAACCCTCGAAGGGAATATAAAGTATCGTAATCACATTTCATAAAAAATAAGGGGCGCTCTTTCAGCACCCCTCACTCTAGCTTAATTGTAACTTTTTAACAGCTACAGATTACACTTCGCCTAGTTTTTGTTTCTGAGCAGCTGCTTTCACTTTAACTGAAAGAGCTTTCACAGCGTACAACCAAGCCACCGCAACGATAGCAAACACAGCAAATGCAATTGGAGCAATTGAAACAACGTCTTTAGTTGCAAACGCAATTAACAACATGTTTTGAACAAATGCACCGCCAGCTTTGCCAGCACGACCACCAATAACGTCTACAGCAGCCTTACCTTTTGTCTTTAATTCCTCATCCAATGGAATGTATGCCATTTCCTTTGTGGGATCGAACAAAATGTATTTAATAGCTTTTGATACAACCACGATCCCAAGACCAATAAACATGGCAGCAGCAACCGCATGTGTACTAAAGAACTGCAACAATGGCTCCATCAGACCTTCAGCAAGAATAAAACAGAAAAAGAAACCGCCAGCAATCAAGATTACTAGTGGAGTGATCATTGCAGCTTTTGCCCAGCTCACTTTTCTTAAGATATTAGAGCCAACTGTCAAACCAAACAAGATGGTAAAAATACCTGTAGATGTAGATAAAATACCCATGTAATAGTTGAAAAGCCCCTTATCTCCCGAACAGAATAAACCTAGTTGGTTTTTCCATTGAACTTCGACTAAGTTAATAGTCACGCCGTAAGCCATTATCAATAGAGCAATCAAACCAAGCTCTGGAGATTGAATAATGATTTTGAAGCTCTCAACAAGCCCTGGCTTTTCTTTTTTCTTCTTTTTAGGAGCAGTATCTTCTGCAGGATCAAAATACAAAGTATTTGTCAATACTTCTTTATGCATCCAGCGATAGGTGTACATAGCAACCACCCCCATAATTACAACTGTTGACATCAGAAGATACAAAGTCACTGCCCAGGGATCAACTCCCTCTGGAACCATATGTTTAATATGCTCAGAGCAAAACATTACTGTAGGACCGGAAACAACTAGCGCTGCATTCCCAATAACCGCAAAAAGTCCATAAAAACGCTTTGACTCACGCATACGCACAACATGGTTGGCAAATTGCCAAAACATTAATGCAATCATTGCACTTCCCCAAATTTCGGAAAGCACGTAAAACAATGAAAATGCCCAATATGCATACAAATCAATAAATCCACTCAACGCCGGATAAGCGGCATGCAATGCTTGTATTGATTCCTGCGCAGGATGAAGTAAATGCAGATTTGGATAAATAACAAAACCAAATAATCCAAAAAATACAATAAATGGCGTGACCACTGCATAAAATACATTTTCACGTGTCATCATATTTGTTAGCTTGGCATACAAAACAACAAATAAAATTGCCGCCGGAGTAACGCAGTACAATTTCAAGAATGTAATAGCCCCAGCGCCTGCTGAGTTCACCACAAGAGAATCCTTCGTGTCTCGAAGCACTGTATAGTTGAACAAAAGGCAAAACATTATAATGCCTAGTGGGATAAACTTCTTTAATTCATGTGTGTGGATTGGCCAAAGTCGAGCACGTAGCCCCGTGAACTCTGGCACTGATTTGTCTGATTTACTCATTTCCTCGTTTACCTTAAAGTTGTTACAAACAGAAAACACCCTGAGAAGCCGAGGCATCTAGGGGATATACTGCCACTATTTTTGAGCAAAAGCACTCGAAATAGTTGTTTTAGTTTACACAGAATATTACTAAACATTCTCGCAACAGTCAATATTTAGCTTATTTTCGCAAAGGTATATATTGAGAAATGTGCATATTTGGGCTTTATTTTTTGTGTTCCATTCCATGATAAAAAAATTAGTATACAAAAGTCATTACCGTGGCACAAAAGAAGGTGACCTTATTTTAGCGTCATTCGCAAAAAATAAGTTAAGTAGCTACCCTGAAGAGGAAATTAAAAAATACTCAGAGCTTCTTGAATGCAGAGATACTGAAATTCATGAATGGGTTATCTCTCCCCAAAAGTCTCCACCCCACCTAAAATCAATTGTTTTAAAAATTGCGAAATTTCATGGTTTTGTTACATGAATAATATGATAAAGTGTAGCAAAACTAATATTGTACAATTGTGATTGCAAAACTAACTGGTGCTTTAGACCGCATATATGAAGACGCCGTACTTCTTGATGTCAAGGGAGTAGCTTATAGAGTGCTGGTTTCAAAAAGAACATTACATCAGCTACCAGATTTAAATAGCCCTTTAGTTCTTTGGACTGAAACTGTTTTGCGCAACGAACAACCCCATTTGTGTGGATTTCTTGAAGAACAAGAAGTTGATTGGTTTCGCATACTTACTCAAGTTCAAGGAGTCGGAGCTAAAGTAGCTCTTTCAATTTTATCAAGCTTGACCGCCTCAGAAATTAGCGATGCCATTCTGAACCAAAAAAGCAGTATACTTTCAAAAGCTGATGGTGTTGGCCCTAAACTCGCAAGCCGGATTGTATTAGAGCTTAAAGGAAAAAAAGACCTCCCTGTCACTTTTGAAGTACTTGAAAAAGATATAATCGCCGATACTCCAGAATCAAAAGAAATTGATGATGCGATTTCTGCACTGGTAAATTTGGGCTACAACAAACACAATGCAGAAAGTGCTGTTTCAAAAGCTAGCAAAAAGATGGCCCCTCCTATTACGCTTGAAACTTTAGTCAGACTATCTTTACAAGAATTCCAGGCTCGCTATGACTGAACGTTTAGTAAACGCTGGATTGTCATTCGAAGACGATTGGGAAGTCAGCATTCGACCGACAATTCTTAATGAGTTCGTTGGCCAGCAAGCGTTGCGTGATAATCTAGTAGTTTATATCAATGCAGCAAAAAAGCGTGAAGAAGCGCTTGATCATGTGCTTTTACATGGACCTCCGGGACTGGGAAAAACAACCCTTGCACAAATTATTGCTCGTGAAATGGGTGTTGGATTTAAAACAACATCTGGCCCAATAATAGCAAAAGCAGGAGATCTAGCTGCGATTCTCACTAATTTACAACCTAATGATGTCTTATTCATCGATGAGATCCACAGGCTTAACCCAGCGGTCGAAGAAATACTTTACTCAGCAATTGAAGATTTCAAGCTCGATGTCATGATTGGCGAAGGTCCAGCAGCAAGGTCAATACGACTAGATTTACCAAAATTTACTCTAGTAGGCGCTACCACCCGCTCTGGATTATTAACTCAACCATTGAGAGAACGCTTTGGTATACCATTACGATTACAATTCTATAGTCATCCTGAGCTTGCGGAAATAATACTCAGAGCTGCTAAAATTTTAAATGTTACTATTGACTCTGGCGCAGCTCTTGATATTGCATCAAGGAGTCGAGGTACACCCAGAATAGCAGGCCGTCTGTTAAGGCGTATTCGTGATTTTGCTATGGTATATTCTAATAATCACATCAATGCGCAAACAGCAAATCAAACTTTGGTAAGATTAGAAGTTGATAATATTGGCCTTGATCAGCAAGATTTACGTTATTTACAGGCAATGGCAGAACATTATAATGGCGGTCCAGTTGGCGTTGAAACACTAGCAGCCTACCTTGCTGAACAAACCGACACCATTGAAGAAGTTGTAGAACCATATTTAATTCAACTTGGCCTAATACAACGCACAAACAGAGGGAGAATTCTCACGCCCACCGGATACAAACATCTTGGCTTGTCATGTCAGTGAGCTCCACATCACAATTTAAAGAACCTCAAATTATCATAGAAGGAGCAAGTTTAAATTTAGGAATTGCACAGGGATACGCTTATATTTACAACCCACAATACACAGAAGACACCCAGCTTCCCGTCGAGAAAAAGATAAATATTTTCCTTCAAGCGGTAGAAAAAGCAATAGAATTATGCAGCCATAGCTTTATTGTTCGGCAAAAACACAACCAAGAACTAATACTTGTGCAACAAAGCTTATTGCAAGACCCTGCCTGGCAACAGCGAGTTATTGCCAAAATAAAAAACAATTTAAATATCACAGATGCCCTTGATAAAGTAGCGCAAGAATTGGCTGTAATTTTTGGAGATGATGAATTTTGGCATGCAAGATTGCAAGAAATCAGAGGCATTTCTCAACTTGTTCGCCAGTGCTTAGCAAAAAAGGAAATCAATTTTAATAAAGAAAAATCAATAATTCTATGTGCTAAGACTATCTCTCCAGTTGAAATGATGCAATTTGAACAAGCAAAGATAGCAGCGATAATTGTTCAAGATGATAGCTTTTTGTCGCATGGAATGATCATCGCAAGATCCAGAGGCATTCCTGTTGTTGGAGGAATTGTTAATCTAACAGATCTTATTAGTAACGATGATGAACTGCTAGTTGATGGTGACTTAGGGCGTATTTATTTGCACCCCCACAAAACCACCATCGAAACGTACTGTGCCCCAAAAAAAATGCCTATTAACAAGTCATTTGAAAATAAAAAGCATAAAATTGTTATATCCAGAGATGGCACTCCTGTGCACTTATTAATCAATGCCAATTTAAATGAAGATTTAATTTTTTTAGATCACCCCTCAATAGAAGGAATTGGATTATACAGAACCGAAATCCCCTTCATGATAAATGAAAACTGGCCTGACGTTAAAACCCAAACTAAGCTTTACTTAGATGTTTTAAATAAGGCTCAAGAAAAATCCGTAGTTTTTCGCACATTAGATGTTGGGGGCGACAAAGCCTTTCAATCTCTTCATAAAAGCTTTGGAAATACAAAGAAGGGATGGAAACATTCAAGATTCACGCTACAACGACCATCACTTATCCGCCTTCAGCTGCGAGCCATGATTAGAGCTCGTGTCGCTTGCAATCACCCCGACTTACCCCTACAAATTATGTTTCCCATGATCAGCGAAACTCAAGAAATGCATTTTTTACGAACTCTAATTCAAAAAGAATTAGATCGCGAAAAGAATTTAGGACACAAAATACCCGCAATCATTAAAGTCGGAGCGATGCTAGAAGTCCCATCCGTCGTATTCCAACTTAACCAATTTTTAGATTTAGTTGATTTTATTTCAATAGGCAGCAACGACCTATTCCACTTCTTCTACGCTATAGATCGCACTGATGCCGCAATGAGCAAACGCTATGATCTTTTGTCGAAAGCTTTTATGCAAATGCTAAAAACCATCATAGATAAAGCCAATGCAAAGCACGTCAACGTTAGCCTGTGCGGTGAAATGGCAAGCCAACCTCTTGAAGCTATGGCCCTTTTAGGAATAGGGTTACGCTATTTTTCAGTTAATCCTAGTTCTATCGAGATCATTGAAAATATGATACAAACTCTAGATATCTGGTCTGTTCAAGAATGCATGAACGACTGCTTAAGCGATAACCCTTTTGCCTATAAAGCTGCACATCTAAGCATTAGAGAACGCGTAAGCGAATTGGCGCAAATTCAGCAAACACGACTCATATAGTATTTTTTTTATAATTTTTGCGATCTTCGTAAGTGATAACTATTCTGGCAGTTGACATCAGTTTGTTCAGCAAACGAATAGCTTGCCTCGAAAACTCTTTTTGTTCCAAACCTTCTTTTATCATCACCTTAGTAGGTAATGGATCTTTCTCAGGATTTTCAACCGCACACACTTTGTATAGACTCACAGCTTGGTCTTCTTGAATCGGCCCTATAACTTGATTGACAGTGACTTTATCTAAAATGACCTGCAAAGGCTCAGGAAAACTTAACATTGGTTGCTTTTCTACAAGAGCAGTTTGCCCGTTTGCATCACTCCCATTCTGCAAAAATTCTTTACAACTCCCTGCTTTTTTCAAATGAGTAACAATTGTTTCTAAAATCATTACATTCTCTTCACTCATATCCTCTGGAAGCTGAATAACCACCTTAGCAACAGACATTTTTCTACTACGAAATGCCCCTTGCCCTGCCAACTTCTTATCGACAAGCTTAATAATTTTATAAGTATTTTGCGTCTCAATTGGCCCCACAACATCACCCACCGATGTGTGCTGAATGATTTTTGCAACCTCATCGTCCATTTGACGTAGCGTTTTCCACCCCACATATCCACTTTGCGCCCCAAACTGCTGAGCAACCAAACTAAAATTGGTCATTGCTCGACTAACCTGAGCATGCAGACGGTAAGCCTCCTGTTTGCTTTTTGCGTAATTTTTATCGTCTATCGGCAAAACAATCTCAATCAACTCATATTGATCCGTCTCAAGTACGCGTTTTACTTTTTCAAATTCCCTTTCTATATCGCTGTCTGTTATTCTAACTTGACTACCAAATAAAGCACGGATAAATCTAGCCCAGGAAAGCTGCGCTCGCATTCTATTTTTAAGAGTTTCAATTTTCACTCCCATAGTCTTAAAGCGTTCCTTTAATTGCTCTATTGTCACACCATTGTCTTGAGCAAGATTTTCCAGTGATTTATCCACTTCTTTTTCTGTGATCTTAATTTCTGCTTCTTTTGCGGAAGACTCCTGCAACCTCTCAACAATTAAGTTTTGTAAAACTTGATACCGCATGCTATCTCTTGATTCTTTAGTGTTTGGCATATTAAGAGTTGCGATTGCAAAGTCTAGGCGCATTTCGAGCTCACGCTCTGTAATAGCATGTTGATTTACAACGGCTGCAATCAATGCTTGCTCAGATTTTTCGCTCGCATGACAAGAAGTTACTAAATTTAAGAATAATGATAATGATAAAAATATAAATGCAAACATGCCTAGGAAAAGCCAAAAATTAATTGTACATATAGAATATGTTTATCACGTCGTCATATATTTTTAAACGTCTTTGCGCATCAATCGGTGTTTTAGCTGCAATTTTGGTTGTATTACTTTGGTTGACGCAGTCCTTACGCTTTATTGAAGTCATCGTTCATCACAACGTTTCGTTACAAAGCTATTTTTCATTAATTATATATTTATTACCTGACATGTTTGTGAAGGTAGTTCCTATGTGCACTCTCCTGGGAGCAATAATTACTTTTGGAAAAATGACCCTAGATAATGAACTACAGGTTATGCAAACATTGGGAAAGAGCCCATGGAAAATTCTTCATTCTGGATTCGCATTGGCCAACATCCTTACTTTCTCATTACTCTTTTTAAACATTTTTACTATTCCAAGCACTTATCGCGCTTTCCGCACCCAAGAGTTTCAACTGCGTAATCAATTTTCTTCTTCAATAGTAAGAGAAGGTTCATTTAATGTCATAAAAAGTTTAACCATTTTTGTAGATAAGCGTATATCAGCAAAGGAATTTGAAGGAGTTTTTATACACGACACAGGCGAACATACAAATAAAAAACCCAGAAAACCCTACACAATATTTGCAAAAGAGGGTGTTTTAAAAAAAATAGAAAACAATTATATTTTAATCTTACACAATGGAATCAGACAAGAAAAAGATAGTAAAAATGCTATTCAATCGTTTGAGTTTGATGAGTTAGTGTATAATCTTGATGAATTCACCTCAATAGCAAGCTCAAGAAATTTAAAGCCCTATGAAAAAGATCTTCGCGAACTTTTTCAAATCACCAACGAAAATGCTGAAAATGTAAAATTACAACAGCGCATGGCCGCAGAAGCACATCAGCGCATTTTACTACCTTTTTTATGTATAATTAATATGCTCATGGTATCTCTGGTTATGGTTGTCAATCGCCCATCAAGACGATTGCGCCGCAAACGTATGATACTCCTAATTTTAGCAGGGATCTTATTTCAATGGTTAATATTGAATCTTCTGCAGCTACAAATGCGTTTTCATCTCTCAGCTGTGCTTGCTTACTTATTTGTAATTGTTTTTATGGGCTTAACTTTAACCATTTTACGTTATGGAAAATTTCATCATTCTTTACAAAGGTTGTTTGATCGATGTGGTATTTGATTTCAACACTTAACAGATATGTCTGCAGAAATTTCTTGTTCTGGTTTTTTCTTGTTTTTTTCACCGTCGCGTTAATAATTAGTTTTTTTGAGATAGTAGATCTCACCAAACGCACGATGCAACATGATGTCCCACTTTCATTTCTTTTTCAAATAGCATTTTTAAAGCTACCCAAAATTTTAAATACTCTTTTACCTTCAATTACTTTTTTCGCTGCCCTTGGGTGTTTTTTGCGATTAGCTCAATCCCAAAATTTTGTAGTAATCTCAAGTTTTGGAGTATCCCGATTACAATTTTTAAGCGGCATATCAATTGTCGTCGTTCTTTTAGGAACCTTAAATATAATAGTTCTTGATCCTATTAGGGCAGTCTTATTTGGTAGAATGGTTGTTTTAGAAGAAAAAATTTTCCAAAAAAAACCTTACAGCATCTCGTTTACAGACACAGGATTATGGCTCAAAGAAAACTTACCAAATACACAAAATATTATCCATGCTAGGCACTTCAATGTAACAAAAAAGCAATTCAATAATTTGATCATTTTTGAGTTCAATAAAAGTGGAAATTTTCTTCGCAGAGTCGACGCTGAAGTCGCTGAGTTAATAGACAAAAAATGGCATATGCATAGAGCCAACATAATTTCCAACTATCAGCAAGAAAATATTGAAATATACACAGAACCAACAACTATTACGATGGAGCAAATCCAACAGTCAACTGCCCCCCCAGAAACAATCTCATTTTTTCAAACTCCAGCCTTCATTAGAATGCTTGAGAATGCAGGACTAGATGCCAGTGCATACAGCATGCTGTGGCATAAGCAAATCGCTAAAATAGGGATGATGATTGGACTAGTGTTTTTAGCGGCAAGCTTTTGTTTAGTTTCTACCAGAAATAAATCTTTCAGTGTCGCTATCAGCATTAGTATCGTTTTTTCTTTTTTAATGCATTTCTTTGAACAGATTGTTCATGCTTTTGGCGTTGCTCATAAAATTCCTCTAATCGCAGCTGCCTGGCTTCCATCATTTGTAACTTTTATTACTGCCTACTGGTTAACTATTCTATTAGATGATCGTTAACTCTGAGCTTTTCTCAGCCCTAGTGCATAAAAATTCCGCCTTTCCTGAGAAGATGGAATCTTTAGAATTTTTCTATATTTAGATATCGTTCTTCTAGCTACTAGCATTCCTTTCTCACTTAATTTCCCAACCAGTTGCTCGTCTGACAATGGCGTTGCCTCTAATTCCTGATTCACTAAATCCTTAATCGCGTTCTGAACAGCTTTCGCAGAAACATCTTCTTGGCCTTCTGAAATTGAGATTATTGATTGGCTAAAGAAAAATTTCAACTCAAAAGTACCTCGAGGCGTACTCACATATTTAGCTGTAGTGATGCGACTTACTGTGCTCTCATGCATCTCAAGTTGATCAGCAATTGTTTTTAAAGTTAAAGATTTTAGCCCAAGCACTCCTTTTGAAAAGAATTCCTGCTGATGTTGTGCGATCGCACTACCAACTCTTTTTAAGGTAATTAATCGCTGATTAAGTGCTTGCATCAACCAATTTGCATGAGCAAATTTTGCTTGAAGAAACTGCTTCTCGTCAGATTTTGCCAACTTACTTCGTAGCTCGTGATAGTATGCGCTGTCTAAAAGTACTTGCGGTAATACACTCATATTCAACTCAAAGACAAACTGATTATCTGAATTTTTCTGAATAAATCCATCAGGGATCACATTATCGTGCTCTATATTTGTTAAGAAACCTGAAGAAGGACGCGGGTTCAGTTTCCGCAATTCTATTAAGCACTCCTGAAATTCATTAATAGTTAAATTACATTTTCTAGCCAACATAGCAGGGTTACCTTGCAACAAACCCCGAAGATTTTGCAGCACAACATCCATTTTAGAAGTAAGAGCATTCTTTTCCTTTAGCTGCGCCCTCAAACACTCTTCAATATTTCTTGAAAAAATTCCAACTGGGTCAAATTTTTGCATAACTACAATCATTTTTTCAACAAGCTCAGGTTTTATCCCAAACCGCTCTGAAATTTCGCCCAAATCAATCTCAAGAAATCCATAAGAATTCAAGCAATTAATAAGAATAATCCCCGTTAAATATTCTTCACGATTATTAACCACAAGCGATAGTTGCAATTGCAAGTAGTCTTGCAAAGTTTGCTCGCATCGTAGACGAGGATTTTGAGAATTACCTTCCTGCATGGAATTACGCTCTTCAAACTGCAAACCTTCACTTGAGCGTTCATCATCACAATCAGCAGAAAATTCCTGCGGACCTTCTTGTTGCTCTGCAAAAGATTGTTCAGTATTTTCTACAACAAGCAAGGGGTTTTCCGAGGCCTGCTCATTTACATAAGCATTCAGCTCAGTTACTGACAATTGCAACAGGCGAATGGCCTGTTGCAACCTGGGGGTCATGGCGAGAGTCGTTGAAACCCTTGCTTCTATATTCGATCCTATTTTCATAAGTCATATAATACATAGGAAACGTTACCAATATGTAAAGAGTGATTAAAATTTTAAATAAATGTTATCTATAAAAAATATAATCACTTAATGCGCTATAGATGTTGATTCAGTCCTTCATAAAACTCGGCATAATTTTTTGCACATTGCGACAGTGTAAAATATTTTTCTACTCGCTCTCGCCCAGCTCGCCCAAGTTTCACACGCATTTCTGAAGAAGTAGCTATCGAAAGCAATGATTTAGCTAGTAATTGAGGATTTTTCGCTTCCACCACCAAACCCGTACGCATATGCTCTACTGCTTCAGCATTTCCACCAACATTGGTCACAACCATAGGCAAACCTGCTGCCATCCCCTCTAAAATAGCATTTGAAAAACCTTCCTCATGTGAACACAAAATTCCTATATCAGCTGCCACCAACAATAAAGGGGTATCTAACCTTTTACCAAGAAACTGCACATGGGTACTTAAGTTAAGTGATTGCACTTCATTTTCTAGTTGGCCAAGAATTCCTGTATCGTGCCCAACACACAATAATTTCCATTTCTCTGGCAGCTGAAAACGAATTAAGCTCATTGCATTCAGCAAGTCATAATGCCCTTTATAAGGAATAAGATTTGCCACAATGATAAACACTAAGGCATCTTGCTCAATACTCAAATTTCTACGTAATTTATTTTTTTCTGGTAAGTTTTGGAATGAATCTAATTTAATCCCATTATAAATAAGATGCACTTTCTCTGACGAAAGTCCCTCAGCATATAACTGCTGCACAACTGCATTGCTATTGCCAAGAACCTTAGTAGTAAATCTATGCATCAATCTCTCCAATTTTCCCAAAAATGGATGACGCTTCTGGTAATCATTTAAACTACGGCGGCTCATTATTAGCGCTCCTGAGAAAAAAGTAAGGCGCGCAGCAATAGCTGTTAACAAGTAAGCTTCAGGCAAAAAGACATGCCTGATAGTTTGTCGATCTTTTAAAAAACTTATAGTCAATCTCGTTAAAGAGCTTATAAGGCTAGTAATTCTGCGCAATAAAAAAGGCATCCATTCAAGATTTGGGCCAAGATCAACTTCGATTCCAGCCTCATCAAAAATATATTTTAAGCTTTTTTTATGCGAAAGAACTACTATTCTGATCGAGAACCCCATAGATTTAAGAGCCGGCAGTATTTGACTTAAGTGACGCTCTGCACCTCCCAGCTCCAAGCTTCCAATAATAAATTCAATTTTTTTCATATTGTTAGTCGTCTTCCCCATACATCTGGACTTTCTGAAGCCAAATGCTCAAATTCTTGAGCGATTTTTTGCAAAAGAATTTTTAACCACTCATGGTCAGCTGGTAAAAAAGGAGACAGAACATGAGGCGCCACTAAATGCTTCACACCAGGGTGACCTATACCTAAGCGCAACCTCCAATAACCGTTGCCAATAGCCTGATCGATACTTTTCAAGCCATTATGACCACCTGATCCCCCTCCAAATTTTACTTTAATTTGCCCTGGTATAAGATCAAGATCATCATGAATCACAATAATTTGCTCTGGCTTAAGCTTATAAAAAGCCATAGCTGACTGCACTGAAACACCAGACAAGTTCATAAATGTCTGTGGTTTTATCAGGCCTATATTTACATCACGAATTTTGCGCTCGCTAAATTCGCTCTGAAATTTTTTTCTAAAAATGGGGAAATTATAGTTAAGAGATACAGCATCGACAACCATAAAGCCAATGTTATGCCTTGTCATCAAATATTGTTGGCCTGGATTACCCAAGCCAACACACAATAGCATTATGAACTATCCTTAAGCTGAGGCAGCTGCTTCCTCAGTCTTTTCTTTATTTTCTTCATCGCTACCACTTGGTGGCACAATGGTAACAAGAGTATAATCACGCACTGGTTGTGCGGCCTTCACACCGCTCGGCAAAGAAACAACATCTAGGTGTATGCTTTGGTTGATGTTTAAACCTGCAAGATCAATTGTGATTTTTTCAGGAATTGAGTTTGCCGGACAAATAATTTCTAGGTTATGAATAATGATATTCAACATGCCACCAAGCTTCAATCCCGGAGCTTTATCTTCATTGACATACTCCACTGGAACCGACACGTTAATTTTTGAGTCTTTATCAACACGTTGAAAATCAACATGTAAGGCAACATCTGTTACAGGGTGAAACTGAACATCACGCGCAATAACTTGCACTTTAGATTTAGCCATTTCAACTGTATAAACACGACTAAAAAAACCTGATCTGCTTAATTCCGCACTAACATCTTTCAGGTCGACTGATATAGGTTGAGGCGTCTCTGTGCCCCCATAGATAATTCCAGGGATCTTTCCTTCGCGGCGCAAAGCACGTGCAACTCCGGTTCCCGTCCCTTGGCGCTCTTCCGCTTTCAATGCATTGGCCTGTGCCATGATAACTCCTAAAATATCTGAATTAAAATATATTAGCTATTACTACCGATTTTTGAGGTTTTTTTCAAGGCAATTTTATTATGGTTCGATTGACACCAAAAAATGTAGACTTTTACATTTAACAAAACCCCATCCGGACCACCTTGATGGTAAGCAATCGCTTATGCTAATCTTTGAAAGAATAACCAAGATATTTCCTCAAGTGATTGCTTTACTTTTGTTAAATATTGGAAATTTTCAGAATTTTAAGCAGGCCCCCTCACCTTCGCAACGAATGTGAAAATTCATAAACACCTTCTAAAAATTTTCACAGCCACGAGGACATTATGCGTTTTTTGATTTTATTTTCTCCTATTTTTTTATTCTTAGGGTTATTTGTAGGCAGCGGACTATTATTCACCTGGCAGGGAGTTGATCAAGCTTTTTATCAAATAGCACCTACGGTCGCTATTCTCCCAGCCATTTTATTAGCATTCCTTTTATTGAAATGCCCCACACAGGAGCGATTACACAGCTTTTTGGATGGATTGAGACATCGAGATATCATCACGATGTGCTTACTATTTTTACTAGCAGGCGCTTTTAACGTTGTAACAAAATCAATCGGCTGTGTGGATGCAACTGTTAATCTAGTGCTTTCTTTAATCCCAAGCCATTTTGTTTTGATGGGCATATTTTTAACTGCGGCTTTTATTTCAACAGCAATTGGAACTTCTATGGGAACAATTGCAACTATGGGACCAATCGCCATTGGAATTGCAAATCATGGCGTTCTACCAATGGATTTAGGCATTGCTACTGTTATAGGCGGTGCAATGTTTGGTGATAGCTTATCTCCTGTCGGCGACACAACCATCGCAGCAGTACTGTCACAACAAGCAGATTTTCGAAAAAAATTAATTTTGAATTCAATAGTGGCCTGCATTGCAGCCGTTATCATGTTAATTATTTTGTGCGTCATTCATACCCCAACTGCAAATGCCATTGTTAATGATTACGATTTAATCATGGTGGCTCCTTATGTAGTGCTGGTCATCTTAGCTTTCTCAGGATTTAATGTTTTTCAGGTGCTAATATCAGGATTAATCGCAGCTGGTTTGATCGGATTTTTTCATCATTCATACAGCGCAATTAACTTTGCCAAAGATATAGCTAAAGGATTTGAAAGCATGCATGACATCTTCTTGCTGTCTCTCTTTGTTGGAGGTCTTGCTGGCATGCTAAAACTTTTAGGCACAATGAAGTATGTTGCAGATTTTATTGGCAAAGCACACCACCTAAGCAAACGCTCCGCTCAATTAGTCATTGGTTCCCTTGTCTCTATTTTTGATGTCCTTATAGCTAATAATTGCGTAGCTATTATTTTTAGTGGAGAAATAGCAAAAACGATAGCTCATCGTTACAAAATTCCTAATCACTACACTGCCGCATGGCTTGATATTTTCTCATGTGTGTTTCAAGGAATTATTCCATATGGAGCACAAATTCTATTAGCAAGCACTTTATCGGGAGTTTCCCCGTTAGTAATTGCTGGACAAGTGTATTATTGCTATATTCTTGGCGCTGTTGTTGTTGCGTATATTATTTTCGTTCCAGTCAAAAAAGATGTTACTTAAAAACTACTGCATGTTTAAATAAAATTAATCCGTAGATATTTCAATAGGATTCAAAAACGGAACAAAATAATATTAATCCAATTTCACTAAAGAGCCTCAAATGCTATTCGTTGCTGTTGCATTTATTTTCTTTTTAGCTGGTATGGAAGTCGATATTTTCATTCCAAGCTACCCAGAATTACAACAACAATTTAATTTATCACCTGCAAAAGTTCAACTTTGCTTAAGCGTAAACTTTGTCACCTACTGTATAGCATCGCTATATTCAGGATCATTAGGGGATCGCTATGGACTTCGCAAAACTATTTTAGGCGGTTTATCAGTATTTATAGCAGGAAGCATCGCTTGTGCTTTTGCTTCAGAATTTTCATCTATTTTAATAGGAAGAGCTCTGCAAGGACTTGGCATGGCAGCGCCTGCATCACTTGGTTATGTGGTTATTGCTGAAAGATATTCATCTGAAAAACAAGCCTCTCTTCTTGGCACTTTAAATGGTTTTATAACTGTTGCTATGGCATTTGCCCCAGTAATCGGAAGTTACGTCACAATCTACGCCGGCTGGCGAGGCAACTTTTTAGTTTTACTTGCATTAGCTATGGTATCTTCTGGTTTTTGCATCTTTCTTCTTCCAAAAGATCACCGAAAAAGTGAGGGCATTTATATCTCCTTATCGTCATATAAACCACTTTTTCAGTCGAAAATTTTTTTAAAATATCTAGCGATTATCTGCACATATATTTGCTGTTACTGGACATTTATTGGTATGGGGTCAATTCTGTATATTGAAGGATTTGGCGTATCACTTGCTAATTTTGGGTTTTATCAAGGAGCAATTGCCGCATCATTTGCGATCGTGAGCTTCTCGAGCCCTAAACTACTAACTAAATTTGGACGGAGCAAGTGTTTTAGGGCAGCTATTATTTTCGTCACAACTATAGCCATATTACTTGGTGTTGTTGCATTATCTGACATTAATAATCCTATGCTTATTACTTCTTTGATGTGCATGTTTGCACTGCCTATGGTCTTTCCTGTCAATATTTTATATCCACTTGCTCTGGAAATTGTTCCAGATACAAAATCTCGAGCCGCTGCTCTGGTAAATGTTACCAGGTTAATTAGCTCTGCTATCTGCATAGAACTAATAAGCTATACTTACAACGGAAAGTTTTTACACCTTGGATTATTAATCTTAACTCTTTCTCTTGTAGGGCTAGTGTTTGCAAAATCTATTAAGATTCCGGCGTAAAAGCAATTTAAGTTTTTTGAAAAATTCGTTACTACAGTAGACCTGGTCAAAGCCAATGAAACAATTTATAATTAACCATCAATGTAAGTTTTTTGTTTCTATGAAAATGAGAAGAATTTTTTTAATAGCACTAACATCGTTGCCATTATTTTTGACCAATTGCGCCCCAAAATTAGGGGGAAGTGACTATGCAATGGCAGATGTAGGAGCCAACAGCACAAGTCTTCGTGGATCAATTGTTGCATTAAGGGTTATTAATATAAACGCGTCACAACCTAACCAACCCGGTGTGGGCGCTGGTATAGGCGCTGTTTCTGGTGCCGTTATAGGCAACGTTGTAAGCAACCATGGCCCGTTCACAACTCTAGCGGGCGGATTATTAGGTGGTGTAGCTGGACACTTTGCCGAACAGGGACTGACCTCGCAAGAAGGCATTGAATACACCGTTCAGCTTGATAGCGGTGAAGTGCACACTATTGCTCAAGGAGCTGAACCAAGGATGTCTGTTGGACAACGAGTCATTGTTGTTTTGAACAACAAAGGGTATGCTGGCCAACAAGCTCGCTCTCGCGTTGTTCCTGATAACTCAGCACGATAAGAGGATTTTATGGACGCGCAAACGGCAACAGTCGCAGCATCCGCTGCTATGCCAAACATTCCATCAGCAAATGATGTTGTTATGCAAACAATGGCCCAAGCAGG
This sequence comes from Pseudomonadota bacterium, assembly GCA_018062345.1. Taxonomy (GTDB): domain Bacteria; phylum Pseudomonadota; class Alphaproteobacteria; order Paracaedibacterales; family CAITNM01; genus CAITNM01. Next base: position 23,067 of record JAGOSL010000006.1, on the reverse strand, counting down.
CCCTCATGTAGCAAAGCATCTTTCAATGTGGGATATGTTCTGGGGAGCTGATATCCTAATAAAATTAGTGATGGCAGGCCTTATAGTCGCCTCTATTTGGTCATGGACAATTATTTTTCATAAAGTTATTAGAATGCACCGCCTAAATACTTTGGCAGATCAATTTGAAGAAGCATTTTGGTCAGGCGGTCCGTTAGATGAATTATTTAATCGATTACAAAACCGCTACACAGACCCAATGTCAGCAGTCTTTTGCGCCGCTATGCGTGAGTGGCGCAGGTCAATGTCAAAAGGCCACACGAAGTCCGCTAGCTTGCGTGGAACTCTTGAGCAACGCATAGAAAGAGTTATGCAAGTCACAGTTGGCAGAGAAATGGATCAATTGGAAAAGCACATGGGGTTTTTAGCATCTCTTGGAGCTAATGCTGTAATTGTGGGGCTATTTGGTACTGTGTTGGGCATCATGAATAGCTTTGGAAATATTGCAACTATGCAAAATACAAATCTTGCCGTAGTAGCGCCTGGCATTGCAGAAGCCCTATTTGCAACAGCAATAGGCCTAATTGCTGCAATTCCAGCAGCAATCGCATATAACAAATTATCGAGTGATTTTAATCGTTATGGCAATCGTCTAGATGCATTTGTAAGCGAGTTTAGCTCAATTATTTCTCGCCAACTAGAAGAGCATGATTAATGGCTAGTCATCTGCACTCTGCAAAAAAGACATCGGGACGTAGAAGAAATACTGGGTTCAACTCGTCTATCAACATCACACCTTTAGTCGATGTTATGTTGGTTTTGCTGATTATTTTTATGGTAACAGCGCCAATGTTAACTGTCGGCGTTCCTGTCGATTTACCGAAAACTCAAGCAGCTCAAATGAATGATAGCATTGAACCACTTGTCGTTAGCGTTAATGCCAAAGGTGAGACGTATATTCAAGAAGCGCTCGTTCCAATGTCTGCGATGGTTGATAGGCTAAAAGCAATAACAAATAATAATGCAGAAGCAAAAATTTACGTAAGAGGCGACAGTAAAATTGCTTATGGAAAAGTAATGGAAGTTATGGGCGCTATTGCTGCAGCAGGCTTTCAAAAAGTTTCGCTAATTGCGGAATTACCTTCACCTACACGGTAGATAATGCGCAAAGCAATTCTTTACTCACTATTATTGCACATCGCAGTTCTGCTATTGGTTTACTCCGACTTACACTTCTCATTTTTTCAAAAAATTGACACATCACCAACTATGCTTATTGATTTTGTTGCCATCAGCGACAAATCAGCTGCTCCCAAACGTGCAATTGCCCCAATTCCTGAAGAAACAGCGAAAGAAGAAGCTAAAAAAAAGGAAGAATTAAAAAAGCAACCAATTCCTGAACCAGAAAAGCCTAAAGAGCCTGAGAAACCTAAAACAGAAGAAAAACCCAAAGAAAAAGAATCAGAAATCCAAAAAGAAAAACACAAGGAAGAAACAGCTCCCCTGAAAAAAGATAAAGCCCAACCAAAAAAGGAAGAAAAAAAGAAAGAGAATATCAAAAAGAAAGATAAAAAAACACCCAAAAAGGCCGAGGTTGATCTAACTAAACCTAAGCCAAAAGGCACAAAAGAAGATGCCAAAGATAAAAAACCTAAAGCAAAAAAGAAAAGCATCGATGATATTTTGAGCGGTGTCACAAAAGATAATACAGATGCAATTGATGAACTAATCAGCGAAGATGGCGCTGATGTTAATGACATTGCCCCTGTAGTAACAGCTTCTGAAATAGATGCAGTACGAGCAAAAATTCGTCCATGCTGGTCTGTACCGGCAGGTGCTAAAGGAGCAAAAGACTTAATTGTGGATATTGATATGGAATTAAGTGCTGACGGTACCGTCATAAAAGCAGATATTGTTGATAAACGACGCATGGCAAGCGACCCATACTACAATGTAGCTGCAGAAAGCGCACAAAGAGCCGTACTTGACCCCAAGTGCAATCCATTACCTCTACCAAAAGGAAAGCACGATCAATGGAAAAATATGACGATGAGCTTTAACCCTAAAGAGATGTTTTAGGAGTGACTAAACGCATTTTTATCATTGCTGGAGAAGCTTCTGGAGATTTTTTAGGCGGACAGCTATTACAATCACTAAAAAAACAACATCCTGATATCGAAATAGCAGGTATTGGTGGAAATCAAATGGAAGCTCAAGGCTTGAAAAGTCTTTTCCCCATGTTTGACCTATCGCTTTACGGACTTTTTGAACTTATTCCGCACTTATTCAAAATTCTAAAACGTATCAATGAAACAAAAAAAGCAATAAATGCATTTATGCCAAATGTGCTAGTAACTATCGATGCACCCGGCTTTACCTTAAGAATAGCTAAATATGCAAAAAAGCTTAAGATTCCTGTGGTACATTACGTTGCTCCATCAGTTTGGGCATGGAAACCCCAAAGAGCAAAAAAGCTTGCAAAAAATATAGCTGTTGATCACCTGTTATGTTTGCTTCCTTTCGAACCTCCCTACTTCACTTGCCACGGATTATCAACAACTTTTGTAGGCCATCCTATTACTGAAATAGCATTGCCTGATGACACAGGCTTTCGTGAATCTCTAGGCATAAGCCGTGAGGCCACATTGGTTTGCGTCCTTCCAGGAAGTCGCAAAAGCGAAATTCAAAACCTATTAGAAATATTTTTAGACGCAATCACCAAACTATCATTAAACAGACGCATTGAAGTGGTTTTGCCCACATTACCTCATCTTGTTCCGCTTATTGATCCAATAATAAAAAATGCCGCGATTCCTGTAAAAATAGTAACAACCGCCGAAGAAAAATGGCAAGCATTTATGCAAAGCAGCATTGCTCTTGCCGCCAGTGGAACCGTAAGCCTAGAACTAGCTTATGTAGGTGTTCCCCAAGTTATTGCATATAAATTATCAAAACTAACCTATTGGGTAGCTAAAATTTTAATAACTTCCAAGTATGCCAGCCTGGTAAATATCTTGAACAAAGAAATGGTAGTGCCAGAATATCTACAAAATCAATGCAATGCTGAATTCTTAAGCAAGCAACTTGATAGCATTCTATCTGATAGTAGATTAAAGAAAAAAATACACGAAAAATACAAAGAAGCAATCAATAGCTTAAAGGTCTCAAATATGCACCCAAGTGATGTCGCTGCCTCAGTAGTGAGCAAATTTTTTTAGTACAGGATTTTTAATGGTTGAATAAAAAATCTTGCTTTTCCTGCTAGGTTTACCAACACTATACCTATAACTATCAAGATTAATTCTCATTGTTTAATCTAACTGAAGAAAAAATAGATGAAATTTTAGGGCAAATTCAAAGCATTGAAGACTTTGAATTGTGTGGATTTGTTGAGCGCCTAGAAGGTTTAATCGCAGTTGTAAGAGTTAATTCACAAAGAATTCATATTGGCACCCGCTGTTGGCTGCATCCCCAAAATCACCAGCCTGTACTTGGAGAAGTAATAAGTTTCAATCAAGATCTTGCACAAGTGATGACATTTCAACATCTTAAGGGGCTACACCCTAAATGTAAGGTAACTTTTTTAGAGCACGGCACAACCATCTATCCAAGCTTACAGTGGCAAGGCAGGGTCATTAATGGACTAGCTGAACCAATTGATGGGAAAGGTCAGCTTTCTCATGGCTCCATCCCGTATAGCCTACACGGCACACCTCTACTCGCCCACAATCGAGCAAAAGTAAAAGATCCAATTGAAATTGGAGTTCGAGCAATTGATACTTTCTTAACTTGCTGTAAGGGGCAAAGACTAGGCATTTTTGCTGGCTCCGGGGTTGGAAAGTCTGTACTTCTCTCTATGCTTGTAAAATTTGCCGACTGTGACATTTGCATCGTAGGGTTGATTGGTGAACGAGGACGCGAAGTACGTGAGTTCATAGAAGATACCTTAGGAGAAGAAGGCCTAAAACGCACAATTTTAGTTGTAGCAACTTCTGATGAAACAGCATTAATACGACGAGAAGCCGCTCAACTAACATTACGTCTTGCTGAATATTACAGAGACCTAGGACTAAGCGTTCTTTGTGTCATGGATAGCGTTACCAGATTTGCTATGTCTCAGCGTGAAATTGGATTAGCAGCACATGAACCCCCCACAACAAAAGGTTATACACCTAGTGTTTTTGCAGAACTGCCAAAATTGCTGGAAAGAGCCGGACCAGGGATTGAAAACAGCAATAACAATGAAAAAACTGGATATATCACAGGTTTTTTCACCGTTCTAGTTGATGGTGATGACCATAATGAACCCATATCAGATGCTGTAAGGGGCATCTTAGATGGACATATTGTACTTGATAGAAACTTAGCAACACGAGGTCACTTCCCAGCAATCAATATTATGCAAAGCATTTCACGTACTGTTCCAATGTGCCACTCAGAGGCAGAACAGCAAACCGTAATTGAGGCCAGAAAAAATCTAAGTACTTATCACGACATGGTTGATCTTATCCGTTTGGGAGCTTACCGAATTGGGACAGATCCAGCTATTGACAAAGCCATTCAAATGAACGAAAAGCTAGAATCTTTTTTAAAACAAAGACCTACTGAATTTAACAAAAAAACCGAATCGTTTGAAACTCTCAAGAATATTGTTGGACAGAACAAAACTGAATAACCAGATTGCTCCTCATAGTGTTGCAAAAGATCTACATACCTTCAGATTGTATTCTATCAAGCTCTAGTTCTCTTGGTGTTTTCTTAAATCTTTGTTACCTTTGAAATGGTTCAATTTAAATGAATTTGTTGAGAAGGATTATTCATGAAAAAAGTATTGTCTTCAGTAGCTCTTGGGCTATTGTTAATTGGTTGTGAATGCACAGACACATGCCAAAATGTAGATGCAAATGCAGCAGCTACTCCAGGTACACCTGGTCATTTCAAACAAACTGTAAAAGATCGCGTATTCTTTAATTTTGACAGCTCAACTCTTTCAGCTGACGCAAAGAAATCCGTTGAAGCGCAAGCTGGTTGGTTGAAGGTTTACTCATCAACAACAGCATCTGTTGTTGGTAAGTGTGATCCACGCGGAACAAGTGAATACAACTTAGCTCTCGGTGCACGTCGCGCCAATGCTGTTGAAAAGGAACTTGTTAAACTTGGCATCGATAAGAATCGCCTAAAGACAATTTCTTATGGAAAAGAAAAATTAGAAGTTGTTGGTGACACTGAAGAAGCGTACGCACAAAACCGCGTTGGCATCACAGTTATCAACTAATATCATTTCTTTCTTTAAAAACCCGCACCAATTAGTTGCGGGTTTTTTTATACCTATTATAATGCAACATCTACAGAACGTGAGAAAACTATGAAAATATCAGGAAACGAAATTCGCCCTGGGAATATTATTGAGTACCAAGGAAAACTATGGACTGCTGTAAAAACAGAGCACACTCAACCTGGTAAAGGCGGAGCTTATATGCAAGTTGAACTAAAATGTTTAACAGATGGCACTAAGCTTAACGAAAGATTTCGTTCTGCAGAATCTGTTGAGAGGGTGCACTTAGACCAACTCCCATTTCAATATTTATACGCTGAAGGCAATGACCTTGTATTTATGGATCAAACTACTTTTGAACAAATTAATCTTGCAAAAAATTTTGTGGGAGATGCTGCCGCATACTTACAAGACAACATGATTGTTGAATTGTGCATGCATGAAGGACGACCTATCTCTGTAAGATTACCAGACACAATCATCTTAACAATTACAGAAGCTGATCCCGTTGTTAAAGGGCAAACAGCAACTTCATCGTTCAAACCTGCTGTCTTAGAGAATGGTATTCGTATTATGGTGCCTCCACACATCGAATCTGGAACTAGAGTTGTCGTGCGCACAGCCGATGGAACTTATGTCGAACGCGCGAAAGATTAACAATGTCAAGAACATTTCAAACACCAAAATCTGCCTTGATCAATGTAATGTCACAAGCTGTGTATAAAGCAGCACGTGGATTAGTACGTGATTTTGGGGAATTAAGCCATTTGCAAATCACCAGAAAATCTATTGGTGACTTCGTAAGCTCAGCAGACAAAAGATCAGAACAAATTCTGATTGATGAATTACGCAAGGCGCGGCCTGATTTCTGTTTCTTGTGTGAAGAGGCTGGGGAAATCAAAGGTAAAGACCCGAGACATCGCTGGATTATTGACCCACTCGATGGCACTACGAATTTTTTACACAGCAATCCTCATTTTGCAATCACAGTTGCCCTAGAATTTGACGGAGAAATTATTGCTGGAGTAACTTACCAGCCAATTCTTGATGAGCTTTTTTGGGCTGAAAAAGGGAAAGGCGCGTTTTGTAATCAAAAACGATTGCGTGTTTCAGCACGTCGTGATCTAGAGTCTCTTCTCTTATGCTGCGACTATGATCATCCTATAGTCAAAGAAATAGATGAAAAAATTTCTGGCATTCGCTACACAGGTGCCGGAGCTCTTGACTTAGCATATATTGCTAGCGGTCGCTTTGATGTTTGTTTTTTACAAGGATTAAAACCCTGGGATATGGCAACTGGCGTACTATTAATACGTGAAGCAGGCGGAGTGATTACAAATTTCAACGGAGAATCAATGGATATCTATATAAGTTCTGTTTTATGTGCAAATGAATTACTACATAAAACCTTCTTGCCAATGATTAATTAATTACAGATATCTCTTGTGATATGTAAATAAAAACGACTATAAATGAATACTAAATATAATCTATCTGTATTTTTTTGCATTCTATAATAATTTTATTGTTGTTCTTAGCAGGGTGTGCTGGTGGAGGCCATTATGGTCCACGCACTCCTGTTGGAGGAATTGGGAAAGGCTCAATCAAAAGCTATTATTGCCGAGGCGAATGGCATTATCCGCAAAATTTCTATGAATACGATAAAACAGGATTAGCTTCTTGGTATGGCCCCGGGTTTCACGGTAAGCCAAAACCTTATGGCGAGAAATTTAATATGCACGGAATTTCAGCAGCTCACCGTACTTTACCGCTACCAACTGTGGTCAAAGTAACAAATTTACAAAATGGAAAAGCAATTAATTTAGTCGTTGATGACCGCGGCCCTTTTGTCTATGAAGGGCGCATTATAGATTTAAGTGTAGGAGCAGCAAAAGCCCTCGGAACTTACAGCAAGGGACTAGTTACCGTTAGGGTTCAAAGCCTTCCGGGAGAAAGCCGATTACTTTCTGACTATTTAGCTAAGCACGGAAATAAAAGTGGAAAAATGAGAGACGGAAGAACTTGGCAACAAGTTTATGCAGAGGAAATTGCCGGAAAAAATAATCAAGCAACTGTAAAAACGCAAGAATCTGGTATACTCACTACAAAATCCACAAAAAAGGCACTCTCAAACCAAACAGCAAAATTAGATGATATTTTAAAGTCCGTAACACCGCAAGCTATGGAAAAAAATCCCGAAATACCAAAATCCGCAGCAAGTCTCAATACTTACATCAATTTAGGTGAAGCCTATATCCAAAAGAATAACGCTCAAAAAATTGCAGCAAGCTTTCCAAAAACCTGGAATGCTTCCGTACAACCAGTACTTCACCCAAGCGGACAAATGCTCTATAACATAAAGGTTGGCCCTTTTAACGGACAAACATCCCAGCAGCTTTTAAAGCAGCTGCATAAAAAAGGATATGCGCAAGCAATTGCAGTAAAGGATTAAAAATGCTCTTATTCAAATTTTTATTTATTCTATTCCTTAGCTTCTCCGTCGGTGAAGCAAAAGCAAAAAAGCTCCCTAGCAAAAAAATACAGAAAATTCAAAAATCTAAAGAAAAATCAAAGGACAATATTTTAGAACCTTATGGTATAGAAGTTGATTCCACTCATGCTCTTCTAGTCGATTATCAAACAGGTAAAATTTTATTAGAAAAAAATGCCAATGAACCATTTGAACCAGTTTCCATGACTAAAATCATGACAGCTTATATGGTTATGAAAGCTTTAAAAGAAGGCCGCATAAAAAAAGACTCACTCGTAACTATTTCCAGCAATGCTCGTGAAATAGAAGCTGGTAGTAGTGATATGTTTTTAGAAGTTGGAGATCAAGTAAGCGTTGAGGACCTTTTAAAAGGACTGATTATTGTCTCAGGTAATGATTCAGCTATAGCATTAGCAGAATACTTAAGTGGTACACAAAGCGCATTTGCAGCAGACATGACCCATGTTGCAAAAGAGATGGGCTGTTCTAAAACTGAATTCAAAAATGCCAGTGGTTTACCTCAAGAAGGCCATCTATCCACCGCTTATGATTTATTCATCATAAGCAAAAACACTCTTAAAGAGTTTCCTGAATGGTACGGCATTTACAAAGAATTAAAATTCAAATATCGCAACATTGAACAGCCTAATAGAAATTTATTATTACAAAAAAATATAGGATGCGATGGCGTAAAAACTGGTTTTGCTTCAGGCCCCGGATACGGAATGGTTGCTTCTGCTGAACAATATGGACGTCGCTTATTTCTAGTAATAACAGGACTTCACTCAATGAAACAAAGGGCCGATGAGGCCTATCGCTTATTACAATGGGGGTTTGGAACTTTTGGGAATTACACAATTTTGCCAAATAATAAATCGATCATTAAATTACCAGTTAGATATAGCCCCCAAGAAATGGCGGAAATTATACCTGCACAGCATCTTTTAACACTCCATCGCAACAGAGCCCATCAAGTACAAGCAATTGTAAGGTTCCAAAGCGTTTTAGAAGCACCACTTAAAGCAGGAGATCAAGTAGGAACAATCACGCTCGCTCATCCTGATTGGAGTGAGCCAGTGATTATTCCATTGATTGTGAAAAATGATGTTCAAAGATCTTCTTTTTTAAGTAGAATAGGCCAGACACTAAAATATCTTTTACAAAAGGATTAATTGTGCGACCGTATTTTAGCTCTGGTCCCTGCGTTAAGCATTTAGGGTGGTCTTTAGAGAAATTAGATCGACCATTCTTAAATAGATCTCACCGAAGCGATATTGCCAAAGAACACATAAAGTCGATTATCGAGCGCCAGAAAAAAGTTTTGCATATCCCTCATGACTATAAGCTAGCAATTGTACCTGCTTCTGCAACAGGCGCCATGGAAATGGCTATGTGGTGTTTCCTAGGAAATCGTCGTGTAAATGTACACGTAATGGACGTTTTTAGCAAGATTTGGGCACATGACATTAAACATCAACTTAAAATTGATGCAAACATTTTTGAAGCAGAATACGGAGCTCTTCCAACATTGCACCATAATTCAAAACATGATTTAGTAATGACAATAAGCGCTACAACTACAGGCGTAGCCTACCCTGATGTCGATTGGATCAAGGAAGAAAGAGAAGGTTTAGTTATTGTTGATGCAACAGCTGCTGCATTTTGCTTTGACATACCTTTTGAAAAATTTGATGTAGTGGCTTTTTCTTGGCAAAAAGGTCTAGGTGGAGAAGCAGCTCATGGCATGCTTGCTCTTAGCCCACGTGCACTGCAACAACTCGAAACATACATCCCCGATTGGCCAATCCCAAGAATTATGAGTTTATGGTTGGGCGACAAAGTTAATCATGGAATTTTTGAGGGATTAACATTAAACACACCCTCAATGTTATCTCTGGCTGATGTTGAATGCGCTCTTGATTGGGTTGATGCCTTAGGCGGAGCTGATGGTTTATACAAAAAAGCAGCAGAGAATGTTTCGTTTTTATATGATTGGGTTGTAAACACTCCAGGCTTAACTCCCATGGCAACGAGAGACATTCAGGCAAAAGGTGGAGCTGTCTGCTTTTATGCAGATACATTTACTTCTTTTGACGAATATCGAGAATTCGCCCAGACGTTAGCGAATGCAGGGCTATTGTTTGACATAGTAAATCATGCGCATTCAAAACCAAGCTTTAGAGTATGGTGCGGCGCAACTGTAGAAAAAAATGATTTAGCTTATCTAACACAAGTCTTCAGTGATAAAATATCTACTTTTTAGTTTTTGCCTTAAAGCCGCCTGCCCTTGGAGGTGCATTTTTCTTTTTTTCTAAAATCTCGAGCGCTTCTTCTAAAGTGACTTCCATAAAGTTATACGCTTTAGGAATAGACGCAAATGCACCTTCATATTTTAAATAAGGACCAAAACGGCCAATGCCGACAAGAATATCCGCTTGAGTTTCTGGGTGCTTTCCAATAAGCGCAGGCAATGAACCTAACTTAACTGCTTGCTCTAACGACATATTATATGGATCAAACCCAGGAGGAATACTCACACGTTTTGGTTTTTTGACATCCTTTTCTTCCCACTGTAAATAAGGACCATAAGGACCTTTACGAACAGATATATCAACACCAAGCTTGGGGTCCTGCCCCAACACAATCACATCATTGACCTCTTGCATGCCTTCTTCAGGATTTGCAGCACCACTCAGAGATTTCGTGTACTTACAGTCTGGATAACGATTACACCCAAGAAAAGGGCCAAACTTACTAAGCTTCAAAGAAAGCTGCCCCTCACCACAAGTTGGGCAAGCTCTAGGATTTTCTTTTGTCATATCGAAGAGCGAAGACTCAAGGTCTTTTTGCACGTCATCTAAAACCTGACTTATTTTTAAAGGCTCAGCTAGTTTAACAGTGTCATGAAAAGGAACCCAAAAGGCATTCATCACATCAATCCAACCCCTACGACCACCAGAAATATCATCAAGCTGCTCTTCCAGGTCAGCAGTAAAATCATACTGGATGTACTTTGGAAAATAATGACTCAAGAACGAAGTCACTAGCCTGCCTCGTTGATCAGGGTGAAATTGACGTTTTTCAATACGAACATAATCACGATCTTGAAGGGTCTGAATAAGTGAAACATAGGTTGACGGACGACCAATACCTAGCTCTTCAAGCTTTTTAACTAGGCTTGCCTCTGTGTATCGCGGAGGTGGCATAGTAAAATGTTGCTCAGGCGTAACCCCATTAATGCTTATTGCTTCACCCACAGTTAGTGGAGGCAAAATACGATCATCATCCTCAGAAGCTTTATCATCTTTATTTTCTTGGTCCTTACCTTCTTGATAAAGTTTTAAAAAACCGTCAAAAATGAGAGTTGAACCAGTTGCACGTAAACTTGTTTGTTTGTCATGAGAAGTAATATCAACTCCTACCTGATCAAACAAAGCATTTTCCATTTGACTTGCAACCGTGCGTTTCCAAATAAGCTCATAAAGCTTCAACTGCGCATCATCAAGATAAGAAGCCATTGATTTAGGAGTACGTACAACATCAGTTGGGCGAATTGCTTCGTGGGCTTCCTGCGCATTTTTCGCCTTGCTTTTGTATACACGAGGAGCAGCTGGTAAATACTGTTTGCCATAATCCTTCTCGATAAATTCTCGAGCTGACGCTAAAGCATCGTTTGAAAGATTAACGCTATCGGTACGCATGTAAGTTACTAAACCAATAGTTTCTCCACCTATATCAATACCTTCATAAAGACGCTGCGCAAGTTGCATCGTTTTTTTTGGGCTAAATCCAAGCTTTCTTGATGCTTCTTGCTGAAGAGTTGATGTCGTAAAAGGAGCCGCAGGATTTCTCTTAACCTGTTTCTTTTCGATATCCCCAACTGTAAAAGTAGATTTTTCAATAGTTTCAGCCGCTGCTTTCGCTATTTCTTCATTTGGCAAATCAAATTTCTCTAGTTTTTTAGCATTTAAAAAATTCAACTTTGCCAGAAAATTAACACTAACGCTGTTCATGCATTGCACTTCAACCGACCAGTATTCCTGGGTTTCAAATGCTTCAATTTCCTGCTCACGCTCAACAATTAAGCGCAATGCCACAGATTGCACGCGCCCTGCAGAACGGGCTCCGGGAAGCTTTCTCCACAAGATAGGCGACAAAGTGAATCCGACAAGATAATCAAGGGCACGACGCGCTAAATATGCGTCTACAAGCTCTTTATTCACATCTCTTGGCGACTTTAATGAATCTTGCACAGCCTTTTTAGTAATTTCATTGAAAACAATTCGCTGCACATTCATGCCCTTAGTTGCTTTCATTTCTTCTAAAACCTGCTGAATATGCCAAGAAATGGCCTCTCCTTCGCGATCCGGGTCGGTTGCTAAAAGAAGATTTTTTGCACCTTTTGCTGATGCAACTATATCTTTAATGCGTTTTTTTCCTTGATCATCAAGCTCCCAGATCATAGAAAAATTATCATTTGGATTTACGGATCCATTTTTTGACGGCAAATCACGCACGTGCCCATAACTAGCAACAACCGTATAGTCGCTGCCCAGATACTTGTTTATAGTCTTCGCTTTTGAAGGAGACTCAACAATAACGACACTCTGTGCCAATGAAACCTCTATCCTTAAATTTTAATAAATTTATTCTTTTCAGCTCAGCACTGTAGCAAGACCGACGCACTATGACAAGCGCTACGCTCTTTAACTCAAGAACATCGTTTAAGGAATGCTAACAGAGTATTGAATGAATATAAACGGAATTTTTCTTAAAAAATCGTTCACAATGCCCTCATTTCATCATTTCCAGTGAAATACTATAAAAATTTGCAGAACTAAAAGATGAAAAATTGTTTAGCACGCAAGCAAAGAGATAATTTTCACATTTGACCAAAGTCTGATTTTTTATGCAAATTTAGTATGGGATCATATTTTTCGCTATGATTATTACGCACCCTAATACTTTTACAATTTTCTTCTATGCAAAAACTGCATCATTCCAATACCTCGCCTTTCAATGTCAGAAAAACGCCCCCACCTATCCACAGCAAAGAAAAGCAAATGGTTATTTTCTATATTATAATGCCTCTTTACAAAAAAACCCGCTTTGAAAGCGGGTCTTAACTTTATAAAAGAAACACTCTATTAAGAAGCAATCGATTTCAATCTAGCTACCAAACGAGAAACTTTTCTGGAAACAAAATTTTTATGAATAATTCCTGTCTTTGCAACTTTCATCATTGCGCTTTCTGCAGCAACTACTGCAATTTTAGCTTCTTCGAAAGAAACTGCTGGAGCATTGTGCATTCCTAGTGCTTTTTCAGCGTTTTTTACAAAATTACGCATGCGAGTCATACGATTACGGTTTACACCTGTACGACGCTCTGTCTGGCGAATAGCTTTTTTTGAGTTTTTATGGTCTGCCATATCAAAAATTTATTAATATCCTGTGGTACTTTATAGAAAATCCCTTGGCTTCCGTCAAGAAAAAAGCGACACACCAAATATTATTTTGAGAATTTAAACTTGAAATTGGCTCCCCGGAACGGACTCGAACCGCTGACCCAGTGGTTAACAGTCTCTGGTCTACACATTTTATATAATTTAACAATCACCTACAATCATTGGTAAAAGTTGACTTTATAGGCGAATTACTTTTATGATTATCTATAAATTTTAACTGATTTTCACCAAAAAGGTAGCACCAGGGTAGCACCAGATGAAAGCTAAAAATAACCGATTTAATTTTAAAAACAGCAGTTTGAAATCTTTACCCACCCCACAAAAAGGTAAACGTTCTTATTACTATGATGAAGCCGTAAAAAGCCTTGGCATCTCAATCACTGACAAAGACTCAAAAACTTTTTTTGTTTACCGAAAAATTGAAGGACGCCCCGAACGTATAATACTCGGACGATTCCCTGACTTATCTGTTGAAAATGCTCGAAAATTAGCTTTTGAGACAAATGCATTAATTGCCCAAGGCAAAAATCCTAACAGAGAAAAAAATAAGCTCAAAAAAGAATTAACCTTAAATGAGCTTTTTCTTCAATATTTTGAAAGGCATGCAAAGCTTCATAAGAAGTCGTGGAAAACTGACGAGAAGTTATACAGGCTTTATTTAGCTCGATGGGATAGGCGTAGGCTTTCCAGCATTCACAGAAGCGAAATAGAGTCATTGCATGCAAAAGTTGGAAAAGAACATGGTATTTATGCCGCGAATCGAATGATCACCCTCTTAGGGGTTATGTTTAATAAAGCCATAGACTGGGGATGGGAGGGAACTAACTCAGCTGTTGGTATTAAAAAATTTAGAGAAATTAGTAGAGAACGCTTTCTTGCAGGAGATGAATTACCAAGATTTTTTGAAGCTTTAAAAGAAGAACATAATCGAACCCTTGCTGATTTTTTTATGCTTGGCATTTTAACAGGAGCAAGACGCGGCAACTTATTATCAATGAGTTGGCAAGATATTAATTTAGATCAAGCAACGTGGTGTATTCCAGAAACTAAAAATGGCTCTTCCCTTCTAGTACCACTTTCCCCTGAAGCCACTGTAATTCTAAAGGAACGCCTTAAAGAAAAACAAAATAATTGGGTTTTCCCCAGTAGCACAAGTCGATCCGGTCATTTAGAAGAACCAAAAAGTGCCTGGAAAAGAATTTTAAAACGAGCAAAATTACAAAATTTAAGGATACACGATCTGCGCAGAACCTTAGGCAGTTGGCAAGCCGCAACTGGCGCAAATAGTTATGTAATTGGCAAATCTCTTGGACATAAATCACAGCAAGCCACAGCAATTTATGCACGATTAAATATTGACCCTGTAAGAGAGTCTGTAGAAAGAGCAACAAGTGCAATGATAGATTACATAAGAAAATAAAGAGTCAGTGATATTAGGTATTCATCTCGTTTGTTACACTTGAATTATCACAAGCAAATAATTGGAATAGCTGTAACATTGTTGGTAACGGAGCGTCTTTCTCTTTCAAGTAGAAGAAACATGCTTAACTGTTGCTGCTAAAGTCGTTTTCAGATGGCGCATAAATATTTTTCGGCAAATACGACAACCAATTCTATATTGGACGAATTATTCTAAAAATGATACTCAAATGTTCGATAGCAGCCCAAATAAGGGGAGTTTTTCATGCTATCTGATTAGCTCTCCATATTTTCACTCTTGATTATCTTAATGAAATTCACCAAAATTATTTTTATATTGCTAAATTTAATGATTATTCGTTAATCATAATGATATATTAGGCGATGAATTATAATTTTTCGACGAAAATGATATTAAATACATCAAGATTAAGAAGGAAATTCTATGACCAATATGCAATCTCCTCCCGGATTATTAAACGTGTATGAAGTTTTGAATGAAATAGGAATAAATAAGCTTCAACAAGAAATTGAACTTTTCGGAAAGAGCATAGAAAATACACGGAATGTATGGAGCGTTATCCCAGAAGATCATTACGCGATGAAATATATTTTTTATGATAGTAACAATTTAAAAAAATTTGAAGAAAAGCTTAAAAAAAATAGATTTTTCCCAAATATAACTATTCTTCTTATTGAGGTGAGAATTGATATTCAAGGGCATTGTCTCTTAATGAAAATAAATAAACGAAAGGGTATAAGTTTTGATTTTAAGCTAAGCTCTTTGCCTGTTTTTAAAGCGATGCATCATTTAAGATACCTTATTTCACTAGGATATTTGGACGCATACATTCAGTATAATTGTATATATCATAAAGTTGATGCAGCACTTTGGCATACTGATTATAACTGGTATCGATTGCTGGCGGATGGAAGAATGCATCATGTAAAACCTCCCATCGCAGAGATTATAGAAAGCATTTATTTTAGAAAAGAAGATGTTGAGCGCTGCATGTCTTTTGAGCTTAATGAAAAAACTACCCGATCGTTCAAATTTAAAGCCCCTCTTATAAACAGCCCTTCTTTTCTATTTAACCCAAATGAGTATATCACTCCTTGGTTACAAGTATTAAATGCTGTTTATGAACAATATGGGAAAGAGAAATTAGCAGAGGCAGCAAAAACTAGTGTTGAATTTTTCATTGAAGAGTATATTGAAAAGCATCAACTCGATATTGCAGCGTCTGATATTCCCTATCTTGCTAAGTTCATTCGCCTTGCTGAACAAAAAGAGGGCAAAAAGTATCATGCAAAAAGAAAGAAGAGCAGCGAACAAAATAACATTTAAGCAATTTCAAAAAAATGCTGATATGACAGAGTTTTCTCTTTTAATTTATGGTCATATCGGTATATTGCGCTCCAAATAATTTTGTGAATGCTACGGTTTTTATTTTTTGCTTTTGACAAAAGGTTCACTCTGTTAGTATTTTACTGAATCCAGGATAAGCAAAAGCAGTTTCTATTTTCTCGCAGTCATTTTCACAAACACCTTCAGCTCGTGCTATTGAGTACCAATTGTTTGCGATATAGTCTCTCATTTCGTTCACTATTGCTAGCGCACTCTCTTTATCCAGCAAAAACCTAGCATGTTGTGAAAGAAAATTGCTGACATTGGCGAAGCGCCCGTAATCACCACAGATCATTGCCAGATCTCGCCTTTCAATACTAACAGAAGCAAAGGGCGTTAAATCATAAGCCGGCGAGAGACGCCAATCTTGTTCTTTTGCGATAACCGCATGATTGCGAGGATGATCATCGATATTTGAAATAAGCGCATTAAAACACATCCGACGAAATAATTCGCTAGCATCTTTTGCGGGCTCTTTACTGATACGTCTTAGCTCTTCTACCAGTGCAATGTAAGACCACTGTTCTCTGGAACGATGCGTATCCTCAGTACGCAGCAAGGTTAAAGCACTAACCATGCGTGCTCGTAAATATCCTTGCGCTTGTTTTTCACGATCGAAACGCTTAACAAGCAAGACATCTTGGTCTCCTACCTCAACAACTTTGCTGCTAGCAACATTTAACCCGCAATGACGTGCCAAAACTAACATCGCATGTTCAACTCGGGCCTGATTCCATCTGTCATCGCTTCTATTAAATTTAGCAATCCACAAACCTTCCTCGTCTTCCACGACGGCCTTGGGACGTGCTCCTCCCATTGAAGTTCCAATAAGCATTAAATCATGAATTTGCTGATGAATAGCACTTGCTGGCAATTCTTCCTCATTAACAATAGCATTAGCGACGTGCTGAAGTTTTTGAAGATTAATGGTCTGATTGAATGTACGTTTTGGCGCAGGAGGTTCTTGATTTAAACCAAACCCAAGTGCTCCAGCACGGTCATCTGGTGCATAGAGGAGATAATCTAATTCACTTAACTGAGATTTTCCTGAATGATGTTCGATTACACGTCGCCCCCAATAGTCCGGTCCTGCATCGCGCAAAGCGCCAAAAACACCTTTTAATGCTGTTGTTTCATAGACATGTTGACTAAGTTTTAGCTCAACAGGATCAAATGCTACAGCATCAGCGCGTTCTAAATATTTCTTTCCATACACAAAGCGCCCCAAAGGAGTGTCGTATCTATCGACTGTCAAAATAAAACGACCAGCAGTGATGGGTTCTGTTTGTCCAGGAAGAGTAATATAAACGTAGCACGTTTCTTCTGGAGATTTAGAAATCATTATCTATATCCTTATGTTGACGCGCACGTTCTCGTTCATTGTGTAGCGAAAGCGCTAATCCTTCTTGGTCTTTAACAGGGTCTGCTACATCATCCAATTGCTTGAGAAGACCCAATGCCCAGAGTAGAGCGGCGTATATTCCAATTCCGGCTGAGACTTTGCCTTTTTCTGCATTAGCAATGGCACGAGGCCCAGTACCTATTTTTTGTGCAACCGCATCAATGGTAAGATTGCGGCGCAACCTAGCTGTGCGTAGATTAGCACCAAGCCGCTTGAGCGTCACTTCAATAGCGTAAGGTGGAGTTTCTATAAGCTTGTTTTTACGTGACATTGTCTACCCTCAAAAAACTGATAATTGTACTGCATATGCTTTAAATAATATATATAACATTGGCACTTTTGTCAAAATTTATGCTTTTTAAGGCATTTTATTCGCATTTATACTCCTTATAAGGCATTTTTTGAAAAGTAATAGTGGTATAATTTTGTCTGGATTCGTTGCATGAAATGATATGAATTTCAAGCCTTTCCAAAAAATTCTCTTTTGATTCTTGCAAACTCAAATTCCCTGATAGAATCTTCTTTGAGTATGTATTGAAGAGAGACTATACTTACTCCTATCAAGCCTTGTTTAAAAAACTGCTCATCATAATTAGGGTCTTTTTCTAAATTTTTCATTAGGTCTTTGAGTCCAGAATTATTCCAAATATAAAACTTAAGTCCATAATTTCTAATCGCTTCAAAAATAATCTCATTTATATGAAAATCTAGAAGGCTGTGACCCAATATTAAAAGTCTACTTTTTGGTTCAGATAGTTTTTCTCGCAGAATATCAAAGTACGATTTTATAAGAGTATTTCCAGCAATCTGTGCGGCTTTTTCTCCTCCCAAAATCATCAGTTCATTTCCTCCTTGAGAAGTGAACCAATTTGAAGAGCCATGAAGTTTAATATAAGCATGATCAACAGGAGCATTATAACCCTGAGAGTCGGGGTATTGAGTGTCACGATCAATTATACCACTACAATCATTTAGATATGCAGCCCCTCGAAATGCTCCAGGATAACGACTTTTTATACCAGGGATACAAAGATTTTCTGCCAAGCTACTAAATCTTTTTTCTACCAGCATATCTTGATTTGTCGTAAAAATAATATCGAATTCGGCTATAAACTTTTGTATCTCATAATCGCCCTGACAAAAATTAGAAACATCATCAAATAACGCATTCATTTCTTTAAACGCTTGGCTTACAACCTTTTGTAAATTTCCATAGCGCTTCTTCCATTCATCATTATTTTCTGCTCTCTGTTTTGCTTCACATAAGGCATGCTCAAACCCATTGTCTATATTATTCCAAAGTAACTCTTTTAATTTTTCATCTTGTTGAACTTCAGCATGGCCTATCAAAAAATTCCATAACTCCTGTGATAACCACCCTCCCCAATTCTTACTAAATCCCGCACCAGTAAGTATATAATTGCCCAATTCAGCTTTCATTAATGTAGTTGATGTTTTACACATAGCAAAAAACTGGCTAATTAAACATTGCTAATGTAATAACAGTCAATAAAATGGCAGTAGTTGAGCTTAGATTCAAAATCAAAAACTAGCCTCATTACAATGAAAATCTGAAAAACTAGCGGTTTTTAGATATCTGGCTCAACCTAAACTTGTTCAACGATGGTACAGATGCCCATAAGATTTTTTGCCGACGAGTGCATCTTAATTTTTACGTATCATCAGAAATAATGGGTCAAACCCATTTAATTTTCTAAATATTTTACTAAATGGGCATCACCCTTTTTTCGCCAATAAAACTAGCGCTTTCAGCTACTCCGGTTACCCTTAATTTGGTCATACTCAAATCCATTAAAGGCATTTTCTTGTTTTTAAAAACCCGAAATGATGAAGCTCTATTAACCACCATCATGAAAGGATTATTTCCATGTCAGATTATCCAACACCCTTTAATTTTAATATAAATGCAGAGCTGTTGAACAGCAACCAAGCCGCGGCCTATCTTGGGGTTTTGCCAGGAACACTAGAGGTGTGGCGTTGTACTAAGCGGTATCACCTACCCTTTATTAAAGTAGGGCGCTTGGTTAGATATCGTAAATCAGATCTCGATAGTTTCCTGGCCGATCGTACCGTTGCGCAACGATTGCATTAACAATAAAAAAAATTGCCCTCCGGACAGAGGGCAAGAATTCATCATCAATTCACCAAAGAGAATAATATGCATCTTAATCACCATCAAGAAAAAATTGATTTTTATCAATTCAACCGTCAGCTTACCCCTTACGTGCTGCCCCTGCTGCAATGGTTATTACCCAACGGAACATTAAAAAACCAAGAATACGTAGCGCTTAATCCCACCCGTTGCGATCGTCATCTTGGCTCATTCCGTATTAATACCCGCACCGGTAAATGGGCCGATTTTGCTACCGGCGATAAAGGCGGGGATTTTATCTCGCTGTGGGCATATGTGCGCGGCATAAATCAAACAGATGCAGTACGTGAACTACAAGGATTTTTGAGCAATGTCTGATGAGGTCCTTATTTCTTTAAAGCAGTCAGCGGTATATCAGCACTTTGTGAAAGCGTTCGGTAATGAAGCAGACCAATATTATCCATATGCTAATACGCATAGTACGATTGTGGGCTACATCGTCAGATGGAATACCGTTGAACAAGAAAATGGAGCCTTGAAAAAAGAATTCCGTCCCTTTATTCGTGCTTCTAATAAACATGAATGGCAGGCCAAAGGTTTTGCTTATCCCCGTCCACTATTTCAATTGGATCAACTGGTTAAATGTCCTGAAAAAACAGTATTAATTTGTGAGGGCGAAAAAGCTGCCTTAGCAGCGAGAGAGTTATTTCCCGAATTTGTGACAACCACCACCATGCAAGGGGCACAATCGGCAAAACAAACCGATTATGCGCCTTTAAAAGATCGCCATGTAATGATTGCTATGGATCATGATCAAGCAGGTCAACACTATGGTAAAGAGCTGTATGAACAGTGTCGTCGTATTGGGGCCAAATCTGTTCAGTTTGTTAACAATACCCTTTTTAATCATTATCGTGTTGATAAACATCAATTACTGAAATACGACACGCCGATTACTTTAACTAAGGGCTACGATTTAGCAGATGCAGTGCGTGAGGGGTGGACGCATAAGTTCTTATCAAGCATTGAAGAAAATTCAGACTTTCGATTGTTTCTAAAATACGAAGAGGTTTTTCCTGAACCAACTCAACTGGATGTTGATACTGATACACAAACCTTACAACGTTTAGCTGAACTTTCTGCGCTTGAATACGATCGCTTGCGAAAAATAGAAGCGAAGAAGCTGGGTGTAAGCGTCTCAACACTTGATCAAGAAGTTAAAACACAGCGTCGTTTTGAGCAGACTAAAACTGACGACACAGCGGATATTTTTCCACTCATTGATCCTTGGCATGACCCTGTTATAGCTAATGATCTCTTAGCTGAAATCACGCACCTTTTAAAACGCTTTGCGATTTTACCCACCCATGCGGATACCGCCCTTGCCTTATGGGTAATGTTTACCTGGGTAATTGATCAAGTAAATGTGTCACCGATTCTTGCCGTCTCCTCGCCAGAAAAACGCTGCGGTAAAACCACGCTGATTTCACTATTGGGGCAATTGGTGTGTAAACCTCTGCTGGCTTCGAACATTTCAGCAGCAGCTTTGTTTCGAACCATTGAACTTTGGCAGCCGACGATGATTATTGATGAAGCGGATACGTTTATTCGCGATTCCGATGAACTGCGCGGCATGATCAATTCCGGACACACACGCCCAACGGCTTATGTGATAAGAACAACCGGCGAAGATCATACCCCCAAACGCTTCAGCACCTGGGGCGCCAAAGCCATTGCCATTATTGGCGGCCTTCCTGATACACTGCATGATCGCTCGATTGTCATTTCTTTAAGACGCAAGCTTACCCATGAGCAAACAGAAAAATTACGCCACGCGGATCCGCAAACTTTTAGTACCTTGCAACGCAAGTTGTTACGTTTTGCGCAAGATTATGGAGACGTTATCAAAAGCACACGGATGACATTTCCGAGTGATCTCTCCATTTCCGATCGCGCCTTAGATAACTGGGAACCCTTATTGGCGATTGCCAACCTTGGGGGAAGTCAGTGGACGGATAAAGCTTTGCAAGCAGCAGCACATCTTTCCGGCCATGAGAAAGAAGCGTTACCGATTGGCACCGAATTGCTTAGCGATATTGAAAAAGTCTTTAAAGAAAAAACCCTGTTTAAAATTCACACTGTCGATTTGATTAATGCTTTATGTGACGATGAGGAAAGCCCGTGGGCGATGTATAATACGCGTGGTCAGGATAAACGGATCACGCCGCGGCAACTCAGTAGACTGCTGGCTCCGTATCATATTCACAGTCGCAACATAGAGATAGCGGGGATTCAACGTAAAGGGTTTGATCAGCATACGTTTACCGAAGCATGGGAACGATATCACTAAATCATATCATCCTATTTTTTCGCTATTTTTCTTCTTTTTTGACCCCTCAAAAATGCCGTCCGTGACGTCCGAATGTCCACTACTCAAGAAAACCTACATGTTCACGGCTTTTTCATCGGTCCGGTTATCAGTCCAGTACCCGTGATCCGTCCGGTTTTACTACCCCAACCGTCCACCTGTCCATCCAACATAAGCAAAACGGCTAAACTGGACGGTCGGACGGTAAAATTAGGGGGTACATCAGATAATGAATTCTGTAATTTTATGAAGAATTCCTTTTCTATTTTTTCAAGTTCAAAGATACTAAAAACAGTCTAAAATAATATCGTTAGGAACCCAACAATTAATGTTTTAATTTTAAAATTCTTTCTTTTCTTTCTGTATTTTTTTAAATAAATTGCAATCAGGAATAGCAATGTTGCTATCAACAAAAAATCAATTCAGGTGACTATAAAATTATTACAAGGAGATACAAATGAGTAAAAAATCAATTTTTTACGCCTTTACATTCACAGGGCTGATGTTTCTCATTGGTAGTCTTTTGAAAGCGGCGTCTGAAAGTGAGTCATTAGAAAAAGAATTTGCTTCTAGTTTTAGCTTGCATGATGATGTTCTCATAGAAAAAGAGTTCATAGATTATTTTAAGAGAATAGCCTCTGAGGGGATCCCTATTAAAGTTTCTGTAAGAGTTAGGAATGTTTATAGTAGATGTCCAGAGTACGAAAATGAGAGAAGTCTTACTCCAGAGGAATTACCAAGTGATATTACAAAATCATTTATTTTAGGGAAATTTTATGACTTTGGATTACATTCGTATTTATGGAATGCTTTTAGAAAGCACCCCTCAGATGTGTATGAAATTAGAGCCACCATTCAAACAAATGATCCAGAACACAGAGAAAAAGTTAATGGCTTTTGTGCTATAGACCCAGAAGTTAGCTGATGTTAAGGGCTCTTTTTTTAATCGTAGCTTTTTCTTCTTGTGGATATTCTACTATTGATGAAGTTATAAGTTTTAAGAAGAGCTTAAAATCAATTAGGGGTGTCCTAGATAACTATTTTAGTTTGCCTTTAACCCATTGCTTTAGCTGGGTTAATTGAGCTTTTGGATTTGGATTGTTAAATCTCCATTCGCACTCTTTTAGGAATAGAGGAAAACTGTCTT